>JBGALX010000027.1:0-147855 GCA_044223505.1 Myxococcaceae bacterium
GCCTTCTTGATCGCCTCGCGCAGGTACGCGCGCTCGATCTCGTCGAGGTGGCGCTCGAGCCCGAAGCCGGGGCCGATGCTCGGCGTCGCGGCGTCGGGCTTCTCTTCGACCCCGCGCACCGGCGCCGGCAGCGACTCGACGCCCAGCTCGTCGCGATCGGCCAGCGTCGCCGCCCGCTCGACGATGTTCTGCAGCTGCCGCACGTTGCCCGGGAACGCGTAGCGGGTCAGCACCTCGATCGCCTCGGGCGTGAACCGCAGGCCCGGCCGGCCGAGGTCGCCCGCCGCCGACGCCAGGAACGCCGTGGTCAGGTCGGGAATGTCCTCGGCGTGCGCCCTCAGCGGCGGCACCTCGACCGTGATCACGTTCAGCCGGTAGTAGAGGTCTTCACGAAACCGCCCCGCCTTCGCCTCGGCCTCGAGCGACTTGTTCGTCGCCGCCATGATGCGCGCCTCGACGGGCAGCTCCTTCGTGCCGCCGACGGGCCGCACCATGCGCTCCTGCAGCACGCGCAACAGCTTCACCTGCAGCGCCGCCGAGATCTCGCCGATCTCGTCGAGGAACACCGTGCCCTGCCCCGCCGACACCAAGAGGCCCGTGTGATCCGCCACCGCTCCGGTGAACGCCCCCTTCACGTGACCGAACAGCTCGCTCTCGAGCACGCCCTCGGCGAGCGCGCCGCAGTTGATGGGGATGAACGGCTGCCCCGCCCGCGGCGAGCGCGTGTGAATCGCCCGCGCCACCACCTCTTTGCCCGTGCCGCTCTCGCCCGTGATCAGCACCGTCGCCCGCGGCGAGGCCGCCACCTTGTCGACGACCGACCACACCTCGGCCATCGCCCGGCTCTTGCCGCGCACCACCCGCCCGCCGATCGATCGCCGCAGCTCGGCGTTCTCGAGCCGAATCTGCCGCTTCTCGAGCGCTCGCTCGGCGAGCAGCTTCAGCTCCTCGTTGTCGAACGGCTTGGTGATGTAGTCGTACGCGCCCTCGCGCACCGCCTCGATCGCCGACGCCGGAGTCCCGAACGCCGTGATGATGATCACCTCGGGCGGAGCCGGCTGCTGCCGCGCCGCCTTCAGCACGCGCAGGCCGCTGTCGTTGCCCAGCTTCATGTCGGTGATGACGAGATCCGGCGCCTCGCGGTCGAGCTTGCCGATCGCCTCTTCCGCGCCGGCCGCGAGCGCGACCTCATGGCCCCACTTCGCCACGAGCAGCTCGAGGTACTCGCGCATCGACAGCTCGTCATCGACGACCAAGATCTTCACGAGCGGCTCCTGCTCCCGGCGCCGACTGAAGCGCGACGATGAACTCCGTACCTTCGGCGGGCGTGGAGCGTACCGAGATTTCGCCTCCGTGGCCCCGCACGATCGTGTGCGCCGTCGACAGCCCCAGCCCCGTGCCGCCCGCACGCGTCGAGTAGAACGGCTCGAAGATGCGCGTCAGGTCCGACGCGGGGATCTTGCCCGCCGAATCCCACACGCGAATCTCGGGCCGGCCGCCCTTCTCGGCTGCCGCCACCCGCACCTTGCCGCCCGGCCCCACCGCCGCCAGTGCGTTGCGCACCAGGTTGATGATCACCTGCTGCAGCTGCTTCGCGTCGCCCTGGCCCAGCACCGGCGTCACGTTCACCGTGAGCTCGACCCCGCGCGCGAGCGGGTCTGCCTGCAGCATCTCGACCGTGTCCGAGAGCAGCTTGCCCAGGTCGACCGGCTCGAGCTTCGGAGGCGGCGGCCTCGCGAACTTGAGGAAGTCTTCGACCAGCTCGCTCAGCCGATCGGCCTCGCGCATCAGAATGCGCGTGAGCCGCGCCGACGGCGAGTCGCCCGCCGCGTCGTTGCCGAGCATCTGCGCCGCTCCGCGCATCGACGCCAGCGGGTTGCGAATCTCGTGCGCGAGCTGCGCCGAGAACTTTCCGAGCGAGGCGAGGTGATCGGTCGTGCGCAGCTGCTGCTCGGCGTGCCGCAGCTCGCTCAGGTCTTGAAACACGACGAGCGTCGACCCGGCCGCGAGATCCAGCGGCGCCACCGTGAGCCCCAAGACGCGCTCGCCCGCCGGCGTGCCGACCGTCAGCTCGGAGCGCTTCACGCCGGCCTTGAGGCCACGCAGCCCCGGCAGCAGCTCCTCGACGTCCGAGCCCCAGTCGCCGCTGATGCGCCCCAAGATCGCCTCGCCCGCCGCGTTCACGAACGTCACCCGGCCGTTCGCGTCGCACGTCAGCAGGCCGCTCGGCATCGCCGCGAGGATCAGGTTCTGTACGTCGACGAGCTGCTCGATGCGCGCCTGGCCGGCCTTTACCTGCCCGCCCGCGGCCGCCAGCTGCCTCGACAGGTACCCCGCCAGCACCGCGATCGACACCTGCGCGATCGCGTTGCTCGCCAGCGTAAACGCGAGCCGCCCCGGCGGCAGCGAGTGCGCCTCGAGCGGCGGCTCGACGAGCTTGAGCTGCACCAGCATCACCACCACCGTGAACGCCGCCGCAGAGGTCGCCGCCGCGATCAAGGCGCCGCGCTGGTAGAGCAGAATCGCGGCCGCGACCACCGCCACCGAGTAGGTGAACGTGAACGGCGAGTCGCCAGCTCCGGTGAGGAATACCACGCTCGAGGCCAGCACGACGTCGCCGAAGACCTGCACGTACGCCGCGCGCGCGCCGGCGAGGCCGCGGCGCAGCGCCACCGCGTAGCCGAGCGTCATCACGTACACGACGGCGATGAGCGAGAACGCGAGCTGGTCTGCGGTCGTCGGGTCCGACGGAGGCGCGAGCGTCCGCCTCACCGCGAGGAAGACGAGCAGCAGGCTGGTGACGCTGACTCGGAACGCCGCGAGCCACGTCAGCTTCGTTCGCAGCTCTCGATGATCGGGCACCGGCGCGGGGGCCGGCGCTTTGGCACTACTTGACGGCACCGGCGATCGAGAAGATGGGCAGGTACATCGCGATGAGGAAGCCGCCGACCACGCCGCCGAGGAAGACCATCAAGAGCGGCTCGATGAGCGACGTCAGCGCGGTCACCGCCGCGTCGGCCTCGTCGTCGTAGAAATCGGCGATCTTGTTGAGCATCTGATCCATCGCGCCGGTCGCTTCACCGACGCCGATCATCTGCACCACCATCGACGGGAACACCTTCGTCTCAGAGAGCGGGCCCGCGATGTTCTTGCCCTCGGAGATCTTCTGCCGCGTGTAATAGATGGCCGCCTCGATCGTGCGGTTGCCGGCGGTCTTCGCGGTGACGTCGAGCGCGTCGAGAATCGGCACGCCGGAGCTCACCATCGTGCCCAGCGTACGCGTGAAGCGCGCGACTGCCACCTTGCGCAGCAGGTCGCCGATGAGCGGCGCTTTCAAGATCACCTTGTCGAAGATCTCTCGGCCCGTCTTGTTCCGGTAGAACGCCGTGGACAGACCGACGAACGCCAGGATGCCGACGAGCAGGAAGATGCCGTTCGCCACCATCCAGTCGGAGAGGTCGACGACGAACTGCGTCGGCCCCGGCAGCGCAGACCCGAAGTCGCCGAACATCTTCTTGAACACCGGCGTCACTTTGAGCAGCAGCATCGCGGTCACGCCGATCGCGACCAAGATGACGACGGCCGGGTAGACCATCGCGCTCTTGACCTTGCGCTTCAGCTTCTCGGCCTTCTCTTTGTAGGCCGCGAGGCGGTTCAAGATCGTGTCGAGGATGCCGCCGACCTCGCCGGCGGCGCAGAGCTGCACGTAGAGCTCGTCAAAGATCTTCGGGTGATCTTTGAGCGCGTCCGAGAACGTCGAGCCCGCCTCGACCTTCGCCTTCACCGCGAAGATCGTCTTCTTCATCGACGGGTTCTCGGTCTGCGAGCCGAGAATGTCGAGACACTGAACCAGCGGCAGACCGGCGTCGATCATCGTCGCGAACTGGCGCGTGAAGATGAGCAGGTCTTTCTGCGTGGCCCCGCCGATGCCCGGGATCGCGATGTCCGAGTCGAAGATCGTCTTGCGGCGGACCTTGCTCGGCGTGAGCCCCAGGCTCTTGAGGCGGGCGTCGACGGCGGCGGCGTCGTTCGCCTCCATCTCGCCCTTCTTGATCTCACCCTGCTTGGTCTTGGCCTCCCAGATCCACAGCTGGCCCACCCGCTTCTTCGCGGCCGGAGCCGACTGCACCCGCGGCTGGGCAGGCTGGGTCACTGCCGAAGGAGGAGCGGATTTCGTGGCGACTTGAGGCATAGGGATCTTGGGCTCTGCGAAAGAGGGGGAACCTCGAGCAGTGTACTCTGGCTCGCTGAAAATCCCAGTGGGCGACCGAGGCCAGTCGCCTACCTCGGCCTACCTCGCGGGCTGGCCGATGGTCGGGCGCCCCGGCAGGTTCCCGGTGCCGCCGCCGCTCGCGAGAATGTTCTTGAGCTCCTCGGGATCCGACGTTCTGCCGAAGGCCTCTTCCTGCGAGATCATTCGCCGCTGCAGCAGCGACGCGAGCGACTGGTTGAACGTCTGCATGCCGAACTTCGCCTGGCCGACCTGCATCGACGAGTAGATCTGGTGCACCTTGTCTTCGCGGATCAGGTTTCGAATGGCGGGGTTCGGGATCATGACCTCGAGCGCGAGCACGCGGCCCGCTCCGCTCGCCTTCGCGAGCAGCGCCTGCGACATGATGCCCTCGAGCACGAACGACATCTGCGCGCGCACCTGCGGCTGCTGGTACGGCGGGAAGACGTCGAGAATGCGGTTGATGGTCTGCACCGCGCTGTTCGTGTGCAGCGTCGCGAACGCGATGTGACCGGTCTCGGCGATCACCAGCGCCGCTTCGATCGTCTCGAGGTCGCGCATCTCGCCGACCAGCACGACGTCGGGGTCTTGCCGCAAGATGTACTTGAGCGCCGTCTTGAACGACCGCGTGTCGGCCCCGACCTCGCGCTGGTTCACGAGGCAGTTCTTGTGCGGGTGCAGGTACTCGATCGGGTCCTCGATCGTCATGATGTGCTCGTGACGCTCGGTGTTGATCTTGTCGATGATGCTCGCGAGCGTCGTCGACTTGCCCGAGCCCGTCGGCCCCGTCACCAGCACCAGCCCGCGCGGCTTCTTCGACAGGTCCGACACCACCTGCGGCAGGCCGAGCTCCTGGAAGGTGAGGATCTTGAACGGAATCGTGCGGAAGGCGCCGGCCACCGCGCCGCGCTGCATGAAGATGTTCGAGCGGAAGCGCGACAGCCCCTTCACGCCGAACGAGAGGTCGAGCTCGTTGTCCTCTTCGAACTTGTGCTTCTGCGCGTCGGTGAGAATCGAGTAGCACAGCTGCTTCGTCTCGACCGGCGACAGCGGCGCCGTCTTCAGCGGCACCAGCTCGCCGTCGATGCGCAGCTGCGGGGGCGAGCCCGTCGTCACGTGAAGATCCGACGCGCCCTTCTCGACCATCGCCTTGAGCAGCTGATGCAGGTTCGCCATGTCGCCTCGTGCCTAGAACCGATCGGGCGCGGTGTTGCCCACCGCTTCTTCAAGCGTCGACACCCCGGTCATCACCTTGTTGATCGCCGACATGCGCAGCGTCTGCATGCCGAGCCGAATCGCCTCTTGCTTCAGCTCGGCCGCCGAGGCGCCGTTGATCACGAGCTCCTTCAGCCCGTCCCAGAACGGCATGACCTCGTACACGGCGACGCGGCCGCGATACCCGCGGTCATTGCACTCGCGGCAGCCGTTCTTCTCGTACAGCGTGAACTGGCCGATCTTGTCGGCCGGCACGCCCGCGTCGATGAGCGCCTGCGGCTCGAAGTCTTTCACCGGCTTCTTGCAGGTGTTGCAGAGCTTGCGGCAGAGGCGCTGCGCCAGAATCAGGTTCAGCGACGCCGTCACGAGGAAGGGCTCGATGCCCATGTTCAAGAGACGGCTGATGGTGCCCGGCGCGTCGTTCGTGTGCAGCGTCGAGAGCACGAGGTGGCCCGTGAGCGCCGCCTTCACGCCGATCTCGGCCGTCTCGAAGTCGCGGATCTCGCCGATCATGATGATGTCGGGGTCCTGCCGGAGGAACGACCTCAGCGCCGACGCGAAGTTCAGGCCGATGTCGTCTTTCATCTGCACCTGGTTGATGCCGGCGAAGTTGAACTCGACCGGGTCTTCCGCCGTGCAGAGGTTCGAGCCGACGTCGTTCAGCGCCGAGAGCGCCGAGTACAGCGTCGTCGTCTTGCCCGAGCCCGTCGGGCCCGTCACGAGCACCATGCCGTACGGGCGATCGATCGCCTCTTTGAACCACTTGAGCGGCTCGGCCTCGAAGCCCAGCTTCGTCATGTCGAGCTGCAGGTTCGACTTGTCGAGCAGACGCATCACGATCTTCTCGCCGAACAGCGTCGGGCAGACGCTGACGCGGAAGTCCATCTCTTTGCCGCCCGCGATCTTGATCTTGATGCGGCCGTCTTGGGGCAGGCGCCGCTCTGAGATGTCGAGCTGCGCCATGATCTTGAGACGCGACGTGATCGCGTTGCGCAGCTTCATCGGCGGCCGCATCACCTCGTACATCACGCCGTCGATGCGGAACCGAACGCGGAAGTCTTTCTCGTACGGCTCGACGTGAATGTCGCTCGCCCCCTTGCCGATCGCGTCTTTCAGCACGAGGTTGACGAGCTTGATGACCGGCGCGTCGTCGGCCGCCTTCGTCGCCTCGTCGAGGTTCGCGTCGTCTTCGTCGACCGACACCTCGACGTCGTCCGCGTTCACCTCGCCGACGATCTCTTCCAGCGACGGGCCCTTCTCTGCGTAGTACCGCTCGATCGCCTCGCGCACCGACGGCTCGGAGGCCACCACCGGCTCGATGTTGTACGAGGTGAGGAACTTCAGATCGTCGACCGCGTAGATGTTCGACGGGTCGCACATCGCCACGATCAGCGACGGGCCTGCGCGGTTCACCGGGATCACCAGGTGCTTCTCGGCCACGTCCTTCGGCACGAGCTTGATGATCTCGGGGTCGATGTCGAAGTCCTTCAGGTTGATCGCCGGCACCCCGTACTGCTTCGACAAGAAGTCGGTGAGCTTCGACTCCTCGATGGCGCCCGTCTTGATGAGCGCGGTGCCGATGCGTGCACCCGACTTCTGCTGCTCTTCTTGCGCTTTCCTGAGCTGCTGAACGGAGATGAGGTTCTCGCGAACGAGGAGCTCGCCAAGGCGACCTGACATTCAACCGATTAAAGGGCCCGCACTGCAGGGCGTCAACGGTTGATTCGCCGCCCGCTACGCTGCCGCGCGCGCGAGCGCCGTTCGTGCCGCTTCGATGTCGCGCGCGATCTGCCCCGACAGCTCGGACACCGACCCGAAGCGCTGCTCGCCGCGCAGCCGGTCGATGAACTCGACGCTCAGCTTCTTGCCGTAGAGATCACCCTGAAAGTCGAACAAGTGCGCCTCGATGGTGACCTCGCCCCCACCGAACGTCGGCTTCACCCCGATGTTCGCCGCGCCGCCGTACCGCTGCGCCGCTCCCTCGGCGCGTTTCACGGTGACCCGCACGGCATACACGCCCGCACCCGGCCGCAGCTCGTTCTGCGTGTCGATGTTCGCCGTCGGAAAGCCGATCGTGCGCCCGCGGCCCGCGCCCGGCACCACCGTGCCCTCGAGATCGAAGTAGCGCCCCAGCAGCCGCTGCGCCGCCGCCACCCGCCCCTCGAGCACGTACTCGCGCACCTTGCTCGACGACACCACCACGCCGTCGACCGTCACCGCCGGCACCACCTTCAGCTTCGCCCCCGCCTTCGCGCACGCGGCCTCGAGCGTCGCGACCGTGCCCGAGCGCTTCGTGCCGTACGTGAAGTCGTAGCCCACGACGATCGCCTTCACCTTCAGCGCCTCGAGCAGCGCCGCCTCGAACGCCGGCGCCGTCGTGCGTGCGTACTCGAGCGAGAACGGCTGCACGACCGCCCACGAGAGCCCCGCCTGCTCGAGCAGCTCGAGCTTGCGCGGCAAGAGCGTGATGAGCCGCGGAGCGAGCTCGGGCTGCAGCACCTTGCCCGGGTGCGGAGCGAACGTCAGCGCCGCCGCCTTCCCCGCGCGCTTCGCCTCGTCGATGAGCGCCCGGTGACCCAGGTGCACGCCGTCGAAGTTGCCCAGGCAGATCGCCGCCCCGTCGAGCTCCTTCGAGCCGGCTGCCGCGTCGAGCGAAGAGAAGACCTTCATGTCGCGGCTGGTTTTGATAGCAGTGCTCCGCAGCGATGTCGCGCGTGCCGTTGCGTCCAGATCCGGTGGGGCTCGAGTTCGTGGGGCTGAAGACGCCTCCTGACTGGGTGCTGGCGTTCGGCGGCAGCCGCGGCCCCCTCGAGCTCGAGATCGGCTGCGGCGCCGGCGGCTTCGCCGTCGAGTACGCGCGGCAGAACCCGACCGTGCGCTACGTCGCGTTCGAGTGGCGCAAGAAGTACGCGCGCGAGGTCGCGCACCGCGCACAGAAGCACGGCCTCACCAACCTCAAGGTCATCGAGGCCGACGCCCGCACCGAGGTGCCCCGCCTGTTCGTCGCCGGCTCGCTCGCGTGCGTGCACCTGCAGTTCCCCGACCCGTGGTGGAAGCGCGCCCACAAGAAGCGCGCGATCTTGACGCCCGAGTTCACGCAGCTGCTCTTCAACCTGCTCGCGCCCGGCGGCCGCTTCGACCTCCGCACCGACGTCGAAGTTCGCGCTCACGAGATGCTCTCGACGCTCGAGAAGGCCGGCTTCGTGAACCCGCTCGGCGTCGGCTCGTTTCACCCGGCCCTCCCCGACGAGGTGCCGTCGACGCGAGAGCGCCGCTACCTGGTCACCGGCGAGCCCGTTTTCCGGGCGCGCCTCATGCGGCCGTGATTAAAGCGAGGTCTGCAAGATGAAGGCCTTCGTCACCGTCACGCTCCTGCTGCTCGCGGGGTGCAACCGCCCCCGTTGGGACAAACCGGATGAGGCCTACCGGGCGTTCTCGTCTGCGGTGCGGCGCGGCGAGCTCAAGGTCGCGTGGGAGGCACTGTCGGCCGACACGCGCAAAGCGGCCGAGGCGCGCAGCAAGACCATGGCCGAGGCGTCGGGGGGCTCGGTGAAAGACGAACCGATGCTCATGTTCTTCGCGTCGGGGTATAAACCGCTCCCGCAAGGGGACGTGAAGGTGGCGAAGGAAGAGGGGCAGACCGCGGTCGTCGAGGTCGCCATCGGCGATGGCGGCGCCACCCAGTCTCAGCGCATGGTCAAAGAAGGAGATCGGTGGGCGGTCGACCTCACCGAGGCATTCAAGTGAGCGATCGTCCCAAGAAGCCGCCCGTCGAGATCGTCCGCCGCCCGGCCGGAGCGCCTGCTCCCGCGCCGCGCCCGGTCATCTCGCCGACCCCGCGCCCCGTCAGCCCGCGCGGGCCGGTGGTGCCGCGCCCCGCCTCGCCTACCGTCTCGCCTACCGTCTCGCCTACCGCCTCCCCTTCCGTCGCCCCGGCTCCGCGCCCTGCCAGCGCCCCTTCTGCCGCACCGGCCGCGGCGCCGAGGCCGTTCAGCGACCGCCCATCGTTCGACCGCGGCGGTGATCGCTCGGGGCCGCCGCGCGGCCGCGCAGGCGGTGGCTTCCCCCGGCCGGCCCGCCCGCCGGGCCCGCCCCCGACCTCCGAGCAGATCAACGCCCTCGCGAAGCGCGAGCGCGTGCCCGCCCGCATCGCCAAGGGCGAGCTCGAAGGCAAGATGAAGTGCCGCATCTGGAAGAAGCTGCACGCCGAAGAGGCGAAGCGCTTCGACCAGGCCTACACCCTGATGGAAAAGACCCCCGGCCTCGAGCTCGCCGAAGCGTTCGGCGTCAACCAGGCGGGCGTCTCGGTCGAAGAGTTCCGCGAGCGCCGCGCCCGCGTGAAGAAGAAGGAAGAGGTCAAGGTCGCGCGCACGTCGGTCGACCCCGCGGTCATCGAGAAGTTCCTCGGCGACCTCGTCACCGCGAAGGCCGAGCTCACGCTCGTGCTCGGCGAGCGCACCGTCGTCGACGCCATCACCGCCGTCGAGCCCGTCGCCTTCCAGCTCGAGAAGAGCGGCCGGCTCGAGAAGCTGCAGGTGGTCGCGCTCTGCAAGAAGTCCATGTGGGACAAGCAGGGCCCCCACTTCGAGCGCGACGCGAAGCTGGCCCAGAAGCCCCTGCCGGTCGCGCGGCAGCCGGCGCGACGCCCGGTCTCTGACCCGCGGCCCTTCCTCGAGCACCTGGGCAAGCCGGTGAGCTTCCTGCTCCGCAACGGCCTGAGGCTCGAGCTGCCCCTGCGCGGCGTCGGCCCGTTCGACGTGCTGCTCGGCACCGAAGGCGAAGAGCTGTTCGTCCCGCTTCACGGCATCGTGAAGTGGGAGGTCAAAAGCCCGGGCGCGTGAGCCCACCCAGCGGGGCGTATGAACGCCCTGCTCCTGTCGCTCACGCTCGCCGCGATTCCCAACGCCCACCGCTACACGCTGACCGACGGCCACTCGCCGCGCCGGGTGCACGTCTTCGTCGACGCCGAGACGCGAGACGTCGAGCTCGTGCGCGTGAACGCCGTTCGAGCGGGCTACTACCGGGGCTACGCCGCCGTCGCCGTCGACGCCGACCGGCTGTGCCGCGGCAGCTGCGATCTCGACGTCGACGTCGACCCCCGCCTCGACTACGTGCTGCGCGTCGGCGACGAAGAGCCGCGCACCGTCGACCTCACGAGCCACGGCGACTCGGTGATCGTGAAGGTGACGCCGCCCTCGACCGGCCTGCGCGGCGGCGGCACCGCGATGCTCGTCGGCGGCATCGTCACCACGGCGGTCGGCGGCGTCACGACGCTCTCGAGCCTGATGAGCTTCTACCTGCACGCGCTGTCGGGCACGTCGTACGGCAACGCGAACATCCTCGGGGTCGACAGCACGTTCTTGATCGCCGCGGGCCTCGGAGCCGTGGCCGTCGGCGTCGCGAACATCATCGTGGGCGCCATCTTGAAGCGCCACGCCGCGATGGAGATCGACACGATGCCGGGCGACCTGCAGCCGAGCGGCGACCCGCAGCCGCCGCCCCCGCCTCCGCCGCCCTCGGGCACCGCGGTGATGTGAGTCAGGGCGGGGGCTTCAAGGTCGCGCGCATCACGTCGATCGCCTCGAGCTGGGTGCGGTGCGTGCGGTCTTTGAGCTCGAGCTCGCACAGGGTCTTGAGCCTCGCGTACAGCCGGTAGGCGCTCGACCGCGACGTGCCGCGCACCTGCGCCCAGTCGTCGACGCTCTGCCCGTCGATGACGGCGCGCAGCAGGTCACGCTCGTCGGCCGAGAAGACGTTCAGAATGCCGCGCGCGAGCCGCTGGGCATCGAGGCGTGCGCGCAGCACGTCGGGGAACTCGCGAGACTCGGTGACCTCGTCGCGCGGCGGAGCCTCGACGACGTAGCGCCGCAGCAGCTCGGCCGTCGCCTCGATCGGAGCGGGCTTCCTCCGCGTGTCGCTCCACAGCGCGGCGACGGCCTGCTCGACGAACACGGGCGAGAACCCCGCCCTCGATTGAATCGACGTCGGCCAGGCGGCTCCGTCGGGGGGCTGGGTCGTCAGGCCCGCGAGCGCGTCGCGCACGTGCGCCGCGAGCGCGTGGTACTGCTTGTGCTGCGGGTGCGCGTCGGCGACGAGCTGGCGAAAGCGGTGGCGAATCGCGCGCTCCAGCGCGTCTTCGTCGAGCTGCACGAGCTCGGTGCGGCGCCGGTCGTTCATCAGGTGCTGCTCGAAGAACAGCCCTACGAGGCCGTCGAACGTCTGGCCGTCCGAGTGACCCGAGCCGGCCGCGAGGGCCTTGCGCAGGGTGCGGTACTGCTCTTCGGAGAACTCGCCGCGCTCGTGGAAGGCGGCGATCGCTCCGCGAAGGCTCACTTCCGCCCGCGAAACGCCGCGAGGGGGATGACCTGACTCACGTGGGTGCCGGCGCGCGCCGACTGCGCCCGCCGGATGAGGAGCGGAATGTCGCCCTCGCCGCGCTCGATCGCCACGCGCAGATCGCCCAGGCGCTCGAGGTGCCTGCGCACCGGCACGCCCTCGGCCGAGAGCGCGACGAGCTGCCGCAGGTTGGCCTCGGCGTCGTTCAGCTGCGCCTCGGCGCGCGCCATGTCTTTGCGCGCGAGCGACAGCCACGCGGCCGTCTCGGAGGCCACGAGATCGAGCTCGTGGTTGAGCGAGAGGATCACCTTGCCCCGCGCCGAGTCGGGCATGACGCGCTCGAGCGGCACCTTGTGATGCTTCATGTCGCCGCGCTCGTTGAAGCTCGCGTGCACCGTCGCCGCCCACTCGCCGCCCTTCAGCCGCCCCGTCAAGAGCACCCGCCGCGCGAGCCCTCGCGAGATGTCGCCCAACGTCACGACCAGCGCGTCGTCTTCGGCGCGCGTCGGGTAGGCGTGCCGCGACGTCAGCGACGCGAACCCCTCGGGCTGCACGCGCACCGAGGCGCCCTGCGCGACCTCGCCGAACAGGTGCGAGACGACGGCGCCCATCGCCTCGGCGAGGCCTTCGGGGCCGTCGACGTGCTCGAACGCGTTACCGGAAGGCAACGTCAGCGCCGACAGGATCTCGGCGACGTAGTGCCGCGCGAGCCCGAGCGCGTGCACCGAGAGCCCCTCTTGCGACAGCCGCAGGCCCAGCGAGTCGAACGCGTCTTGCGTGTCGGGGCCCACCGAGGGCTCGCCGTCGGTCAAGAGCAAGAGCCGGGGCCGCCGCCCCGGGACGAGCACGCGCTGGAGCGCCCGCGCCCCGAGCTCGACCGCGTGGTGCAGCGCGGTGCCGCGACCCGTGTCGACCTCGGCGAGCGCGTCCGACAGCGTGCGCTTGCCCTTCGAGTCCATGGGGATGACGGGCACCCGCTGCTCGGCCACGCCGTCGAACAAGAGCAGCCCGAGGTAGTCGTCGGGGCCGGCCAGATCGACGAACTGCTGCGCCGCCTCGACCGCCGCCGAGAGCGGAGCGCCCTTCATCGAGCCGCTGCGGTCGAGCACCATGTTCACCATGACCGGAGCGCGGGGCTCGTCGCCCGAAGTCTCGGCCGTGATGAGCACGTGCGCGTCGCGCGTCTCGCCGTCGCCCTTCTCCACCGCCCAGGCTGTCCAGTTCATTCAGCGGTCCAGTTCATTCGTCGGTCACCCTTCACAAGTGCAGAGGGCAAGCGCCCAAAAGACGTCCCAGATGTTACCCGACTGCCTGCAACCTAAGGAAACCCCACATGAACCGCCCGAGCCGATTTATCGGCCCTGAGCGATTGTCGGACCCCCTCGTTAAGGTCTGATGCCGTGTCGTTGCTGGCTCCCCTGCTGCACCATCACGCGTTCATCGACCTCGAGACGACCGGGCTCGACCCGTCGTGCGACCAGGTCATCGAGGTCGGCGTCGTCTTCGTCGAGCGCGGCGAGATCGTCGAGCGCGTCGGCCAGCTGCTTCGCCCCTCGCGCCCCCTGCCCGTCATCATCAAGCGCCTCACCGGCCTCGATGACGCCCTGCTCGCCACCCAGCCCTCGTACGGCGAGTTCCGCGCCGACCTCGCCGCCCTGCTGAAGGGGTGGACGATCGTGGCCCACAACGCCGCCTTCGAGCGCGCCTTCATGGACGGCCTGCTCGAAGAGCTCGGCGCCCCCGTGCTCGACTCGTGCGAGCTGTACCACTACCTCTACCCCGAGCTGCCCAGCCACTCGCTCGAGGCCATGGTCCGCTGGGCCGGCCTCGGCAACGGCGCTCAGCACCGCGCGCTCGAAGACGCCGAAGACACCTTCCACGCGCTCGGCTTCGGCCTGCAGCGCTGCCTCGACGAGGCCCGCCAGGACGATCTCACCGAGCTGCTCGAGATGCTCGGCCACGCGTCTCACCTCAAGAGCGCCGGGCAGCTCTCGTTCGACGAGGCGCCCTCGCCCATGCGCAGCCTGCTCGAGAAGCTCCACGAGCTCGTCAAGCGCCGGCCCGCGAAGCTCCAGCTCGAAGAGACCTCGGCCTTTCTGCCCGCGCGGCCCGAGCGCCGCCGCGCGAAGGCCCCGGCCCGCAACGGCGACCTCACCGTCACGAGCGGCGAGGTCGACGAAGTGCTCGGGCCCAACGGCGCTCTCGAGCAGGGCGGCGCGTTCGAGCCTCGCCACGGGCAGCTGCAGCTCGCGCGCGCCGTCGCTGCGACGCTGTCGGAGGGCGGCACGCTCGCGGTCGAGGCCGCCACCGGCATCGGCAAGTCGCTCGGCTACCTCGCGCCGGCGGCGCTGTTCGCCGCGAAGAGCGGCGCCCGGGTCGCCATCGCTCCGCACACGAAGACGCTGCAGGATCAGCTCGTCGACAAAGAGCTGCCGCGGCTCCACCGCGCGATGGGCGGCTCGTTCGGCTACGCCGTGCTCAAGGGCCAGCAGAACTACGCCTGCCGCCGCCGCGCCCTCGACATCACCCACGTGACGCCCGGCATGAGCCTCGACGAGCGGGCGCCCCGCGCCTACCTGCGGGCCTTCTTGCGGCGCAGCCCCGACGGCGATCTCGACCGCATCAGCCACTGGTTTCGCGAGCGCTACCCGGTGCTCGACGAGCTCGTCGCCGCGTCGCGCTCGACCGCGGCCACCACGCTCGAGGCCCGCTGCCCCCACTACGCGCGCTGCTTCTACCACTCGGCCGTCGCCCAGGCGAAAGACGCCGATCTGCTCGTCGTGAACCAGGCGCTCGCGCTGCGCTGGCCCGCCCGCTACCCCGCCATCGACCACCTCATCGTCGACGAGGCGCACGAGCTCGAAGACACCGCCACCACCGCCTTCAGCGAAGAGCTCACCGACGTCGCCGTCGGGCAGCTCGTCGAGGCGCTCGCCGGCCGCCGCGGCCTCGCCACCTCGCTTCGCCAGCGCCTCTCTGACGAGCTCGCCGCCTCGCTCACGCAGGCCACCGCCGGCCTCGCCGCCGACGGCCGAACCCTCGGCGAGGCCGTGTGCTCGCTCGCCCCCGCCGACGCGCCGCCCGGCGCCTTCGAGCGCCGCATCGACGCCGAGCTCCGCACGACCCGCGGCTGGGTGCGGGTGCGCGACGCACTGCACCGCGTGCGCGACGCCCTCGACGGCATCGAGCGCGTGCTCTCGGGCAACCTCGCCGAGCTCGCCCCGACGCTCGACAGCGACGACCCCGGCCTCGCGCGCGAGATCGCCGGCGCCGTCGAGCGCGTGCGCGAGCTCGCCGCGCTCGTCGAGCACCTCGCCGATCGACCCGACGACGCCCGCTGCCACGAGCTGTCGCTGCGCGAGCTGCTGCCGGGCGCGAAGGCGTCGCGCGACGAGAGCGCCCGGGCGCCCGCGTGGGTGCTCGCGGCCCGGCCGATCGACGTGGCGCCCCTCTTTCACTCGGAGCTCGTGGCTCCGAAGCGCGCGCTCGTGCTGACGTCGGCCACGCTCTCGACCGGCCCCGACTCGCCGTTCGTGCTCCAGCGGCTGGGCCTCGCGCGCGGCGGGCACCAGACCCCGTTGGTTCGCGTTCAAGGGTCGTTCGATCTCATGCAGCAGGCGCTCGTCGTGCTCGTCACGGACGCTCCCGACCCGTCGAGCGACGCGTTCGTCGAGTGGGCCGCGACGCGCATCGGCGGCCTCGCCGGGTTCCTCTGCGGCCGGGTGCTCGGGCTGTTCGCCTCGACGAAGCGGCTCGAGCTCGTCGACCAGAAGGTGCGCGAGACGCTCGAGCCGATGGGCATCGAGGTCATGCGGCAGTCGAAGGGCTCGGCGCGGCTGATGGCCGCGCGCCAGGAGCAAGACGCCGGCACGGTGCTGCTCGGCACGAAGAGCTTCTGGCACGGCGTCGACATCCCGGGCCCCGGCGTGGCCTGCGTGTTCATCGACAAGCTGCCCCTCGAGCCGCAAGGCCGGCCCATCGTCGAGGCGCGCGAAGAGCAGCTCGGGGCCGACACGCCGCGCGAGGGCGTGAAGCCGTCGGCGAGCGACTTCCGTGCCCGCGGCTTCATGCGCTACCGGCTGCCGCGCGCGCTGCTGCAGCTGCGGCAGGGCGTCGGCCGGCTCGTGCGCTCGCCGACCGATCGCGGCGTCGTCGTCATCGCCGACCCGGGCAACGCGGCCTACCGCGCTCAGCTGTACGAGGCGCTCGAGGGCTACCGCGTCGAGGCCCTGCCCTGGGCCCAGGCCCGCGTGCGCATCTTCCACTTCTTGAAGCGCATGGGGCTGGGGGGCGCTCAGCCGGCTCGGCGCCGCGACACACCGGGGCAGGGGCTGTTGTTCCCGGGCAGCTGACGCGCCGCCTGCGCTCGTCGATGTCGAGAAGTGCTGCGAGTGCACCGTCACTTCGACCTCGAGGCACGCATCGCCGGCGTACGGTGCCGAACCCATGGCGACGCGTGCCTTCTACATGTCCAGGCGGGCCTGCATCTCGGCGGCGAGCTTCTCGAGCGCCGTCACGTCGTGGCCCTGCGCCTTCAACCTCGCGATGCCTTCGACCAGCGCCTTCAAGTCGGCCTCGTGCTTGGCTCGAAGGAAGGTGACCATCGACGCGAACGCCTCGAAGACGTCTTTGAGCTCGTCGCCCGGCCGCAGGCCGTAGCTCGGCGGCTTCAGCTTGCCGGTCGAGACCTCGTTCGCCATGCGCTTCACGCGGAAGAGCGGGCCGACGATGCGGTGGGTGGTGACGATGCTCGCGAGGCCGATGAAGGCCACGAACATGAGCAGGCCGCCGACGAGCGCGAGCAGCGTGACCTTCTGCTGCGTCACGAGCTGTGTGCGTCTCTCGACGGTCTCGAGGCGGTCGGCCTCGTACTTCCTGTCGATGTCCTCCGACTTCTTCTGGAGCTGCGCCATGAAGTCGGGGTCGTCCATGTTCTTCGCCAGGTCGTTGTTCAGGGTGCAGGTGCCGAGCTCCTTGCTCGTCTCGGCCGCCTTGCTCTGCGCGTCGACCGCCACCTGCGCCTGGTTGAACAGCGTCGTCGTCGTGTACCCGAGAAAGGCGCCGAGCATGCCGGCGACGATCAAGGTGAGCACGACGATGTAGCCGGCGAACTTGAGCTGGAAGCGGGCGTCGAGGAGGAAGTTCTTGAACCTCCTGTCCGCCCTGCTGCTCCCGGCTGATCTCGGCTCGTTGGGTTGTGCCATGCGTTTCTCCGTCTTCCCTTCACTTCCACTCGAGGTCATACGCAGCGTCGTTCACGACCTTCGGCACCATCGCCTTCAGCTGCGCCTCGGGCTTGCCGCCCGCTGCCTTCACGTTCCAGGTGCCCTGCAGCGCCTGGTCCGGGTACGTCATGATCAAGATCTCGAGCTTGAGGCCCGTCGCTCCGTTCGGGAGCAGGTTCGAGCGCAAGAGGTAGCCCTTCATCTTCCCGGCCTTGATCGCCGCCTGCGCCTGAGCCTTCGTCTCGCCCTGCGGCGCGATCGCGGCCCCCAGCGACGTCATCTGCGCCTTCAGCAGATCGTGCGCGAGACTCAACACGTCGGCCGGCAGCGACCCGACCTTGTCGTTCACCTCGATCGCCACGTACAGCCCGCCCGTCGGAGCGACCTGCCCGGTGTCGAGCGCGCGCTCGATCGCCTTGCGCACGTTCGGGTCGCGATCGTTCTCGGCGGCCTTCAGGCACGCGACCGCTTCCGGCGACGCGAGCTCGGCGAGCCCCGCGGCGCCCGCGCTGCGCACGATGCCCTCGGGGTCTTTGATGCACGCGCACAGCGGCGTCGTCGCGTCGAGCGAGCCCGTCTTGCCCAGCAGCGTGCACGTCTGCGCGCGAAGACGCGCATCCTTCGCGCCTTGCAGCTGCTTCTTGAGGAACGAGACTCTCGCGTCTTCGCCGTACGCGGTTGCTGCCAGAAGCAACGCGAGAACGAGAGCGCCCGGCCGCAAGACGCGCGGATGATACCCCGTCAGGCTGGCATTGAAATGAACGTGATCGTGGCATAACCCCTCACCATGTCTTCCGTGCTGTCGGCTGACCAGATTCGCGAGCGGTTCCTGTCGTTCTTCGCGGAGCGGGGCCACAAGCGCGTCGGTTCATCGAGCCTCGTGCCGGCCAACGACCCGACCTTGCTGTTCACGAACGCCGGCATGGTGCAATTCAAAGACGTCTTTACCGGCCGCGAGACCCGCGACTACTCGCGCGCCACGACGTCGCAGAAGTGCGTTCGCGCCGGCGGTAAACACAACGATCTCGACAACGTGGGCTTCACCGCCCGGCACCACACCTTCTTCGAGATGCTCGGCAACTTCTCGTTCGGCGACTACTTCAAGGCCGACGCCGTGAAGTGGGGCTGGGAGCTCGTCACGAAGGGCTTCGGCCTCGACCCGAACCGCCTCGCCGTCACCGTGTTCAAGGGCGAAGACGGCATCCCCGCCGACGACGAGGCCGCCGAGCTGTGGGTCAAGGCCGGCGTGCCCAAAGACCGCATCTTCCGCCTCGGCCTCAAGGACAACTTCTGGGCGATGGGCGACACCGGCGCCTGCGGCCCCTGCAGCGAGATCTACTTCTACATGCCGGGCCCCACCCCCGACCCGAAGGACAAGGTCGGCGAGAGCGACAACTGGGTCGAGATCTGGAACCTCGTGTTCATGCAGTTCGAGCGCAAGGAGGCCGGCGGCAAGCTCGTGCCGCTGCCCAAGCCCTCGATCGACACCGGCGCCGGCCTCGAGCGCGTGTGCTGCGCCGTGCAGGGCAAGCAGTCGAACTACGACACCGACCTGTTCACGCCGCTCTTGCAGAAGGTGCAGGCCTTGAGCGGCAAGCCGGTGAACGCGTCGTCCCGCGTCATCGCCGACCACTCGCGCGCGGCCGCGTTTCTCATCGGCGACGGCGTCATGCCCTCGAACGAGGGCCGCGGCTACGTGCTGCGGCGCATCATGCGGCGCGCCATCTACCACGGTCACCAGATGCTCGGCATGCGTGAGCCGTTCATGCACGACACGGTGTCTGCCGTGATCGAGCTCATGTCGCACGCCTACCCGGAACTGCGCGACAACCAGAAGTTCATCCTTGAGGCCACGCGTCACGAGGAGGGAGCGTTCCGCCGCACGCTCGAGAACGGGCTGAAGTTGATCATGGGCGAGATCGAGAAGATGAAGGCCGCGAAGCAGAAGGTGCTTGCGGGCGAAGTCGTCTGGCGCCTGCACGACACGTATGGCGTCCCTCCGGACCTCACACGCATCATCTGTCAGCAGAACGGCTTCGACGCCGAGGAGCCCAAGATACCGGCCTCGCGCGAGCAGCAGATGCTCAACAGTGATACCGCGCTGAGCGAGCTCTGGCTCAAGCAGCCCGAGACGAAGTTCCTGGGCTACGAGACGCTCAGCAGCAGCGGCACGGTCATCGCGGTCGACGGGTCGGACTTCGCGGTCGACCAGACTCCGTTCTACGGCGAGTCGGGCGGCCAGGTCGGCGACACCGGCACCGCGAACGGCCAGCGCGTCGCCGACACGAAGAAAGAGGGCGGCGTCATCATTCACCGTCTCGAGAAGGGCGGGTTCAAGGTCGGCGACAAGGTGACGCTGCAGGTCGATGGCGCGCGGCGCGACATGATCCGCGCGAACCACTCGGCCACGCACCTGTTGCACAAGGCGCTGCGCGTCGTGCTGGGTGAAGAGGTGAAGCAGAAGGGCTCGGTGGTCAGCCCCGACCACCTGCGCTTCGACTACTCGTGCTTCAAGCAGCCCACGCCCGAGCAGCTCGACCAGATCGAAGACCTCGTCAACGGGTGGATCCGCGAGAACAAGGGCGCCGAGACGAAGCTCATGAAGATCGACGAGGCTCGCAAGAGCGGCGCCGTCATGCTCTTCGGAGAGAAGTACGGCGAGCAGGTGCGCGTCGTCACGGTGCACCCCGAGTCGACCGAGCTGTGCGGCGGCACCCACGTGAAGGCGAGCGGCGACATCGGGCTGCTCAAGATCACGAGCGACTCGTCGATCGCCAGCGGCGTTCGCCGCATCACCGCGCTCACCGGCGTCGGAGCGCTCCAGTACGTGCGCGAGCTGCAGCGCGATCTCGACGGCGCCGCCGCCGCGCTGAAGGCTCCGCGCGCCGAGCTCGGCAAGCGCATCGAGGCCTCGCAGAAGCGCATCAAGGAGCTCGAGAAGAAGCTCGAGGAGCTTCAGCTCAAGGGCACGAGCGCCAAGGGCAACGGCGAGACCGTGCGCGAGGTGAACGGCATCAAGGTGCTGACCCAGCAGATGGACAGCGCCGACGCCGGGCTGATGCGCAAGATGGCCGACCGGCTGCGCGACCAGATCAAGTCGGGCGTCATCGGGCTCGGCGGCGTCAACGCCGACGGCAAGGCGCTCGTGCTCATCGCGGCCACCAAGGATCTCGTCGAGAGAGGCCTCAAGGCCGGCGACCTCGTGAAGGCGATCGCGGCCGACGTCGGCGGCTCGGGCGGCGGCAAGCCCGACATGGCCCAGCTCGGCATCCCCGACGCGACCAAGGTTCCCCAGGCGCTGGCGCGCCTCTACGAGCTGGTGAAGGTGTGAAGAAGAGCGGCCAGGCCCAAAAAGGGGACAGGCTACTTTTCCGATTGCCCGCAGCGGCGGTGGCTTCTCTGGCCGGTCGGAAAAGTAGCCTGTCCCCTTTTTTCGCCGGTCCCCTCCTCTGCGCCGTCGTCCTCCTCGGCTGCCCCGACAAGTCCGACAGGCCGCCCGGCGACGAGCGCCTGCTCGCCAAGCTCAAGGCCGAGAAAGACCGCGAGGCCAAAGACGGCCCGACCGTGCCGCCCACTGCCGTCGAGCCACTGCCCAGAGACGAGCAGGTCAACCCGCTCGCCGAGTTCGCCGCCAAGGGCACCCAGAAGCGACAGCTCGCACTCCCCGCCAGCGCCCTGCTCCAGGCCGGCAAGGCCACCCTGCGCCTCACCGCCCTCGAGGCCATGCACTCGGTCGGCCAGGGCATCACCGTCACCACCGACGACTGGTTCGTGATGGTCACCTTCAGCGCGACCAGCGGCGAGCCCACCGAGATCGATCTGACCACCGCGCACCTCGAGCGCGACGGCAAGCAGTTCCCCCACGCCCGCGACGCGCAGGCCGCCGGCAAGAGGCCCGCGAAGGCCACGGTTCACGGCGACACCGCCCTGACCGCCTGGTTCGAGGTGCCTGCCGACGCCCTCGACAAGGGCCTCACCTTCGTCACCGCCGACGGAGCCAAGCTGGAGCTGCAGTAGATGAAGGTCCCCCTGCGCATCCGGCTCCCGTTCGCGACGGAGAGCGAGTTCATCGAGCGCTACGGAGCCAACGTCGAGCGCGGGGGCATCTTCATCGCGACCCGCGGCCCCAAGCCCGAGGGCACCGAGATCAGCTTCGAGCTCGTGCTCGCGAACGGCGATCGCCTGATGCGCGGAGAGGGCGTCGTGCAGACCGTCCGCCAGGACGAGGCCGCCGGCCGCTCGGGCATGGTCGTGCGCTTCGTGCGCTTGGAGCCCCGCACCAAGGCCCTCATCGATCGCGTCTGCGCCGCCCGCGACGGCGTGCCGCCCGCCGCGGCCGAGCCCGTCGCAGCGCCGCCGTCCGAGCCGCTGCCGCCGCCCGCGCCGAAGGCCTCCGCGCCGCCGCCTCCTCCGGCCGCGCCCGCCAAGAAGCCGCTCTCGCTCGCCGACGACGTCGTGATGGGCATCGACCTCGGCACCACGACGTGCCGCGCCGCCGTCTTCTTCGACGGAGCGCCCCGCCTCGTTCCGGTCGGCACCAACCAGTACGTGCTCCCCACCGTCGTCGCGCTGAACGGAGGCGGTGAGCCCGTCGTCGGTCACGCCGCGAAGGGCCTGCTCGTCAGCTCGCCGCAGAACGCCGCCGCGGGCTTCAAGCGCGTGATGGGCCGCCGCGCCCGCTCGAAGCAGATCCGCGAGCTCGGCAGCCGCTGCGCCTTCACGCTCGCCGCCGACCCCGAGGGCGACGCCGGAGTCGAGCTCGCCGGCCGCACGTGGTCGGCGCCCGAGCTCGCCGCGCTGCTGCTCAAAGAGCTCAAAGGCGCCACCAGCGAGCTGCTCGGCCGCGAGGTGACGCGCGCCGTGCTCTGCGTGCCGGCCTGGTACACCGACCACCAGCGCGCCGCGATGCTCGACGCCGGCAAGCGCGCGGGGCTCGATGTGTTGCGCATCTTGAACGAGCCCTCGGCCGTCGCGCTCGCGTTCGGCTACGGGCGGGGCCTCGCGCGCAAGCGCCTGCTCGTCTACGACCTCGGCGGAGGCACCTTCGACGCGAGCGTCGTCGAGATGACCGGCGACGACCTCGAGGTCGTGAGCACCGGCGGCGACAACTTCCTCGGAGGCGTCGACTTCGATCAGCGCCTCGCCGACGCGCTCGTCGACAAGCTGCCGCCGTCTTCGCGCGACGCCGTGCTCGCCAGCCGCGCGTCGCTGCAGCGCGTGCGCGACGCTGCCGAGGCCGCGAAGATCTCGCTCAGCGACGCCGAGAGCGCTCGCGTCTCGCTGCGCTTCGTGGCGACCGACGCAGGCGGCAAGCCGGTCGATCTCGAGGGCGACGTGGCGCGCGCCTGGCTCGAGCAGCTCACCACCGATCTCGTCGAGCGCACCTGCGAGATCACGAAGGTCGTGCTCGAGACCGCGCGCATTCAGGCGACCAGCGTCGACGAGGTGCTGCTCGTCGGCGGCCAGAGCCGCGCCCCGCTCGTGAAGAAGCGCCTCGAGGCGCTGCTCGGCAAGAGCGCACGCACCGACGTCGACCCGCAGGGCGCCGTCGCGCTCGGCGCCGCGCTGCTCGGCCACTCGCTCGTGCAGCGCGAGCGCGGCAAGCAGGGCGTGACCCTCTCAGAGGTGCTCTCGGCGCCGATCGGCGTGGCCGTGAAGGGCGGCGGCTTTCGACGCGTGCTCGAGCGAAACACCCGGCTGCCCGCCGACAAGACGCTCGAGCTGCCCGTCGCCGCCGACGCGCCCGTGCAGCTCGCGATCTTCCAAGGCACCGCGAGCCGCGCCGAAGACAACGAGTACCTCGGCGCGCTCCACGTCGTGCCCGAGAAGGCCGGCGATCTCTCGGTGCGGTTCTCGGTGAGCTCCGATGGGCGGCTCGATCTCAGCGCCGCCGGCCCCGGCGGCAAGGCCCGCATCACCTTCTCGACCGCCGACGCGAGCGACGAGATCCGCGCGGCGATTCTCGCCGCCGCCCCGCTGCCCGGTGAAGAAGAGGCGGGCCGCAAGGGCCTGCTCTCAGGCCTGAAGAAGCTGTTCGGCCGGCCCTGATCGGCCACCAAAGCAACTCCATTCCATCTTGTGGCGATGATGTAGGCAAATGAAGGCTGGCGGCGCAACCGCCTGTCTGGACTACATTTTTCTCAACAAACGAGAACGCCAATGCCCTTGACCCTCGCTGACCGCCGCCTCTCGCAGCTCTACCGGACGCTCGAAACCAGCAACGCGAAGATCGACGACGCGCAGGCGCTGAAGATGCTCGCCGAGGTCGCCGACCGCTCGGGCCTGTCGGCCTCGTCGGCGCTGACGAAGCTCGGCACGATGAGCCGCGACCAGCAGCTCGCCACAATCAAGCGGGGCATGTCGGCGGGCGAGAAGGCCGACCTGGTCAAGATCCTCGATCAGGGCACGGTGAAGCTCGACGCCACCGCGCGCAGCTTCTTCGAGGCGGTGCTCGATCGGCAGGCACCTCCGCCGCCGCCCCCGCCGACCGACGGCAAGCTCCGCGTGGTCGGCGATCAGGCGAACGGCCTGTCGGGCTTCGCGCAGCCGGGCGACAAGATCGAGGCGATCAACCTGAGCGCGTCGCCGACGGGGCGCCTGCACACCGACGACACGACGGTCATCGCGACCGCCGGCGCCGACGGCAAGTTCACCGCCGCGAAGCTCGCCGGCGACCAGACGATCAAAGAGGGCGACATCATCCGCATGCGGGCCCGCCACGCCGACGGCACGGTCGGCGACTGGGTCACCCTGCGCGCGAGCGGGCTCGGCACCGACAGCCGCAACGCCGAGGTCGCCATCTTCCGCATCGGCCTCGCCGAGAGCGGCGGCCAGATCGACGTGAGCAACATCAACTCGAGCCGCCAGATCAGCGAGCCCGGCGCGAAGCTGCAGTTCACGAACGTGCGCACCGGCGAGAAGACCGTCGTCACGCTGAACGACGAGGGCACCTTCGCCGATGGCGTGAAGCTGAACGGCAAGGCCGGCGACACCTTCAGCGTCGCCTCGACCGACGGCACGAACAACGGCGACTTCTCGGTCGCGGTCGGCAAGCTCCAGGTGCCCGGCGCCGACGGCAGCGGCACGCCCGACATCATCAAGGACCCGGCGCTGCACCACGACGAGCTCGACAGCCAGGGCAACCCGCGCTTCAGCACCAAGCGGTTCACGGGCCCGCTGTTCCGCGACGGCGTCTCGCTGCAAGACCCCGTGCAGGGCCAGATCGGCGACTGCTACTTCCCTTCGGCCATCGCCGCGATCGCGTACCAGAACCCGCAGGCCCTGCAGGACGCCATCGAAGACAACGGCGACGGCACGTTCACGGTCACGTTCAAGGAGCGCGACTGGCGCAACGGCGGCAGCTTCCGCGACGTGAAGGTGAAGATCGACGGCGACCTCTACGTGCGCAGCTGGGGCGGCCCGCTCTACGGCTCGGGCGCCGGCGACAAGGGCGAGCGCTCGATGGAGCTCTGGTTCCCCCTGCTCGAGAAGGCCTACGCGCAGTGGAAGGGCAGCTACGACTCGATCGGCAACGGCGGCAACTCCGATCTCGTCTTCCAGGAGATCATGGGCGTCAGCCGCGCCTCGATGAGCGTTCGCGAGGGCAACGAGGCGGCCGTGTTCGCGCAGGTGAAGAAGGCGCTCGACGCGAAGTCGCCGGTCTCGGCGGGCACGTACGGCGAGACCGAGTCGGCGCGCTACACGAACAGCGGCGTCTACGCCGACCACTCGTACTCGGTGATCGGCTACAGCACGAAGAGCGACGGCACGCAGATGGTGAAGCTGCGCAACCCGTGGGGTGAGTCGGAGCCCGCGGGCAACGGCGCAAACGACGGCATCTTCGAGCTCGACATCAAGACGTTCTGCAAGCTGTACCAGAACCTGATGTATACGAGCCCGTAATGGCCAAGCCTCCCGAGCCACTCTCCGAAGTTCTGCCGCTCGCGGTCTGGGTGGTCGATGCCGAGGTCGTCGAGGTGATCTCGACGGGGCCCAAGCCGCCCGAGCCGCCGGTGCGCGACAAGCAGACCGCCGGAGCCACCAGCCGCGGCCTCAGCGCTCCGGCGCAGAAGGTGAAGCTCAAGGTGAAGCGCGTGCTGAAGGGCGAGGCCGTCAAAGAGCTCGTCGTCGACAAGCCGGTCGCCGGGTACGCGCTCAAGGCCGGCAATCACGGCCCCTTCCTCATCGACAAGTCGAAGACGATTCTCGGCCGCTACGGCCCCGACTCGTACAACTTCGGCAAGCTCGAAGCGGCCATCAAGGGCTGAGTGGTTCTCGCGGTCGCAGCGCTGCTCGCGGCGGCTCCCTGTGCCGATCGCGCGTGCTTCGTCGCCGCCGCCAGCAAGTGCACGCCGGTCTCGGGCTCGCTGCCCATCGTCGACTGGACGGGCATGTTCATGCTCGACGCGAAGGGCCGCACCGACGTCGTCATCAAGCGCGGCGAAGGCGGCGCGTGCGTCGTGACGCTCGACGTGGTCGTCACCGACTTCAAGCCGAAGACGGACATCCCCAAGCAGAAGGCGATCGATCGCATCAACGGGTCGCCCAAGAACCACGTGCGCTGCGCCGGCAGCGTCGAGCAGGCCGTTCAGCTGCTGCAGCAGCTCGGCACCCGCGAGGCGGGCCTCGCGACGTTCGCCAGCTGCAAGCCGACGCGATGCGCGCCGGTGCCTCCGCTCGACGACGGCTGCGTCGCCGGAGCGTGCACCGACGGCGACTGGGCAGTCACCTGCGGCAAGAACACGTGCGCGATGAAGGGCGTCGACCCCGAGGCCCACCCCGAAGGCATGGTGTACGCCTGCGGCGACGGCGAGATCCGAACGCGGTCGCGCTAGCCGCCGCTCCCTTCCCGACGGGCCTCACGCGTTGCGCGTTCCCTCCCCAGCGGGTTACCCGCCGCGGCGACAGCTGGGAAAGGAAGAGCGCAAGGCGCGGGTGAATGAGGCCGGGACTCGAGGCTTGGACTCGAGGCTTGGACTCGAGGCTTGGACTCGAGGCTGTCAGATCTCGAAGCGATCGAGCAACGACGCATCGCGTGGCGCTGCGAGCGCCGCCTCGGCAGGGCTCTTGGTCACGTCGAGCGCGTCGAGCAGTGACGGGTCGTCGTCGCCCAGCCGCTTCAGGCCGCGCCGGGCGATCTCGACGAGGTCGCGCGCTTCGCCGCCGAACGCCTTCAGGCCCTCGCGCTGCGCCCGCTCGTGAACGCGCAGGTGCTCGGCGTACGAGCGTCGGGGCAAGAGCTTGCCCAGCTCGTCTCGCGCCGCCGCGTCGTAGAGCAGCCCACGCATCAGGGCCGCCAGCGCTCCAGTCATCGCCGGGCTGCAACAGTCTGCCGAGCGAATCTCCATCACGCGCTTGATTCGCACCTCGGGGAACAGCGTCGACAGGTGATCGACCCAGTCGTCGTAGAGCGCCGGCTTCCCCTCGAAGCCATCTTTCAGGAGCTGCCGAAACGTCACGCGCGGACCGAGGTACTCGCCACGGCGACGCAGGAAGAGCAGCGGAGCGTCGAGCGCCCACTCGACATAAGCCCGGTACGAGAACGACCCGTCGAACATCGCCGGCAGATAGCCGCAGCGCGCGTTGTCGACGTCCGTCCACACGAACGAGCGGTACGACAGGAGCCCCGTCGGCCGGCCCTCGGCCAGCGGGCTGTTCGCATACAGCGCGACGAGCAGCGGCGAGGCCCGCGCCGCCAGCGAGATCATCTCGGCGCACTCGGCCTCGTCGCCCCAGTCGAGCGAGACCTGGCCCGTGGCCGTCATCAACATCATGTGGTGCGCGAGCTTCCCGCGCTCGCCCAGCGTCTCGCGCATCACGCGATACCGGGTCTTCGGCATCCACGGCATGTCGGCCACGCGCTCGAACGGCCGGTAGCCCAGCGCCACCGCCCGCAGGCCCAGCGGCTCGAGCACCGCCTTGAGCTCGACGACGTGCTGCGCGTTCTCGGCCTGCGCCGCCTTCGCGGTCGCGTGCGGGCTGCCCGAGAGCTCGAACTGCCCGCCCGGCTCGAGCGAGAGCGTCGCGCTGCCCTTCGTCATCGCGATGACCGGCAAACCCGGCGCCTCGCGGTGCTCCTTCCAGCCGAACCTCGAGAAGCCCGCGAGCACCTTCTCGATGCCGCCCGCATACGCCACCGGAGTCGCCGACCCCTTCGGGTACACCAGCTTCTCGTGCTCGAGGCCGATCAGCCGCTTGCCGGCGCCCTTCTCTGCGGCCTTGAAGTACGCGACGAGCTCATCGACCGTCGTGACGGTGCGCCCCTCGCTCTGCGTGGCATCCAGCGACATTTCGTAGGGTGTGAGATGCCCTCAGACGGCAGTCGTTTCACCCTTATAACGTTACTCTGACGATGCCCAGCGACAGCCCCGTTCCCTCCCTCAGCGGCGGCCTGAGCGACTTCTTCACGGGCCTCGGCCTGCCGTTCACCAGCCTGAAGCTCATCTTTCGCGGCGGCAAGCTCCTCGGCCTCGGCCTCGCCGCCGCCGCCGTCACCGCGGTCACGCTCATCGGCATCTTCCTTGGAGTCTGGCCGCTGGCCACGCGCATCGCGCACGCGATCGCCGGCGAGGGCACGCTCGGCGTTTTCCTGAGCTTCGTCGTCTACCTCACGCTCGTCGTCATCGCCGCGCTCACCGTGCCGAACCTCGCGCTCGCGCCGCTGCAGGACCCGATCTCCGAGGCGACCGAAGAGCGCTGCGGCGGCTTCACGGCCCCGAAGTTCTCGTTCGCCACATTCGTGAAGTCGATTGGAACGTCCGTCGCTCACACGGCGTCACGTGTCTCGATCATCGTGCTCGGCTTCGTCGTGCTCTTCCCGCTTCACTTCGTGCCCGTCGCAGGCAGCGTCGTGTACTTCGTCGCCAGCACCACCTGGGCCGCGTGGTGGCTCGCCGCCGAGTACCTGAGCGGGCCCATGGCCCGGCACCTCATGCCGTTCAAGCGTGTTACCGCCGCGATGCGCGCACGCCCGATGATCTGCCTGGGCTTCGGCCTCGCCCTCTATGTCGTGCTCTGGGTGCCCGTGCTCAACTTCTTTCTGGTGCCGGTGGCCGTCGTGGGAGGAACATTGCTCTTCCGTGCGTTGCAGCCCCACCTTCCTTGAAGGGCCGGTTTGCCCTGATTAGGCTTCGTTACATCTCCCCGAAAGACCAACATGTACTTCCTTAGGCGCGCACTCCTCGTCACCGCGTTGCTGGTCGCCTGGGCGCTGGTCGGCTCCGACCGGGCCCCGCTCCCGCTGACCATCTCCGACGCGATGGCCGCCCCCTCGCGCGGCGGCGACGACCTCGACGAGAAAGTCGGCAAGCAGCAGCACGACCTCTCGGCGATGCGCGTCTTCTCGAAGGTCATCATCTACGTGAAGGACAACTACGTCGACCCTCGGCGCGTGAAGCCGAAAGAGATGATGGTGTCCGCGCTCGAGCTCGTCGAGAAGCAGGTGCCCGACGTCATGGTCGACGGCAACGCCGACTCCGGCAAGCTCAAGCTCAACGTCAACGGCAAGCTCAAGGAGTTCGACATCAGCCACGTCGACTCGCTCTGGAAGATGAGCTTCACGCTCCGCGACGTCTTCGACTTCATCTCGCGCAACATGCGCCCCGTCGAAGACACCCGCGACATCGAGTACGCCGCCATCAACGGCATGCTGCAGACGCTCGACCCCCACAGCGTGCTGCTCAAGCCCGAGATGTACCGTGAGATGAAGCTCACGACCAAGGGCGAGTTCGGCGGCCTCGGCTTCGTCATTCAGATGAAAGAGGGCAACCTCACCGTCGTGAAGGTGCTGCCCAAGACGCCCGCCTTCCGCGCCGGCATCAAGAAGGACGACAACATCACCAAGATCGGCGAGGAATCGACCGTCAACATGGACCTCAACGAGGCCGTGTCGAAGCTCCGCGGCCCCGTCGACTCCCGCGTGACCATCACCATCGCGCGCAAGAGCTGGGACAAGCCCCAGGTGATGACGCTCACCCGCGCGCTCATCAACATCGAGTCGGTGCAGTCGAAGCTGCTCGCGCAGAACGTCGGCTACGTGCGCCTCAAGAACTTTCAGGGCAACACCACGCGCCACCTGCAGCAGGCGCTCACCGAGCTCGACGGCGAAGCGCGCCAGAAGGGCTCGCCGAACGGCATGCGCGGCCTCGTGCTCGACCTGCGCGGCAACCCCGGCGGCCTGCTCGATCAGGCCATTCAGGTCTCCGATCTGTTCGTGAGCGACGGCACCATCGTCGCCACCGTCGGCCTCTCGGACAAGCTGCGCGAAGAGAAGAAGGCCCACGCCGACGAGGGCGACGACGCCTACCCCATCGCCGTGCTCGTCAACGCCGGCTCGGCGTCGGCCAGCGAGATCGTCGCCGGCGCGCTCAAGAACCTGAACCGCTCGGTCATCATCGGCCGCCAGACGTTCGGCAAGGGCAGCGTGCAGGTGCTCTACGACTTCCCCGACGAGAGCGCGCTCAAGCTCACCATCGCGAAGTACCTCACCCCCGGCGACATCTCGATTCAAGAGGTCGGCATCGTCCCCGACATCGAGCTCATCCCCACCCGCGTCACCAAAGACCGCATCGATCTGTTCGCCCCGCGCAAGACCATGGGCGAGGCCGACCTCGAGCACCACTTCTCGAACCCCTCGAACGCCCAGGCCGTGAAGAAGCGCGAAGACCTCGTGCTCCGCGAGAAGCCGTCGATGTCGCTCAAGTACCTGAAGGAGTCCGAGAAAGAGAAGGTCGCGAAGGAGGCCGCCGAGAAGAAGGAGGACAAGCAGAAGGAGGCCGCCCTCAAGGACGCGAAGGGCAAGAAGCCGGGCAAGAACCCGATGACCGACATCGACGAGACCCCCGAGGAGCTCGACGACCAGCTCGACGCCGAGTCGCAAGACGAGGTGCGTGAAGACTTCGAGGTCAGCTTCGCCCGCGACTACGTGCTCACTGCGCCCTTCACCCGCCGCGACAAGATGCTCGAGGGCGGCAAGGCGTTCGTTCAAGACCGCACCCGCTCCGAAGACGAGCGCATCGCTGCCGCCATCAGCGCGCTCGGCATCGACTGGAGCAAGGGCGACAGCGCGAAGAGCCCGCAGCTCGCCGGCTCGCTCAAGCCTGGCGCCGACAAGAAGATCGCCGCAGGTGAGACCGTCTCGCTCGAGGTCACCGCCGAGAACAAGGGCGCCGAGACCATCAAGCGCCTGCGCGCGTGGACCGAGAGCGAGAACGGCTGGCTCGACCGCCGCGAGTTCCTCTTCGGAGCGCTGAAGCCCGGCGAGAAGAAGAGCTGGACGGTGCAGGTCAAGATGCCCAAAGACATCATCTCGCGCCGCGACGGCGTCACCGTGAAGTTCCAAGACGACCAGCGCGTGCTCGAAGACACCGTCGCCGGCGAGCTGTCGTTCGTCGAGGCCGTGCGCCCGTCGTTCGCCTTCAACTACCAGGTGCTCGACAACTGCGACGGCTGCAACGGCGACGGCCTCGTGCAGCGCGGCGAGTCGTTGACGCTGCTCCTCGACGTCACCAACGTCGGCAGCGGCAAGGCCCAAGACACCTTCGCCACCATCAAGAATGCCGGCGACCAGAACATCTTCATCGAGAAGGGCCGCTTCAAGCTCGGCGAGCTCGCCCCCGGTGAGACGAAGACCGCCCGCTTCAACCTCCAGGTGAAGCGCGGCTGGAAGGGCAAAGACTTCCCCCTGCGCATGGCCGTCATCGACGAGCCCCTCGAAGAGTACACGGCCGAGAAGCTCCAGATCCCCGTGGCGGGCGAAGATGCCCCGCCCGTCGCCTTCGAGGTCAAGAAGGGCACGGTCAAGCTGGGCGACAAGACCGACCTCTTGCCGTCGGCCGACCCCAACGCCAAGCCGATCGCCCGGCTCCCGAAGGGCGGCGTGTTCAACGAGGTCGCGCGCGGTGGGCAGGTCTCGGTCATTCAGTGGGATCAAGACCGCGTCGCCTTCGTTCGCCTCGCCGACGTGAAAGACGCGAAGGGCGCGAAGGCCGCCGCTCCGAAAGAGATCGCCTACGTCGCCATGCGCGAGCCGCCACAGATCTCGCTCAGCGTCGACCCGCAGGCTGGCGGCGTCGTCACCGACGGCGACCGCTTCACCCTCTCGGCCGTCATCAACAGCCCCGTGCTGCTCGACGCCTACGTGCTCGTGAACGACCAGAAGGTCTTCTTCCGCGCCGCCGACCCCGCCGAAGAGGGCAAGATGAAGTTCACCACCGACTTCACCTTGAAAGAGGGCAACAACTACGTCACCGTCTTCGCCCGCGAGAGCCAGGAGTTCCTCGGCCGCAAGACCGTGCTCGTTCGCCGCCGCCCGGTGGCCGTCGCGCAGAAGATGCAAGAGTCCTCGACGGCGAAGCCCTGATTCTCCGCTCGCGCTCCAGCGCGCCGGGGGACTTAGAAATTGATCGCCTGGGGCCTCGCGGCTAGCGTCAGCCGCCGTGTCGTCACCCGCAGGGTCGAGGTTCCTGGCGCTCGTTCTGCTCGTCGTCGCGACCGCCGCGGCCGCCGACCCGTACGACTTTCGCCTCTACAAGCTCGGCAACCCCGTCTGCGGCGAGCTCAGCAGCCCCGCGTGCGCCGGCACCCCGGGCGGCACCAACTTCCGCGACACCGCCAACGGCAACTTCCGCGTCTTCGTGCGCCAGCTCGCCGCGGCGATGACCTCGGCCACCCTGATGCCGCCCGAGACGCTCGGCCACGCCGGCTTCGCGTTCTCGATCGAGGCCTCCGTGGTGCAGATCTCGGAAGACCCCGAGGGCGCCGGCGGCGTCACCTTCCCGACGCAGCAGGCGAAGGCGTGCCCCACCTCGACGCCCTGCGCCGCCAGCGGCTACCAGGGCGGCATCTCGGGCCCCGTCGTCATCCCCTCGGTGCACGTGCGCAAGGGCCTGCCCTACTCGTTCGAGCTCGGTGGCCGCATCGGCTGGCTCGAGAAGAGCCGCATGTTCATGGGCACCGTCGAGCTCAAGTGGGCCGTGAACGAGGGCTTCACCTACCTGCCCGACATCGCCGTCGGCGGCCGCGTCTCGAAGCTCATCAACAGCCGCGACTTCGACGTCACCACCGGCGGCCTCGACGTCGCCGTCGGCAAGCAGTTCGCGCTCGCCGGCATGGTCACCGTGACGCCGTACGCCGGGTGGAACCTCATGTTCGTCGGAGCCAGCTCGAACCCCGTCGACTTCGACCCCTCGCGCTCACTCGCGCAGGCCGAGACCCGCGACGATCAGTTCCGCGACATCTACGTGTTCAACAACGTGCAGGCCTCGGCGAACACGCACAACCGCTTCTACGGCGGGCTGCGCTTCATCGCCTCGCCCTTCATGCTCGGGGCCGAGTTCTCGTACACGCTCATCGGCAGCTTCCGCGACGAGACCGGCCGCGAGCGCAAGATCCCCTCGGTGCTCGCCGGCAACTTCATGCTCGGAGTCGATCTCTGAGCTCGGCCGGCCGATTCGTGATCACGTAGTCTGCCCCGAGGCCCTCGAGCCGCTTCGCCTCGCGCGCGTCGTCGACCGTCCACACCGCGACCTGCTGGCCCCTCGCGCGCCACAGCGCAACCCGCTCGGCCGTGCACGCGCTGAAGTGCGGGTGCACCGAGTCGCGCGCCGTGAACGGAGCCCACAGCGCCTGCATCAGCCAGCTCTTGTCGGGGTCGATGAGCTGACCCCGGCGTATCGACGGGAAGCCGGCCGCGAGGCGCATCAGGCACAGCGGGTTGAAGCTCGACACCAGCACCCGCTCGCGCAGCCCCTGCGCTTCGATGTAGCGCCCCACCGCCTCGGTGAGCCCGAGATCGTCGGCGGTCTCGCACTTGAGCTCGACGTTCACGAGCAGCGCCTCGGGCAGCAGCTCGAACACCTCTTCCAGGCGCGGAATGCGCGCCGCGGGGAACCCGAGCGGGCCCCCCACGTCGGCCTTCTTCAGCTTCCAGTACGGCGTCGCGTGCACCCACCACGGCACCCCTGCGAGGCGCTGCAGCTGCTCGTCGTGGCACACCACAAGCTCGCCCGAGGCGCAGCGCATGACGTCGAGCTCGACGCCGTCGGCCCGCTGCGCGACCGCCCCCTCGAAGGCCTCGAGCGTGTTCTCGGGGAAGTCGGCGCTCGCCCCGCGGTGAGCCAGGATCTTCAATCGCCCGTTCGCTTGCCGGAAGGTGCCCCCACGGTCAAGATGACGATCGTGAAGTCCGAGTACCTGTTCATCGCCGCCGTCATCCTCATCATCTTGTCCGCGTCGCGCATGAGCCAGCTCGGCAACGCCCTCGGCAAGTTCGTCTACTCGTTCAAGAAGGCGAAAGACGGCGAGGGCTTCATCGACTCCAAGACGGTCAGCATGCGGTCGACCGTCGTCGACGCCGAGATCGTCGAAGAGAAGAAGAAGTCTTAGGGCGCCAGCAGCTGCGCCAGCACCCGCACGGCTCCCGAGTGGCCCGGTTGAAGCTGCAGCACCTCGCGCAGCAGCGCCGCGCCTTCTGCCCGCTCACCGAGATCGAGCCGGCACAGGCCCAGGTTGAAGCACACCGTCGCGTGCCGGCCGTGCGAAGAGAGCGAGCGCTCGTAGAACTCGGCCGCGCGCGTCAGCTGCCCGATGCGGTGCAGCACGGTCGCCATCTCGAACGCGACGTCGACCGCGCCGCCCATCTCGAAGTGGTGCTCCCAGCACAGGTCGATCGCCACCACGAGCGCCGCGCACTCTTCGGCGGTCGGCTTCGCGGCCCGCAAGGGCTCGGCCATGCGCACGAACACGTCGGGGTCGAACCGCCACGCCGCCAGCGCCTGCAGCAGCGCCGCGACGGGCTGCGGGTACTGGAGCAGCGAGTCGAGCTCCCGCAGGCGGTGCAGCAGACTCTCGGCCCCGAGCGTCGCGCTCCACGTCGCGCGCGTGACGGGCATCACCTTGAGCCCCTGCGCGAGCGCGTAGAACCCGAGGTCCGGCTCGGCGTGGGCCGACCGCAGGAAGGGCCGCCAGCCCCACCACGCCCGCAGTGCGTCGAAGTTCACCATCGCCGAGATGCCGCCGTGCCGCTGCAGCTTCGGGCTGCCTCCGGCCTGCACCGCGCGCACGTCGGGCTCGCCCTTGTCGGCGATGAGCACGAGGCACCGGCCGTGGGTCCACGCGGTCACGCGCTTGAGACACTCGAGCGCCCCGGTGGGCACCATGAACACGCCTTCGCCCACGCGCGGCGCGTAGCCGCGCACGAAGGGGGGCACCTCGCCCTCGGCGTCGCTCCAGTAGAGCTCGGCGCGCTCGCACTCGGGCCCGTCACCGCGCGGCAGCTCGACGCGTACGTGCTGCTCGACGACGCGTCGCCCTCGCACCGCGAAGGCGTCGTGCGGCAGCGTGTCGAACAGGTATGAGCCGATCACCACGTCGGGCGCCAGCGGCGGCCCCATCGGCTCGCGAAGGGCGTCGAGCTTCACGGCCTCGACCGCCCCTGCGCGCTGCTGCACGAACCTGCGTGCGTTGAACGCCGCGACGTTCGAGGCCGCCGCGTCGGACCAGGTCAGCTGAAAGGGCACCTTCGCGTGCTCGAGCCAGCTCACGAGGTGAAACGCCAGCCGCCCTGCCCCGCCGCCGAGCTCCAGCACCTCGACCGGCGCGTCGCGCGCCTTGAGGCCCGCGGCGATGAGGTCGGTGCGCCACGCGCTGACGAGCCGCCCGTACGCCTCGGCCACGCGCACGCTGTTCGTCAGCCGCCACGGCACGGTGCCCTTCGACCACGCCTCGGTCGCGGCGCGCTCGTAGAACTGGCTGCTCCACCGCCACAGCGGCGACTCCGACAGGCGCGTCGCGCTCACCGGGTCGACGCTTCCAAAAGCGCCCGAGCCTGATCGCGGAGCGCCTGGTGAACCGCGTTGTCTCTCGAGAGCTCTTTCAGGTCAGCGAGCGACAGCAGGGGCACGATCTTCGTGCCGACCTCGGGCGGCAGGTACGGGTTGAACGCGAGCGCCCGCCGCACCGCGGGGCGCGTCGACCACCGCGGCGAGCGCCAGATCTCGACGAGCGGCTCGGGGCGCGCCGGGCGGCGGGCCGCGATGCGTACGACGATCGCCTCGGTGAGGCGCGGGTTGATGAGCACGTTGCGCACGACCTCGGGGTTCGACGCGACCGCGAGGCGCGCGAGCTGGTCGGGGTTGCGCGTGAGGCGCGCCTGCGTCTTCAGGTGCCCGAGCGACTGCGTGAAGAGCTTCGCGTCGGCGCGCTTCGCCGCGTCTTCGTCGTACTCCTGCGCAGGCGGGCCCCCTCCGAAGAGCGTCTCGACGTCGCGCAGGTCGGACAGGTGCGCGATGCGCCGCAGCTGCGGAGCGTAAGGGATCTGCGACGCCTCGCGGTCGAGGGCCCGCGTGAAGGCCGAGAGGCTGACGCGCGCCGGCTCGTAGCCCGCGTAGACGAGCCCGATGAGCTCGTGCAGCAGCTCGGTGGCGTCGATCGGCGAGAGGCGAGAGAGCATTCGGGCCGCTGCGAGCCGCGTCACGTCGTCACCTCCGGCCAGCGAGCTCAGGTGCAGCGCGGTCTGCCGAGCGTCGTCCTGCGAAGGCATGACTCACCGCGCGGCCGTCGTCCCTTCGTCGGTCGACACCGTCACGCGAACGCGGAAGTCCTTCAGGTCGGGCGGGTACTCGTAGAACGCGACGAGAAACGGGCCTTCGCTCCCGGGCTCGAGCTTCGCCGCGTTCGGCACCAGCCGAATCGAGAGCTTCGCGAGATCATCGGCGGTCGCAACGGCGTAGAGGTCTTCAGGCGACGGCGTGGCACCGACCCACCCTTCGGCCGACCGCACGAGATCTTCCCCGTCGAGGATCTCGGCCTTCACCTTCACGCGCCCCGCCCGCGCCCCGCGGTTCTTCACCTCTCCGCGCACGTAGAAGACCGGCCGCCCCACGCGTGTGTCGTACAACCCGTTCGAGATGTCGAAGGCGACCAGCTCGCGGGGCTTCGAGAACAGACCCTTCAGCTTCGACCACGAGAGCGCCGCGTCGACCTTGCCCTCGTTCAGCACGACCGTGATCAGCACCGCGAGCAGGCCGAGCAGCACGACGCCGCTCAGCACGTTCCACACCATCGCCACGACGCTGCGCTTCGGCCGGCGCGACGACGACTCCTTCGCCTCACCGCTCTTCTCTTTCGCCAGGTCCGCCGCGCTCACCTTCTTCAGAGCGATCTTGGCGACGGCCACCTGCTCTTCCGGCGGAGGCGCCGAGAGCTGGTTCTCCATCGGCTCGGGCACGGCGGGCATGTCGAACAGCGAACCGCGCTGCTCGGGCGAAGCCTCGAGCCCGTCGTCGACGTCGATCGACAGCGAGCCCGTGTCCGGAGGGATGTCACCGAGGAGCCCTCCGCCCTGCTCGGGCACCTTTGGCGTCTCGACCTGCGTCGCGGCGGCGGGCGAGGCGCGGGGCGGCCTCGCCTTCGCCGGCGGGGCCGGAGGGGGCGGGCCCAGGTCCATCGCGGGGCCGAGATCGAAGTCCGGCATCGCCGGCGGGGCCTTCGGTGCCGGCTTCGGCGCCGACGGCGGCGGCTTCGCGGGTGCCGGCCGCGCGGCGGGCGGAGGCGGCGCCGGTGGCGCGGCCGAGGAGAAGTCGAACGGCTCGGGCTCGAAGCTCGTGGGCGCTGGCGGCGCCTTCGGGTGCGGCGGTGGAGGCGGTGGTGCACCGCCGCCCTTCGAGTCGAGCGACGAGAAGTCGAAGGGCTGTGGATCGAAGTTCGACGGCGGCGGCGGAGCGTGGGCCTTGGCCGCCGGCTGCGTCCTCTCGGGCGGAGCCTCGCCACCCAGCGAGCTGAAGTCGAAGGGCTGCGGCTCGAAGGCCGACGGCTTCGCGGGCTGCGGCGCTCGCTGGCGCCCGGGGGGTTCGGCCTTCTTCGGGGCTTCGGCCGCCGGTGACAGCGCGCTGAAGTCGAACGGCTGCGGCTCGTAGCTCGACTTCGCAGGAGGCCCGGGCATCGCGGCCCGCTGGGTGACGTCGGCCGAACCTGCTGCAGGAGGCGGCCCCAGCGAGCCGAAGTCGAAAGGCTGCGGGTCGCTCGGCGCAGCAGGTGCAGCGGGCGCCGGGCTCAGCGACGAGAAGTCGAAGGGGGCCGGGTCGGTGAGCGGCTTGCGGCCCGGCGGAGGCGCGGGAATCGGCCTCACCCGGGTCGGAGACTCGAACGCCTCGGGCGGGAGATCGGCTTGTGCTGCGAACGACGGCTTGAGCGGCTTGAGGTCACCGTCGGAGTAGAGGTGGGGCCGCGTCTCTTCGCTGGGCTCGGGCAGCGGGGCGGCGCCGAACTTCGCGAACGGGTCGACGGAGGGCGCGGCGACAGGCGCCGGCGCGCCAGCCTCCCCTTCCTTCTTCACGCGGAAGGTGTGCTGGCACTTGGTGCACCGGACCTTGACCCCCTTCTCGGTGACCTTGTCGTCGGGGATCTTGAACCGGGTCTGGCACTGCTCGCACTTGACGATCATCGGCCTTGAAGCCGGCGAGTATAGGCGCTAATCGCCGTTTCGCACTGCGTCATCCCGTCCATGAGCGAGCCCCAACCGACATCGCCGGCTGCCAAAGAGCCGAAGGTGATCAAGCGGTACACGAACCGCAAGCTCTACGACACCGTCGAGAGCCGGTATGTGACGCTCGACGAGATCGCCGAGATGGTGAAGCAGGGCGTCGAGGTGAAGATCGTCGACAACCGGACGAAGGAAGATCTCACCTCCGTCACGCTGGCGCAGATCGTCTTCGAGGAAGAGAAGAAGAAGAGCCAGATGCCGCTCGACGTGCTGCGCGAGATCATTCGCCGGCCCGGCGACACGCTCTCTGACTTCTTCAAGTCCGAGGTCTCGCCGCGCGTCGCGTCGATCCGCGAAGAGGCCGAGCAGCGCCTCGACAAGCTCCTCGGTCGCGACGGCGAGCAGGTGCCCGCGCCGGAAGCCGGGCCCAAAGAGAAAGAAGACCTGCTCAAGACCGCGCAGCGCGGCCTCCAGGACTTTCAGAAGAGCATCGACGAGCGCGTGAAGGCCGTCGTCGACAACTTCGTCGGCAACCTGCCTGCGATGGGCCGCGACATCGGCGCCCTCATTCAGCGCATCGACACGCTCGAGAAGAAGATCGCCGCGCTCGAAGAAAAGAAGCGCTGAGTCGTACTCGCGGTAGGCCGCGCGCAGCCACCCGCTGAGCTCTCGATCGATCGACGCGAGCCGAGCTTCTCGCCGCTCCTCGAGCGTTCGCTCTCGAGCCTCCGCGGCAAACACGAGGTGAACGTCGATTTGCGTCCTGCCCCGTGGCGTTCACGCTCGCGAAGCGCACTCGGCCATGTACGCGACGCGCGTCTTCGCCAGAACCCTCCTGAAGCGTTCGCTCTCGTGCCTCCGCGGCAGCACGAGGTGAACGTCGATCTTGCGTCTTGCCCCACGGCGTTCACGCTCGCGAAGCGCACTCGGCCATGTACGCGACGCGCGTCTTCGCCAGAACCCTCCTGAAGCGTTCGCTCTCGTGCCTCCGCGGCAGCACGAGGTGAACGCCGATCTTGCGTCTTGCCCCACGGCGTTCACGCTCGCGAAGCGCACCTCGGCCATCAACGCGACGCGTGTCTTCGCCGAGAGACGTCGCAGGGCCGCGCCGAGCCACCGCCCGCTCGAACGCGCGCAACAGCCGCCGCCCGATCGCGCTCCTGCCGTCGAGGAACCGCACACCGAGAAGTCACCGCACGAGTGGCAGCTTCACGCCGCACCTCGGGCACGACCCCATCAGGCGCTCTTGCGCGCCTTCGCCTTGCCGACGCGCTCGACGTTCTCGGCGACTGCCTGCAGCAGCGTGGCGCCGCGGCTCCATGGCGCGTACTCCCAGATGGTCTTGCCGTGGCTCTGGGCCTCGTCGATCGCGACGTTGAGCGCGACGGGCGCGGCGCAGCGGCCGGGGAAGTACTCCTGCAGCTTCGCGAGGATCTCGTCGGCGAGCGCGGTCTTCCGATAGAGCGTGGGGATGACGAGCGAGACGTGCAGGTCGGGCCGCGCGTGCTCTGCCGTCACCTGCTCGATGGTGTGAACCATCTCGGCGCACCCGTCGAGCGACAGGTACGTCACCGCGACGGGGATCACGACCTCGGTCGCGGCGACGAGAATGTTCGTCGTCACGAGCCCCAGCGAGGGCGGCGCGTCGAAGATGATGTAGTCGTACGCCTCGGCCTCGGGCCCCTCGAGGCGCTTCGCGAGCCGCCGCGCGCGCGCCGCGTCGCCCGAGAGCAGCTGGGGGAGCTCGGCGAGCTGCTTGTACGCGGGGATCACGCTCAAGCCGGGCGTCGTGGTGGCGCGGGCGACGTCGCCGAGCGAGACGTCGTCGCGCGTCAGCCACTCGAACGCGGTCGGAGTGATGGTGCGAACGTCGATGCCCAGCGACTTGCCGGCGTGCCCCTGCGTGTCGAGATCGACGAGGAGCACGCGCTTGTCGCGCTTGCCCGCGAGCCACGCGGCAGTATTCACCGCGAGGGTCGTCTTGCAGGTGCCCCCCTTCTCGTTGATGAAGGCGATGCGCCGGGCGGCCACTTACTTGGTCCGCGCCTCGACGAGCTGGTCGACCTTGGTCTCGACCGACGACAACAGCCGCTCGAGCTCGTCGACCTTCTCGCGCAGGATCTCGAGGTCCCCCGTCGACGGCAGGTTCATGGCGCCGAGCGCCGAGCGAATGCTCTTGTCGAGCGTGCCCTTCGCCGACAACGTCCGAGAGACGATGGTCTGCACCGTGGCGACGAACTTCTCGTTCGACAGCAGCTGTTGAGCGATCTTTCCGATGCGCTCTTCGCCGGTAGCGACGAGCTTCTTCATCACGGGGTTGTCTTTGAGCATGGGCGCGCGGATGGTGATCTCGCACGCCGAAGCTGTCAAGGTCGGCAAAAACAAAGATGTCGGCGCTCGCTCATCAACGCCTGCTCATCGTCACCGGCAAAGGAGGAGTCGGTAAGACCACCGTCTCCGCCGCTCTCGCCCTCGGCTCGGCACGCCGCGGCCTTCGCACGCTCGTCTGCGAGGTCAACACGAAGGAGCGCGTCACCACCCTGCTCGGCCGCCCCGAGGTCGGCGCCGAGATCGGGTCGCTCGAAGAGAACCTGTGGTCGGTCGACGTGCGCCCGACCGAGGCGCTGCGCGAGTACGCGCTGATGATCTTGAAGTACGAGAGCATCTACAACGCCGTGTTCGGCAACCGGCTCGTCGGCTACTTCCTGCGCTTCATCCCGTCGATTCAAGAGATCGTGATGCTGGGGAAGATCCTCTTCCACCTGCGCGAGAAGCGGCCCGACGGCTCGTGGCGCTTCGATCGCATCATCATCGACGCTCCGGCGACGGGGCACGCGATCACGTTTCTCTCGGTGCCGCAGGTCGTGCTCGACACCGTGCCGCCCGGCCCGCTCGCCACCGACGCAACGTGGATGCGCGACCTGCTCGTCGACCCCAAGACCACCGGCAGCGTGCTCGTCTCTCTGCCCGAAGATCTGCCGGTCAACGAGACGCTCGAGCTTCACACGGCGCTGACCAACCGGGTGAAGCTCAAGACGGCGGCCGTCGTGCTGAACGGGTTCATCCCCGAGCGCTTCACCGAGGCCGAGCGCGCCAGCCTGCCGCCCGAGCTCGCCGAGGTGGCCCGCGTTCACGAGCTGCGCGCGCACCTTTCGGCCGAGGCCGAGAGGCGTCTGCTCGCGCTGCCGGCGCCGCTGACCCGGGTGCCGCGCGTGTACCAGCCCCAGTTCGCGCGCCCCGCCATCGAGGCGATCGCGAGCTCGCTGTCCCCCCTGCTCGATCGGACCTCGGCGTGAACCCGATCGCGCAGGCGTTGGCTGAGAAAGACGTGCTGGTCTGCGTCGGCTCTGGTGGCGTCGGCAAGACGACGGTCGCGGCGACGCTGGCGCTGCGCGCCGCGGTCGAGGGCAAGGGCTCGCTCGTGTGCACGATCGACCCGGCGAAGCGGCTCGCGAACGCGCTGGGGCTCGAGGCGCTGGGCAACGCAGAGACTCCGATTCCGGCGGCGGCGTTCGAGGCGGCGGGGCTGAAGCCGAAGGCGAGCATGCGCGCGATGATGCTCGACATGAAGCGTACGTGGGACGAGCTCATCGAGAAGCGTTCGCCCCCCGACAAGCGCGAGAAGATCCTGGGCAACCGCTTCTACCAGGCGATGTCGACGGCCCTCGCCGGCTCGCAGGAGTACATCGCGATGGAGAAGCTGTGGGAGCTGCGCACCCAGCGCGACTACCCGCTCATCGTGCTCGACACTCCGCCGACGGCGCACGCGCTCGACTTCCTCGACGCGCCGAACCGCATCCTCGACTTCCTCGACAACGAGGCGGCCAAGTGGCTGCTGACGCCCGCGCTCGCGGCCGGCAAGGTCGGGCTCAAGCTGTTCAGCTTCGGGTCGAGCTACGTGGCGAAGACGATCTCGCGCTTCACGGGCACCGAGACCCTGCAGGAGCTCGCGAGCTTCATGCTCGCCATCAGCGGCCTGAACGAGGGCTTTCGCGAGCGCGCCCATCAGACCCGCGCCCTGTTGGCGGCGAAGACGACGGCGTTCGTGTTGGTCACGGGCCCGATGCCCGATCGCATGGACGAGGCGGTCTACTTCCACACGCTGCTAAGGCAGAACCACCTCGAGGTCGCGGCGCTCGTGGTGAACCGCGTGCACCAGGCGGTGCCAGACGGCCAGTGGGCTGCGGCCGCCCGTCTGCCGGAGGCGCTGCGCCGCAAGATGGAGCACACGCTGGAGGAGGCCGAGCAGCTCGCCGCCGCCGACGCCCGCGGCATCGAGCGTTTGCGCGAGCTGTGCCCGGGAACGCCGCTGATCACGGTGCCCCGGTTCGAGCGCGACGTGCACGACCTGAAGGCCCTGTGGGAGACCTCCCAGTTCCTGTTCGGCTAGGACACCGATCAGGTTGAATCAGTAGCTGGTTCGATCGCTTAGGCCGATCGACCATCGAGCTGGGTCGTGATCTGTTCGCGTCGCTTTCAGCGCGGAGGGGTCATGACAATCGAGCGGTGGAACCCAAGAGTCGAGCTATCGAAGCAAGAGCAGGTCATCGTCCGGCACCTGAAACGAGTTCGGACGCTGTTGGTGTTCCTTCGGCTGCATCGTCACGAGATTGTCGACGAGCGGTTCCAAGACGAGCTGGCGGCGCTGTATCGGGACACCGGCGCGGGCAAGGCCCCAATCGCGCCGGGACTGATGGCGCTGGCCACGGTAGTGCAGGGCTATTTGAACGTGTCGGACGCAGAAATGGTCCGGCTGACAGCCCTCGATGCGAGCGTCCAGATGGTTCTCGACTGTGTCGGGGCAACGGAGAACATCTTCTCGCAGGGAGCCTTCGCTGACTTCAGGCAGCGCTTCGTGCGCGCAGACATGGATCGCCGGCTGCTCGAACGAACGATTGAGGTCGCCAAGACGACGAAGGAATTCGACTGGAAGAAGCTGCCCAAGAACCTGCGCGTCGCGATGGACTCAGCGCCTCTGGAGGGGGCTGGTCGAGTCGAGGACACCTTCAATCTGTTGGCCCATGCCGCGCGCAAAGTCGCAGAGTGTGCAGCTGGCCTGTTGAAGTGGCCCGTGGAGAGAGTCTGCGAAAAGGCAGGCTGCTCGCTGCTGATGGAGTCCAGCATCAAGAAGGCCCTCGACATCGACTGGGGTGATGACAACTCGAAGCACGAAGCGCTCAATCGGTTGCTCAAACAGCTCGATGCGCTGAGTGCCTGGCTCAAGCGTGAGCTACCCGACGCACTCGCGAAGCCGCCTTTGGACGAGCATGTCGAGACTCTCGAGAAGATCCGCGACCAGAACCTCGAGCCCGATCCTGATGGGGGCGGGCAGCGCATCCGGGAAGGAGTGGCACCGGACCGCCGGGTCTCTGTCGAGGACCCCGACATGCGTCATGGCCGAAAGAACCGGAACAAGCTCTTCAACGGGTACAAGCAACACTTGTCGACCGACCTCGACACGGACCTCATCCTTTCGGCGGCACTCGTTCCGGCAAATCGGCAAGAAGCAACGGCTGCTGCACCGCTGCTGGAGGACATCGAGAGTCAGGGCTTCACGATTGGAGAGATGTACGTGGACCGTGGCTACGTAACGAGCGAGGCCATCAAGCAGCGCCACGCCGAGGGGGCGGCCATCTATTGCAAGCCCCACGATCGCGCGAACGGCGACCATTTCTCGAAGTCGGATTTCGACATCGACATGAGAGCCAAGACGATCAGCTGCCCGGGAGGGCAGACGAAGAACTTCGAGCTGGGCCAGAAGATCCGCTTCGATGTCGACATCTGCGCCCAATGCCCAGTCCGCTCGATGTGCACGTCGTCGAAGCAGGGCCGATACATCGCGATCGCACTCGATGAACCGCTTCAACATCGCCTTCGCAAGCAGCTTCGGACGCGGGTCGGCAGAGCGAAGCTTCGACAGCGAACGAAGGTCGAGCACCGCCTGGCGCATCTCGTTCGCCGCACCGGCCGACGCGCTCGCTATGTCGGGCTGCGGAAGAACCTCTTCGCCGTGCGCAGAGCTGCAGCGATTCAGAACCTAGAGACGATTCGCCGCAAACAAGCCGCCTAAGCCTGCGCGATCAGATCGCCTTCAAACCGATTGGTGTCCTAGGCTCTTCGGGTTGGAACCTGCCCGACGGAGGCGCTGTCTGTTGAGCTCGATGACCCGTTCGATCGCGCTGCTGGCTGTCGTCGTGTCGAGCGCCTGTGTGCGCAACGTGAGGCCCGACGGCGAGAACGGGCAGCCGCCGACGGTCGAGTTCGACCCCGTCGTGATCACCGGCGACCTCGAGCTCGAGAAGCTCAACGACGAGGAGCTGTTCGCCGCGGGAACCTCGTTCTACGCCGCCGAGGACTACGCGCAGGCCGCGCGGTATTTTGGCCGGCTCGCCGACTTCTTCCCGAAGAGCCGTCACCGCCGCGCTGCGCTCTACAACGCGGGGCTCTCGCTCGAGAAGGTGAAGATGTGGGAGGAGGCCTACCAGCGCTTCTCAGAGCTGTCGGACCCGAAGAAGGGCAGCGGCGACTCGCTCGACGCGGCCTTCCGCGTCGCCGAGGTGCTGTACCACCTCGAGCGGTTCGACGACGCCATCGCGGTGCTCGATGCGATCGCGTCGCGCAGCGACCTGCACGTCGACAAGATCATCGAGGCGCGCACGCAGCAGGGCATCTGCGAGCTGGAGTCCGGCAAGTCGGACCTGGCCGAGTCGACGCTGCGCAAGGTGCTCACGATGTACCAGGACGCTCCCGACAAGGACGTGCTGGACGACTACTTCCCGGCGCAGGCGCAGTTCTTCCTCGGCGAGATCTTCCGGCTCCACTACGAGTCGATCACGCTCGACGCGAACAAGACCGTCGACGAGCTCGCGAAGGACCTCGAGTACAAGGCCGAGCTGCTGCTTTCATCGCAGGGCCACTACCTGCGCGCGATTCGCATCGGCAACGGCTACTGGGCGACGGCCGCCGGCGCGCAGATCGGCGGGCTTTACGAGAACCTCTACGATCACATGGTGAACGCTGAGGCGCCGCGAGAGCTGAACACCGAGGAGGCAGAGCTCTACAAGCACGAGCTGCGCAAGAAGATCCGCGTGCTGCTGTCGAAGGCGATCACCGTGTACGAGCGCACGCTCGAGGCCGCCGAGCGCATCGGCGCGCAGAGCCCGTTCGTCGAGAAGACGCGCGAGAGCCTGAAGCGCATGAAGGACCTGCTGCTCGCCGACGCCAAGGCCGAAGAGGAAGCCGAGCCGGCCAAGCCCGACCCCGAGCCGCCGCCCCCGCCCGCGAAGCAGGTGAAGGGCAAGAAGAAGGTTCCGCACACGTGAAGTAGAAGCGTCGGTCGACCGTGACCGAGGCGATCTTCACGCCGCAGCAGCTCGCCGAGATCGAGGCGTATCACCGGCCCTACTACGTCTGGGCGGGGCTCGGCATCGTGGTGAACCTCATCATCACGGGCCTCGTGCTGAGGTTCGTAATCGGGCCGCTGTATGCGCGGTGCGAGCGGGTGAAGGTGCCTTCGAAGCTGCTCGCGAAGGTGTGGAAGGGCGATGGCTGGGCGGCGGCGCTGATCTTCACGCTCGCCTACGTCACGTTGATGACGCTGGTGTCTCTGCCCGTCGACATCTGGTTCCAGCTGCACGAGCACGCGTTCGGGCTGTCGAAGTACACGCCGGCGACGTACGCGATCGACTACGGCAAGAACCTGGTGCTCTCGATCGGCGCCATCAGCGCAGTGACGTTCGGCATGTTCGGGCTCGCGCGGCGTGTGCGCATCTGGTGGGTGCTGATCGGAGTGCCCGTGGCGGTGGGGTTGCTCTTCTCGGCTGCGCTCGACCCCTATCGCTCGCGGCTCTACTTCGAGCAGAAGCCGCTCGCGGCCGGCGACCTGCGCGATCGCATCACGGCGCTCATGGCGAAGGCGAACATCGACTTTCGCGACGTGCTCGTCGAAGACAACAGCCGTGCGACGGTGAAGCTGCAGGCGTACTTCGCGGGCCGAGGGCCAACGCGCACGATCGTGCTGAACGAGTCTCTGCTCAAAGAGCTGTCGACCGACGAGATACTCGCGGCGGTGGCACACGAGGCGGGCCACGTGCAGGAGTCTCGCTGGCCAGGCTCGATCGCGTCTGCCGTGACGCTGTTCCTGTTTCTCTTGTGCATCGATCGGCTGCTGCGGTGGGTGGCGAGGCGAGGGTTCTGGGGTGTCACCGAGCGTGCCGACATTCGAGCGCTGCCGCTGATCTTCGTGATGTTCTGGCTCGGCACCACGCTGGCGACGCCGGTGAGCGCTGCGTTCTCGCGTGACCGCGAGCGCAAGGCCGACGCGTTCGGGCTCGCGCTGACGGGGAACCGTGAAGCCTTCGCCTCGATGCTCATGAAGGCGGCGCGGGTGAACAAGATGGACCCCGACCCGCCGCGGTGGATCGTGCTGAAGGGTCGAACGCACCCGACGATTCGCGAGCGGCTCGAGGCGGTCGAGCGCTGGGAGCCCGCAAAAACCGACGGCGGATAGGGCCTGGGACCCATCCGCCGTCGGCCGGCCTGCCTCGAGTGCTCCCCAGCGCCCGGTGGCCTTCTGGTTCTTCGGCTATCGCGCCTTCGCCACCTGAACGGCGGCCATCGTGATCGCCTTCACCAGCCCTTTGGCCCTTCGGCCTGCCGCCGTCTCACCGTAGGGGTCGGCTTCGACGGCCTTCGCCAGATCCTGAAACCCGGCGCGGTCGCCGGCTTTGAGCCTCAACTCGCCGCGGTTGGCGAGGGCGACGGGGTTCTTGGCGTCTCGCTCGAGCGCGGCGGTGTACTCAGTGATGGCATCGGCCGGGCGGCCGAGCTTCTGGTACACGGTGCCGAGCGCGGCGCGAGCCGCCGAGTCCTTCGGGTTACCGGCGACGAGGCCCTCGAAGATGATGCGGGCGTCGTCGAGGCGCCCCGCCGCCGCGAGATCGCAACCGACGGCCGCGATCGCTTTGGCTTCTTCGAACGTCATGCCCTCGACCTCGGCCCACGTCATCTCGCCTCGGGCGAAGGCGCTGAGCTTCGACTTCATGTCGCTGTCGGCCTGCATGGCGGTCTCGGTCTGTTTGATGATTCGTGGGTTCATGAGCGCGCTCACCGCATGTTCCCGATCGCGTGCATCGACATGTCGTGGTAGTTCTTGAAGAGGTTCGAGAGCAGCTCGTACATCTGCTTTCTCAGCTCCATCAGCGACTGGAACTTGAGGTTGAGCATGGTGAGCTTCTGCTTGGCGACCTCAGCGGCCTTCTTGACCTGCGGATCATCGGAGTCGATGCCCGCGATGACCTGATTGGTCAGCGAATCCATCGTCTCCTGCATCGTCGCGAGCTTTCCGTCCATCTTGCCGATCGCGGCCTCGAGACTGACGCCCTGCTGTCCAACCGCGCCCACACTGCCGGCAGGCGGCGTGGTCGGTTGAGCGACCTGGTTCGAGGAGTTGCCCAGGACGATGTTGACGTTCACGTTCCCTCCGTACGTCGCGGTCACCGGGGGCAGTGTGTTCGAGCCGCCAGCGCCGCCAGCGCCGCCGGTACCACCGGTGCCATTGGACGGAGTGTTCTGCCTCGCCACCTGCAGCATGTCGCCCTGGTACTTCTGGAGCCCATCGAGCGAGATTGCGCCGAGCTTGGATCCCGACTTTCCGGCGATCACGTTGTACGCCTCGGGGTGCGTCTTGAGCCATTTGCAGGCTGCGACGACATCTTCGTGGCCTGGAAGCTGGCCTGCCGCCGCCTTCGCCAAGATCGTGTCGATGTTGTTGGCGATGTCGGCCCAACCGTCGTGGTCGAACTCGTTGTTCTTTTGAATCCAGTCCCAGTTGGTGATCAGAGCCTGGCAGTGCTTGGACGCTTCGTCGGCGTCTCGCCGCTTCCAATCGGACTCCGCCGCCTTCTGCTCCTCGGCCGACAGCTTCACGTACTGGTAGTCCAGAACCGCCGTCGGCGGGTCGCCCATCATTCGCAGCAGAGGCAACCCGTCGCGCTTCGCGATCTCGGGATCCTGCGTCCACTTCGCTTTCCCATCTGCGCCGGTCTGAGTGCTCTGAGTACCCTGCGTGTTCTGGGTGCCCTGCGCGTTCTGCTCGTAGTGCTGGCTCTGAACGTCGGACGCGCTCTGATTGCCCTCGGTCGGATTGGTGTGGTCGTTGGCGTAACCATCATCCGCTTTCACATTCTCATGACCCGCCGGCGGCATCTCGGTGACCGTCGAATCCTGAGTCCCGTTCAGATGGTCCGCGTAAGCGTCGGTGCTCTTCTGAACGCTCGGGTCGGCTTCGTGCTTCATCGCCTTGTCGATCTCGCCCTGCAGTGCCGGGAAGATGCCGAGCGGGTCGAGGATCTTGTTGAGCATGTCCCCACCGCCAGCCCCACCTTTCTCGCCGCCACCAAACAGCCCGAGCGGATCCAGCATCTGCCCCAGCCCACCGAGAAACCCGCCGCTGCCACCAGCTCCATCAATCAGACCCATTCGCGTCTCCAAGGAAAGGCGCCGTGCGGCGCGGTTGTGGACGGGTGCCTGTGCAGCGGCGATGCCCGCTCCGCTTCCCGTGGTTTCCGCCACTTCCACCCACCACCCCGTCCGAATCGGCGGACTCCCCGTCCGCGCCAGCGGATACATTCGGCTCCGTGAAGGCGCTCGCGCTCGACGTCGGCAGCAAGACCATCGGCCTCGCCGGCAGCGACGAGCTCGGCCTCACCGCCCAGCCGATCACCACCGTGCGGCGCACCAACCTCAAGGCCGACCTCCAAGCCGTCAAAGAGGTCATCGCCGAACGGGCCATCACCCACCTCGTGGTCGGCCTGCCGCTCAACATGGACGGCAGTGAGGGCCCCAGCGCACAGGAGGCGCGGAAGATCGGCGACGCCTTGAAGACGCCCGAGCTCGAGGTCATCTACTGGGACGAGCGTCTCACCACCGTCGCCGCTCAGCGATCGCTGCTCGAGAGCAACGTGTCCCGGAAGAAGCGCAAAGAAGTCGTCGACCAGGTCGCAGCGGCGCTGATACTGCAGGGCTGGTTGGCATCACGTCAGAGCCAGGAGTCATTCGAGTGAAGAAGGTGCTCGTCCTCGTCCTCGCCGTGCTGGTCCTCGGCGCCGCCGGAGCCGCGGCCTGGTGGTACTTCAACGAACAGCGCGTCACCGAGTTCGCCGCGGCCTCTTTCGGCGACGGCACCCGCGTCGTCGAGATCCCCGCGGGCACCAACCCCAAGGGCGTCGCCAAGCTGCTCGCCGACGGCAAGGTCGTCTCAGACGCCGACCTCATGTACGCGTGGCTCAAGCGCGAGAAGCTCGGGCCCAAGCTCCGCGCCGGCGAGTACGAGTTCATCGGCCCGCTCACGCCCGGCCAGGCCACCGAGAAGATCACCAGCGGCCAGGTGAAGCTCTACCGCTTCACCGTGCCCGAGGGCCTGCGCGTCGACGAGATCCTGCCAATTCTGGCGGGCTCCGAGCTCAAGCTCGACCTCGGCAAGCTCAAGCAGCTCGCGGCCACGCCCGCGTTCGTTCGCAAGACCGGAGTCCCCGCCGACGGCTTCGAGGGCTTCCTGCTCCCCGACACGTATTCCTTCCACAAGGGCGCCACCGAGGAGCAGGTGCTCAAGAAGATGGTCGAGCGCACCATCGAAGAGTTCAAGAAGTCACCGCGCAAAGACGGCGTGAAGTTCGACCTGCTGCAGGCCATCACCATGGCGTCGATCATCGAGAAAGAGACCGGCGCCAGCGAGCTCGATCAGCGCGCGCACATCAGCTGCGTCTTCCACAACCGACTGCGCGAGAACTGGCGCCTCGACACCGACCCCACCGTCATCTACGCGATGATGCTCTTGCGGGGGCAGTACTCGAAGAACATCACCCGCAAGGATCTCGAGACCGACCACCCGTACAACACGTACCGGAACAAGGGCCTGCCGCCCGGCCCCATCGCGAGCCCCGGCATCGCAGCCATTCACGCCGCGCTCAACCCGATCGACTGCCCCGACTTTTTCTTCGTCTCCAGGAACGACGGCACGAGCGTCTTCTGCCCCGACATGAAGTGCCACGAGGCCGCCGTCGACAAGTTCCAGCGGCGCGGCGGCGGTCAGAAGTGAATCACGCAGTCGCCGCCGGTCTCGTTGTTCCGCTCGAGCTTCGCCTTCACGCCTGAGAAGAACGCCGCGTCGATGTCGCGGTAGTTCGGGTCGATCGGGAAGTACGGCACGCCCCGACATGCTCGCGCCCGCGCGGCCGCCTCCATGACCACGCGCGGCTGCGTCGTCACGGGGCTCACCGTGCGCACCGAGTCGTGCCAGCCGCCCTCGCGCCGCCACGTGTAGACGCCGAGGATCAGGGTGAAGACCGCCAGCACCGCGACCCCGCGCTCCCGCAGCACCGAGCCCGCGTACACGATGAGCACGAGCAGCGACGTCGCCGTGAAGCGCGCCAGCGGCTCGAAGTCACCCACGATCGTGCTGCGCGTCGTGAAGACGACCACCGGCACCACTGCTACCGCGATGAGCCAACCGTGCCTTCGCATCCGCGTGACTCCGACCGCGGCGATCACCGGCGTCAGCGTGAACACCGCGCACAGCGGCCAGAAGAAGAGGTTCAGCAGCCGGTGCTTCCAGTAGCCCCAGAAGACGTCTCCGCTCGCGAACCACGCGCGGTGAAACTCGTTGATGTACCGCGCCGGAAACTGTGCGTCGCCGTGCCAGCGCGCGTTGCCGATCATCCAGACGATGGGAAACGAGAGCGCCACCGCCGCGAACACGCCCGCGGCCACGTACCGGCGGCGCAGCCCGAGCACCACCGTCAGCAGGGGGATCAACATCCACACGTCGTAGCGGGTCGCGCACGCCAGCGTCAGCGCGAGCGCCGAGAGCACCCAGCGCTCGTGCGCGAACCACGCGAGGCACGCCGCGAACAGCAGCAGCGACAGGCCTTCGCTCGCCGCCGTCGTGCTGAACTGAATGTGCATGCCCCAGAACGCCAGCATGAGGCACGAGACGCGCGCCCCGCGCGCGTCGAACAGCTTCCGGCACAGGAACCAGAGCGGCACCGTGGTGGCGACCCCTGCGATCAGGCTGACGACCCGGCCCGCGTGCTCTCTCGCGCTCGAGACCATCGACGCGAGGCCCAGCAGGTAGAGGTGCAGCGGGCCGAACTGCCACGCTCCGTCGCCGAACGCAGAGATCCAGTGCGGGTTGGCCGCCCAGGCCTCGCCCATGCCGATTCGCGCGACCGCGTCCCCGTACATGTTCTGCGTGAGGAAGAACGCCGGCACTCGCGCAGCCAGCACGATCAGCGAGAGGAGCATCAACTCCCGCCCCTCACCCTGGCCCTCTCCCCTACGAGGGGAGAGGGGATTCGTGGTCTCGCCCTCAGTCATCTTTGATGAGCGTCCTCAGCGACCGTAGCGCCGCTCTCACCTGCTCAGACCGCTCGGCCGGCGATGGTGCACCCGCCGGGTACTCGGGGTTCGGGGGCCCCGAGCGCTCTGCGTGCTCCGCCCGCCTCAGCACCGACGAGGGCGGCGAGCGCCCCGCCCTGCGCGCCTGAGCCAGCTCGACGATCGCGTGGTACACGTCGAGCGCGTCGAGGAAGCTCGCGTCGCCCGCCTCCCGCAAGAGCCGCGTCGCCTCGTCCAGCGCCGCCTCGACCTCTTCCTCGTTGCCGAGCACCGCTTCCGCCGCCGCGAGGGCCGCGGCCGCCAGACCGCCGTACCGACGATCATCGGCCTCGGCGAGCAGCGGCAGCGCCTCGTGGTACCGCGCCGCCGCCTTCTCGGCCTGGCCCTGCTCCTGATGACACGAGCCCAGAGAGAAGAGCGCCACGCCCTCGAAGCGCCGCGCACCGACCTCGCGCAAGATCGCCAGCGCGCTCTGGTAGTGGTTCCCCGCGGCTCCGAACTTCTCGAGGTCACGGTTCAGGTCGCCGAGGTTGACGTGCGAGATGCCCTCGGAGCGCCGGTTGCCCAGCTCCCGGTGAATCGCCAGCGCCTGCTCGTACTGCTGGCGCGCCTGACTGAGCAGCCCCTGTGCCTGCTGCAGCACTCCGAGGTTCGCGAGCGTGATGCCCTCGTAGCGGCGGTCGCCCACCGAGCGGTGCATCTCGAGCGCGCGCTGATACGCCGCCGTCGCCTCGTTCTCGAAGCTCAGCTCGTGCAACAGCACAGCGAGGCTCGAGAGCGTGCGGCCCTCCATGCGGCGATCCTTCACCTGCCTCAGCAGCAACAGCGCCCGCTCGAAGTGGGCCTGTGCGTCGCGGCGCTGCCCGCGCAGCCGATCGACCAGGCCGCAGTAGTACGCCGCCCGGCCTTCGAGCGCGACGTCGCCCAGCGTCTGCGCGAGCGAGAGCATGCGCGCGAAGTCGTCCGCCGCCTCTTGCGTGCGCCCGCGGGCCTGGCGCGCGCGGCCGCGGAGCTCGAGCGCGGCGGCCTCCATCGCAGAGTCGTGGCCGAGCCGCTCCATCGCGATGTCGATCATCGAGAGGTGATGGCTGAACGGCCCCCGCAGCGTCAGCAGCGGGTCGAGCGCCGCGACCGCCAGCAGCGCCCGCGCGCTGTTCTCTCTCGCGTCGACCGCACGCTGAAAGACCGCGTACAGGTTGTCGCGCTCGAGCTCGAGCCAGTCGAGCTGCTCGACGTTGCCGTCGGCGGTGACGGCGAGCCGAGATCCGAGCTCGAGGAAGTAGCGTGCGTGGCGCTCGCGGGCTGCGCGCTCGATCGGAGTGCCCTCGAGCTTCTCGAACGCATACTCGCGAATGGACTCGTAGAGACCGAACCGCGTCTCGAGCTCGTCGCCGCGCGGGAAGTACGAGCGAATCAGAGACTTCGAACGCAGCGCCGAGATCACCTGCATGATCGCCGGCGGCTTCTCGAAGTGAGAGAGGTTCACCACGGCCTCGGCCGCCTCGCTCGTGAACCCTCCGCGAAACACCGCGCACTGCGCGAGCACGGCGGCTTCCTGCGACGTCAGGCTCTGCCATGACCAGTCGATGGCTCCGCGCAGCGTCGTCTGATGGTCCGCCAGCAGGTCGAACCGCCGCGGCAAGCGCTGCACGATCTGCTGCGGCGTCAGCGTGCCCATGTGCGACGCCGCCAGCTCGATCGCGAGCGGCATGCCGTCGAGCTGTTTCACCAGCTCTGCCACGGCGGCCTCGTCTTCGACGGTCGGCTGCCAGCCCGGCCTCGCGACGCGCGCGCGCTCGACGAAGAGCAGCACGGACTCCGAGTTGCGTGCCTCTTCCTGCCGCGCGGGCACCCGAAGCGGGTGCACCTCGAAGACCGTCTCTCCGGCGACCTTCAAGTGCTCGCGCGACGTGACGACGAGCTGCACCCCTGGAGCCGCCGCCAGCCACGCGCCGACGGTGCCCTCGGCGTGCGCAGCGACGTGCTCGAAGTTGTCGAGCACGAGCAGCACGTCGCCGCGCGAGCCGATGACGTGACTCATCTGCACGACGGCGTCGCCGGGGCTCAGCGGCACCGAGAGAGCCCGAGCCACCGCGGCACAGATGCCGTCGACGTCGCGCGCGTCGGTGAGATCGACGAACCAGACACCGCCGCGCTTCTCGCCCTCGGTCGCCTTGAAGTGGCTCACCAGCTGACTCGCGAACTGGGTGGCGAGGCGCGTCTTGCCGGTGCCCGCAGGGCCGACCATCGTGAGCAGCCGAAACCCCTGGCGGAAGATCTGCTGCAGGTCGGCCAGCTCGGCGACGCGCCCGACGAACGCCCCAGGCGGCAGCACCAGGTTCGTGGGGCGCTCGGCGAGCTCGCTCAAGAGCTTGCGAGCGCGCTTGAAGCCGGCGCCGACGCGCTCGGGCACCGTGCGATCGGGGTGCTCTCGCACGTGCAGCGAGTCTGCCGAGTCGGCGCCTTCGAGCAGGGTCGGCAGCGCCTCGCCCGAGGCGGTCAGCAGCTCGCCGCTGTCGTCGAGCCCGGGAATGTCGTCGAGCTCTCGAAAGAACGAAACGATCTGCGGAGCCGGAAGCCCCGCCATCACCTCTTCGAGGGCCTCGCGCATCGCGTCGGCCGACGGGTAGCGATCGTCGGGCTTCTTCTGCAGCGCCTTCATCACGATGCGATCGACCGCCTTCGGCACGATCGGGTCGACCGACGACGGCGGTTCGACCTCGCAAGCCCGCACCGCCTTCAAGGTGGCCGAGTCGGTCTTTCGCCGAAACAGGGGTCTCAGCGCGAGCATCTCCCACAGCACGATGCCGAGCGCGAAGACGTCGGTGCGCGCGTCGACCTTCTTCCCGTTGGCCTGCTCCGGCGCCATGTACGGGAACTTCCCCTTCAAGATGCCGCTCGCGGTGTGCACCGACTTGTTCGCCGCGCGCGCCACGCCGAAGTCGATCAGCTTCACTGCGCCTTCGCTCGACACGACGATGTTGTGAGGCGACACGTCGCGGTGCACGACCTTGAGCAGCTTGCCCGACTCGTCTTTCAGACCGTGCGCGTAGGCGAGCGCGAGCGCAGTCTCGTGGGCGATGAACAGCGCGACGGGCAGCGGCACCGAGCCGCCCTGCTCTCTCGCGCGCTTGAGGAGGTGGCGCAGGTCCTTGCCCTGCACGAGCTCCATCGCGACGTACCAGGTGTCGCCGACCTCGCCGAGCTCATGAATTCGCGCGATGTTGGGGTGCGAGAGGCGCGCGGCGATGCGCGTCTCGTCGAGGAACAGCCGCAGGAAGCGCGGGTTCTCGGTGAGGTTCGGCAAGATGCGCTTGACGACGACCTGACCGAGATCGGGCGAACGGGCGAGGAAGACCTCACCCATGCCCCCGGCTCCCAGGCGGCGTACGAGCTCGAACTTGCCGAAGCGCTCCACTTTGGGGGCGGGAACCTACCTTGCGGCGGGTACATCTGCGCCCTTCACGCGATCGGCTGCTCTGCTACGCTCCTGCGCGCTGTGGGGCAAACCCACAATGAACTTCTTATGAGGGCACATGGCCAACTGGACTGAGAAGATCGCCGCGCTCCAGGACAAGCGGGAGTACCAGGAGCTGAACTGGGAAGGCAGCTTCGACGACTACCTCGAGCTCGTTCGCAACAACCCGCGCGTCACGCGCACCGCCTACCAGCGGCTCTACGACATGATCTTGAGCCACGGGAAGACGGAGTACATCGACAACAAGAAGAAGCTCATTCGCTACCACTTCTTCAGCGACGAGAAGAACGGCGGCCGCGACGCCGTGTTCGGCCTCGACGTGCCGCTGATGAAGCTGGTGAACGTGTTCAAGTCGGCGTCGCTCGGCTACGGCACCGAGAAGCGCGTCATTCTGCTGCACGGCCCGGTCGGCTCATCGAAGTCGACGATCGTGCGATCGCTCAAGCGCGGCCTCGAGCAGTACGCGTCGAGCCCCGAGGGCGCCTGCTACACGTACACCTGGGTTCCCGACGGCGACGTGTTGAAGGACAAGTTCCGCTCGCCGATGAACGAAGAGCCGCTCAAGCTGATCCCGCAAGAGTGGCGCTCGAAGATCTTCTCGGACCTCGCTCCGCCCGAGAAGGGCTTCACGATCCCCGAGCTCGGTGAGCTGAACCCGGCCTGCCGCTTCATCTTCAAGCAGCTGATGCAGAAGTACGACGGCGACTTCGCGAAGGTGATGAAGCACGTGCGCGTGCAGCGGCTCATCTTCTCCGAGAAAGACCGCATCGGCATCGGCACGTTCCAACCGAAGGACGAGAAGAACCAGGACGCCACCGAGCTCACCGGCGACATCAACTACCGGAAGATCGCCGAGTACGGCTCCGACTCCGACCCGCGCGCGTTCAACTTCGACGGCGAGTTCAACATCGCGAACCGCGGCATCATCGAGTTCGTCGAGATGCTGAAGCTCGACGTCGCGTTCCTCTACGACCTGCTCGGCGCCTCGCAGGAGCACAAGATCAAGCCGAAGAAGTTCCCGCAGACCGACATCGACGAAGTGATCATCGGTCACACGAACGAGCCCGAGTTCAAGAAGCTCGAGAACAACGAGTTCATGGAGGCGCTGCGCGACCGCACCGTCAAGATCGACATCCCGTACATCACCAAGCTCAGCGAGGAGCAGAAGATCTACGAGAAGGAGTTCAACTCGCGCCGCATCAAGGGCAAGAACATCGCCCCGCACACGCTCGAGATGGCCGCCATGTGGGCCGTGCTCACGCGCCTCGAGGAGCCCAAGAAGCACAACCTCTCGGTGCTCCAGAAGCTGAAGCTCTACAACGGCAAGACGCTGCCGAACTTCACCGAAGACAACATCAAGGAGCTTCGGAAAGAGGCCGGCCGTGAGGGCCTCGAGGGCATCTCGCCCCGCTACATCCAGGACAAGATCAGCAACGCCCTGGTCAGCGACAAGAGCGAGATGTCGATCAACCCGTTCATGGTGCTGAACGAGCTCGAGGCGGGTCTCAAAGGGCACTCGCTCGTGAACGAAGAGGCGCGCAAGCGGTTCCGCGAGCTGCTCAACGTCACGAAGCAGGAATACGAAGACATCGTGAAGAACGAGGTGCAGCGGGCGATCAGCGCCGATGAAGACGCGATCCAGAAGCTGTGCGGCAACTACATCGACAACGTGAAGGCCTACACGCAGAAAGAGAAGATCAAGAACAAGTACACCGGCCTCTACGAAGAGCCTGACGAGCGCCTCATGCGGTCGATCGAAGAGAAGATCGACATTCCCGACTCGCGCAAAGACGACTTCCGCCGCGAGATCATGAACTACATCGGCGCGCTCGCGATCGAAGGCCGCACCTTCAACTACCGCACGAACGAGCGGCTGCAGAAGGCGCTCGAGCTGAAGCTGTTCGAAGACCAGAAGGACAGCATCAAGCTCAAGACGCTCGTGTCGTCGGTGGTCGACAAAGAGACGCAAGAGAAGATCGACGTGGTGCGGAGCCGGCTCATCAAGAACTTCGGCTACGACGAAGAGTCGGCCACCGACGTTCTCAACTTCGTGGCCAGCATCTTCGCGCGCGGAGACGCCAAGGAGTGAGCGTGCGCCGCCTTCGCACCGCGGCGGTGATCGCCGCAGGCTGCCTGGGCTCGGGCTGCCTGACCGCCATCCCTTCGGTGGGGAGGGCCATGTTCGACCCGAACGGCGAGTGGGAGCTCGTGCGAACGACGACCGAGCTGCAGCAGGCGTGGGCCGCTCCGAGGCGCACGAGCGTGCGTCTGCTCGACGAAGACACCTCTTTCCGCGTGGCGGCCGACCTCGCGGTGCAGGGCGGTTCCTGACTTATGGCCCTCCGCATCGATCAAGATCACTCGCGCTTCAAGGCGATCGTCCGCGGGAAGATCAAACAGAACCTGCGCAAGTACGTGCAGCAGGGCGAGATGATCGGCAAGAAGGGGAAGGACACCATCTCGATTCCGGTGCCCTTCATCGACGTGCCCCACTTCAAGTACGGGCACAAAGAGCAGGGCGGCGTCGGCCAGGGCGACGGCGAGGTCGGGCAGCAGCTCGCTCCCGGCAACGTCGAGCCCGGCGACGGTCAGGGCAAGGCCGGCCAGGGCGAAGGCGAGCACTCGCTCGAGGTCGACGTCTCGCTCGACGAGCTCGCGCAGATCCTCGGTGAGGAGCTGCAGCTGCCGAACATTCAAGACCGCGGCAGCGAGAAGATCGTCACCACGAAGATCAAGTACACGGGCATTCACACCATCGGCCCCGAGTCGCTGCGCCACTTCAAGCGCACGTACAAGCAGGCGCTGCGGCGGCAGATCTCGATGGGCACGTACGACCCGAAGAACCCGATCATCGTGCCGCTGCGAGAAGACCGCCGTTACCGCACGTACCGGCTCGAGAACCTGCCCGAGACCAACGCCGTCATCATCTACATGATGGACGTGTCGGGCTCGATGGGCGACGAGCAGAAAGAGATCGTTCGCATCGAGAGCTTCTGGCTCGATGCCTGGCTGCGCCACCAGTACAAGGGCCTCGAGACCCGCTACATCATTCACGACGCCGTCGCGCGCGAGGTCGACCGCGAGACGTTCTTCCACACGCGAGAGTCCGGCGGCACGATGATCTCGAGCGCGTACAAGCTGGCGCGCGACATCATCAAGGCCGAGTACCCGGCGAGCAGCTGGAACATCTACCCCTTCCACTTCTCCGACGGCGACAACTGGAGCGCCGACGACACGCGCCTCTGCATCGAGCTGCTCAAGACCGAGATCCTGCCGCAGGTGAACCAGTTCGCGTACGGCCAGGTCGAGTCGCCGTACGGCTCGGGCCAGTTCATCAAGGACCTGCGCGAGCACGTCGGCGAGCAGACGAACGTGGCGCTCTCCGAGATCGCCGACAAAGACGCCATCTACAACTCGATCAAAGACTTCCTGGGCAAGGGGCGCTGACCATGCCGCGCTCCCTGACGCCGCGCCTCGAAGACCTGCGCAAAGAGATCGAGGGCTACGCGAAGGCGTTCGGCCTCGACTGCTTCGAGACCGTCTTCGAGATCCTCTCGTACGACGAGCTCAACATGGTCGCCGCGTACGGCGGCTTCCCCACGCGCTACCCGCACTGGCGCTGGGGCATGGACTACGAGCAGCTCTCGAAGGGCTACGAGTACGGCCTGTCGAAGATCTACGAGCTCGTCATCAACAACGACCCCTGCTTCGCATACCTGCTCGAGGCGAACGCCGAGGTCGATCAGAAGCTCGTCATGGCCCACGTCTACGGCCACTGCGACTTCTTCAAGAACAACTTCTCGTTTCGCCACACGAACCGGCGAATGATCGACGAGATGGCGAACCACGCGACCCGCGTTCGCCGGTGGATCGACAAGATCGGCGTCGAGAAGGTCGAAGACTTCGTCGACCGCTGCCTGTCGCTCGAGAACCTCATCGACCAGCACGCGCCGCACATTCGCCGCAACCCCGACCCGAAGCTGGCCGAGGAGCAGGCGAAGCTCAACGAGCGCGTCGAGGGCATCAAGGTCGACCGCGAGTACATGCGCGGCTACATGAACCCGCGCGAGTTCATCGACCAGCAGCGCAAGAAGGTCGAAGACGAGAAGGCCAAGGCGCGACGCTTTCCCGAGCGGCCGCAGCGAGACGTGCTCGCGTTCCTGCTCGATCACGCGCCGCTCGAAGAGTGGGAGCGCGACATTCTCGCGATCGTTCGCGAGGAGGCCTACTACTTCGCTCCGCAGGGCCAGACGAAGATCATGAACGAGGGCTGGGCGTCATTCTGGCACTCGACGATCATGACGACGCGGGCGCTCAAAGATCACGAGATCATCGACTACGCCGATCATCACTCCGGCACCATGGGCACGCAGCCCGGCTCGCTGAACCCCTACAAGCTCGGCATCGAGCTGTTCCGCGACATCGAAGACCGGTGGAACAAGGGCCGCTTCGGCAAAGAGTGGGACGAGTGCGACGACCTGCGCGCCCGCCGCTCGTGGGACAAGAAGCTCGGCCTCGGCCGCCAGAAGATCTTCGAGGTTCGAAAGCACTACAACGACATCACCTTCATCGACGAGTTCCTGACGCCGGAGTTCGCGATCGAGCAGAAGCTGTTCGTCTACGGCTTCAACGAGAAGCGCAACTCGTGGGAGATCATGGACCGCGAGTTCCGCAAGGTGAAGAACAAGCTGCTGCAGAAGCTCACCAACTTCGGCCAGCCCGTCATCGAGGTCGTCGACGCGAACGACGAGAACCGCGGCGAGCTGCGCCTGGCGCACAAGCACGACGGGCTCGACCTCAAGGGCGACTACGCGCGCGAGACCCTGCGCAACGTGCAGTCGCTCTGGCGCCGGCCCGTCAACCTCGTCACCAAGGTCGAGGGCAAGGGCGTCATGCTGCGATACGACGGCCAGAGCCACTCGGACAAGAAGGTCGAGCTCTGAGCGGCGGGCTGTTTGCCGCCCCCCCAGCAGCCACAGCCCAAGTCCGCGCTGCAGCAGCGCTCGCGATTGGGCAGGAGCTCGCTCGGCGCGCTCGAAGCGATCTTCGAGCCGGATACGACCGGTTCGCGTCTCACGCGTGGGCCTGGCTGGAGCAGGGCGGGCCCCCGTCTCCTGGCCTGTACGACGCTTTCGGCGCGATCAACGAAGAGACGATGCTGAGCCGCAGGATCACGCCTCTGAAGCGGGCGATCTTCGCGGCGGCAAACTGCGTGCTGTGGGAGATCTACGGCGAAGCCTGGCGCGTCAAGACAACCTCGTGGATCCCTGCGGAGGTCGCGAATGCAGACGACGGCCTCTGGCCCGAGCTCGCGACGGCGCTGCGGCGCGCCGGCGAGTCGCTCCCCCACTGGCGGCGCAGCATCGCCGAGCTGTCGCGAGAGAGTACGCGAGCCGGTCTGGCGGCTTTCCGCGTCGGCCTCCCTCGCGCTGCTCCTCGCGTGAGTGCGGCGTCATCCGGTGGAGCTCGACGTCGATAGCTACGACTGGAGACGACGACGAGCGTGGTTACGCAGACATCGGCGGGCACGGAACTTGGTCACGCTGCAGCGCATGACCCCGTATGACCTCGCAGCCGATCTCTTTCGCAGTGGTTCGACGCACGACGACGTCGTCGCTCGACTCGTCGCCACCGGGCTCGACCCGACCGAAGCGCGCATCGCGATGGCCGCGGCGGCCCCCCACCCTGCGCCCCAGCCGGGCATGGTCGACGTGCCGACGCCGCGCCTCGAGCTGACGAGGGCTCCACCCGAGGTCGTCCCCACAGCGCCCCCGGTCGACGCGCCGGTGCAGCCGGGGTTTCACGGCTGGTTGCTGCTCGCGACGGTCGTGCACGCCATCTATGCGGCGGTGACACTGCTCGGCCTCGGCGTTCACGCGGTCGCGATGCCCTTGCTCGCGCGCCGGCTCAGCTCCGCCGACGTCGGACTTGTCGGCCTCCGGCTGCTGCTCTTCGCCGCGGCCGCAGTCCTCCTCGTGGCCGGCATGGTGCTGCTCGCACGCAGGCGCCGCGCCGCGCGGCCCCTGCTCATCGCCTGGAACCTCGCGTGCCTCGCCGTCGCCCTCTTCTCGCTCGTGTTGGGCGATGGCACGCTCAGCTCGCTCGTCATTCCGTTCGCGTGGGTCTGCTACTTCACCCGCTCGAAGCAGCTGCGCGCGACGCTCACCAACTGAACGCCCTCACGTGCGCATCGCGTGGGCCATCGCCTTCGCGATGCGCGCGTGCTCCTCGTCACCCCAGTGCTTCTTCACGAGGTACAGCCCGAGGTCGAGCGACGACGACACCGCGCCCGCAGTAACGACCCGGCCTGAATCGACGATGCGCACGTCGCGCACGACCTCGCCACAGAACGCAGCCAGCCGATCGTACGAGCCGAAGTGCGTCGTCGCCTTCAGCCCTTGCAGGTGGCCGGCGCGGCCGAGCAGCAGCGCCCCGGTGCACACCGACGCGATGTGCCGGTCTTTGCCCCACGACTGCAGGTACGCGATGCAGTGCTCGTCTTCTTCGAGCGCGCGCGTGCCGAGGCCGCCGGGCACCACGAGCAGATCGACGCCGTCGAGCTTCGGGTACGGCTCGGCCTCGATGGCGAGCCCGCCCTCGTCGACGACGCGCTTCTCGGTGCCGATGATGCGCAGCTCGACGCCCGCCAGGCGCCGGAGCGCGTCGTACACACCGATGAAGTCCAGCGTGGTGACCCGGGGAAACACGAAGAACGCGATGCTCCGCATGGCGACCTCCTCATAGCGCGGCAGCGAGGTTATAGTCCGCGCGCTTTGGCGCTCTCACGCATCGACGAGGTTCAGGCCCGGGACTTCCGCCTCGAGATCCCCCTCGGAGACTTCAACGATCTGCCCCACCGGCTGCCCTCCGTCGACATCCAGCGCGACGGCGAGGTCATCACCGTGCGCGCGGAGCAGCAGACCTGCCACCTCCGCTTCAAGGTCGACGGCGACGTCGCAGTGCTCGACGAGGTCGTGATCCGCTCCGACGTGCAGGGCCGCTTCTTTCAGCAGGTCCTCGGCGCGCTGCTCATCGAGTACCAGGGCGACTTCCGCGGCACCGTCGCGTGGAGCGTGCCCAAGGGTGATCGCAGCGAGGTGGTTGTGGACAGAGGTGAGAGCCCCTATCCGCTCCTCGCGGTGCTGGCCGCCGCGCGCCGAAGCCCGCTCCAGGAGCACGCCGGCGTGGCCAAGCAGCCACCCGAGCTGACGCGCGCCGAGAAGCTGCAGGCCGAGGGTCGCGCCGCCTACGAGGAGTATCAGCGGCTGAAAAATCAGCGGCGCTCGTGAGTCGGAATCTGGTGCCCCCGCGACCGTTGTGGTTTGGTCCGTAGCGCCTCGTAGCACTGCAGTCGCTCCCCAAAAAATGATCGCACTCCTCGTGAGCGCCTGCGTGTTCGGCGCGACCGATTTCACGGTGGTGAAGAACCGCCGCCTCGAGCCGAAAGAGAACGTCGCCAAGGTCCTCTTCTCTGCGGGCCTCGACGAGCTCACCGTCGACGCCGTGCAGGGCGCGCTCAAGGCCACCGGCTTCGACTTCAAGAAGGCCCGCCCCGGCGATCAGCTGCGGTTCGTGTTCCGCTCCGGGCAGCTCGACGTGCTCGACTACCGCCGCAGCATCTTCACCGAGTGGCAGGTGCGCCGAGAAGGCGACCGCTACATCGGCAAGAAGGGCGAGCTCGAGAAAGAGACGCAGCTCGCGCTCGTCGAGCTCACCGTCGACACCTCGGTGTGGGACGCCGCGAAGGCCGCCGGCGAGAAGCCCGAGATCGCCGTGACGCTGAGCGACGTGTTCGCGTGGGACATCGACTTTTACCGCGACGTGCAGAAGGGCGACCGCATGCGGGCGGTCGTCGAGAAGGTGGTCAGCAAGGGCCGCGTGCTCGAGTACGGCAACGTGCTCGCGGCAAGCTACGTCGGCTCGACGGTCGGCAAGAAGAAGAGCTTCCGCTACCGCATGCCCGACGGCACCGAGTCGTACTTCCTCGAAGACGGCACCTCGGCGCGGAAGACCTTCCTCAAGAGCCCGCTCAAGTTCGCCACCATCACCAGCGGCTTCGGCAGCCGGTTCCACCCGATCCTCAAGTACGTGGGCGCCCACAACGGCGTCGACTACGGCACCCCGACCGGTACGCCCGTCTGGGCGGTCGCCGACGGCACCGTCGTTCGCGCCGGCTGGGACAAGGGCGGCGGCAACATGGTCTGCGTGCGGCACGTGATGTCGCTCGAGACCTGCTACCTGCACCTGTCGAAGGTCGAGGTGAAAGAAGGCCAGCGCGTGCCGCAGAAGGCGGTCATCGGCGAGTCGGGCTCGACGGGCCTCTCGACCGGGCCCCACCTGCACTTCGCGATGAAGCGGGGCGGCGCCTTCGTGAACCCGCTGAACCAGAACTTCCCGCGCGCCGACCCCCTGCCGAAGACGCTGATCGGCGACTTCCGCGAGAAGGCCGCGGTGCTCGACGCGCAGCTCGAGGCAAAGTCGTTGGCCGAAGTCGCCCGCTGACGGCTATAGACACGGGCGAATGGAACCCGTGCACTCTCCTGCTCAGGGGAAACCCCAACCCGCTCCCACGAACGGCGCCGCCGCCACCGACGGCCGCGAGGGCGTCAAGCCCGCCGAGATCCGCAAGTCGTTCGTCGAGCACATCGAGTACACGCGCGGCACGTCGTTCGACAACGCGACGCCCTACGACAAGTTCATGGCGCTCGCCCACTCGGTGCGCGACCGCCTGGCGAAGAGCTGGGTGCGCACCCAGCGCCGCTACAACGCCGCGAAGGCGAAGCGCGCCTACTACCTGAGCGCCGAGTACCTGCTCGGCCGCGCGCTCGGGAACAACCTCATCAACCTGGGCCTGTACGACGCCTCGGTCGAGGCGCTGCGCGACGTCGGCGTCGACCTCTCGGCCCTGCTCGAGATGGAGCCCGACGCCGGCCTCGGCAACGGCGGCCTCGGGCGCCTGGCCGCCTGCTTCCTCGACTCGCTCGCGACGCTCGGCATGCCCGGCATGGGCTACGGCATTCGCTACGAGTTCGGCATCTTCACGCAGCAGATCGTCAACGGCCACCAGGTCGAGCGCGCCGACGAGTGGCTGCGCTTCGGCAACCCGTGGGAGATCGCCCGCCCCGACCGCGTCGTGCCCGTGCGGTTTCACGGCTCGGTCGAGCAGTACCAGGCTCCCGACGGCCGCCGCGCCTCGCGCTGGGTCGGCGGCAAGACCGTCATGGGCGTGCCGTACGACACACCCATCGCCGGCTACGGCGGCAACACCGTCAACACGCTGCGCCTGTGGAGCGCCCGCGCCTCGGCCGAGTTCGACTTCGCGCTGTTCAACGACGGCGACTACGAGCGCAGCGTCGTCGAGAAGAACGACTCCGAGGTCATCTCGAAGGTGCTGTACCCGAACGACCAGAATCAGGCCGGCCGCGAGCTGCGCCTGAAGCAGGAGTACTTCTTCGTCGCGTGCTCCATCGCCGACATCATGCGCCGCTACGTGCGCACCGAATCGGACCTGATGAAGCTGCCGACGAAGGTGGCGATTCAGCTGAACGACACCCACCCGGCGATCGCCGTCGCCGAGCTGATGCGCGTGCTGCTCGACGAGAAGAAGGTGCCCTGGGAAGAGGCGTGGGAGATCACGACTGCGACCTTCGGCTACACGAACCACACGCTGCTCGCCGAGGCGCTCGAGAAGTGGCCGGTGTCGCTGTTCGAGCACCTGCTGCCGCGTCACCTGCAGATCATCTACGAGATCAATCACCGGTTCCTACGGCACGTGCAGATCGCGTGGCCGTTCGACAACGATCGCGTCGGCCGCATGTCGCTCGTCGAAGAGGGCAAAGAGAAGTACGTGCGCATGGCGCACCTCGCGGTCGTCGGCAGCCACAGCGTCAACGGGGTCGCCGAGCTGCACACGAACCTGCTCAAGCGCGACGTGCTCAGCGACTTCGCCCAGCTGTTCCCCGAGCGGTTCAACAACAAGACAAACGGCGTGACGCCGCGACGCTGGCTGCTCGCCTGCAACCCGCGGCTGTCGAAGGTGATCACGTCCGCGATCGGCGACAAGTGGGTCACCGACCTCGAGCAGCTCCGCGAGCTCGAGCGCTTCGCCACCGACGCTTCGTTCTTGCGCGCGTTCGCCGAGGCGAAGCGCAACAACAAGGCCGAGCTCGCCGCTCACCTGCGCGACGTGATGTGGCTGAACGTCGACCCGAACGCGATGTTCGACGTGCAGGTGAAGCGGCTCCACGAGTACAAGCGCCAGCTGCTGAACGCCCTGCACATCGTCCACCTCTGGGTGCAGGCCCGCAAAGAGCACCACGCCGTGAAGGTGCCCCGCGCGTTCATCTTCGGAGCCAAGAGCGCGCCCGGCTACAAGATGGCGAAGCTGATCATCCGCCTCATCAACGGCATCGCCGAGGTCGTCAACAGCGACAGCGGCCGCACCGGCCTGCAGGTCGCGTTCGTGCCGAACTACCGGGTGTCGATGGCCGAGCGCATCATCCCCGCGGCCGACCTGAGCGAGCAGATCAGCACCGCCGGCATGGAGGCCTCGGGCACCGGCAACATGAAGTTCGCGATGAACGGCGCGCTGACGGTCGGCACGCTCGACGGCGCGAACATCGAGATCCGTCAGCTCGTGGGCCCTGAGAACTTCTTCCTCTTCGGCATGACGGCCGACGAGGTTCAGGCGAAGCGCCGCGAGGGCTACCGCGGCCGGCAGATCTACGAGAGCAACCCGGCGGTGCGCGACGTGATCGATCTCATCTCGTCGGGCTTCTTCTCGCCGGAAGATCGCGACCTGTTCAAGCCGCTGATCGACTCGCTGCTCGACGAAGACCGGTACCTGGTGCTCGCCGACTTCGACGCCTACGTGAAGGCTCAGACCGCGGTCGCCGACACGTACGCGGCGCCCGACCAGTGGTGGCGCAAGGCCGTGCTCAACGTCGCGCGCGTCGGGTGGTTCTCGTCTGACCGCACCATCAAGGAGTACGCGAAGGACATCTGGGGCATCACGTCGGTGCCCGAGACCTGACGAGCCGGCTCGTCGTCACTCGAAGACGAGCTTGCCGAAGCGCGGCAGCGCGTGAAAGTCGCCGACGAACAGCGGCGAGAACGACTGCCCTTCGATCTGCGTCTGCCGCTTCAGGTGCTCGAGGCGGTACATGTTGAAGCGCCAGACGTCGCCCTTCTGCGGGGCGTGCGGCACGTTCGCCAGGTTCGCGATGGGGATCTTCATCTCGGCGCTCCAGCCCTGGTCGTCTTTGTCGTCGTCGAGCGTGCCGCGAACGTCGACGGCCGTCGTCATGCCCGACTCCCACTTCATCGCCGTCGCGAGATCAGACCGCCTCGACACGAAGCGCGCGTCGAAGTTCACGTTGTGCGGCGACACCTGCAGCTCGTTGTAGTTCGCGAGGTCACCGCTCGCGTTCAAGAACACCTCGACGGCGTCCTCGTTGTAGATGTCGTCGTCTTTGTTCCGCTTCGTGCCCCATACGTCGGGGTCTTCGCAGTCGAACGCGACGTAGAGAAACTCCTCGTCCCACAGCACGCGCGCGGTCGTCTTCCTCGAGACCGGCCGCCCGTCGAAGCTCGCGGTCAGCGTCACTTCGGGCGCCGCCTTCCACGCCTCGTCCTGCACCTTGCCGTCGATCACCGGCGGCTTCGCCGTGCGAGGCGTCTTGTACTCGGGAATCGGAGGGCCTCCGCCGATCTCGAGCTTGGGGCCGAGCATGCGGTTCTGCCCGTCTTGCAGCGGAGCCTGGTCGACCGGCAGCCGGCCGTCGTCTTTCCAGAAGCCCATCACCGCTCGCAGCGCGCCCTGGTACTCGGGCAGCTGGAAGACGTGCTGATCGAACACGATCTTGCCGACGGGCCACGTCTCGAGCGGCCCGCCGCCCTGCTGAATCTCATGATCCGCGTTCACCACCATCTGGCCGCTCGCGGCGTCGACGATGTGCACGAAGAAGCGGTAGCCCTGCGGCGGCGGCTTGTCCGCCCGGAAGAAGTGCGACAGCCGCACGGGCTGGCCCGCCTGCAGCGTCGCCGGCTCGACCATCGTCCCCAGGTACGCGACCGTGCCGCCGGCCCACGTGCCGGTGCCCTGAAACGCGAGCTTCACCTGCGGGGGAATCGCGTCGAGCGTGCGCACCTGGCCCTGCTGCGGCTGGCCCGGTTGCTGCGGCTGGGGCTGCTGCTGCTGCTGTTGGCCCGGCGGGGGAGCGTTCGGGCCGCCGCGCGGGCGCGGCCCGGCCTGCTCGTCTCGACATGCGACCAGAAGCAGGAGCAGGAGCCACCGTCTCATGGAGACTCCCACCCTACACGCTTCAGGGAGTTTCGTGGGGTTGGCGTGGCCGCGCCGATGCTGTTCCCGGGGCTCATGCTCATCGAGATCGGGTGCAGCGGAGAGACGACGCGGGTGGATCTGAAAGACGGCACCGTGAAGGTCGGCGGCGACAAGGCCGACGAGATTCGCATCCCGGGCCTGCCGCCGTCTCTGCTCGAGCTGCGCATCGACGGCAAAGAGCTCACCCTGACGTCACGAGAGGCCGTCTGCGTCGGCAAGTCGATGTTCCCGTCACACGTGCCGCGGCTCGTGGTCGCGGGAGAGGTCGTGAAGCTGGCGCGCGGTGTGACGGTCAAGCAGGTGCCTCCGGAGCGGGCGGCGAAGAACACCGCGGTGCTGATGAAAGAGCTGCTCGCCGGCACCTGGGACCTCGAAGACACGCAGGCGTCGACGCTCACGGTGCTCACTGGCGCCGACGCGGGTAGCGTCATCCCGCTCGCGTTCGAGCAGATCCTCATCGGGCGCTCCGACGACTGCGAGATGCAGATTCGCGATCCCGGGGTCTCGCGCCGCCACGCACGCCTCGTGATGCGCGAGCAGAAGACCGTCATCGAAGACCTGCGCGGCCACAACGGGACGTTCGTCAACGGCGTTCGCATTCGGCGGCGCGCGACGCTCGTGCCTGGCGACGTCATTGAGATGGGCAAGACGCTGCTGCGCTACGACGCCCGCGAGGCGACGACGCCTCGACCGCCGTCGCCGCCGTCGGTGTTGGTCGACCGGTCGCTCGTCGTGACCGAGCCGCACATGCCGAAGCCGCCGCTGCCGCGCAAGTGGCTGGCCGTGACCTTCGCCGGCGCCGCCGCGGCGCTCATCTTCGGAGTCGCCGCCGCGCTCTCGGCGTACTTCTAGCGCCGCTCGTAGACCGCGCCGCCCTCGACGAGCTCGACGCCGGCCCCTTCGCCCTCGCCGCACGCCCCGGCGATCGTCACTTCGACCAGCTTCTTGGCCTGCAGCAGAAACAGCTGCGAGTTGCCCAGCTCGCCGACCTCGGCGCACGGCAGCGCGGTCTTCCCTTCGCAGCGCAGGTTGCACGGAGCCGCCCGCAGCGGCACCGGCTTGCCGTCGAGGGTCGGCGACGGCCCCAGGTCGAGCAGGTGCGAACCTGCGCCCCAGCGGCCCCCGATCTTCGCGAGCAGGCTCGACAGCAGCTTCTCGGTCTTCGCGCGCTTCAGCTCGTCGAGCGACTTCGCCACGAAGGTGAGCTCCTCGAGCGAGCCTACGTGCTTCACGTCAGTCTTCACGACGCCCTCGCGAACGGGCCTCCACTCGAGCTTGCGCCACTCGTCACCCGAGCGGACCTCGAGGCCGCTCTCGCTGGAGCGCCAGCTCCGGGTCTCGTCTTCCATGCCGTAGCCGACCCAGACCTCGGAGGCGCTGAACACGACGGCGAGGCCGAGGTCGAGCTCGGTCGCCGTGCCGGCGAGCGCCTTCGCGGCGAGCTTCGACGGCAGCCAGACTCCGTCGGTTCGCGGGCCCGCCGTGAGCGAAAGCAGGAGCGCGAGCGCGAGCATGGCCGCCTAGAAGCTGTTGCCGATGGTGAACTCGAACAGAACCGGCTGGTCCTGCGTCGAGCGGCGAATGAGCGGAATGCCCCACTCGAAGCGCAGCGGGCCGATCGGCGAGAACCAGCGGAAGCCGAAGCCCACCGACATGAGGAGCCCGGCAGGCAGGTTGTACGTCTTGTCCTCGAAGAAGTTCGCGTTGATCGCGAACGAGTTGCCCGCGTCGAAGAAGAGCACGCCGCGAATGCCGACCTTCTCGAAGATGGGGAACTCGAGCTCGACGTTGAGGAGCAGCTGCTTGTCACCGCCGACCGGGTAGTCCTGCGAGAGCGCGTCGGGCCGCGTCGAAGTGCCGCGCTTCTCGGTCGGGCTGACGGTGCGCAGCGCGTAGCCGCGCAGCGTCTGAATGCCGCCGAGGAAGTAGCGCTCGGAGATCGGAAGAACCGGGCGCTCGGAGGGCAGCGCCTGGATGTAGCCGACCTGCAGGTTCGCCTTCGCCACGATGCCCAGCGGCAGCGGGTAGTAGTAGCGGCCGTACGCCGTGTAGCGGGCGTAGTTGAACGTGCCGCCGAAGAAGTTCGGAGCGAAGTCGATCGACCCGTAGAGCAGGTGCCCCGCCGAGGGGAACAGGCGGTTGTTGCGGCGATCCCACTGGGCCGAGATGCGCACCGCGCTCGTGCGCCCGGGGCCGAAGTCGTACGCGCCGGGGATCTCGGTGTCGTAGTCGCGACCGGGCTCGACGTTGATGAACTCGAGGGTGTACGCGATGTTCACCATCACGTCTTCGAGCACGTTGTAGCCGAGCGTGAGCGAGCCGCCGGTCGCCTGGCGGATGAAGCCGAAGTAGTCGGCCTGCGTGCGGTAGAAGTCGGCCGCGAAGATGATCTGCGTGTCGAGGAAGTACTGGTCGTAGAACGACAGCTGAATGAAGTTGCGCAGGCTCGACAGCTGCGCGCTCGCTGAGAACGCCTGACCCCACCCGAGCATGTTGTTCTGCGCGATCTGCGCCGTGAAGATGAAGTTCTCGACGTTCGAGAACCCCAGGCCGACCTGGAAGGTGCCGGTCGACTTCTCTTTCACCTCGACCTGCACGACGACGTGCTGGTTGTCGGTGCCGGGCTTCTGCGACACCTCGACCGTCTCGAAGAACCCGAGCTGGGTGATGCGTTCTTTGCTGCGGCGCATGCCGGTGCCGCTGAACAGCTCGCCTTCGTAGACGCGCATCTGCCGGCGAATGACCTGGTCGCGCGTCTTCGTGTTGCCGACCACGTCGATGCGCTCGATGTAGACCTGCTGCCCCTTCTGCACGTCGAAGGTGAGGTCGATCGTCTTCTTCTCGGCGTTCACCGCCGTGACGGGAGTGATGTTCGCGTACGCGTAGCCCTGGTCGTAATAGACGTCGGTGATCGCCTGAATGTCGCGGGCGAGCAGCGAGCGATTGAACGTCTCGTTCTCGATCGACACCATGCGGCGGTGCAGCTCGTCTTTCGTGACGAGCAGGTCGCCCGAGAAGTCGATGCGGCCGATGTTGTACGGGTCGCCCTCTTCGATCTTGATCGAGATGTAGATGTGCCGCTTGTCGGCCGAGAGGGTGACGGTCGGCTTGTCGACCTTCACGTTGATGAAGCCGCGGTCGTAGTAGGCCGCCTGAATCACCGAGAGGTCGCGCTGGAACATCTCTTCCCGGTACGTGCCCTCGCCGGTGAAGAACGACAGCCAGCCGCCCTCTTTGGTGGCCATGCCCGACTTCAGCTCTTCGGCGTTCACCTTGTTGGCGCCCTGGAAGTTGATCTCCTTCACGAGGACCTTCGCGTTCTCGCGAATGACGAACACGACGTCGACCTCGGGCACGTCTTTGACGGGCTTCAGGTCCCAGGTGACCTCGGCGAGGAAGAAGCCCTTCTCGATGTACTTGTCCTGAATCTTCTTCGCGTTCCGCCGAATCGCCGCGAGGTCGAGGATGCTGTACGGCCTGATGTCGATGGTGTCTTTGAAGTCGTCCTTCGAGATCTCGTCGTTGCCGCTGATGCGCACCTCGCGCACCGACGGCTTCTCGGTGACGCTGACGACGTAGGCGATGCCGTTCGGCAGCCGCTGCACGAGCAGGCGGATGTCCGAGAAGTAGTTCAGCGCCCAGAGGCTCTTGAGATCGTCGGCCGTGCGCGTCGGGTCGAAGCTGCGGCCCTCTTTGTTGCGCAGCGCCCGCTTCACCGCCTCGACCTCGACCCGCCGGTTCCCCTCGACGCGGATCTCGACGATCTTGAGGCTCATGCCCTCGTCTGCGACCGGGGCGTCTGCCGCCTGCCCGAGCGCCGCCGACAGCGGTGCCGTCAGCACGAGGGCGAGGCACGCGGGCAGCAGGGTCCGGGTCATGAAAGGCGGCGCAACCTAGCCCTGTACGCCCTCGGACGCGACCGATTTCGTGCTGCGATTTCGAATGGTTGCGACCGCGGTGTCAGTCGGCCGAGATGACCTCGCCGCCCTTGAGCCGCAGGCGCCGAGGCATCGACTTCGCGAGGGTCTCGTTGTGCGTGACGATCACGGCGGTGATGCCGAGGTCGCGGTTCACCTCGCGCAGCAGCTGGTGAATGCCCTCGCCGGTCGCAGGGTCGAGGTTGCCGGTGGGCTCGTCGGCGAGCAGCAAGGCGGGCTTGAGCATCAGCGCGCGCGCGAGCGCGACGCGCTGCGATTCGCCGCCCGAGAGCTCGCCAGGGCGGTGGTCGGCGCGGTCTTTGAGCCCCACGCGGTCGAGCAGCTCCCGCGCGCGGACCACGGCGGCTCCTCGGTCTTCACGGCGGATCAGCGCCGGCATCGCGACGTTCTCGGCCGCGGTGAACTCGGGCAGCAAGTAATGCGACTGGAAGACGAAGCCGATGGTGCGGTTGCGGAACTCGGCGACCTCGGCGTCGTTCATGTCGAAGACGCTGCGGCCCTCGAAGCGCATCGCGCCGGTCGCCGGCGTGTCGAGCGTGCCGACGACGTGCAGGAAGGTGCTCTTGCCAGAGCCGGACGCGCCGACCAGCGAGACGAGCTCGCCCTTCTGAATGTCGATGTTCACGCCGCGCAGCACGTCGATGCGCTTCCCGTGCAGGAAGTACGACTTCGAGACGTCCTTGATCTCGAGGAAGACGCTCATTCGGCCTTGAGCCCCTCGACGGGCTCGACCTGGCTCGCCTTCAGCGCGGGGTAGATCGACGCGAGGAACGTGACGAGGATCGCGATGACGACGGCGAGCGCCGTCTGCAGCGGCTCGATGCGAACCGGCAGCGCGGGGATGTAATAGACCTGCGGGTCGAGCTTGATGCCGACGCGCTCGATGAACAGGCACCACGCGAGGCCCGCAATGAGCCCGAGAATGCCTCCGGCGACGCCGATCTGAAGGCCCTCGCTCAAGAAGATCTTCACGATGCCGCCGTCGCTGACGCCGAGCGCCTTGAGCACCGCGATCTCTTTTCGTTTCTCGAGCACGAGCATGATGACCGTGGCGACGATGAGGCCCGCGGCCACGATGACGATGATCGAGAGAATGATGCCCATCACGAGCTTCTCGAGCCGCAGGGCCGCGAACAGGTTGCGGTTCATCTCGCCCCAGTCCTTCGTGCGGTACGGGTAGCCCTCGAGCTTGTCGTAGATCGCGCGCGTCACGCGCCGGGCGTCGTCGATGTCTTCCATCTTGAGCTCGATGCCGCTCGCGCCCTTGACGTTGAAGAACGTCTGCGCGTCGCGCAGGTGGATGTAGACGAACTTCGAGTCGTACTCGAACATGCCCGAGTAGAAGATGCCCGCGACGCGAAACGGGCGGCTCTTCGGCATCGGCCCCTGCGGGCCCATCTCGCCGCCGAGCGGGCTCACCACGTTCACGCGATCGCCGACGACGACCTTGAGCGAAGACGCCAGCTCACGGCCGAGGAAGATGCCGGGCATGACCGGCTCGTCGCTGTCGCCGTCGTCCTTCTCGACCTTGATGTACTCGTCGCGCACGATGTCGGACGGCTTGTCGTCGAACCCCGTGAGGTGCCGGCGCTGAATCTTCGAGGGGTCATCGAGCCACTCGAGCTTCGCCGGCGGTAAGAGGTACTTCGGCAGGTCGGTCACCGAGCCGACGGTCTCGGGGTCGATGCCCTTGATCATCGAGCCCGAGATGTTGCCCTCGGACGAGATCATGACCTCATTCAAGATGAACGGGGTCTGGCCGGCGACGCCCTTCACCGTGGCGATCTTCTCCATCACCTTCTCGTACTCGGCCATCGAGTCCGAGTACTTGAGGACGACGCCGTGTGAGTTCGTGCCGAGGATCTTCTGCTGCAGATCCTGCTCGAAGCCGCTCATCACGCTGAGGACGATGATGATCGACATCACGCCCAGGCCGACCGCGCCCACCGAGAGTGCCGTCATCATCTGAATCGGGCCGAGCTGGCGCCCCTTCAAGTCGTTGAGCGCGCGAGCAGCGAGCAGCGGGTCTTTGAGGCCCAGGTGCCGAATGCGCGTGCGCTCGACCTGCCGCTCGGTCGCCATGATGATCGCGTACACGAGCAGGGGGGGAATGATGCCGAACCACAGCACAGCGAGCGCTCCGAGCAGCAGGCGCGGGCGAAACGCCGACACGTGCCGGTTTGCGACGAAGAGCTCGAAGCCGCTGCGCACGTCGGTGCGGCCCGACGACGTCGCGACGAAGCCCGCGCACATGCCGAACAGGCCCATCAGCGCGAGGAAGACGAAGACCAGCCAGTAGCCGAGCTGCGGCCTCGCCTCGCCGAGCAGCGACGAGAGGTACGTGATCTCACGCAGGCGATAACCGAGCCGCACCGACAGCACCGGCACCACGTGCATCAGCGTGAGCACGATGGGCACCGGCAGGCCGAAGTACAGCATCGCGATGGTCGCCTCGGGAATCGAGAGGCGCTTCGAGTTCGCCGAGCCCAGGTAGCCGCCGAGGAAGGCGACGACGGCGCCGGCACCGAGCGCGAAGAGAAACGCGGTCACCGGCGTGAAGACCCGCTGGGCGTCGTCGAGCTGGATCTTCGAGGCCGCGCCCAGGCCGATGAGGAACGTGTAGAGGCCGATCAGCACGACCTCGGACAGCAGAATGCCGAAGCCGTACTCGGCGAGCGTGCCCCAGAAGAAGTCGCGGTACTTCGCGATGCGCGGGTGCACCGGGGTCACGAGCGGTGCCGGCGGCTGTCGCGAGAGCACCTGGGCGCCACGCAAGACGAGGCCGACGCCCGCGGCGAGCAGGCCCGTCGTGACGACGATGCGGCCCGCGCCCTCGCTCGCGAGCAGCGCAGTGACGAGCGCGACGGCCGCCGCGACCGCCACGAGGAAGAAGCCGATCAACAGCTCGCGGACGCCCGGGCTCGACCACGTGAGGCCGCTCTTCTGCACCGCTGCGGGCTCGCCCCCGCGCAGACCGAAGGCGATCATGCCCCAGCCCACACAGAAGACGGCGAGGCCTGCCCAGGTGATGAGCTGGCCGTCGTGCGCGGGTCCTCCGGCGCCGAAGGTGGCCCACAGCGTGTCGTGCATCGCCTGCGTCTGAACCGCGAAGATGGCGCCGATGACGACCTCGACGAACACGCCCCAGCCGACGCAGCCGAGCGCGAGGTCGCTGGCGATGAGCTCGGCGCCGCCGTCTCGAGAGAGGCCTCCGACGATGACGATGAGCCCGATGACGGCGAGCACTCCCCCGACCCATGGCAGCGCGCGGCCCCCCTCAGGAGCCGGCATCACCGCCGGCGCCACCGAGGGTGCTTCGACCGCAGGCTGTGCCTGGCTCTGTCCCACTCACTTCCCTTGCGGCTTGAGTAACGGGAACAAGATGACATCGCGAATCGATGGCGAGTCGGTGAACAACATCGCCAGACGGTCGATTCCGATGCCCTCGCCGGCGGTCGGCGGCAGCCCGTGCTCGAGCGCGCGGATGTAGTCGGCGTCGTAGTCCATTGTCTCTTGCTGGCCGCGCGCCTTGGCTTCGACCTGGGCCTCGAACCGGCCCTTCTGGTCGATGGGATCATTGAGCTCGCTGAAGGCGTTCGCGATCTCCCAGCCGTTGCAGAACAGCTCGAAGCGGTCGGTGATGTTCGGGTTCTTGTCGTTGCGCCGGGCGAGCGGGCTGATCTCGACCGGGAACTCGGTCACGAACGTGGGCTGAATGAGCGTGTGCTCGACGTGCTGCTCGAACAGCGCTCCGATGAGCTCTCCGCGGTTGAGCTTCGCGAGCTCGGCGGGCGCCGCGGCGGGTGCTTTCAACGCGAGCGCGAGCAGCGCGTCGCGGTCGTTCTGGGCCTCGTCGGGGCATGAGAGCTTCTCGCGCACGGCCTGCCACATCGGCAGCCGCCGCCAGCCCTTCGCGAAGTCGATGCTGTTCTCGCCGAACTTGAGCTTCGTCGCGCCGCAGACGTGCTTCGCGGCCTCGCTCAGCATCTCTTCAGTGAGGTTCATGAGGTCTTCGTACGTCGCGTAGGCCTCGTAGAACTCGAGCATCGTGAACTCGGGGTTGTGCCGCGTGCTGATGCCCTCGTTCCGGAAGTTGCGGTTGATCTCGTAGACGCGGTCGAACCCGCCGACCACGAGGCGCTTGAGGTGAAGCTCCGGCGCGATGCGCAGGAAGAGCTTCATGTCGAGCGTGTTGTGGTGCGTGATGAACGGACGCGCCGCGGCGCCGCTGACGAGGCCGTGCATCATCGGTGTCTCGACCTCGAGGTAGCCGCGGTCGTCGAGGAACCGTCGAATGAACTGCACCAGCTTGATGCGCTTCTTGAACGTCTCGCGCACGGCCGGGTTCGCGAGCATGTCGAGGTAGCGCTGGCGGTAGCGCTGCTCGGTGTCGGCCATCGCCTGAGACTCGGCCCAGGCCGCCGAGTCGCCGCCCTCCTTCGCGAACTTGCCGGGCGGCGGCCGCAGCGTCTTCGTGAGCGGCACGTACTGCGTGGCGCTGAGCGTGAGCTCACCCGTCTTCGAGCGGAAGAGCGTGCCGACGATGCCGACGAAGTCGCCGAGGTCGAGCTGCTTCACGAGCTCGTACTTGTCGCCCAGCGCGTCCTTCTTCAGGTGCACCTGAATGGCGCCCGTGCGGTCTTGAACGTGCGCGAAGCCAGCCTTGCCGAACGAGCGCCAGCCGACGACGCGGCCTGCGACGCTGTACGTGGGCGGAGCCTTCTCGAGGTCCTCGGGCTTCGAGTCGACGTGCTTGACCAGAATGTCCGCCGCGAGGTGCTCGGGCCGGAAGCCGTTACCGAAGGGGTTCGCGCCCAGCTCGCGCCACTTCTGCGCCGAAGCCAGCCGCTGCTCGAAGAGCTCGTGCTCCTTCTTGCCCTCGCCGCCGGCCGCGTCCTTGTGCTTCGCGCTGTCGAGGCCTTTGTTCTGGGCCGCCATGCGCTGGTGAACGACCGCCGCATTCTCCTTCGCGTCGTTCGCCGTCGCACCGACCGGATTCTTCTTTCCTTCTTCGGACATGTCGCCGACCGCTTACGGGTCAGCGAACCGCACGTCAATCGCCACCGCGACTGACGACAGCGTCACGCGCAGCTGCTCAGCGGGCTCACGCGCCTGCAAAGAACAACAGCGCCGCCACCATCACACCCAGCAGCAACGGGATGATGACCTCGACCGGCACCCGGTACATCGCCTGCTGCATCGCCGAGTTCCGGCGATCGAACACGCGGCGACGCCGAACGCGCCGCATGATCGTGGACGCGAGCGCCGGAGGAGCCTTCTCTTTCGGCGAGCCCTTCAACAGCGCGATCGTCTTCTGATACCGCTCGAACCGGGCCTTCAGCTCGGCGTCGGCGGCCAGCGCCGCCTTGAGCTTCGCGTCGTCAGAGCCCGACAGAGAGCCATCGACGGCCCCTGCGAACAGCTCTTCGACTTCAGTGGTCTGCAACGCGGTGCTCACGGCTTCATTCTCCCTTTTTCACAGCCTCAGCCTCAAGGTCACCCAGAATCACTGCGAGCTTCTCGCGCGCCCGGTGCAGCCGGCTCTTCACGGTGCCTTCGGCCAGCTCGGTGATCTCGACGATCTCGTCGTAAGCCAGCCCCTCGATGTCGCGCAACACAACCAGCACACGCTGGTCTTCGTCGAGCCGCGCGATGGCCCGGTGCACGAGCGCGCGGGCGCGGGCCGACTCGAGCGACTCGTCGGGCATCACGGGCGCTCCGACGGACTCGTTGATCGCCTGCTCGCTGGTCTCGCCGTACTCGTCGCTGCGGCCGCGGCCGCGGCGCTTCAAGTACTTCAAGCGGTTCAGGCAGTGGTTCCGCGAGATCCGGAAGATCCACGTCGAGATCTTGGCGTCGTGGCGGAACTGCTCCATGTGCTGGTGAATCGAGACGAAGATCTCTTGCGTGACGTCGAACGCCTCTTCGCGATCCGACAGCATCCGCATGCAGAAGTCGTAGACGCGATCCTGGTGCTGCTTCACCAGCGTCTCGAACGCAGCCGGGTCTTTGCGGCGCAGCCGTGAGATGAGCACGCGCTCCGAGGGCTCGCCCTCGGCCGCCTCGGCCTCTGACCCCACCTCGGCTTCCATCGAGAGCTCGAGCGCCACGGACAGCGATATCAGACAACGGACCGCTGCCGCGGTTCCACCACGTTCAACCGCCCGAAAACTCAGACCCTTTCGAGGATGGTCGCGATGCCTTGCCCGCCGCCGATGCAGAGGGTCACGAGCGCGGTCTGCTTGCCCGACCGCTCGAGCTCGTCGATCGCGGTGCCGAGCAGCATCGCTCCGGTCGCGCCCAGCGGGTGGCCGAGGGCGATGGCTCCGCCGTTCACGTTCACGCGCTCGGGGTCGATGCCGAGCTTCTTCACGGTCTGCAGCACGACCGCGGCGAACGCCTCGTTGATCTCCCACAGGTCGATGTCGCTCGCCTTCATGCCCGCGAGCTTCAGCGCTTTCAGGCTCACCGGCGCCGGGGCCGTCAGCATGATCACGGGCTCCTCGCCGAGCGTCGCCATCGCACGGATCTTCGCGCGCGGCTTGAGGCCGTACTGCTTCACGCCCTTCTCCGACGCGAGCACGACCGCGGCCGCGCCGTCGACGATGCCGCTCGAGTTGCCGGCCGTGTGCACGTGCGCAATCGCCTTCACCGCCGGGTAGCCCTTCATCGCGAGCTGGTCGAACGTCTCGCCGTTCGGCCCCACCTGCGCCTCGCCCATCGCGGTGAACGCCGGCTTAAGGCCGGTCAGCCCTTCGAGCGTGGTGTCGGCGCGCGGGTTCTCGTCGCGCTCGAGCGCCACCTTGCCGGTCGCCGGGTCCTTCACGCCGAAGAGCGCCTTCGAGAAGCGGCCCTGCTCCATCGCGGCCGCCGCCCGCTGCTGCGAGCGCAGCGCCCACTTGTCGAGCTGCTCGCGCGAGAAGCCCTCGAGCGTCGCGATGAGGTCCGCGCTGATGCCCTGGGGCACCTGAAAGATGCGCTTGCGCAGGGTCTCGTTGTTGCCGTCGATGCCGCCGCCGTCCGAGCCGATCGGCACGCGCGACATGCTCTCGACCCCGCCGCCGATCGCGAGATCCATCGCGCCCGACGCGACGCCCATCGCCGCGAAGTTCACCGCCTGCAGGCCCGAGCCACAGAAGCGGTTCAGCGTCACGCCCGAGACCTGATCGGGCCACTGCGCGGCGAGCAGCGCGTTCTTCGTGATGTTCGCGCCCTGCTCCTGCACCTGCGAGACGACGCCCATCATCACGTCGTCGACGTTCTTCGGGTCGAAGCCCACCTTCTTCTGCAGCGCCTGCAGCGTCTGCGCGAGCAGCTCCTGCGGGTGAATGCCCGAGAGGGCCCCCTTCCCGGCCTTGCCACGACCACGGGGAGTACGGACGGCGTCGACGATGTATGCAGGGGCGTTCACGGTAGTTTCCTTTCGGCCTGGAGCGACGGTACTGGAGCAGACGGCGCGACTGCACGCACCAACGAGATCGCAGCGAGTAGCATCACGCAGGCGCCGAATTCCATCGTGGTCGACGTAACGCCGATCGACGCCACGCGCAGCACGGCCGGCCCCCCGAACGACACGTAGGCGACGACGAGCAGCGTCGAGATGAGCGCCGCCGGTCGGAGGCCGGCACCAGCGGCACGGTCGAGCGGATCGTGCCCTGGAACGTGAGGCCGAAGCCTGCGCCCGCCACGATCGCGCCCGGAGCGAACAGCGCCAGCGAGCCGTTCCAGAGGCCGAGCAGCGTGAGCGCCGTGCCCGCGACGCGGCTGCGCGTTCGTGAACGCGAGCGCCGTAGAGCCCCTGCATTCGGGGTCGGTGCGCGGGGCGACCACGCGATCGCGCGGTTGAGTGCGCGCGGTGTTCACGGGCCTGGCAGCCGAAGCCGGCGCTTCAGACCCCGCGCGCCTCGGCCGGCGGCTCGCGATGCTCTACGACGCCGCGACGGTGTCGGCCGCGATGGATCACGCGCCCGACGCCGCGAGAGAAGCGCGCGCCATGGCCGAGGTGCTGCTCGACGGCGAGCTCACTTCTCGCGCACCCGGTACGCCCCCGTCTTCGCGTCGACCGTCACGCGCGGCGGCCGCAGCGTCTTCTCGAAGGCGCTGAGGCCGGGCGCGAGCGTCTTCGACCACTCCGACTCGTCGCACGTGCGGCTGGGGAAGATGTCGAAGTGAATCGGGCGAACCCGGGCGTCGAACGACAGCAGGTAGACCTCTTCGATCTCGCGGTCGCCGATCGCGATGCAGCCGATCGAGGCGCAGCCCCCGTGCAGGTAGATGAGCCCGCCCGGCTTCTCTTTGTCCGACAGCACCGCGTCGGAGGCGTTCGGGTAGCTGACCTTCAGCGACAGGTGAAAGTTGCTCGTGGGGTTGAACTGGCTGACCTCGTAGAAGCCCTCGGGCACCTGCAGATCGCCCTCGCGGCGCTTCGGGCCCAGCTCGCCGCTCGCCGCGCAGAACGGGTACGTCTTGAGCAGCTTCATCGGCTGGCCCTTCGCGCTGGCCCACAGCTCGAGCTGCTGCTCCTTCTTGAAAGCGCGCAGGTAGATCTCGGCAGGCGCCTGCTTGAAGCCGACCTGGGTCCAGAGGGCCTTCACGTCCTCCGCACGCTGACCACGGGCCGTTGTCACTCGGTCTGCCGCCAAGACGCTCAATACGATGAGGAGCACGGGTGAGGACGCATTCAATCGGTGTGCCGCTTTCCACGCTAGCCTCGTGGTGACGGGCAATGCACGCCAGCGAGCGCAACGTCACGTCTCGATGCAGGGCCGACTTGCGCGCTCTCAGAGCTGCGACGGCGCCGGCGAAGGCGTAGACGCCGGCGGCACCGGCGCCTGCGGCGGCTCCGGCTCGGGGGCCCGCTGCGGCTCGGGGCGCTTCACGTGCCAATGAAGCGCGAGAGAGAACATGGGCAGCAGGGGCGGGTCGGTCCGCGTGACCGGCACCGTGAGGGTCGCGCTGACCCCGAACGATTCGAGGTCGATCTTCACGCCACCGGCAAGTCCGACGTTCGTGGTGAAGAACGCAGTATTTGGAGACTCGCCGTCGGGAATGACCTTCGCCGCGGACATCGTCCACGCCATGACCCCGACGTATGCGCGCAGGCGGCCGTTCTCGAAGTACGGCGTCACGCTGCCGCTCAGCGCCGGGCTCGGAATGATGTCGCTGATCGTGCCGACGAGCGAGATCCGCGACGCATAGGGCAGCCAGTCGATGCCGGGCTCGAGGCCGACGATGAGACCGAAGCGCGGCGTGAAGGGAGCGCGCAGGCCGAGCCGAACGCGCCCGCCGAAGAGCAACCTGTCTTTGATGTCTGGCTGGCCTCGCGACGATGAGGGCCTCGCCCACTCTGACCATGATGCGTGCAGCGCCCCCCCGACGAGGAGGTGGCCCCTGCCCGTGAGGAACATCGCGCCAAGCTCAGGCTGCCCGCTCGGCACCTGCACGGCAGTGTCCGAGGCCCGCACCTCGTGCGCGGGAGAGATCTGGGCGCCGGCCCAAACCGTCATCCAGTCGTGGGGCGCGAGCTGAGCAGCGGGCAGGGGCACCAGGGGCACCATGAACGACCGGTTCGAGATGAAGGGCACACACCCGCTGAGCAACACCGCCGCAGCGATCGGCATCCTCACCGCTCGACCCTCCCACGGCGCTGCAGGCACGACACTCTGGAAGCGCGGGCGCACCACCCGCCATTCAGCTCACGTTACTCGGGCAGCGACCGCGCCGGGTTCTTCACGCCCATCAGCTGAGCCGTGATGAACTCTTCGAGGTCGCCGTCGAGCACCTTGTCGACGTTGCCGGTCTCGACGCCCGTGCGCAGGTCTTTCACCATGCGGTACGGCTGCAGCACGTACGAGCGGATCTGCGAACCGAACGCGATGTCCATCTTCTGCGCCTCGGCGGCGTCGCGCTGCTCGGCGCGCTTCTTCATCTCGAGGTCGTACAAGCGGCCGCGGAGGATCTTGAACGCCATGTCTTTGTTCGCCGACTGCGAGCGCTCGGTCTGGCACGTGATGATGATGCCCGTCGGCAGGTGCCGCAGCTGCGCGGTCGACGAGGTCTTGTTCACCTTCTGGCCGCCGGCGCCGCCGCCGCGAATGAACTTCAGCTCGTAGTCGGTCTCGGGGATGTCGATCTTCACGTCGTCGTCGATCTCGGGGTACACGTCGACGGCGGTGAAGCTCGTCTGCCGGCGCGCGTTCGCGTCGAACGGCGAGATGCGCACGAGGCGGTGCACTCCGACCTCGGCCTTCAGGTGCCCGTACGCGTACTCGCCCTCGATGCGCAGCGAGACGTTCTTGAAGCCCGCCTCTTCGCCCGGCACCTCGTCGTTGATCTCGACCTTCCAGCCGCGGCGCTGGCAGAAGCGCGTGTACATGCGCACCAGCATGGCCGCCCAGTCCATCGACTCGGTGCCGCCGGCGCCGGCGTTGATGTCCATGAAGCAGTTCGCGCGGTCGTTCGGGCCGCTGAGCATCTTCTTCAGCTCGAGCGCCTTCACGTCGGCCTCGACCTGCCCGAGCGAGCCGATGGCCTCGGTGCGTGAGGCCTCGTCGTTCGCCTCGGCGGCGAGCTCGAGCAGCGTCTTCGCGTCGTCGAGCCCGCGCTGCGCCTTCTCGAACGACGCGACGGTCGCCTCGAGCGTGGCCTTCTCTTTCAAGAGGCCCTGCGCCTTCGTGTTGTCGTCCCAGAAGTTCGGCTGACCCGAGTCGCGCTCGATCAGGGCGATTCGGCTCTTCTTGCGCTCGACGTCAAAGACTCCCCCGGAGGCTGCCGAGGCGCCCCGCGAGGTCGTTGATGGTCTCGTTCACGTCGATGGCCATGGCCCGAACTCCCTAAACCGCATGACGAACGCGCGCAAGACCGTTAAGAACGCGCGGACCTGACGCCCACAAGGAGACCCAAATGAAATTCGAGCTCGACCCCCTGCCGTACGCGAAGGACGCGCTGGCCCCTCACATGAGCGCCGAGACGATGTCCTTCCACTACGAGAAGCACCACCAGACGTACATGAACAACCTGAAGAACCTGCTTCAGGGCAAGCCCGAGGCCGAGAAGTCGCTCGATGAGATCGTGAAGAGCGCGACCGGCGGCGTGTTCAACAACGCGGCGCAGGTGTGGAACCACGACTTCTACTGGAAGTCGATGAAGCCGAAGGGCGGCGGAGAGCCGACCGGCGCGGTGCTCGACGCGATCAAGCGCGACTTCGGCTCGTACAGCGACTTCCGCACCCAGTTTCAGACGGCGGCGGTCGGCCAGTTCGGCTCGGGCTGGGCGTGGCTCGTCAGCGACGGCGGCAAGCTCAAGATCGTGACGACGTCGAACGCCGAGACGCCGATGACGAAGGGCGCGACGTGCCTCGTCACCTGCGACGTCTGGGAGCACGCGTACTACATCGACTACAGAAACCTCCGCGCGAAGTTCGTCGAGACCTGGCTCGCGAACCTCGTGAACTGGGACTTCGCGGCCGCGAACCTGAAGTAGTCGTCACGCAGGCCGGCGCTTCGAAATCAGGAGCGCCCCTGCGGCCACCGCGATCGCACCACCGGCGACGTCGACACCGACCGAGACCACGACTTCGGCGACATCTCTCGTGGACCTGACGCCCTGGGCCACGCGGTGAAGATCATGCCGACCGGCCACAGCAGGCCGACGGTCGAGGTGCCAGCGCGTCGCGGCGGAGCAGAACGACGCGCAGCTCGCGAGCGCTCCGACGCCGAAGAGCATCCAGGTCAGCTCGATCGAGAGCTCCTCACCGGCCGGGCGCTGGGCGCCAGAAACCCGCGGCCGTGAGCACCGAGAGCGGCAGCACCATGCAGATCAGGTTCCAGTTCTGCTGGTCGAACATCGGCAGCGCCTTCGCTGCGACGCCGAGCAGCGCGGTCACCGCGAGCGCCGCGCTCGCCCACTTCGCGCCGGCCGGAGCCCGCTTGCTCCCCTTCATCAGCATCGGCCCGAGGAACAGCCACGCGAACGTGATCGGGTTGATCAGGAAGAGGTTCTCGTTGCGGTGCGCGACCTGGTGGTTCGTCCAGAGGCCGACGACGAACAGGAACACGCCGAGCGAGCCCCACACGAGCCCCTCGAACGTGAGGAACAGGCCGAGCAGAACACGCGCCGCCTTCTTCTCGACCCTGCGGCTCAAGAAGAACACGAGCCCACCGCAGAGCAGCGAGCCGAGCGCGAGCCACACGTTCCAGTACGGCGGCTTCTCGGGCACCGGCTTTCGGCCGACCGAGCGGTAATGGAAGAGCTTCTCTTTCACCACGGGCCGGCCCTCGACGGTCAGCGCGTCGAGCTGGCGCTCGAGCTCGTCGGGCAGAAACGACTCTTCCTGCTGCGTGATGGGGCGATCGAGCTCGTCATTCTGAAGGTAGTCGAGCACCAGCGACATCGGAGGGAACACCTCGGAGTATCGCCGCGTGTGCTCGCGCAGGCTCATGCGCGACTTGACCGACGTGGCGCGCTTCAGCGCTCCGGCGACGGCGAGGTCGATGATGTCGCGCGGTCGCGTCGAGCAGTTGTCGTTGTAGTGGTGGTACAGGTACTCGCGGTTCTCGGGCCGCACATTGTTCGCGAGCAGCTGCGCCGCGAGCAGCGCCTGCTCGGGGTTCAGGTCGAGCACCTGAATACGTACGTCGCGATCGAGGCTCTTGTAGAGATCGTACGTGCCGATCACCGACGCCTCGCCGACCCAGAACTCGAGCCGGCCCTGCACGAACTTGTGCACGAAGCCCGTCGAGAAATCGAACATGCCGTAGTTGTAGAGGCGGGCGTGCTGCAGCCGGCGGTCTTCGATGACCAGCGCGGTGTGCCCCCACCACGACGGCAGATCGTCGCCGGGCCCGAAAGTCACCACGGAGACGACGAGATCTTCGGCGCGCGACGTGCCCCCGGGAGCCCACGGGGCCTGCGAGATGGAGAGCAGCGCGCCGCACAGCGCTGCGAGCGGAACCGTCAAAGAGCGGTCAGGAGTTGAACCACCGGCGCTCGGTGGCCTCCTCCTCCTTGGTCTTCTTGTGCGTGAGCTCGACCGGCTTGTCGCCCGTCAGCTCGGTGTCGACCACCACCGACGGCAGCCGCTCGTTCTGTGCGGCTCGCATCGCCCCCGGCCCCGCGATCGGAGCCGCCGGCGCCGACGGCGACGGGTTCGGCACCGCCGGCGACGCACCGCGAATCGTCTCGTCGGCCGGCCGCGCCACCGGCTGCGTCAGCGGCTGCGGCTGCTGCCCCTGCGCCGGAGCCGGCCCGAAGTCGGCGCTCGGAACCCCGAGCGACTGCGCGAGCGACTCGCGAATGAACGCCCCGACCGACTTGCCGCTGCGCGCCGCGCCCGCGTTGATGGCCTCGATCATGTCGGGCGTCGCGCGAAACGCGAGCGTGCGCACCGACGAGATCACGGCGATCAGCTGCTCGAGGGCCGCGCTGGGCCGCGAGACCGCGAAGTCACCCTGGTCGAGCATCGCCTTGATGCGCCGCGCCATGTCGTCGCGCGTGTACCAATGACCGTCGAAGTAGATGGCCTCGGCGTCGATGTCGATGGGCAGTTGGCTCATGACACGAAGCGTGCGCTCCGGGGTGGAAGGGAGTCAAGCTGACGTTTGTTCCGGTTCCCCATGGGTCGCGCGAGTCCTTGCGTCTTGTGCTTTTCCCGGCAAGTTACGACGCGCTTGCCGCGACTGCTGCTGCTCATCGCCAGCCTCAACGCCGCCGCCGCTCTCGCGGCCGATGCCCCGCTGCCTCCGCTCGAAGTGAACGCACGCGCAGTGCCCGACAAGGTGAAGGTCGGTGAGCCGTTCACGGTCGAGGTGGTGATCACGCACGTGAAGGAACAGCGGTACGATCTCCAAAGTCCCGCCCCCACCGAGAGCTTCGACGTGATGGACATCTCGAGAAGCCGCCTCGACGGAGCCGACTCCGCCACCACGACGTTCAAGGTCCAGATGGCGGCGTTTCAGCTCGGCAAGCTCACCACCCCGCAGCTCACGTTCGACGTGTCGACGGCCCAGGCCCAGGGCACGTTCTCGGTGCCCGGCGCCAACGTCGAGCTCGTCTCGACACTGCCGCCCGACGCCGAGAAGACCGGCGCGGGGCTCTACGACATCACCCCGCCCGTCGACGTCGCCGTGCGCACCTGGCGGCTGCTCTACGCGCTCGCCATCGCCATCGCCGTCGCGCTCGCCGCGTACGCCGTCATGCGCTGGGTGAAGCGGCCAAGGCCCGTCGTCGCCGAGGCGCCGAAGCCCGTCGAGCCCCTCGAGCTCCGCGCGCGCAAGGCCCTCGACACCCTGCGCGCCGAAGATCTGCCCGGCAAGGGGCGCGTGCGCGAGTACTACTTCAGGCTCTCGGAGATCGTCCGCAGCTACCTCGGCGAGCGCTACGGCTTCGACGCGCTCGAGAGCACCTCGCCCGAGCTGCTCGAGAGCCTGCGCCGCCTGCACACGCCCGGGCTCCCCCTCAAGGAGCTCCAGGAGTTCGTCAACGAGTCCGACTTCGTCCGCTACGCGAAGGCTTCGGTCGACCCGAACGCCTGCAAGAACGCGATCGAGCTCGCCTACCACATCGTCAACGCCACCACCGCCAGCGCCGCGCCCCCGCCCCATGCCCAGCTTCGAGTTTCATAGCCGCTGGGTGCTGTGGCTCGTGGCCGGCGCCCCAGTGCTGCTGCTCTGGGCGTACGTCGAGCGCCGCACGCGCGCCGTCTTCCGCTTCCCCGCCGCCGGCGTGCTGGTGAAGCAGGGCCGCGGCGTGAGGCCGTACCTGTTGCCGCTGCTGCCGGTGCTCCGCGTGCTCGCGATCGCGTGCGCGGTGATCGCTCTCGCGCGCCCGCAAGAGCGCGACAGCCGGCAGCGCGACAACTCGGTCGAGGGCATCGACATCATGATCGCGCTCGATCTCTCGAACTCGATGGAGGCCGCCGACTTTCGCCCCCAGAACCGGCTCAAGGTCGCGAAGGACGTGCTCAGCGACTTCATCTCGAGCCGCGCCAACGACCGCATCGGGCTCGTCGTCTTCTCTGGGGCGGCCTACACGCAAGCGCCGCTCACGCTCGACTACGCCGTGCTCAAAGAGGTCGTCGGGCAGCTGCGCACCCGGGTGCTCGAAGACGGCACCGCCATCGGCGACGCGCTCGCGACCGCGCTCAATCGCCTGCGCGACAGCGACGCGAAGTCGCGCGTCGTCGTGCTCATCACCGACGGCGACAACAACGCGGGGCAGATCAGCCCGCTCGACGCCGCGGCGATGGGCGCGGCGCTCAAGATCCCCGTGTACTCGATCCTCGTGGGCAAGGGCGGCAAGGTGCCCTTCCCCGTCGGCGTCGATCTGTTCGGCAACACCTCGTGGCGCGAGGTCGAGATCCCCACGAACCCCGACCTGCTCAAAGAGATCTCGCAGAAGACCGGCGGCGAGTTCTACCGGGCCACCGACGGGCCGGCGCTCAAAGAGGGGCTGCAGAAGGTGCTCGACTCGCTCGAGCGCAGCAAGCTGCTCGAGGGAGGCGCCCTCTCGACGTACCGCGAAGAGTTCCACGACTGGCTGCTCGCAGCGTTCGCGCTGGCCGCGCTCGAGCTGCTGCTGCGCGCCACGATCTTGAAGGTGTTCCCGTGAACGCCGTGCGCTTCACCATCCTCGGGTATCAGGCGGGGCTTCAGAAGCCGCTGTTCCTCGCGCTCGTGCCCCTCGCCCTGCTCTTCGCGGCGATCGCGCTCTGGCGCGCCCTCTCGCGGCGCTCGAACATCGCCGCCGCCATTCCCGAGCGGCTCGCCGGCGTCGTCACGCCCGGCGTCTCGCTCGCGCTGCCCGCGGCCCAGGCCACACTGTACGGGCTCGGCCTCGCCCTGATGGCCTTCGCGCTCGCGCAGCCGCAGTGCGGCAGCCACGCCGAGCTCACGAAGCGCAGGGGCATCGACGTCGTCGTCGCGATCGACGCCTCACGCTCGATGCTCGCCCGGGACGTCGTGCCCTCACGGCTCGATCGTGCACGGCTCGAGCTCAACACGCTGCTCGACGAGCTGAAGGGCGACCGCGTCGCGATCGTGGGCTTCGCGGGCGAGGGCTTCGTGCAGTGCCCGCTCACGAGCGACTACGCGGCGGCGAAGCTCTTCCTGCGCGCCATCGACCCCGACCAGGTGCCGCAGGGCGGCACGAACATCGGCGCGGCGCTGCTGCTCTCGAAGCAGGTGCTCACGAACGCCGACCACGGCGCGAAAGACAAGGTCGTCGTGCTCATCTCAGACGGCGAAGATCTCGAGGGCGACGTCAGCAGCGGCGTCGACGCGCTCAAAGAGATCGAGGCGCGAGTCTACGCAGTCGGCATCGGCTCAGAGGCCGGCGAGCCCATTCCCATCGTCAACAAGAACGGCGAGGTCACCGGCTACCGGAAGGACAAAGAAGGCAACACCGTGCTCACCCGCCTCGATCGCGCGGGCCTCATGCGCATCGCCGCCGAGACGAAGGGCGAGTTCTTTCACCAGCAGAACGGCGTCGCGATGGGCGACGTCGTGAAGATCATCGACCGCCTGCAGAAGAGCGAGCTCGAGAGCCGCGTCACCGTGCGCTACGCCGAGGTGTTCCAGCCCTACCTCGCCGTGGGGCTCGGCTTCCTGGTGCTGGGCATGCTCGTGCTGCCCTCGTTCCACCGCCGTGAAAGGCGGCGCGCATGAGAGAGTGGAGCTGGGTCGTCTTGACCGCCCTCGCCATGGGCCCGTTCGAGAAGAACCACCCGCTCATCGACGACGGCGAGGCCGCCTACGAGCGCGGCGACTACGAGGGCGCGCTCTCGAAGTTCGACGCCGCCGACAAGGAGCTGCCCAACAACGCCCAGGTCGCGTTCGACCGCGGCACCGCGCTGCACAAGCTCGGCCGACACGACGAAGCGCGCGCGGCGTTCTTGAAGGCCGCCGAGCTCAACCAGGGCAAGGCGCCCCTCGACTCGAAGATCCACTACAACCTCGGGAACTCCTGGGCGGCCACGAGCAACAAGAAAGAGGCCATCGCCGAGTACCGCAAGGCCCTTCGCAAGGACCCCGCGAACGAGCAGGCGCGCCACAACCTCGAGGTCATCTTGAAGGACCTCCCGCCTCCGCAGTCGAGCGGCTCGGACGGCGGCACGCCCGACAGCGGTCACGGCGACGCCGGCCGCGCCGACGGAGGTGCCGACGGCGGCAAGCCCGCCGACGCCGGCGCCCCGGTCGATGGAGGCCGCGCCGACGGGGGCGCGGGTGACGGCGGCGCCGACGGCGGCGACGGCGGCCAAGGCCCCGGTGACGGCGGGCGCGGCGACGGCGGCCAGGGTGACGGCGGCAGCGGCGAAGGAGAGAAGAAGTCCGACGGCGGCAGCCAGAGCGGCGAGCGCGGCGACGGCGGCAGCGACGGTGGCGAGGCCGACGCCGACGCCGGCATCGGCGAAGGCGAAGCCGCCGAGGCGGGCGACGGCGGTGAAGAGATGTCGAAGAAGGAAGCCGAGCGCATGCTCGACTCGCTGAAGAACACCGAGCGCAACATGCAGTTGTGGCGCTTCCGGCAAGATAAGAAGAGGAGAGCGAATGAGAAGGACTGGTAGAGCGCTGGCCGCCGCGACGGTGCTGCTGGCCGTGTCGCTCGCCGCGGCGCCCGCGCGCGCCGAGGTCGAGTTCTACCAGACCGTCGATCGCCAGAAGGTCGGCACCGAAGACAAGTTCCACCTGACCATCGTCGTGGGCGACGCGCCCGAAGGGGCGACGGTGCAGTTCCCCGCTCCGAACGACTTCGAGGTGCTCTCGCGCTCGCAGAGCACGCAGATGAGCTACTCGCTCGGCTCGGGCAACCAGGGCGTCATCAAGCGGCTGCAGAAGTACACGCTCGAGATGCGCGCGAATCGGCCCGGAAAGCTCATCATCCCGCCCGCGGCGCTGTCGACCGCTCAGAAGACCTACAAGACCGACGCGATCACGATGGAGGTCGTGAAGGGCCGCACGCAGGCCGACGCACCGCCACCGTCGAACGGGCGGCGCGGCATGCCGCCCGGGTTCCCCGACCCGTTCCAGGGGTTCTTCGGCGACGACGACCCCTTCGGCGGGCAGCCGCAGCTGCCGCAGCTCCCCGACCCCGACGTGCCACGCTCCGAGTCCGACCTCTTTCTGCGCGCGGGCCTCGACAAAGAGACGGTCTACGCGGGCGAGCAGGTGAACCTCACGCTCAACATCTACTCGCGCGTCGAGCTCTCGTCGGTCGACGCCGTCACCATGCCGAAGCTCGAGGGCTTCCTCTCGGAAGATCTCGACAGCCCCACGCAGCTCGCGCCCGAGCAGCGCATCATCAACGGAGTTCCCTACCGCTCGTACCTGCTCCGCCGCCGCGCCCTGTTCGCGCTGAAGCCCGGGACGCTCACCATCGGCGCGGCCGAAGCCGACATCACCACCGGCATGTTCTTTCAGGGCCACCGCGTGCACCGCAAAGGCAACGCGCTCACCGTCACGGTCAAGCCGCTGCCGAAAGAGGCCGCCGGGCTCATCGTTGGCCGCTGGCGCATCGGCGCCGAGGCGTCGCAGACCACGGTTCAGGTCGGCACGCCCATTCAGGTGCGAATCGCGATCGAGGGCCGCGGCCACCTCAAGAGCGCGACGGTGCCGAAGCTCACCGGCCCCAACGCCCTTCGCATCTACGAGCCCACGACCACCGACAAGACCGTCATCACGCACGGCTCGCTCGGGGGCCGCCGCGTGCAGGAGTACGTCGTGCTCCCGCAGCAGACCGGCGCGTTCGTGCTGCCCGGTCTCACGCTGTCGTTCTTCAACCCCGAGACCGGCCGGGTCGAAGAGTCGAAGACCGACCCGATCACCGTGAACGTGACCCCGGGCGCCGGTGGAGCGAACTTCGTCGGCGTGCCGACGCCGGGCGCCCCGGTCGACGGGCCGAAGAACCGCCTCGAGGCCGGCGGCCTCAAGCAGCTGCGTCACACGGCGCAGTTCGGGCAGGCCTCGCGGCCGCTGTGGCAGCGCGGCTGGTTCCTGCCGTTCGCGGCCGGCCCGCTGGCGCTGGCGCTGTTCTTCGGGGCGTTCGGGCTCGTGCGTCGCGCGGCCGGAGGCACCGACCCGGCGAGCGAGAAGAAGCGCAAGGCCCGGGCGGCGCGCGCCCGGCTCGCCGCAGCCGAGAAGCTCAAGCGCTCGGGCAAGACGCAAGACTTCTACAGCGAGGTCGAGAAGGCGCTGCTCGGGTTCCTCGAGGCACGGCTGGGCGAGCCCGCCGCGGGGCTCACCCGGGAGCAGCTCGACAAGAAGATGAGCGACGCCGGGGTGAGCGAGGTCGAGCGCACGCGTGTGAAGTCGACGCTGGACACGTGCGACATGGGCCGCTTCGCGCCGGGCATGGGCGAGGCGCACGCCCGCGCGAACGCGCTCGACGAAGCCGCGGCCGCGATGGAGGCGTGGGACGCGAAATGACCCTGGGCCTTTTCGCGGCGCTGCTGCTCGCGCAGAGCTACTACACGCCCGAGGAGGCCCAGGCCCTCTTTCGCGAGGGCAACGACGCCTTCTACAAAGACCCGCCCGACTACGCGGCGGCGAAGGCGGCGTATCAGAAGCTGCTCGAGCACGGTCACGACGGGCCCGACGTGCTGTTCAACCTCGGCACCGCCTGTCTCGCGAGCGGCGAGCTCGGGCCTGCGGTGCTGTACCTCGAGCGTGCGCGCAGGCTCCGGCGCGCCGACGACATCGAGGCGAACCTGAGCATCGCGCGCGCGCGCCAGGGCGATCAGCTCGTGGGCGGCGCGGCGGCCTCCGAGCCGTTTCTCGAGCGGGTGGCCGACGCGACCGATGATGACGTCGTCTCGGTGCTCTCGCTCGGCAGCCTCTGGCTGACGTTGGCGCTGGCGCTGCTCTTCCGCAGGCTGGCGCCCGGGCGGCGGCTGTGGGTCGCATTCCTGCTCGTGATGAGCATCATCACCGCTGCTGTCACGACGACCCTCGTGGGCATCGACGCATGGTTCGCGACCCACTACGTCGAGGGCGTCGTGATGCCCGACACCGCCCGCGTGCGCGACTTTCCCGGCGACACCGCGCGCGTGGCCTTCGAGGTGCACGCCGGTTTGAAGGTGCGCATCGTAGAGGAGTCGGGCAAGTTCGTGCGCATTCGCCTCTCGAACAACCTCGAGGGGTGGACAGAGCGCGAAGGAGTCACCCCCCTGTGATCTCGGTTCAAAACGCCGTCCGCGTGTATAAGCGCGGCAAGACCGAGGTTCGCGCGCTGTCGCTCGAGTCGCTGATCGTGCCGAAGGGGCAGTTCCTCTCGGTGATGGGCGCGTCGGGCTCGGGCAAGAGCACGCTGCTCAACCTGCTCGGCGCGCTCGACGTGCCGACGAGCGGCACGATCACCATCGAGGGCCGCGAGATCTCGCGCCTGCCCGACGACGAGCTCTCGACCTTCCGCCGCGATCGGCTCGGCTTCATCTTCCAGTTCTTCAACCTCCTGCCCACGCTGACCGCCGTCGAGAACGTCATCTTGCCGGCGCTGCTCTCGGGCAGGGCGCGCTCCGAGATGGAGCCGAAGGCGCACGCGCTGCTCGAGCAGGTGGGGCTGAAGGGGCGCGACACGCACCGCCCCGACGAGCTGTCGGGCGGTGAGATGCAGCGCGTCGCGGTCGCGCGGGCCCTGCTCACCGAGCCCGCGCTGCTGCTGGCCGACGAGCCGACCGGCAACCTCGACTCGCGCACCGGCGCCGAGGTGCTGAAGCTGATTCGCGAGGCGACGCGGGCGCGCAACCTGACCGTGGTCATGGTGACGCACGACCCGAAGGCGGCCGAGGTCGGTGACCGCATCGTGCGTCTGGCCGACGGCAAGGTCATCGGCGACGAGCTCACGCGGTCTGCGGCGGCATAGGGAAACGCGATGCTCCAGCTGCTCAGGCTCGTCTCGCTTCGCCATCTGAGCCTCTCGCCGCTGCGCACGGTGCTCACCGTCATGGGGGTCGCCGTCGGCGTCGCGACGCTGATCGGCATCTCGGCGATCAACCGCGCGGTGCTCGGGGCCTTTCGGTCGACCATCGACACCATCGCCGGCAAGGCCGACCTCTCGATCTCAGCAGGCCAGGCCGGCTTCCCGGAAGAGGTGCTCGAGCAGGTCAGCAAGCTGCCGGGCATTCAGCACGCGGCGGGCAGCATCACCGTCATCGCGCCGGTGAAGGCGACGCCCGGCGAGCGGCTGTACGTCATGGGCGTCGACCTGCTCGACGACGGCTTCTTCCGCAACTACGAGGGCGCCGACCGCGACGTCGGCCACATGAGCGACGATCTCGAGTTCTTGAACTCGACCGACCGCATGCTCGTCTCCGAGCGCTTCGCGGCGGCGCACGGCCTGAAGTCGGGCGACACGTTTCAGCTCGTCACGCCCGACGGCACGAAAGACTTCATCGTGCACGGGCTGCTCAAAGAGACGGGCCCCATCAAGGCGTTCGGCGGCCTCGTCGGCGTCATGTACATCGGCAGCGCGCAGGCCGCGTTCGGCCGCGAGCGAATGCTCGATCGCATCGACGTCGGGGTCGACCCGAAGGTCGGCACCGAGGCGGTGAAAGAGGCGCTGCAGAAGGCGCTCGGCCTGCAGTACGAGGTCGCGCGGCCCGACCGGCGTGGGCAGAGCACCGAGACGATGGTGCGCAGCTTTCAGCTCGGGCTGAACCTCGGCTCGTCGGTCGCGCTGCTCGTCGGCGTGTTCCTCGTCTACAACACCGTGGCGATCGGCGTGGTGCAGCGCCGGCGAGAGATCGGCGTGCTGCGCGCGCTCGGGGCCACGAAGCGGCGCATTCGCACGCTGTTCGCGCTCGAGGCGGTGGTGCTCGGCGCGCTCGGCTCGCTGCTCGGCATACCCCTGGGCACGGTGCTGGCGAAGGGCACGGTCTCGGCGGTCAGCGACTCGATCAGCTCGATCTACGTGCAGGTGAACGCGACGAGCGTGACGTTCACGCCGTTCGAGATGATCCTCGGGGTCGCGCTCGGCGTGGGCGGCAGCCTGTTCGCGGCGCTGCGGCCTGCGTTCGTCGCCTCACAGGTTCAGCCGGTCGAGGCGCTGCGCCGCGACATCGCCGGGGGCGCAGCGAACCTCAGCGCCTTCCCCGTGATCGTGGGGTTTCTGCTGCTCGCGGGCGTGTGGCCGGCGACGCGAATTCCCGCGCCGATCGAGAACTTCCCCGTCGGGGGCTACCTCGCGATGTTCTTCATCTTGATGGGCACCACGCTGCTGTCGCCGCTCGTGCTGCGGCTGCTCCAGCGGGTGTACCAGCGCCCCGGCGAGGCGGTGCTCGGGGTGCCCGGCCGCCTTGCCGCCGACAACTTCGCGCGAGCGCCGGTTCGCACGGCGGTGCCGGTATCGGCGCTGGCGATCGGCGTCGCGATGACCATCTGCATCGCCGGCTTCGTGGGCTCGTTTCAGAAGAGCTCCGAGAAGTGGATCGACCAGAGCGTACCGGCCGATCTCTTCGTGACGTCGTCGTCGAAGGTGGCCGGCGTGCAGAACGTGCCGCTCAAGCCCGAGTTCGGCGACCCGATCGAGCAGCTCGAGGGCGTGGCCGCCGTCGATCGGCTGCGCATCTATCAGCACGACCTGATGGGGCTGCGCATCTTCATCGTGTCGCTCAACCCCGAGATCTACAACCAGCGGGGCAAGCCCGACGTGCGCGAGGGCCGCCTGCCGACGCCCGAGATGCGGCAGCTCGGCTACGTCACGATCTCCGAGAACCTGGCGCGGCGCCGCAACCTGCACCCCGAGTCGACGTTCGAGATGGACACACCGACCGGCCGGCGCACCTACAAGGTGGCGGGCGTCATCACCGACTACACCTCCGACCAGGGCACCGTGTTCATGGATCGGAAGATCTTCATCTCGCAGTTCAACGACGATCGCGTCGACAACTTCGAGATCTACCTGAAGGACCCGTCGTACACCGAGAAGGTGCGCGACCAGATCAACGCGCAGTGGAAAGACCAGTACGATCTCTTCGTGCTCTCGAACCAGGAGCTCCGGCAAGAGGCGTACGCCCTCGTCGACAACGCCTTCTCGGTCACCTACGCGATGGAGTTCCTCGCGGTCGTGCTGGCGCTCCTCGGCGTCATCAACACGCTGCTCGCGGCCGTGCTCGACCGCACGCGCGAGATCGGGCTGCTCCGGGCCATCGGCGCCGCCCGGAAGCACATCGTGCGCCTCTTCGCGGGCGAGGCGGCGCTGATCGGGCTGACGGGAGGCATCATCGGCAGCCTGGCGGGGTATGTGCTCGGCTACATCGTCACCAAGGTGGTCGGGGTCGAGGCCACTGGCTGGGACTTCGCGTACATCTTCCCGATGAAGCTCGCAGGGCAGATGCTGCTGGCGGCGACGGCCTGCGCGATCATCGCCGGTCTCTACCCCGCCCGGCGCGCCTCGCGCCTCGACGTCGTAGAAGCGCTCGCCTACGAATGACGCCTATACTCGCGCCTTCATGGCCGAGGGCCGCCCCTTCAAAGTGCTGCTGGTCGAAGACGAGCCGGTGATCCGCGAGCTCGTTCGCAGCATGCTGGGCGACGGCACGGTCGACGTCGACTGCGCAGCGAACGGAGCCGAGGGGCTGAAGCTGGCGAAGAGCAGCGAGTACGACTTGATCCTGCTCGACGTCGTGCTGCCGCAGATGGACGGCATCACCATCTGCCGCCTGCTCAAGGCCGACCCGAAGACGGCCAAGACACCGCTCTACATGCTCACGGCGAAGGCGAAGAAGGCCGACGTCGAGACCGCGACGAAGGCCGGCGCCGACGGCTACATCCACAAGCCGTTTCGGGCGACCGAGCTCATGGAGCTGATCGACCGGCTGCGCCCTAAGGCAAGCGCGGGTTGAGGTAGCGCGCGAGGGCGAACATGTCGTCCCAGTCGAGCTGATCGAACTCGAGCCCGATCATCCCCGGCGAGCGGCGCTTGACGGTCGCCTGCGTCGTGATCTCGCGATCGCCCGGCAGCGGCACCGTGACGGTCAGCTGATCCGTGATCGCCGGTACGCCCAGCAGGCAGAGGCCCGCCATCGAGAGGTCCTTCGCCTTCGCGACGAGGTTCCGCCCGTTGACGATCAACTTCACCATGAACGTCGCCTCGACCCGCGGGTGATACCGCTGCACGACGGGAGTTCCGCTCAGCTCCAGCATCTCGTTCCGCTCCTTGTTGGGGGCTACAGACGCGAAGCAGTGTTGATCATCGTGTAGCTCCCGCAACTTTTGTGCTGAAAGGTGCGCGTGAACCCAGTGCCGCGCATCGCGCTCGTCTGTTCGGGGGGCGGAGCGCGCGGAGCCTACGAAGCGGGCGTGATCCGCTACCTGCGGGAGGAGCTGCGCGCGAACGTCCGCTTCGACATTCTGTCGGGCACGTCGGTCGGCGCGATGACCGCGTGCTTCCTCGCGACCACGATGGATCGCCCCGCCGATCAGGGCCGCGAGCTCGCCGACGTCTGGCAGGGCCTCTCGCTCGAGCGGGTCTTCAAGGTCGAGGGTGAAGACCTCTTCACCATCACGCGAAAGATGTGGCACGCCGCGCGGAGCACCGAGCGGCCCGACGGCTGGCGCATCTACGACGTGCTGCACCCCGAGGCGCTCGAAGAGATGGTGCGCACGCAGATGAGCTGGCCTCGCATCTCGGCGAACCTCGCGAAGGGGCTGTTCTCGGCGCTCTCGGTCACGGCCACCCGCATCAACGACGGCCGCGCGGTGGTCTTCGTGCAGCGGCGCGAGGGCGGGCTGCCGGCGTGGAGCAAAGACCCGAGCACCGAGGCGCGCGAGACCATCATGGGCCCCGAGCACGCGCTCGCGTCGGGCGCGATTCCCCTGCTCTTCCGCTCGGTGCGCATCGGTGACGAGTTCTTCTGCGACGGGTTCATTCGCCAGAACACGCCCCTCTCGCCGGCGCTGCGCCTCGGGGCCGACCGCGTGCTCATTCTCACGTTGAAGCACAAGACCGCGCAGCCCGCGCCGGTTCGGCCGATGCGCGCGGCGCCCAGCACGCCGCTCCTCCTCGGCAAGGTGCTCAACGCGCTGATGCTCGATCACACCGAGTACGACCTCGAACGGCTGCGCCGCTTCAACGGCATGCTCGAGGCAGGTCGAGAGGCGTTCGGCGACGATTTTCTGCGGCGCATGAACGAGGCCGTGGTGCACCTGCGCGGCCAGCCCTACCGCCACGTGCGCGAGCTCGTCATCCGGCCGTCGAGGGATCTCTCTGAGATCGCCGGCGAGCTCTTGAAGAAGCGGCGCATGCCGGTCGACGACACGATGGCGGCCCCGTCGCGCTGGCTGCACCGGCTGACGCAGAGCCAGCTGTTCACCCAGGCCGATCTCGCGAGCTACCTGCTCTTCGACGGCCAGTACGCGCGCGAGCTCATTCAGATGGGCATGGAAGACAGCCACCAACGGCGAGACCAGCTGCTCGAGTTCTTCGACCCGGACTCCGCGCCCGCGTAGACCTTCCGCGCGCTTGAAGTGGCACCGTCTGTGAAGAGTGAGCCCGTGTCGTCAAACCACACGGAGACTCGCCATGGACCAGCCGAACCGCATCAACTCTCTTTCGTTCAACGTGACCGGCCGGCGCCAGACGCCGAAGAACGAGTTCGGCCAGGTCCTCAGCAACGTCATCAGCGGCGCGATGAAGGCTGGCGCCGGCATCATCGGCTCGATTCCCGGCGTGCCGGTCGTGAGCGCCGCGGTGAACGCGGTGCAGGGCGTCGTCTCGGGCAACAGCTACGCGCAGGGCATTCAGCAGCTGGGCGGCCAGGTCGGCACGGCCGGCAGCCTGAACACGACCGTGAACACCGGCGGCGGCGGCCTCGGCGCTGCGCCCGATCGGCCGGTCTACGAGAACTCGCAGGTGCGCGAGATGGCCGCGATGAGCGACTACTACATGCGCATGCAGAACGAGATGCAGCGCGAGAGCCGCGAGTTCAACGCGGTCAGCAACATCATCAAGGTGCGCCACGACTCGGCCAAGGCCGCCATCAACAACATCCGCTGACGCCGGCACCCTCGGGAGAGAGACGACCATGGCCGTGCTCGGAGTTGGATCGATCGGGATGTCGAACATCGCGGGCGCAGGTGCGCCGAAGCCCGCGCCACAGAAGTTCGGCGAGGTGATGAAGACGGCGAAGCCGCCGGCGCAACACAAGCCCGCGGCGCCGCAGCGGGCCCAGGCGCCGCAGAAGCCGGAGGCCAAGGTGCCCGAGGTCGCCGCGCAGCGGCCCGCGGCGCGCGCCCTCGACCAGGTCAGCGCCGCGCAGACGCGCATGGAGAAGGTGCTCGAGCTCGCCCAGTCGGGGAAGACGTTCACGCCCGCCGAGCTGCTCGCGCTGCAGACCCAGATGTACCGGGCGAGCCAGGAGCTCGATCTCGCGGGGAAGGTCGTCGAGAAGGCCACCGGTGGAGTGAAGCAGGTGCTGCAGACGCAGGTCTGAAAGGAGCACGCCGTGAAACGCCGCCTGATGCTCGCCGTCGCACTGATCCTCGCTGCCTGCCGCTCGCAGATTCAGCACGGCCTCGACGAGCGCGACGCGAACGAGATCGTCAGCGTGCTCGTGGCGCGAGGCTTCGATGCGCAGAAGGTCGCCGAGAAGGGGAAGAAGCCGACGTGGGCCATCGACGTGAACGACGACAGGGCGACCGACGCGCTGCGCGTGCTGACCGAGCTGAAGCTGCCTCGGCCCCAGCGAACGACGACGCGAGACGTCGCGGCGCAGGCGGGCATCATCGATACGCCGGGCGCCGAGAAGCTCCGCCAGGCCGAAGCGCTCGAGGGTGACATCGAGCAGACGCTCGAGACGATGGACGGCGTCGTCTCGGCGGGCGTCGAGCTGGTGGTGCCGCTCGCCGCCAGACCGGGGCTGCCGGCCACCCCGTCGAAGGCTTCGGCGCTCCTGCGCGTCAACCCGGCGAGCTTCGACCGCATTCAGCAACAGCGAGAGCAGCTCAAGTCGCTGATCGCCGGCAGCGTCGAGGGGCTCAAGGCCGACGACGTGGCCCTGGTGGTCGACCCGGTCGAGACGCACGTGCTGCCGCCCGCTCCCGAGCCCGCAGACGCGAGCCGCCTCAAGGCCGTCATCTTCGCGCTCGCCAGCCTGCTCAGCCTCGTCGCGGTCGCGCTCGTGATGCTCGGCCTCCACGTGCGGCGAGCTGCGCGGCAGCCGGCGGCCGCCCCTTCGGCGCCCGTGAGCGCCCCGATCAAGCCCGCTGCTGCACCGGCGCCGAAGCCGGTCATCGCCGCGAGCGCACAGCGCAAGGTGGCGTGAGGTGATGCCGCCCGTCACGCACACGCGCCTCGTCGCGCCCGAAACGCCAGGCAGCGCGTTGGCCGAGCGCATCGCGATGTTCGCAGTGGTCACCGCACACCCACGCGCCGCGTCCATCGTCGAGGGCCTGGTGGCGCCTTCCGCCGGAGCGGCCCGGCGCCTGCTCGAGACCTTCGCCAGCTGGCCCTCGGCGAAGCGCCAGGCACGAATCTCTCTCGAGTTCGGCCAGCGGGGCGATCACGCCGAGCGGCTCGCCGACATCATGGCCGAGGCACACGCGGACCTTCGCGCGGCGCTGTGTGCCCAGATGAACCGCCAGCAGCGAGCTCGCTACCCGCGGCTCACCGAGCTCGGCGCTCGGAAGATCCCCGGCCGAGACGCCTTCGCCGCCCGTCTCGTTCGCGAAGCCTCCCGGTAGTCCCGCGCTCCGTGTTTTCGAACGGTTGCGTTGGCTGGCCTCATGAACATGGGGAAGGCCATGTACGACACCGAAACCGTCTGCACGGTCACGACCCAGCCCCCGAAGGGGCAGGCGCAGACGACGGTGAAGATTCGCCCGTTTCGCTGGAAGCCGCCCTTCCGCGCCACGCGAGCGCACGTGATGCTCGCCCGTCGCCCGGCCCTCGCGAAGGCCGGCGACGAGCTGCTGCACGCCTGTGAGAAGTCGCTGTCCGAGCAGCTCGGTGCGGCGCTGACGCTCAAGGCCGAGCTGACGCCCACCTGGTTGAACCCTTTCGACGGCCTGTCTCGCTTTTCGATCTTCGCCACGTTCGATCTGACCTCAGCCGGAGCCGTCGCGTGCCTCGAGGTCGACGCGCTCACGCTCGGGAACATGCTCGCGCGCATCGCGGGCTCGCCGCAGAAGCTCGCGCTGCCGCTCCAGCTGACCCGCCTCGAAGAAGCCGCGTTCGGTTGGCTGTTGCTGCTCGCGCTCGAAGCCCTGCGAGCGAACGCGATGCTCGAGACGCTCTTCGGCGCCCGCCTGATGACGGTGCACACCGACCGCGCCGAAGCGCTCGCGCGGCTCGACTGTCGAAAGCGGCACCTCTCGTTTCACGTGCGGCCCGAGCTCGACGGTGCGCGCGGCATCATGCGGCTGATCGTGCCCGCGCTCGCGGTCGAGCGAGCGTGCCACCACGTCGAAGAGGCCCCGCACGGAGCAGTCGACGCGATCGTCGGCCAGGCGCGGCTGCAGACCCGCCTGATGGTCGGGCGGGCCCCGCTGTCGCTCGCCGACCTGGGCTCGTTGAACGAGGGCGACGTCGTCGTGTTCGAAGGCCTGCGGTTCGAAGAGGGGGCGGTGGTGGGCGCCGGCCGCCTCGAGTCGCGCACGTTCGAGCTGACGGGCACGGTCGGCTCCCGAGGTTTCACCTTCAACCACGCGCGCACGCGCGCGCTCACCGAGGAGATGGAGATGCCCAAAGACGCCGCCAACCCCGCACTGCCCGTCGAGGTCGAGATCGAGCTCACGCGGCTGCTGCTGCCGGTCGCCGAGCTCGCGACGCTGAAGCCGGGAGCGGTTCTGCCGCTGCACATCAACGCGGCGCACCCGGTGATGCTCCGCATCGGTGACCGCGCCGTCGCTCGGGCCGAGATCGTCGAGGTCGACGGCGAGCTCGGCGCCCGGATCATCAGCCTCCAGAAGTGAACCCCAACCCCGAGCGCTCCCCATGAACCCCAAGACGAAGATCCTCATCGTATCGGCTGTGCTCCTAGGGCTCGGTGCAGCAGCCGCCCTCACCGGGGTGAGCCCGGCGATCGCTGCACGCGCCGCACTCGGCCTCGCCGCGGCGGCGGGGCTCGGCTGGTGGCTCGTCAAGGCGCGCGCGGCGCAGGGCGGCGTGACCTCGAAGCCCCGCCTCGACGTCATCGCGCGCACGGGGCTCTCGCATCGCACGGGGCTCGCGCTCGTCGAGGTCGACGGGCAGCCACTGGTCGTCGTGCACGGTGACGGGTTCGCCGAGGTTCACCAGCCCGGGTCAGCGAGGCCCGCCCGGCGACGCCGCCCCACGAAGCGCTCCTCGTTCAAGCAGGCGTTGAGGAGCGTGTCATGAACGCCGCAGCCGACATGAACCAGTCTTTCGCGGGCTCGCCGCTGCCGATGATGGGGCTGCTGGCGCTGATGGCGCTGGTGCCCTTCGCGGTGGTGATGCTGACGAGCTTCTCGAAGATGGCGGTGGTCCTCTCGCTGGTGCGGTCGGCGCTGGGCACGCAGCAGGCGCCCCCGACGATCGTGCTCACGGGCCTGGCGGCGGTGCTCAGCGCCCACGTCATGTCGCCGGTCTTCGAGCAGATCTTCACGTCGGCGAAGGCGACGTACGAGCTGCACCCGACGGGCGATCAGCTGGTCGACGCTGCCGGCCCCACTCTTCAGCCGCTGCGCGAGTTCCTCGAGAAGCACGGCGGCCCCGAGGAGCGCGCTCGATTCCTCGACATGGCTCGTGAGCTGCGGCCCGCCGAGCAGGCGTCGCTCGTGACCGAGCACGACCTCACCGTCGTCATTCCGGCCTTCGTCATCACCGAGCTCAAAGAGGCCTTCACGATCGGGTTCCTCATCTTCCTGCCCTTCCTGGTGCTCGACATGCTCATCGCGAACGTGCTCCTGGCGCTCGGCATGCAGACGCTGTCTCCGAGCCAGGTGAGCCTGCCGTTCAAGATCCTGCTCTTCGTCGCGGTCGACGGCTGGGCGCTGCTCGCTCGCGGCCTGATCCTGGGGTACCGGTGATGGGCCAGGAGATGCTGCTCAGCCTCGCCCGCGAGGCGCTGCTGCTGATGATCATGGCCTCGCTGCCGCCGATCGGCGCGAGCCTGGTGGTGGGCTTCTTCATGAGCCTCTTGCAGGCGACGACCCAGATTCAGGAGACCACCCTCTCGGTGGTGCCGAAGCTGTGCGCGGCGGTGCTCGCCCTGGTCATCGCCGCACCGTGGATCGGTGGCCAGCTCACGCGCTTCACGACGCAGCTCCTGCTCGCGCTGCCCGGGGTCGGCACGTGACCTCGCTCGAGCTCCAGCTCCAGATCGCAGCGCTGGCCCCCCACATGATCGCGGTCGCGCTCATCGCCGCGCGGCTGCTGCCGGTCGTCTTCCTGTGCCCGGTGCTCGGAGGCGAAGCCGCTCCGACGACGGTGAAGCTCGGCGTCGTGCTGGCGCTGTCGCTGTGCGTTCACTTCGCCGGCGGCGTCGAGCCGGCCGAGCTCGTGACCGACCCGTTGACCTTCGCGGGCCTCGTGGTTCGCGAGTTCTCGTTCGGGGTGGCGCTCGGCCTCGTCGCTTCGCTGCCCTTCGACGCCGCCCGCATGGGCGGCAAGTTCATCGATCTCTTCCGCGGCTCGTCGGCCGAGGCCGCCCTGCCCCACGCGGGCACGAAGGAGTCGGCCACCGGTGACGGGCTGTACCAGCTCCTCGTCGCGCTCGTCGTCACGGGGGCCGTGATGCCGCTGATGCTGAAGGGGCTGTTCCACAGCTACGCGCTGGTGCGCCTCGGCGCCTTCGTTCACACCGAGTCCGCAGTGATGCACGTCGTCGCCCTCGCTGGCACGGCGCTCAGCGCCGGCCTCGCGGTCGGCGCCCCCGTCGCGGCCGCCGCGCTGGCCGTCGACTGCGTGATGGGGCTCGCCTCGCGGGCTGCCCCCCAGATGCACCTGCAGGACGTGGGGGCTCCGCTCAAGATCCTGGCCGGCGGCGCCGTGCTGTTCCTCACGCTCGGCGTCGTCGCCGAGCGTCTGCTGGCCGAGGCGGCGGGCGCGGACCTGGCGATGCACGCCCTCACCGAGCTCGGGCGATGAGCGGCGAGAAGACCGAGAAGCCGTCGGAGCACAAGCTCCGCGAGGCCCGCAAGAAGGGCCAGATCGCGAAGAGCCGCCTGCTGACGGCATCGGTCGTGACGCTTGGGGGCCTCGTCGGGTTCTCGGCGAGCGACGTGACGGGCACGCTGAAGCGCTGGGCGGCGCTGATGCTCTCGGCACCGTCGATCGCGCCAGCCAAGGCCGTCTCACAAGCCGTGCTCGTGCTCGCGACGGTGACGGCGCCGGCGCTGCTCGGTGCGTTCCTCGCGTCGTTCGCGGTCTCGGTCGCGTCCGCGGGGCTGCAGGTCAACGCCGGGCACGTCGCCCCGCAGCTCGAGCGCGTCGACCCGTTCAAGGGCGTGAAGAAGGTCTTCAGCCTCACGCAGGTGATCGAGCTGGGGAAAGGGCTGCTCGTCGCGGCGGTCGTCGCGTGGCTCGTCTGGAGCGGCGCGCGCGATGCCGCACCGCTCATCGTGTCGGGCCTCTCGCGCAGCGGAGAGCTGGCGATGTCGGTCGTGATGGCATCGCTCGAGCCGGTGCTCGAGAACGGGGTCATCGCCCTGTTGTTCCTCGGCGCCGCCGACTACGCGCTGGCCCGCCGCAAGCACATGAAGGACCTGATGATGTCGCGGGAGGACCTGAAGCAGGAGCACAAGAGCCAGGAAGGCGACCCGCACCACAAGGCCAAGCGGAAGCAGCTGCACCAGCAAATCTCGGCAGGTGGCCCGGCACGTGGGGTGCAAAAAGCGACGACCGTCGTGGTCAACCCCACCCACATCGCCATCGCCCTTCGCTACGACGAAGCCGAGTGTGACGCGCCGTACATCGTCGCGAAGGGCCGCGAGGAGGACGCCTTGAAGATCCGCAAGCAGGCCGGTGAGCTCGAGATCCCCATCGTGAAGGACATTCCCCTCGCTCGCACGCTCGTGAACTACGACGTCGGCGAAGAGGTGCCTGAGGAGCTCTACCAGGCCGCTGCCGCCGTGCTGAAGCTCGCGATGGAGCGCAAGGCCGAGCAGGAGGCCGAGAAGGCCGCGCAGAAGGCGACCCCGTGATGCAGCCCTTGCTCCTCGTCGTCCAGCGCGTGCTCGCGCGCGCGAAGTCTTCGTCGGACATCGTGCTCGCGATCGTGATGGCGTCGATCGTCGGCGCCATGATCGTGCCACTGCCCGGCTGGGTGCTCGACATCGGCATCGCGCTCAACCTCGCAGCGGCGCTGGCGCTGCTCGTCGCCGCGCTCTACGCCAAAGACGCGCTCAAGGTCGCTGCGTTTCCGACGCTGCTGCTCATCACCACCCTCTTTCGGCTCGCGATGAACGTGTCGTCGACGCGCCTCGCGCTCTCAGAAGGTCACGCCGGCGACATCATTCAGGCGTTCGGCGAGTTCGTGGTGCGCGGAGACTACGTCGTCGGCGCGGTGATCTTCGCCATTCTCACGCTCGTTCAGTTTCTGGTCGTGGCAAAGGGCGCCGAGCGCGTCGCCGAGGTCTCGGCGCGCTTCACGCTCGACGCGATGCCCGGCAAGCAGATGTCGATCGACGCCGACCTGCGTGCGGGTGCGATCAACCAGGCGCAGGCGCGGGCGCGGCGCCGCGAGCTCGAGCGCGAGTCACAGCTGTTCGGGTCGATGGATGGCGCCATGAAGTTCGTGAAGGGCGACGTCATCGCCGGTCTCGTGATCGTGCTCATCAACCTCGTCGGCGGCGTCGCGATCGGCGTGCTCCAGAACGGCATGACGGCTGCTGAGGCGGCGAGCACCTACGCGCTGATTTCAATCGGCGACGGCCTCGTCTCTCAGATTCCGTCGCTGTGCATCGCGGTTGCGGCGGGCCTGGTCGTGACCCGGGTCGCGTCGGAGACCGACGAAGCCTCGCTGGGCTCCGACATCGGGGCGCAGTTCTTCGGGCAGTGGAAGGCGCTGCTCGTCGTCGCGGGTCTGTGCCTCGCCCTCGCCAGCATGCCCGGCATGCCGCACCTGACCTTCATCGCCATCGCCGGCTGCGCGGCCGCGGCGGGCCTCGCGCTGCGACAGCTCGCCGCGGCGCCTGTGGCGGGTGCGGCGAAGCCGACCGAGGCGCCAGAGGCCCAGAAGCCGGTCGAGCCCGAGATCGGCGTCGCCCCCATCGTGGTCGACCTCGCCGCCGACCTCACCGAGCTCACCACCCGCGACGGCGGGAAGTTCGTGAGCCAAGACCTGACGGTGGTGCGCGATCGCCTCTTTCACGAGCTTGGGGTTCGCGTGCCAGGCGTGCGCGTGCGCACGGGCGCTCCGCTGCCGCCAGGGGGCTATCTCGTTCAGATTGACGAGGTGCCGAGCGGGCGCGGCCAGGTCACGCTGGGCCAGGTCATCGCGATGGTGCCGGTGAGCGAGCTGTCGTTTCTCAACATCGCTGGCGAGCCGGTGCTCGACCCCGTCACGGGCGCGAAGGCGTCGCGCGTCGCCGAAGAGTGCCGAGCCCAGCTCGAGGCAGCGGACATTCGCGTCAGCGGCCCCGGTCAGATCATCTGCTCGCACGTGTACATGGCGCTGAAGCGACGCGCGCCGCACTTTCTGGGCGTCCAAGAGGTGCAGGCTTCCCTGGAGCAGCTCGAGAAGCGCTGCCCGGCGCTCGTGAAAGAGGCGCTCGCGAAGGTGCCGATCGCCCTGCTGACCGATGTGCTGAAGCGGCTGCTGCAAGAAGAGGTCAGCATCCGTAACCTGAAGGCGATTCTCGAGGCGTTGGTCTCACCCTCGGTCGAGGGTGACGCCGCGGCGCTCGCCGAGAAGGCACGGCAGGCGCTCGCCCGTCAGCTCAGCCACAAATACGCGCCGAGCGGGCCGCTCTTCGCGTTCCTGGTCGACCCGGCGATCGAAGAGGCCGTGCGCACGAGCGGGTCCTCGGTCGCGCTCGAGCCGCAGCTGGTCGGCGCGATCATCGAAGGGGTACGCAGGCTGGCGACGAACGGTCGCGCAGTGCTGCTCTCGTCACCGGACATTCGCCGTGCGCTCCGGCGCCTGATCGAAGGCGCGTTCCCCGACGTCGCGGTGCTCACCTTCCACGAGCTCGACCCGGATCTCCAGGTCAGACCGGTCGGCCGCCTCGTGCCTGTGCAGCGCTGAATCAGCCCGCCGAGCCGACGGGCGCGCCCGACGGAGGGCTGCCTTCGACGCCGCGGTTGACGCGATCGCGCAGCTCTTTGCCGGTGCGGAACAGCAGACCGCGCTTGGGCTTCACGGGGATGACTTCGCCCGTCTTGGGGTTGCGCCCCTGGTAGCCCTCGTAGTGCTTCACGTGGAAGGCACCGAGCCCGCGAATCTCGATGTTCTCGCCGCGGACGAGCGCGTCTTTCATCGACTCGAAGATGGTTTCAATCGTGGCTTCCGCCTGCTTCTGCGTCACTCCGCGTTTCGCCACGAGAACGTTGACCAGATCGGACTTGAGCATGGGCCCCCTCGAAGGGAATGATGCAGTATTGCTCAGGAAGTTCAACCCAGCAAGAATGCTGGGGAATTTTTCTTAGCCTCGCGGGGTGCCCGCCGCGATGGTGCTCCAGGAAATCTGGCTGAGTTTCTCGATACTTGCGTTGTCGATCTGCCGAAAGAGCTGTTCGAACTCGGCGAAATCGGCAGCGCGACCCCGGGACGGGTTCTCTCCGGCGGTGACGACGCCGCCGACAGCGGTCGAGAGATCGGCGAGCGTCAGCAACGAAGGATCTCGGGCAGGCCGAATCTCTCCCTTCTTCTCGACCTTGAGGAGGCCGGCAAGCTCGAGTCGGTGAACGACCTCACCGACGGTCTGCGCGGGCACTGAGAGCTGCTCGGCGATCTGCCGGCTGTTCGGCGCAGGCGCGCCCGCGAGAAACGCGCGGGCGGCGATCTGCGCGACGCGCGCGGCGATGAGCTCCCTCGCGCGCGGGTGGGCGAGAATGTCCATGAAGCTCCCGCGGAAGCCCGCGTGCTCGACAGCGTACGCGAGCCGCGCCCCGAACAACACGATGGTCCACGACACGTACAGCCACATGAGAAAGAGCGGAGCGATGCCGAGCGAGCCGTAGACGGGGTTCGCCGAGAACGCGAGGGTCGCGATGCCGCTGTAGCTGTGGCGGGCGATGTCCCATGCGATGCCCGAGACGATTCCGCCGCCGAGCGCCGAGCGCCAGCGCACGGGCGCGTGCGGAGCGAGCTTGTAGAGCAGCGTGAGCGACGCGACCGCAGAGAGCGTACCGCCCAGCACGAGCACCTGACCCGAGTACGGCAGGTTCAGCGCTTCGATGAGGTGACGAATGCCTCGGGTGCCCGCGAGCGTGGCGGCGATGACGACGGGGCCCACGAGCAGGAGCCCGGCGTAGAGGCCGATGCTCACGAGCAGCGGGCGCCGACGCGTGACGGCCCACACCTCGTTCAACGACGCGTCGAGGTGCCGCAAGAGCAGCCCCGCCGAGAACAGCAGAATGGCGAACGACAGGGTGCCCGTGATGCGAGAGCCCGCGGAGCTGACGAAGGTGTTGACCAGCTGGTCCGACGTCTCGCGCACGCCCGGCTGAAGGAGGTCGCGAACGAAGCCCTTGAGCAGCGTCTCGAGCTCCTGCGCCTTGAACCACTGCAACAGCGCGAGGCCGACACCGACGAGAGGGATCAACGACGTGATCGTGATGAACGTGAGGTTGCCGGCTCGCAGCGCGATCGACTCGCCGCGGAAGCTGTGCACGAGGCCGCGCGTCGCGCGCATCGTGTCGGCGACGAAGCGCCCGAGCCGCGTGTCCCGCCACCCCACGTCAGCGCCGTACCAGGATCTTCTCGACGAGCTGCCGCGACACGTTGGAGAGCTCGATGAAGACGACGCCCATGCCTGCCGTCGCACCCTCGCCGGGGTGCACGGCGCGAACGACCTCGCCGATGCCCTCGATGGTCTCGAGCTCGTCCATGATGACGGTGAACTTGAGGTTCACCCTCGTGCCGACCGGCAGCGGCTCGTCTGACTTGATGAACACGCCGCTGCGCGAGAGGTTGATGACGTACTCGGCGATGAACTCGTCGACCGAGGCGAACTCCCGGTTCACCGACTTGCGTGCTTCTGAGCGGCGCTCGGGCTTCGCCATCGATTACTTGCCTCCGGCAACGGGCTCCGTGCTCGCGAGGGTCTCGCCGGCTGCGGCCTTCTCGCCCTGGGGCGCCGAGGGACGCGGGCGGTCTTGCTGGTTCCGATTCCGATCGCGATCGCGATCGCGATCACGGTCTCGGTCGCGATCGCGGTCTTTGCCTTTGCGGTCGCGGTCGCGGTCGCGGCGACCTCCACGGTCGCGGTCGCGACCCTCGCTGCGCGGCTCGCCCCCCTGACGCTTCGGGCTGCCGTAGTCGGTGGGCTCGAACGTCTCGCTCGAGCTCGCGACCTTGTACTCGTTGCCCGCTGCGGCCTTCGCGAAGATGTCGTACTGCTCGCGGTGGAAGTTCTTCTGCGGCTTGATCTGGATCGACTTGTTGAAGCGGTCCATCAGGTGGCGCAGCTCCTGGCGCTCCTCGGTGTTGAGCAGCCCGGCGACCTCTTCGTTGCAGTGAATGATGAGCGTCGGGTCGCGGTAGGCGCCGGCGGAGCGGCGGAGCTCGCGGAAGATCTCGTACGAGACGGTCGTGGTCGTCTTCACCAGGCCCGTGCCGTCACAATAGATGCAGTCAGCGTGCATCATGCGGCCGATGGACTCGCGCACGCGCTTGCGGGTCATCTCGACGAGGCCGAGCTCCGAGATGCGCAGCACGTTGGTCTTGGCCTTGTCGCGCCCCAGCGCCTCTTGCAGCGCCTTGAAGACCTTGTCGCGGTTCTGCGACTTCTCCATGTCGATGAAGTCGCAGATGATGATGCCGCCGATGTTGCGCAGCCGCAGCTGGTAGACGATCTCTTTCGCGGCCTCGATGTTGATCTTGGTGATCGTCTCTTCGAGGCTCTTCTTGCCGACGTAGCGGCCGGAGTTCACGTCGATGGCGGTGAGCGCCTCGGCCTGATCCATGATCAAGTAGCCGCCGCTCTTCAGCCAGACTTTGCGCTGCAGTGCGCGCTTGATCTCTTCTTCGATGCCGTACGCGTCGAAGATCGGCTCATCGGTGTCGTGCAGCACGACACGCTCTTTCAGGGCGGCGTCTTGAGCCGCGACGAACATCGAGACGCGCTCGTACTCGTCGCGGTCATCGATGACGAGCTTCTCGACGTCCTGCGCGAAGAGGTCGCGGGTCGCGCGCAAGATGAGGTCGAGGTCGGGGTGCATCAGCCCGGGGCCGTGCCGCTTCTCGTTCTTGCGGAGCGTCTCGTTCCACACCTCGATGAGGAAGCGGATGTCGGCCTCGAGCTTCTCTTGCGGGACGTTCTCGGCGACGGTGCGCACGATGAAGCCCGTGCCGGGCGGGCGCAGGCGGTCGACGATCTCGCGCAGACGGCGCCGCTCTTTCTCGTTGCCGATGCGGCGGCTGATGCCGACGTGATCGACGGTCGGCATGAACACCAGGTGTCGGCCGGGAATCGAGATGTGCGAGGTGAGGCGTGCGCCCTTCGTGCCGATCGGGTCTTTCGAGATCTGAACGAGCACCTCCTGGCCGACCTTCAGCAGGTCCTCGATGCGCGCCGGCTTCTTCTCGCGGCGCTTCTCTTCCTGGCGATGCTTGTGGTCCCGATCACGATCGCGGTCGCGGTCGCGACGCCCATCGCGGTGCCGCTCATCGCGCGGCGCGCGAATCTCGCCCTGGGCGGGCACCGCTTGAGCGATGGCGGCCGCGACGACCTCGGCTCCGGTCGGCCCCGGCGGGGTGGCCTCGGCGATCGCCGTGGCGACGACCTCGGCCCCCGTGGGCGACGGCGGCGCCGCGTCGGCAGGCGCGGGGACCTCTGTCGGCGGCGCAGCGTCGACGCCAGGCGGCGGCGCGCTCGGCTCGGGAGCCGGGGGAGCCGACGGCTCGGGAGGAGGCAGCTCGCCCGTCAGCAGCGCCGGAGCGGAATCGGCGCCGTCTTCGCCCTCGCCCGGCTCTTCGGGCACTTCGGGCGTCTCGTCGTGCTCACCCTCGGTGAGCTCGAACGCCGACTTGGAGAACTCGGGGTCGTAGAACACGTCACTGACGTAGAGGAACGCGGCCTTGTCGAGCCCGATGTCGACAAAGGCGGCCTGCATTCCCGGCAACACGCGGGTCACTCGACCCTTGTAGATGTTGCCTACGACCCCCTTGTCCTTCTTACGCTCGAGGTAGAACTCCGCGATGTGACCGTTCTCGACCAGCGCGACGCGGGTCTCGCGGCCCGCGGCGTTGATGACCAGAATGCTGCTCATTGACGAATCCAATGCACGCGCCGAAAGCAACGGAGCCCGAGGGACGGGAAACATCGAGCGTTCGCGCGAAGCGCGGCGGTGAATAGTGTGTAACTGTGTGGGACAGCTGTGGCGTCATGTGCGCGCCCACCCGTCGAAACCTTTGAACGGCGCACAGTTTCACGGATCTGTGACGGAAGTAAAGGGCGCTACGCCTGAATTTGAGGCTTCTCGACCCGCGGAGCCCGGGGCTTCCACGTGAGCCGGAGCGCCGTCCACCCGATGTCGACCACCAGCTTCTTGTCGTCAGACAGCCCCACCTCGAGCGCCGCCATGCGCACGAAGTCTTCGGTCGGCACCTGAGAGCTCTCGGTCGCCGCCGGAAAACAGACCCAGATGTGGCCGGTCACGGCCATGCCCCGGGCGAGGCCGGGCAGCTTCTCGACGAGGTCGGTCTTCTTGGTGCTGAAGTAGATGGTGAGGTCGAGGCCCGTCTTGGAGGTGTCGATGAGGGCGACGCCCTGCGGCAAGGGCTCGAGCTTCTGCAGAAACCCCTCGGGACCATTCAGCACGCTCACGCGCATGCCAGCGCGAATGCCGAGCAGTTCGGGCAGCGAGAGCATGCTCATCGGGTCACCGCGAAGGTCGAGAACTCACCCGTTGCGGCCGCAGCCACGTGCTTCACCGACTCGACGCGCGCTTCTTCGGGCCCGCGGCGGCACCAGGCCACGAACTGCTCGATGCTCGCGGCCTCGCCCTCGGCGACCGCCTCGACGTCACCGTTCGGCAGGTTGCGCACCCAGCCGGTCAGCTTCAGGCGCTGGGCTTCGAAGCGCGCAGAGGCGCGGTAGGAAACCCCTTGAACCAACCCTGTGATGACGAGATGAGCTCTGATGCGATCGGCCCCGGCCACGGCATGCGCCTTACGTCAGCGACGATAGACGAACAAGCCCTCGCCCGGAGACTCGCACCCCAGGAGCGAAAACGCCTGGGGGCGTACTTCACCCCGGTAGAGCTCGTCGACCGCGTGCTCGACGCGGTCGCGCGCTACCTGCCCGCGAAGCGCCTCGCGTTCGTCGACCCCGCGTGCGGAGCCGGCGCGTTTCTCGCGCGCGTCGCCGAGAGGTTCCCCGAGGCGCAGCTGTACGGCATGGAGCTCGACCGCGGCTCGTTCGCGCACGCGCGCCGACGGCTTCCGCGAGCGAGGCTCGGGCGCGGAGACGGGCTCGGCCCGCGAGCGCTCGACGACGTCGACGCCGATTGCGCCGTCTGGGTCGGGAACCCGCCGTACAACGGCACGTCTGCGCTGCTGAAAGACCCGAAGCGCTGGGGCGAGCTGACGCGCGACGTGCCGCAGCTGCGCGGCCAGAGCCTTCGGGAGGACTACGCGTTCTTCCTGCTCCGGGCGATGCACAGGCTGCGAGGCCGCTCGGGCGTGCTCGCCTTCGTGACGAGCGCGACGCTGCTCGACAGCTGGGCACACGCCCCCCTGCGCAAGCTGCTCACGGACGAGCTCGCGCTACGCGAGGTTCACCCGCTGGGTCGCGGAGTGTTCGAAGACACACGCGTCGCGACGTGCTTCACCGTCTTCACGACGCGCGACCTCGGCTCGGGCCTCGCTCCCGAGCCGCCCGAGTACCTGTTTCGAACCATCGACGAGCGCGCGACACAGCTCGACGCGAGCGGCGTGCGGCTCTCGCGGCTCGTGCCCATCTCGTTTGCGGGCCTCAAGACCCGGTTCGACGAGCTGCTCGTCGACGACGACCGCGACGCGCTCGTGCTTCGAATGCAGCGCTACTGTGCAGGCAAGCGCGTCGACGTGCCCGAGCGGTGCCGCGCCAAGCTCGAGGCGCTGCCTCGGGTCCCCTTCGACGCACGCGCCGTGCGCGCGTTTCTGCACCCGACGGGTCGGCGCGCGTGGTGCTACGTCGACCGGCGGTTGATTCCCCGCGGCGATCACCGCTTTCAGGGTGAGTGGGACCCGCACGGCTGCGACGTAAAGCTCGTCTTCAATCACCGGGAGCTGCCGCTGCACGCGCAGGTGCTCGACGAGCCGGGGTGCGTGCCGGCCTACCAGCACACGCGCTTTGCGCCGCTCATGGTGCCCGAGCGAGTGCTGCGCGAGGGCGTCGCGGTGGCCCGCCGCGCGGCCGAGCTCGGCCCGCTGGTGCCGAACCTGAGCGTGCCGGTGGCCGAGGCTCGGGCTGCGTTCGACGCGATCGCGGCGTGGATCAACAGCGACGCGATTCAGAAGCTCTGGGCGCCTGCGTTCGGCACGACGCGCGACCCGCCGATTCAGATGTAGCCGAAGCGGCGGCGCAGGCCCCACTCGAGGCCGATGATGCAGACCATGGCGACGAGCCAGTACCAGCGATCCCAGATGGGCTGGTCTTTTGCGCGCCCGACCTCGACGAGGGGCGGCTCGAGCAGCGGGATCTCGGCGAGCGTCGGTACCGCCTGCGCGAACGCCTTGCCGCCGCTGGCCTTCGCGAGCTCCTGCAGGAGCTCGGTGCCGACGTGCGCATCGGCGAGCTCGGTGCCGATCGCGCGAACGGCGACGGCATCTTGCCCCTCGCCGAGTGACTTCTCGCCCTTCGATGCGCGCCCCACGAGCCGATACGGCCCGGGCGCAGGCGCGGGAAACTCGATGCGCACGACGCCGTCGGAGTTCGTCACCCCCGACTTCGTGCCCACCACCCGCCCGTCGTCGGCCGAGATGAGATCGACCTTCACCTGGGCCTCCGCCGCGGGCTGGTAGTCGGGGAGTCGCGCCGTGATGACGACCGCGACCGGCTTGCCGGGCTCGACGCTCGGAGGATCGGCGACGACCTGCAGCGTGGTGAGGTCGGGGTCGCGAACCAGCCAGCGCAGCGCGTTCGACCAGAAGCGCTCGTAGTAGCGCGACGGCGCTCCCCCTGCGTGCGCGGGAAACGCCCAGTACCAGCTGCCGTCGGTGGTGAGCGTGAGCGTTCGGCCGCGCCCGTAGTCCCACAGCGCGAGCAGCGGCGCGGCGCGGCCGTCGACCGTGGCGAAGGGGTGCTCGAGCAGAACGGTCGCTCCCGACCGGGCGCGTGTGAGGTTCATGCCGGGAATCGCGGGGAGCGACGCCCAGGCCGACTCGCTCGACTGACTCCCGCCGCCGAGTGCGGTGACCGGGTGCCGCTGGCCCTCGGGGGTCAGGCGCGCCTTGAACGGCTGCACGTCGGCGGGCAGCGCGGCCTCGACGGGCAGGGCATCGGCGAGCATGCCGAAGCGGCCGGGGGCTTCGCTGAACGAACGGTCGCCGCCGATGAGGAGCAGCGCTCCGCCGTTCTTCACGTAGTTGGCGAGGCCGTTCTCGTACGAAGAGATCGAGAGACCCGGCTCGGAGTAGCCGAAGTTCTGAAAGATGACGACGTCGAAGGTGTCGAGCTTCTCGAGGAAGATCTCGCGCATCGGGAAGGGGATGAGCGACAGCTCGCGCTCGTCGTTCACGGCGCCGGTCTGATCGGCCTGGTTGCGCAAGATGTAGAAGCTGATGAGCTCGACGTTCGGATCTTGCCGGAGCAGGCCGCGCAGATAGCGCTCGTCCCAGCTCGGGCGGCCGGCGACGAGCAGCACGCGCACGCGATCGCGAATGACCTTCAGCGCGAACGAGCGGGTGTTGTTGTCGGACACGGCCTCCTCGGGGAAGACCGGCACCGCGAGCGTGTAGACGAAGCGGCCGGTCTGGTCGGGCGTGAACGTGAAGGTCACCGTCTGAACGTCGTCGTCGCTCTCGAAGCGAATGTCCCGCGTGGCGACGGTGGTGCCCTCGCGACGCAGCACGACCTTCGTCGACTGACCCTTGAAGCCGCGGCCGCGAACCTCGACCTCGGCGGTGATCGAGTTCCGCACGAAGGCGAACTCATCGACCTTCACCGTCTCGATCGCGAGATCTTTGAGGCCGCTGCGCCCCATGGCGAAGGTGGAGATGGGAACTCCGAGCTCTTCGATGGCGGCCTTCGTGCGAGGCGAGAGCCCGGTCGCGAGCTCTGCGTTGTCGGCACCGTCGGTGACGAGGAGAATGCCCGACAGCTTGCGAGCGGTCGACCCGCCCTGCCCCGTCGACGCGGCGCGGAGCGCGGCGAGCAGATCAGTGCGGCCCCCGCGCGCCGGCTGCGTGCGCAGCGTGCCGGTCGAGACCGGTGAGAGCTCGGGGTCGAAGCCGTACAGCTCGAAGGCATAGCGATCGCGCAAGCCCTCCATCTCGGGAGCGAGCGCATCGAGCACGTCGGCGGCCTGCGCCGAGCGCGTCTGGCCCTTCGACTCGACGGGGAAACCCATCGACGCCGAGCGGTCGACGAGCACGGCGACGCGGCTCTTGATGCGGGCGACCTGGAGCTTGCGCAGGCCCGGCTCGAGCAGGAAGAACATCGCCGTCACGCCGGCGAGGAGCCGCAGGGTCCACAAGGTCCACCGGCGGCGGGCCGAGAGCTCCTTCCGCACCGAGAGGACGGCGAGCACGATGCCGCCGACGGTCGCGACGCCGAGCAGCACCAGCGCCCAGAACGGGAGCGGCGACAGGCTGACGAGCTTCCAGGTGTCGATCGCGCGGTCCACTCACCGCCGCCGTTTCATGATCGCCGGCAGGTGCACGGCGTCGTCTTTGTAGTCGAGGCACATCGCGTACATGACGGCGTTCACCATCAGGCGCGTGGCGATCTCTCGCTGGGCTTCGCCGCCCGGCATCACCTCGAACTCGTAGCCGCCTCCCTCGTCGCGGCTGAGCGCTCCGAGCACGTCGTTCTGCGAGTACAGCACTGCGCCGCGCTTGCCGAGCGAGCAGGCCTCGAGCTGGGGCTTCTTGAGCAGGCGGCCCGGCGACGCGTCGAGCAGGAAGAACGACTTGTAGACGACGTGAGCGAGCGAGACGGCGGTCAGCGGGTTCTGCGGGAGCACCCGCGAGATCTCACGCCGGAAGGCGGCGTCGAAGCCGACCCCGTCGGAGCCGTCGTTGGCGTCGGCGAAGACGAACCCGCCATAGGTGAGGTACCGGCGGAGGTTCTCGATCTCTTCGCCGCGCAGCGCGGGGAAGTCGCCCTCGCCGCCGAAGTAGATGAAGGGGTGATCGAACAGCTTGGGGCTCGCGAGGGGCAGCGGGCGAACCTCGAGCGAGACCTCGATGGAGGTGCGGCGCTGCAGCTCCCACGACAGCCGACGCAGGGCGTTGACGCGGGCGTCCCACTTGCCGCCGTGCTGGGCGATCGCGGGGACGAAGAGCGAGGCGTCGCCGAACGCGAAGGCGCGGGAAGCAGCGAGGGTCGAGGCGGCGGCGAGGACGTGTCGGCGGGTGAGCGGCAAGGAACCCTCGAACCGGTTATACCGTCGAAGCCCAGGCAGATTCCCGCTATACGGCAGCGCGACGATGGCAAAAGGCAGCAAGGACAAGGACGGGAAGTCTGCGCTCGAGGCGGCCCTTCGCGCGTACGAGGCCGGTGACGCGGTCACGGCGCGGCGCACGGCGCGGCGGGTGATCGCAGGCGCGACTCCGGAAGACCAGGCGGCTGCCCGTCGGGTCGCGAAGGCGCTGCACGGAGACGACGACAAGGGTGAGGCGCAGGCCGAGCTCCTCGCGGCGGAGATCGCGAAGCGGACGGCGCCGATCGCGCGGCCGTATCTGTGGTTCCTGGGCGGCGTGGGTGCGTATCTGACGCTCCTCACGCTCGCGCTGGTGCGGTACGGATGACGAAGACGCTGGCGCAGTCGCTCGAGGCGTACCAGCGCTTCGACCCCTCAGGGTGGATCGACCTCTACCGCCCCTTTCCGTTCTGGGCGGGGCTGATCGCGATCGTGGCCGGCGCGCTGATGCTGCTGTTCGGCAACGGCAAGCTCTTCCGTGTGGTCGCAGGTCCGATCGGCGCGCTGGTGGGCGTGCTGTGGGCGCCGCTGCTCGCGACGAAGCTGGGAATCCCGGGCACAGCGCAGCAGGTGACGATCGTCGCGGCGATCGGCCTTGCGGGCCTGGGCTTTCTGTTTCCGCCCGGGGCGCTGTTCTTCGTGGTGGGAATTCCCGGGGGGCTGGTCGCGGGCGAGCTCGTCGGGGGCACTGACTGGGTGCTGGGGTTCTTCCCCGGGCTGCTGGTTGCGGGAGCGCTCGGAGCCGCAGCGCACCGCTTTCTGGGGGCCGTCGCGTCGGCGGTGACGGGCGCGTGGCTCATCGTGCTCGGCCTGCTGGCGGCGCTGAGCCCGCTGGGGACGTTGTCTCCGAGCCTCGCGGCGCAGCCTTGGGGCTGCATCATCGCGGCGCTGCTGTTCGCGGTGGCGGGCGCGGTGTACCAGCTGTTCGTGCGGCTGAGCCCTGAGGAGCGGGCGCGGCTCGCCGATGAGAAGCGGCGGGCGAAGAAGCGCCGGGCAGAGCAAAAGGCCGTGGAAGATCGCTGGGCGAACTACTCGAAGAAGCGGGGCCTCGATACGTGACGGGGCCAGTGCCTTCGTGGTACTGCCGCGCGCGGACATGGCTCAGCCGAAGCGGAAAGAGCGCGAAGAGGGTGAGGCCGAGGTGAAGGGCTCGGAAGCGAAGGTCGAAGGCGTGCCGACGACCGCGGCCGAGGGCATGGTGCCTTTCGAGAAGCCGGGGCCGCTGCCGCGCAACGTGCTGATCGCGATCGGCGTCGTGGCGCTGCTCATCAACTTTCCGATCATCCACTACTTCCTCCTGCGCGGGACGCCGGAGGCGACGGTGGGGCTGCCCTACCAGGACGACTTCTCGGACCCGTCGACGGTGCAGAAGCACTACTGGAGCACCGGCGGCCTGTGGCGCACGGTCGACGGGCAGCTGGTGTGCCCCGGCGTGAAGCAGAACCCGCTGTGGCTGAAGGCGAAGCTGCCGCAGAACGTGGCGGTCGAGTTCGACGCGCGGTCGCAGTCGCCCGAGGGTGACATCAAGGTCGAGATCTTCGGCGACGGCACCGACCACGCCTCGGGCTACGTGCTGATTCACGGCGGGTGGAACAACTCGCTGTCGATCATCGCGCGGCGCGACGAGCACGGTAAGCCGCTGCAGCAGCTGCAGGCCGACGCGCAGCGGATCGCGGCCGAGAAGCGGCTGCCGTCAGCGGGCCTCGTCGAGACGGGCGTGTTCAACGAGGGCTCGCGCATGCGTGTCGAGGCGAACCCCTACCCCGTTCAGATCGGGCGCACGTACCACTGGCGCGTCGAGCGGCGCGGGTCGAAGATCTCTTGGGCGATCGACGGGCAGCCGTTCATGGAGTTCGACGACCCGATTCCGCTCACCGGCGAGAAGCACAACCGCTTCGGCTTCTCGTGCTGGGAAGCCCAGCTGTACTTCGACAATCTGCGCATCGAGCCGCTGCAGTAGCGACGGGCGGCAGTCGAGCTCAGTCGGCGCAGGTCGGGTTCGGGTACAACGTCGGGGCGTCGCACTGGCCCGCGGTGAAGCTGGCGCTGGTCATGTCGGCGGTGCCGAAGGTGACCTCGAAGCTGCCGCCGACGAGCTTCTTCTCTTCGTAGCGGTCGATGGTGACGGTGCCCTTGCTGCCGATGCTCTCGCCGAACGCGAGGGTGCTCTTGCAGTCGGCGTCGAGCTTGAAGAACTGCACGGTGGCCGTGTTGGGCACGCTGAAGCTGCCCGTGGCGAACGGTTGAAGGGTGAGCTTCACGAAGGCGCCGCCGCGGGGGAACTGGTTGGCGGTGAGCTTGGCGCAGAGGTCTTTCGTGTTGCTGAGCCAGACCTCGCTGCCCGAGACGAAGAGCGCCGACTGCAGCAGGAGGCCGTTGCCTTTGACCGAGCCGGTGAAGGCGCCGGGCCCGCCGGCGGCGCCGCCGCTGCAGGCGAGGAGCATGCCCGGCAGCATGAGGAGAAGACGTCTCATGCTGCAGAGCGTAGTGCGGAGCCTCAGCGGCAGTTGAACTTCTCGAACGGCGTCGGGCAGTAGTCGGCCGAGAAGGCGCCCTCGATGATGTTGCCCGAGTCGTAGTCGCCATTGAACTTGAACCGGCTCACGTTGAACCTGCCCCTAACGATTGCCTTGTTCGTCGTGTCCATCTGTTCGATGCCGACGTCACCGAAGTCGAGCGTCGCATCTCGGGCAGACAGGGTCTGTTTGCAGTTGAGGTCGGACTCGAGCCGCTGCGCTACCGCGTAGTTGCCGGGCTTCTTGGGAGCCGCATCGAGGAGCTCGTACTCGCCGACATCCGGGGCCACGATGCGGTCCTGCTGAAGGCGGAAGACGCGAAACATCACCGCCTTCATGCGCGACGGCAGGAAGCCGCTTCGAACGGCCTCACAGAGCTGCGGCTGGTCGGCGATGAGAATGTCACCCCCCACGACTTCACCGTTGGCGATCACGGGCATGAAGATGCTGTCCGCGACTTTGAACGCCTGGCTGGAGTCATGTGGCTTCACCCAGCCCGGCGAGTTGCATGCAGCGGTGAAGAGAACGATGGAGGTCATCAGGAAGGTCTTCATTGTGGGGAGCTCCAGTGAGAGGTGGGCCGCAGCCATTCAGGGCGCGCGCCACCAGAACCTCGGGAAATGACGACGCCCGCAACGACCCAGCCGTCCCAATGAGGCCGTCACACATAAAAAAAGAGAAGCGCCGACCACCGTGGAAGCCGCTATGGGGCGGCGATCCACAGGGTCGGCGTTCGTCTCGAAACAGGCCGGTCGGAGTTACATGCAGACGACTGCCGTCGTCAGGGTCGTGAACGTCGACTCCGTCGGAGAGCCAACGCTCGGCGAGGTCGACTTGCTCTTGAGCATGAACTGCCCGTCGTACGTCGTGATGAAGCGGCCGCGAGTGCAGTAGTTGACGCCGTTCGCCGACTGGTTCGTGCCGTTGTTGTAGTTGATGGTGAGCGTGCGCAGGACCTGGTTGTACTGGTACTGCACCGAGATGCCCGTACACCTCTCGGTCGCGATGGGGGTCGTCACGTTGACGGAACCCGTCTCAGGGCGACCGAAGTTGTCCCAGGTGGAGAAGCTCGCGCGGAGCGCTTCGTACGAGCTCCCGTTCAATGCCATCGTGGCAACGAAGCCGGTGATGCGCGCCTGAGCGTCGTACGAAGTCGTCGAAGTGAGCCCCGAAGAGCGCGTGCTCATGGGACCGCGGCCCTTGAGGAGCACCGAAGGGTCGGCCATGTCGATGAAGTCCGCGACGGTCGCGAAGGTCTCGACGACCGAGCCGCCCTCACTCGACGTCGTGGTCAGCTCGCGGGTCGTGCGGTTGAATGACGCCGAGTAGGTGACGGTCTTCGATTGCCAGACCGAGCCGACGAGCGTCTGAAGGACCTCGCGGTAGGACGTTGCATAGGTGCGGCACGGGCCGTTGCTGGTGCCACCGCCAGCTCCGCCGCCGCCCGCCGAGCCACCGCCGCCACCCGTACCGCCGCCACCCGTACCGCCACCGCCTGCCGCACCGCTGCCACCGCCGGCTCCGCCGCTGCCGCCACCGGCCCCCGACTCATCAATTGGAGCGCAGACCCCGTACTGTTCGCCGCTCACCCCGTAGCAGATGTAGCCGGTGCGGCACGTCGAGCGCGAACCCGGCGCTGCGCAACGCACCATGCACGCCGGCTCGGCGAAGAAGTTGTTGATGCAGACGCCGCCTGCCCCGCAGTCAGCGTCCGCATCGCACGTCCAGCTGCAGTAGCCGCCGGGCATCGAGCTGACGCATCCGCCCGACACACACTGGGAGTCTGTGGTGCAGGCACCTCCGAGAGGAGCCTTCTGTTCCGTCGCGGGAAAACAGAAACCACTGCCTGAGGTCGTCGCTCGGCACGAGTAACCCTGGCGACAGGAGTTCGAGCCGGGCGTGCACTCCTCGTAGCACCAGTACGACGACTCACCGCTCAAGCGCACGCAAGTGCCGCCCGTGCCGCACTCGCTGTTCGATTCACACTCGGCGGAGCACATGCCACCAGGCCACGTCTCGAAGCACTGGCCGGAACCGCAGGCAGCGTCGGAGCGGCAGGCAGCGCCAGCGACGAGCGGGTCGGGGCTCGGGCTCGGAGCCGGATCGTTCGATGGAGGAGTGTACGGGTTGTACGAATAGCCTGGACCGCCGCAAGCGAAGACCAAGGCGAGGACACAGCAAGCGAGCACATGTTTGATGGGGAGCATGGCCGGGCGAAGTGCAGGCCAGCGCCCAGCTCAAGGTCGCGGAATCACGCTTCAAGCGCCGTCTGCGCGTCCGTTGGACGAGATGCCTCTCGTAGTCGCCTGCTTTCGACGGCTTGAGGTGGCGAGGGCCTTGAACGGTCGCGGGCCCATGAACCGCAAACTCGTTCTTCTCGCCGGCCTTCTTTCAGCCACTCGCGCGCTTGCCGACTACGCCCCGGGCACGTTCGTCAACGCGTACCACATGCCCTGTACCCCGTACGCCGAGTACCCTGAGGTGCTCGTCATGTCGCAGGCCGGCGTCTTCTACCCGACCAACGCGACGAACAAGATCGGCGACGTCTATTACGTGGGCGTCACGGTCGCGACCGTCGGCCTGAATTGCTCCGGCTACACGGCTGCGACGGTCGAGCTCTTCCTGCCGCCGAACACGCACAGTGCGATCTCGGCCACGAACCCCGTCGTCTGCGGGCGCTCGGACAACGGGAACTTCGTGAATGTGCCGGCGGCCGACTGCCCTCAGACCCTGACGACCGGCTACCAGGGCGGCCTGCTGCTCCCGAAGGTCTACACAATTCCCTACGGGAGCACGTACTACCTGAGCATCCCCGTCATGACGAAGAAGCCGCTGCACGGGCTGGCGTCGAGCAACGACAAGGTCCGTTGGGGCGTGAACTCGATCTCTGCAGACAGCGCGTGGCTCTACCCAGAGGCGTGGGTCGTCGTGGCAGATCGGCCGGCGTCATTCAACGCACTCGCTGCGCCGAGCACGAACGTCGTCAAGCGCAGCTTCCGAGCCAACGCCGAGATCATGACGTGGTTCCGAACCGGCAAGGTGTTCATCGACTACGGCACGAGCACGGCCTACGGCTCGGTCGTGGCCCCAATCGACCTCACCGAGGACGTCGGGTTCGCGGTCTGGAGCGACGTCACCGGGCTGCAGCCGGGCACGACCTATCACTGGCGCGCGCGCTTCCTCGCAGACGACGGCACCATCACCCATTCGCCGGATTCGACCGTGACGACGCTCCCTCCTGATCGCTTCGTGCTCAGCGTCACCAGCCAGCCTGGCGGTTCTGCGAGCGCCTCACCAGAGGCGAACGACTACCTCGAAGGCACGGAGGTGCGTGTGACCGCCACCGCGCAGGGCGGGCATCGCTTCACCGGCTGGAAGCTCGACGGCGCTCCCGCGGGCGAGGCCCTCGAACTGAAGGTCACGATGGACCGTCGTCACGACGTCGTCGCGGGCTTCGAGCCTATCGAGCAGGCAGAGATGCAGCCGCCTTCGCAGAGTCAGCCTCCGATGACGGAAGCGCCCACGACGATGACCCCGGCGCCCGATTCGGCGCAGATCGAGCCTGCTGCGCCCACGATGCACGCCGAACCCATGTCGGGCGGTCCCACTCCAGCTTCCAGCGAGCCCGTCAGCGGTGGCTGTCAGGCGGTGCCGGCGTCGGCGATGTTGCTCGCTGCCCTTGCGCTGCTCATTCGCCGGAGCCGCTGAAAAAACCGAGGGCGCCGAGATCGCTTCGATCTCGGCGCCCTCGTCACTTTCGACCTGTCCGACCCGAAGCTTGAAAGCCGCGGGCGTGATGCCCGGAAGACCTAAGGCAGCTCCGTGTGCCCCTGGCGCCGCAGGAAAGTCGGAATGTCGAACTCGTCTTCATCCAAAGCCAGGCTCTCGCGCTGAGGGGGCGGGGGCCGAGGCGCGGGAGTGCGCGGGTGCTCGGCCGACAGCGTGCGCGCGCCCGCCTTCGCCGGCACCAGCGTCGCGACCTCTTCGAGCTGTGGCTTCGTGATGACCGGCGAGGGCGTCGGAGTCGCCTCGCGCGGCAGCGGGGTCGCCGGCCGCGGAATCAGCGGCACCTGCACGGCGACCGGCGCCCGCACCTGCTTCACCTCGCGGTGCACGAAGCCCGTCGCGATGATCGTGATCTTCACCTCGTCGTGCGCGTTCTCGTCGATGAGCGAGCCGAAGATGATGTTCGCCTCGGGGTCGGCCGCGTCGTGTGCGAGCGAGACCGCCTCGTTCACTTCCTGCAGCGTGATGTCGCGACCCCCCGTGATGTTGATGAGCATGCCGCGCGCGCCGTCGATGCTGACGTCCTCGAGCAGCGGCGAGCTGATCGCCTGCTCCATCGCGCGCAGCGCCCGCTTCTCGCCGTTCGCCCGGCCGGTGCCCATCAGCGCGAGCCCCTGCTCGCCCATGATCGTCTTCACGTCGGCGAAGTCGACGTTGATGTACCCGTGGTACTGGATGAGATCCGAGATGCCCTGCACGGCGTGCAGCAGCACCTCGTCGGCCCGGCGGAACGTCTCGAGCAGCGGCATCGGCTCGGACGAGATCGTGAGCAGCCGCTGGTTCGGAATCGTGATGAGCGTGTCGACGGCCGCCTTCAGCTCTTGCAGGCCCTGCTCTGCGGCCTTGCGGCGCCGGTTGCCCTCGAACTGAAACGGCTTCGTCACGACGCCGACGGTGAGCGCACCGAGCGACTTCGCGATGTCGGCGATGACGGGCGCCGCGCCCGTGCCGGTGCCGCCGCCCATGCCGGCGGTGACGAACACCATGTCGGCGCCCTCGAGCGCCTTCGCGATGTCGTCCTTCGACTCGGTCGCGGCCTGCCGACCCATCTCGGGGTTCGCGCCGGCGCCGAGGCCGCGCGTCAGCGTCGCGCCGATCTGAATGCGCGTCGCCGCCTTGCTGTTCTGCAGCGCCTGAATGTCGGTGTTGCACGCGATGAAGTCGACGCGATCGAGCGCGTTCGCGATCATCGTGTTGACGGCGTTGGAGCCGGCGCCGCCCACGCCGACCACCCGGATCTTTGCTGCCTGCTTGCTCTGCTCGAAGGAGTCCATGAAGTGTCTCGCAATCTTCGGTTGCTACAGGGTTGTGGCAAGTTTTCGGCAGCTGCTCAGAACACTTCCTCGAGCCACTCGCGCATGCGGCCCTTCACCTTCTTGAACACGTTCTCTTCGCGGATGCGGAACATGCGCCGATCCTGGTGCTTCGCGCCGTAGACGACGAGGCCCACGCCGGTCGCGTAGATCGGGCTCTTCACCACGTCGACGAGGCCGCCGATGCCGCGCGGAGTTCCACGGCGCACGGGCACTCCCATCACCTCTTCGGCGAGCTCGTTCATGCCGGGCAGCAGCGTCGAGCCGCCGGTGATGACGACTCCGCTCGTGAGCAGCTCGGCGAAGCCGTTGCGCTCGATCTCGCGGTGCACGAGCTGGAAGATCTCTTCGACGCGCGGCTCGAGGATCTCGCTCAAGATCTGCCGGCCCATCACGCGCGGCTCGCGACCGCCGACGCTGGGCACCTCGATCATGTCCTGCTTGTCGACCATGCTCGCCATCGAGCAGCCGTACTTCTGCTTGATGCGCTCGGCCTCGTGCACCGGCGTGCGCAGGCCGACCGCGATGTCGTTGGTGAGGTTGTTGCCGCCGAGCGCGATGACCGCCGTGTGAACGATCGACCCGCCCGCGAAGATCGCGATGTCGGTCGTGCCGCCGCCGATGTCGACGAGGCACACGCCGAGCTCCTTCTCTTCGTCGGTCAGCACCGCCTCGCTCGACGCGAGCGGCTGCAGCACGATGTCGGCGACGTTGAGCCCCGTCTTGTTCGCGCACTTCACGATGTTCTGCGCGCTGGCGACGGCGCCCGTCACGATGTGGACCTTGGCCTCGAGGCGGTAGCCGGCCATGCCGAGCGGCTCCTTGATGCCGCCCTGGTCGTCGACGATGAACTCCTGCGGGAGGACATGAATCACCTCGCGGTCGACGGGGATGTTGACCGTCTTCGCCTGCTCGATGACGCGCGCGATGTCGGCCTCGCGCACCTCTTTGTCCTTCAGCGCGACGACGCCGCGGCTGCCGAAGCCCTTGATGTGGCCGCCGGCGATGCCCGTGTAGACGTGGCTGATCTCGGTGCCGGCCATGGCCTCGGCCTCCTCGATCGCGCGACGAATCGAGCCGACGGTGCTCTCGATGTTGACGACGACGCCCTTGCGCAGACCTTTGCTGGGGTGCGTGCCGATGCCGATGATGTCGATGCCCTCGTCCGAGATCTCGCCGACGATGGCGCAGATCTTCGTCGTGCCAATATCGAGGCCCACGACGATCTCTCCGCCCTTCTGCTTTGCCATTGATGCCCTCCGTTATTTCGAAGCTGAAGTTGAAAGCTGAACCGTGACCCAGTCGGGTCGCATGCGGTTGTCGAGCCGGATGACCTCTGCGGTCAGCTTGCGGCTCTGAAGCTCTTTGCGAATGCGCGCGAGGCGCTCGAGCTTCGCGGGAATGTCGCCTTCGCCGAGGCGCACCTCGAGGCCGTCGGTCTGGACGACCGTCACGCCCTGAACCGACGTTCGGACCTCGGCGGGCGCCGGCTTCCACTGCTGCAGCACGGCGAGCGCGGCGACGATGCGGTCGTGCGCCTCGAGCGGGCGCTCGGTGTAGCCGTCGCGATCGAGGCCGGTCACGAGCGGGAGGTCGAGCTCGTCTTGCGCCTGGAGCCGCTTGAACGGCAGGCCGTCGGCGTCGACGAGGTACAGCTCACCGAGCGAGACGACAGCGGCGGGCTCGTGCTCGGTCACCTCGATCGCGAGCCCCGACGGGAAGTGACGCGCGACCTTCGCGGTTTTCACCCACGGATGCGAACCCAACGCGCGCTCGAGCTGAGCCATGTCGAGCTGGAAGAGGTTCTGGGCTTCGGTGAGACCTGCGAGCCGGAGCAGCTCGGCGTCAGGCGCGCGCGCGTTGCCGCGCACCGAGACCGACTTCACCGTGAACTGCGGAGCGACCTGCGCCCACGCCCACGCGAGCTGGCCCCCGAAGCCGATGCCGACGATGAGCAGCGCGGCGACGACGAGCTTGAGCACGAACGGACCGTGCGCCTTGGCGGCGGCCGCGACATCGCGCTTTCGTCGGTTTTTCTTGGTGGTCAGCAACATGAGTGTGGCGGGATGACGCAATCGTCAACCCGCGGAGATCCGGGGGCAATTTTTTGGTCACGCCTTGAGTGATGCGCCCTGCAACAGCCGCTCGCAGAGCTGAGTGAAAGAGATGCCTTTTCCGGCGGCAATCTTGGGGAGCAGGCTCGTGGCGGTCATGCCGGGGAGCGTGTTCACCTCGAGGAGAAAGATCTCGCCCTTGTCGGTGACGATGGCGTCGCTGCGCGTGGCGCCGCTGCAGTCGAGCGCCTGGTGGGCCTGCAGGCAGATCTGGTTCACGCGGTCGTAGATCTCGGGGTCGAGCCGCGCGGGGAAAATGTACTGCGTGCCGGAGTTCGGGCCGTACTTCGCCTGGTAGTCGTAGAACTCGCGCGCGGGGACGATCTCGATGACGCCGAGCGGCTCGTCGTCGAGCACGGCGCCCTGAACCTCGCGGCCCTTGATGAACTGCTCGACCATGATGAGGCCGGGGTACTTGCCGGCCTCCCTCACGGCGTCACGAAACTGCTCGTGGTTCTTCGCGATCGAGACGCCGACCGAGCTGCCCTCGCGGCTCGGCTTCACGACGACGGGATAGGGAAACGGCAGGTCGTGCTCGAGGGCGTCGTCGGCCGTGCTGAAGATCTTGTGCTTGGGGGTGGGGATGCCGCGGCTCACGAACACCTGCTTCGTGAAGACCTTCTCCATGCCGACCGACGAGGCGAGCACGCCGCTGCCCGTGTAGGGGATGAACATCGACTCGAGCAGGCCCTGAACGCAGCCGTCTTCGCCGTAGCGGCCGTGGAGCGCGATGAAGGCGACGTCGATCTTCTCGGCGATGAGCCGCTGCGGCAGGTCTCTCTGAACGTCGATCTCGACGACCTGGTAGGCGGCCTCACGCAGCGCCTTGGCGATGGCGGCGCCGCTGCGGAGGCTGACGTCGCGCTCGGAGCTCAAGCCCCCCATGAGCACGCCGATGCGTTGGGTTTTCAGCTTCTCGATGGTGTTCATTCGAAGACTCCGATGCGTTTCACTTCGGGCGTGAGGGTGACGCCGGTGGCGTCGCGCACGCGATCTCGAGCGAGGTCCATCAGCGCGACGACGTCGCGTGCGGTCGCGCCGCCGAGGTTCACGATCCAGTTCGCGTGGAGCTCGGAGATCTGCGCGTTGCCGACGCGGTGGCCTTTGAGCTTCACGCTCTCGATGAGGCGGCCGGCGTGATCGCCAGGCGGGTTCGTGAACACGCTGCCGAAGTTGGGCTTGTCGAGCGGCTGCGTGCGCTTGCGGTACGCGAGGTCGGTGTCCATCTTCTGCTGCGAGAGCGCGAGGTCGCCCTGCTCGAGCTTGAAGCGCACGCGCGTGACGACGGCGCCCGCGGGGATCGCGGTGTGGCGGTAGACGTACGGGAGCCCCGTCACCCAGCCGAGCCCGTCGGCGGTGGCCAGCTCGATGGCGTCGACGATGCGCATGCACTCGCCGTTCTTGGTGCCAGCGTTCATCGCGGTCGCGCCGCCGATGGTGCCGGGGATGCCGGCGAGGAACTCGGCGCCGACGAGCTTCTGCTGCTTCATCAGCGTGACGAGGCGCGCGATGGCGGCGCCGGCGGGCAGCGTGACCTTCTCGCCGTCGAGCTGTTCAGGGCCCGGCTGCAGCTTGAGGGTGACTCCCGGCACGCCGGCGTCGCCGACGAGGGTGTTGGCTCCGCCGCCGAGGATCGAGACGGTCAGCCCCTCTCTCTTCGCGATGGCGAGCGTCTGGACGAGCACGTCGGGGTGGCTGGGCTTGACGAGCGCCTCGGCGCTTCCGCCGACGCGCACGCTCGTCCATTTCGCGAGCGGGACGTCGAAGGTCACGTCTCGGCTCAGTGGGTGGGCTCGCGCGGGCATCACCGGTCACCTCGCTTCGCGGGTTCCGCGGGGCGCTCAACGGCCCCCGGCCCCCGGCCCTCTGCCCAACGAGGGGAGAGGGGCTTCATGATGTACCGCCAAGGTGACTGAGCAGGTCGGGCCCGACCTGCGTGATGTCACCCGCGCCGAGCGTGATGACGATGTCGCCCTCTTTCACGCGGCCGGCGATGGCGGCGGCGAGATCGGCGCGCTTCTCGACGAAGGTGACGTCACGGTGGCCGTGGGCGACGACGGCGTCGGCGAGCGACCTGCCGCTGACCCCGGGGATGGGGTCTTCGCCGGCGGCGTAGATGTTCGTGAGGAACACGACGTCGGCGTCGTTGAAGGCGCTCACGAACTCGCTCATCAGGTCGTGGGTGCGCGTGTAGCGGTGCGGCTGAAAGGCGACGACGATGCGGCGGCCGAAGGCGCGGCGAGCGCCGGCGAGCGTGGCCTTCACCTCGGCCGGGTGGTGGCCGTAGTCGTCGACGACGGTGACGCCCTTCGCCTCGCCCTTCACGGTGAAGCGGCGCTGCACGCCGCCGAACTCGCTGAGCGCCTTGCGCACGGTGTCGAGCGGCACGTCGAGCTCTTCCGAGACGGCGATGACGGCGAGCGCGTTCATCGCGTTGTGGGCGCCGACCATCTTGACGGTGAAGGGGCCGAGGTCGGCGTCGTGGCGGAAGGCGCGGAACTTCGTCGAGTAGCCGTCGAGCTCGATGCCCTCGAGGCGGTAGTCGGCGGTGTGCACCGAGCCGTAGGTGACGACGCGCTTCTCGATGTGCGGCACGAGCGCCTGCACGTTCGGATGATCGAGGCAGAGCACGTTGAGGCCGTAGAACGGCACGCGGTTGCAGAACTCGGCGAACGCGGCCTTCAGCGCGTCGAGCGTGCGGTAGTGATCCATGTGCTCGGGGTCGATGTTCGTGACCACGGCGATCGACGGGTGGAGCTTCAAGAACGAGCCGTCGCTCTCGTCGGCCTCGACGACCATGAGCTCGCTCTTGCCGAGGCGGGCGTTGCTGCCGATGACGTTGACCTTGCCGCCGACGACGGCGGTGGGATCTTTGCCGGCGGCGTTGAGCACCGAGGCGACCATCGAGGTGGTGGTGGTCTTGCCGTGAGAGCCGGCGATGGCGACCGAGTACTTGAGCCGCATCAGCTCGGCGAGCATCTCGGCGCGGGGGATGACGGGGATCTTCCGCTGGCGGGCGGCGACGACCTCGGCGTTGTCTTTCCGCACGGCCGACGAGATGACGACGACGTCGCTGTCGAGCAGGTTCTCGGCGCGGTGGCCGTAGAGAATGCGGGCGCCGAGCTGCACGAGGCGCTTCGTGACGTCGGACTCTTTCAGATCGCTGCCGGAGATCTGATAGCCGAGGTTCAAGAGCACCTCGGCGATGCCGCTCATGCCGATGCCGCCGATGCCGACGAAGTGAACGTGGGCGGTGTGGCGGGTCTTGAAGCGCGACGCGAAGGGCCTCGGCGCCGACGGGCGGTCGGGTTCGTTGAAGCTCATGATGATTTCCTCGCGCGCCCCTGCTCGCCCCACTTCTTCCACATCATCTCCATGCAGACGTCGGCGATCTCGCGGGCGGCCTCGGGGCGGCCGAGCATGCCGGCGGCCTTCTCCATCTTCTTCCTGCGCTCGCCGTCGGACTTGAGCGCGCGGATCTCGGCGGCCAGCTTCGCGCCGTCGAGCTCGGCTTCGCGGAACATGACGGCGGCTCCGGCGCTGACGAGGGCGCCGGCGTTGACGGCCTGGTGGTCGTCGGTGGCGTAGGGAAACGGCACGAGGATCGCGGCCTTCTTGCAGACGGTGAGCTCGGCGAGCGTGGTGGCGCCGGCGCGGCAGATGACGAGCTCGCTCTTCGCGTAGGCGGCGGACATGTCGTCGATGAACTCGACGACGTCGGCGTCCCACCCCTTCTCGGCGTAGCCGGCGCGCACGGTGTCGAGGTCGGCCTTGCCGGTCTGGTGAATGAACTTGAGCTCGCCCTTGAGGTCGTCGAGGTGCTGCAGGGCGTCGAGCACGCGGGAGTTGAGGCCCTTCGCGCCGAGCGAGCCCCCGAAGACGAGCACGGTGAACCTCTCGTGCGGCGTCGACGAGCGCAGGTAGTTGTCGAGGAGCTTGCGGCGAATCGGGTTGCCGATGACGTGCACCTTCTTCTCGGGGAAGAAGCGGCGTGCCTCGTCGAACGCGAGGAAGACGGCCTGCACGAAGCGGCCGAGCAGCTTGTTGGTGGCGCCGGGCAGCGCGTTCTGCTCCTGCACGGCGGTGGGCACGCCGAGCAGCCACGCGGCCATGACGACGGGGCCCGACGAGTAGCCGCCGACGCCGACGACGACGTCGGGCTTGTGTCGGAAGAGCAGCCAGGCGGACTCGAAGAAGCTGACGGGGAGCAGCAGGAGCCCGAGCAGCAGGTTGAGTGGGCCCATGCCCTTGAGGCCGCGCGAGGTGATGGTCTCGAGCTTGAAGCCGGCGGCGGGCACGACGCGCGCTTCGAGGCCGCGGTTCGTGCCGACGAAGACGACGTCGTTCTTCGGGTGACGGGTGGTCACCTCTTCGGCGAGCGCGATGCCCGGGAAGAGGTGGCCGCCGGTGCCACCGCCGGCGATGAGGACTCTCACCGCGGCGCTCCGATGGCTGAAAAGCCGGGGTCGGGACCGGGACCGGGCGCGCTCCCGGGGCCGGTTGCGGGCGCGATGAGCGTGCCCGGGCTCATGCCGGGACTCCGGCGAGCGGCGTCTCTCGGGTCGCCGTGCGGGTCTTCTGCGCGACGGCGCGGCGGCGCACGCCTTCGGAGGTCGAGCTCACCGAGAGCAGCAGACCGGCCGCGCCCATGAGGACGATGAGCGAGCAGCCGCCGTACGAGACGAACGGCAGCGTGAGGCCCTTCGTGGGCACGAGGCCCATCGCGACGGCCATGTTCGTGATCGCCTGAAAGGCGATGAGCGACGTGATGCCGAGGCCGAGGTACGAGCCGAAGGGCTCGCTCGCGTTGAGCGACGCGCGAATGCCGCGCCAGATGAGCACGCCGTAGAGCAGCACGAGCGCGGCGACGCCGATGAGGCCGAGCTCTTCGCCGATGATCGAGAAGATGAAGTCGGTGTGGGCCTCGGGCAGGAAGAAGAGCTTCTGGCGGCCGTCGCCGAGGCCCAGGCCCGTGATGCCGCCCGAGCCGATCGACATGAGCGACTCGGCGACCTGGTAGCCGGAGCCCTGACGGTTCGCCCACGGGTCGAGGAACGCGGTGATGCGCTTGAGGCGATAAGGCGAGCTCGCGATCGCGTGGTACGCGAACGGCAGCGACATGAGCACGCTGCCGACGAGGTAGCTGAGCTTGGTGCCGGCGGCGAACAGCAGCACGAACATGAGGAAGAGCAGCGCGACGGAAGAGCCGAAGTCGGGCTCGGCCATGCAGAGCAGCACGAGCACTCCGCCGAGCGCGAGGTGCGGCAGGAAGCCGATGGAGAAGTGGGTGACCTTGTCCTGCTTCTTCGCGAGCGAGTACGCGAGGTAGATGGCCCAGCAGACCTTCGCGACCTCGGCGGGCTGGATGCTGGCGCCCGGAAACCGAATCCACCGGCGCGCTCCGTTCACGACGCTGCCGACGCCGGGGATGAGCACGGCGACGAGCAGCACGATCGCGAGGAGCAAGAGCGGCCAGGCGAGCCGCGCCATGCGGCGGTAGCCGAGCTTCATCGCGGTCGCCATGGCGAGCAGCCCGATGCAGGCCGCGACGCCCTGGCGCTTGAGGTAGTGGAAGCCGTCGCCGAGCTTCTCTTGCGCCGTCACGGCGCTCGCGCTGTAGACCATGACGAGGCCCAGCCCGGTCAGCAGCAGCACGGCCGCGAGGATCAGCGGGTCGTAGGTGAGCGGCAGGGCTCTCTTGGTGTCGGTGGTCACAGTGCGTTCACCAGGCGTTTGAAGGTGTCACCGCGGTGCTCGAAGTTGTCGAACTGGTCGTACGAGGCGCAGGCAGGCGAGAGCAGAACCGTGTCGCCGCTCTTCGCCAGTTTTCGTGCCTCTTCGATCGCTCGGGGCAGCGTCTCGCAGGGGTGAAGGGTGAAGAGCCCGCCGAACGCCTTCGAGATGACCGGCGCGTCGTTGCCGATGGTGAGCACGCCGGCCACCTTGCCGCGCGCCGCCGTCACGAGCGGCTCGTAGGGCGCGCCCTTTCCCTTGCCGCCGGCGATGAGCCAGATGGGGCCTTCGAGCGCGGCGAGGGCCACGAGCGACGAGTCGACGTTGGTGGCCTTGCTGTCGTTGATCCACTCGACGCCGTTCAGCTCGCGCACGAACTCGAGGCGGTGCGGCAGGCCGGGGAACGTGTCGAGCGCCCGCTGAATCTGCTCGTCGGCGATGCCGTAGAGCTGGGCGCACTTCGCGGCGGCCATCGCGTTCTGCCGGTTGTGATCGCCGCGCAGCGCGCGGTTCGTCAGCGTGAACGCGAACGGCTGAGCGAGCGAGAACTGATGGACGGGGACCTTCGCCGGCTTCGCGAGCTCGACGACCGCGGGGTCGTCGCCGTTGACGACCACCCACCCGTTCTTCGGCGCGTTCATGAAGATGCGCGCCTTGGCGGCCCCGTACTCGGCCTGCGACGCGTAGCGGTCGAGGTGGTCGGGCTGCAGGTTGGTGATGATCGAGCCGAGCACCGGCGTCTCGACGATGCTCTCGAGCTGGAAGCTCGAGAGCTCGACGACGTGCACCGGGTAGGGCTTCTCGCAGGCCTCGCTGAACGGGCGGCCGAGGTTCCCGCCGACGAAGGCGCCGGGGATCATGTGGCCGAGCAGCGCGGTGGTGGTGCTCTTGCCGTTGGTGCCGGTGACTCCGAGGATGGGGCCGGCGCCCTTCGGGATCATGCGCCACGCGAGCTCGATCTCGCCGATGACGGGCGAGGTCGCGACGATCTTCGAGCGGGGCACGCCCGGCGAGAGCACGAGGAAGTCGTAGGGAGGAAACGGCGAGGGGAAGGCGCCCTCTTTCTCGTCGTACGCGGTGACCTCGTAGCCCTTCGACTTCAACAAGGCTGTAGCCGCCTTGCCGGACTTCCCCATACCGATGACGGCGGCGCGCTTGCTCATCGGAGCTTGAGACCCAGGATGGCGATGCCGCCGCAGAGGACCGACGCGATCCAGAAGCGGACGATGATCTTCGGCTCGGGCAGACCGCTGAGCTCGAAGTGGTGGTGCAGCGGCGCCATCTTGAAGATGCGCTTGCCGCGCGACTTGAACGACGCGACCTGCAGCATCACCGACAGAATCTCGGTGAGGAACACGCCGTGGATGATGGCCGAGGCGATCTCGTTCTTCGACAGCACCGCGAGCGTGCCGAGCGCGCCGCCGAGCGCGAGCGAGCCGACGTCGCCCATGAACACGCTCGCGGGGTACGAGTTGAACCAGAGAAACGCGATGCCGGCGCCGACGATCGAGGCGCAGAAGACCGCGAGCTCGGCGCCGCCCTCGACCTTCGCGATGCCGAGGTACTGATGCAGCGGCACGCCGGTGAGCTGGCCGTTGACGACGTCGGCGATCGCGACGCCGGTGCCGGCGACGTAGCAGAGCACCGCGAACGTCGACGCGCTGACGATGGTGGGCGCGATGGTGAGGCCGTCGAGGCCGTCGGTGATGTTGACGGCGTTCGAGGTGCCGACGATGACCACCCAGCCGAAGGCGACGTAGGCCCAGCCGAGATCGGGGTGCAGGCGGTGCGTCGGCACGAATGGAATGGTGAGCGCCGTGTCGACCATGAGCTGGGGGGCGCCGTGGCTCCAGTCGGTGAGCAGGCCGAAGATGCCGAGCAGGTAGAAGCCGGTCTGCAGGATGAGCTTGTAGCGGCCCGGCAGCCCCTTCGAGTTGCGCTTGCTGAGCTTGAGCCAGTCGTCGAGGAAGCCCGTGAAGCCGAAGCCGGCAGTCATGAGCAGCGCGACGAGGACGACGCGGCTTCGGAGGTCGGCGAACAGCAGCGTGCCCGCGAAGATGCTCAAGAGAATGAGCGTGCCGCCGAGCGTCGGGGTGCCCTTCTTCTTCTGGTGGGTGTCGGGCGTGTCTTCGCGCACGTTGCTGATGCCGTGCTGGCGGAAGCGGAGCCAGGCGATGAGGCGCGGGCCGACGAGGATGCCGAGGACGAGGGAGGCGGCGCCGCCGGCGACGATGCGGAAGGTCGGGTAGCGCAGGAAGTTCAGCACGCGGCCGGCGTCTGACTCTTTGAGCCACTCGTAGAGCAGGTAGAGCATTACGCGCTCCCCTCACCCCGGCCCTCTCCCCTACGAGGGGAGAGGGAGCGCGCTGTCGGACTCAATGCGCACCTCCCGAGGACTTGCCCGTGAGCGCGTCGACGACGCTCTCGAGCTTCATGCCGCGGCTGCCCTTCACGAGCACGACGTCGCCTTCGCGGAGGTCGTTCGAGAGCCAGTCGACGAGCAGCTCGACCTTGTCGAAGTGGGCGGCGTCGCGCTTCAGCTTCTTCGTCGCGACGTTGTAGGCGGCCTTCATGCGCGTGCCGAAGAACGCGACGCGCTTGGCGAGGTCGGAGGCGTGCACGCCCATCTGCTCGTGGGCCTTCAGCTCGTCTTTACCCAGCTCCAGCATGTCGCCGAGCACTGCAATCGGTCGGCCCTCGATGGCGAGGCCGCCGAGGGCCTCGAGGGCGGCCTTCATCGACGCGGGGTTGGCGTTGTAGCAGTCGTCGACGACGGTGACGCCGCCGGGTGCTTCGAGGACCTGGAGCCGCCGGGCGTGAGACTGTGCGGCCTCCAGGCCACGCACGCACTCGTCGGGCTTGTAGCCGAGGGCGATGGCGAGGGCGAAGGCGCCGGTCGCGTTCATGGCGTTGTGGTCGCCGATGAGCCGGAGCGCGACGGGGTAGTCTTCGCCCTTGTAACGGACGGTGATGGCGAGCCCTTCCCGCCCGTGGGGCTCGGTCTTGAGCAAGCGCACCTGGGCGAGCGGAGCGCGGCCCCACGTGAGGGTCTTGGCGCCGCTGAGCTTCGCCTGTTCGACGATGCGCTCGTCGTCGAGGTTGACGACGGCGACGGCGCTGCCGCGCAGGCCCTTGAACAGCTCGCCCTTGGCGTTGGCGACGCCCTCGATGCTGCCGACGCCCTCGAGGTGAGCGGGCTGAACGATGGTGATGAGGCCGGCGTCGGGCTGGGCGATGGCGGTGAGGCGGCCGATCTCGCCGGGGTGGTTCATGCCCATCTCGACGACGCCGGCGACCTGGCGGGGCTCGAGGTGAAAGAGCGTGAGGGGTACGCCGATCTCGTTGTTGAGGTTGCCCTCGGTCTTGAGCACGGGGCCGCGCGTCGCGAGGATCGCGGCGACGAGCTCTTTGGTGGTGGTCTTGCCGTTGCTGCCGGTGACGGCGCCGATGGGGATCTTGAACTTCTTGCGCCAGGCGCGGCCGAGCCCGCCGAGGGCGGCGAGGGTGTCGTCGACCTCGAAGACGGTGACGCCCTTGTCGGGCTCGTGGCGCTCCTGGCCGCGCTTCACGATGACGGCTGCGGCGCCGGCCTTGCCGACCTGGGGCAGAAAGTCGTGGCCGTCGAACTTCTCGCCCTTGAGGGCGACGAAGATGCAGCCCTTCTCGAGGTGGCGAGAGTCGGTGCAGACGGCCGAGTAAGACGAGCGGGTGCCCTTCCGCGCGCGGGTGGCGCCGGTGGCTCGCATGACCTGCTCATCGGTGAACCTCACTGCCACCGTCAGCCTCCGAGCGCCTTCGTGGCCTCCTCGACGTCGTCGAAGCGCTTCTTCTCGCCGTTCACTTCCTGGTACGGCTCGTGGCCCTTGCCGGCGATGAGAATGGTGTCGCCCTCTTTGGCGAGCGAGGCGGCGAGCGCGATGGCGGCGGCGCGGTCGGCCTCGACGAGGTAGCCCTTCTCGCCGGTCTTCGCCTTGGCGGCGCCCATGCGGCGCAGGCCGTGCTTCTCGAGGCCGGGGACGATCTCGGAGATGATCTCGTCGGGGTCTTCGGAGCGCGGGTTGTCGCTGGTGATGACGGGCACGTCGGCGAGCTCGGCGGCGGCCTCGCCCATGAGGGGGCGCTTGCCTTCGTCGCGATCGCCGCCGCAGCCGAAGACGACGAAGAGGCGGCCGCGGGTGACGGCGCGGGCCGACTCGAGGGCCTTCTTCAAGGCGTCGTCGGTGTGGGCGTAGTCGACGAGGGCGACGACGCCGGGGATGCGACCGACGACGCGCTCCATGCGGCCGGGCACGCGGATGACGCGCTCGATGCCGTCTTGAACGTCGCGGCGCGAGTAGCCGGCGCTCAAGGCGACGCCGGCGGCCGCGAGGATGTTCTCGAGGTTGTGGCCGCCGATGAGCGAGCTCTTGATGGCGATGTCGCCGGCGGGGGTCTTGAGCGTGGCCTTGATGCCGGCGCTGGTGAGCTCGACGCCGGCGGCCGAGATCTCGCCGGCGCCCGAGCGAGAGAACTTCCACGCCATGCGCTTGAGCCCGCGGAGCTCGGAGTAGATGCGAACGGCGTGGGTGTCGTCGCCGTTGACGACGGCGACGCCGCCGGCGCTCAGGTTGTCGGTGAAGAGCCGGCGCTTGGCCTGGAAGTACGACTCCATGTCTTTGTGGAAGTCGAGGTGATCGCGCGTGAGGTTGGTGAAGGCGGCGGCGCGGAAGGTGAGGCCGTGGACGCGGTCTTGGGTGAGGGCGTGGCTCGAGACCTCCATGACGACGGTGTCGACGCCGCTGTCGACCATCTCGCGGAAGGTCTTGTGGAGCTGCACGGGGTCGGGCGTGGTGTGGGTCGGCGGCAGCTTGTTGCCCGAGAAGCGGTTCTCGATGGTGCCGAGGAGGCCGGTCTGGGCGCCGCCGGCGGCGGCGATGCTCTCGAGCAGCCAGGCGGTGGTGGTCTTGCCGTTGGTGCCGGTGACGCCGAGCAGGGTGAGCTCGTCGGCGGGCTTCTTGTAGAAGTTGGCGGCGATGCTCGCGAGGGCCTTGCGAGACGAGGTGACCTTGAAGACGGGCACCTTGACCTCGGGCACGTCTTTCTCGGCGACGACGGCGATGGCGCCTTTGCCGACGGCCTCGGCGGCGAAGTTGATGCCGTCGACCTTGGTGCCTGGGACGGCGACGTAGATGTCGCCGGCCTTGATGGCTCGGGAGTCGTGACAGACGCCGGTGACGTCGCCCTTGTGCTTCGGGCCCGCGGGCGGTTCGGTGCCGACTCCGGCGAGCAGCTCGTTGAGTTTCATGGTGCGTTGCCTGCCAGGTGAAGAGTGACCCGGGTTCCTCTGTCCACCAGGGAACCCGGCGCTGGTGCCTGGGAAGTTACCCTGCCCGAGCCGGAAAGCCGCGGCTCGAGTGAAGCACCGAGCAGAGCAGCTACCGCTTCGCGGCTGACTTTTCCCTTGAGATCGGGGACTCTGACTACGCCCGCCGCAATCGGCTCTGTGATCGTGTCGAGGGCCTCGATGGCGGCGACGACGGGGTTCTTGGCGGGCTTCGGCTCGGGAGCGGGCGCGGCGGCTGCGACGGGCAGCGGCTTGCCGACGACGCGCGACGGTGGAGCGCCGAGGTAGGGCATGGCGGCGGAGGCGATCTCTTTGAAGGCGGGAGCGGCGACGAGGCCGCCGTAGACGTCGGTCTTGGGCTCGTCGACGATGACGGCGATGACGGCGCGCGGGTCTTCGGCGGGGACCATGCCGATGAACGAGGCGATGCGCTTGTCGGAGTAGCCCCTCGCGACGGTGTCGACCTTCTGGGCGGTGCCGGTCTTGCCCGCGACGCGGTACTCGTCCATTCGGGCCTTGGGGGCGGTGCCCTCTTTCTCGACGACTCCCTCGAGCATCGACACCACCGTCTTCGCCACCTTGTCGGATACGACGCGCCGGTCTTTCACGGGCCGGTTTTCGAGCAGCACCACGCCGTCAGCGTCGACGACGCGGGAGACCAGGTACGGCTTCATGTACGTCCCGCCGTTGGCGATGGCTGCGTAACCGGCGGCGAGCTGAATCGCACTGGCGGTGAGGCCCTGACCGAACGACTGTGTCGCGAGGGTGACCTCGGCGCGCGGGAAGGGGATCACGCCGCGGGCCTCGCCGGGGAGCCCCAGGCCCGGCTTCTCGCCGAAGCCGAAGCGGTTGAAGGCCTCGACGAGGGGCTTGCGGCCGACGAGCGCGCCGATCTTCGCCGCGCAGATGTTGCTCGAGACCTGCAGGGTCTTGGCGGCGTTGAGCTTGTCGTGCGGGTGGGTGTCGTTGATGACGTGCTTGCCGAGGGTCCACGCGCCGTTCTCGCAGTCGAAGGTGCTGGCGGTGGTGATGACGTTGGCCTCGAGGGCGGCGGCGACGACGAAGGCCTTGAAGGTCGAGCCGGGCTCGAAGGCGTCGGTGACGCTGCGGTTGCGCAGCGAGCCGGGGGCGGACTTCTCGGGGGCGTTGGGGTTGAAGCGCGGGGTGTTGGCGAGCGCGAGGATCTCGCCGGTCTTGGGGTCGATCACGACGGCCATGCCGGCGGTGGCCTTGCTGGTCTCGACGGCGGTCTCGAGGGCGCGCTCGGTGACGTACTGCAGGTGGCGGTCGAGGGTGAGCGTGACGGCGGCGCCCTGGCGGCCGGAGTCGTCGACGCCGGTGAGCACCTTGCGGCCGCGGGCGTCGCGAAAGCCGAGGCGGGTGATGGGGTCGCCCGAGAGCTCGTCTTCGAAGGCGAGCTCGAGGCCGTCGAGGCCGTGGCCGTCGGTGCCGACGATGCCGATGACGTGGGCGGCGAGCTCGCGCTGCGGGTAGAAGCGGCGCGGCTCGCGGGTGATGCCGAGGGCGGCCCAGCCGAGGGCCTTCGCGGCCTCGACATCTTGGGGGCGGGCCTGGCGCTTGACCCAGGCGAAGCGCTTGGCCCGGCTCATGCGATCGAAGAGCTCGGAGCGATCGACGTCGAGGGCCTTGGCGAGCTCGAAGCTGGCGAGCTTGACGTCGGGGAGCTGCGACGGGTCGACCCAGATGCTGTCGACGTCGACCGACTGGGCGAGGGGGACTCCGCGGCGGTCGAAGATGTCGCCGCGGCGGGCGGGGATCTCGATCTCGCGCACGTACTGATCTTGAGCGAGGCCGCGCAGGCGCTCGCGCTCGCGCACCTGGAGCTGAACGGCGCGGGCGAAGACGGCGGCGAGCAGGCCGAGGAAGACGACGCCGACGAGCGAGAGGCGAAGTCGCATCCACCGGGCGGGGTCGTCGGTCTCGGGCGCGGCGCGGCGCTTCAGGTCTCTCATCGGCGCGGCTTCCCCAGGTGGATGATCGAGGCCGCGGCGGGCGGGCCCATGCCGAGCTGGGTGCGGGCGGTGCTCTCGAGGCGGGCGGGGCTCTTCAAGGTCGCGAGCTCGAGCTTCAGCCGGTCGTTGTCGCGCTGGAGCGCCGTGGCCTCGCCGTCGAGCTTCGAGAGCTCGTAGCCGACCTTGACGACGAGCACGCGAGAGGTGACGTGCACGATGCCGACGGCGGCGAGCAGCGCGATCGCGAGAGCGGCGGGCAACAGCTCGAGGAAGATGACCGAGAACGGCAGGGCGCCGCGGGTGCGGAGCTCGGCGGTGTTCATGGCAGCCCCCCGAACACGTCGGCGGACTTCGGGGTGGCGCCGGCGGGCAGCACGCGGGCGGCCCGGAGCTTGGCGCTGCGGGCGCGGGGGTTCTGCTCGAGCTCTTCGTCGCTCGCGGTGACGGGCTTCTTGGTGAGGGGCTCCATCGTCTCGCGGAAGGCGTGCTTCACGAGGCGATCTTCGAGCGAGTGAAACGAGATGATCGCGGCGATGCCGCCGGGGTTGAGCGTGGTGGGCAGGCGATCGAGCGCGGACTTCAGCTGGCCGAGCTCGTCGTTGACGGCGATGCGCAGCGCCTGAAACGTGCGGGTGGCGACGTGAATCGAGCCCCAGGCCTTGCGGGGCACGGCGCGCTTGATGGCCTCGACGGCCTCGAAGGTGGTCTTGGGCTTCAGGGCCTTGAGCTGCTTCGCGATGCGGCGCGAGTGCCGCTCTTCGCCGAGCTGGTAGATGACGTCGGCGAGCGCGTTCTCGTCGAGGCGCTCGATGAGCTCGGCGGCGGTCTCGCCCTCGCTGGCCATGCGCATGTCGAGCGGGCCGTCGGTCTGGAAAGAGAAGCCGCGGGCGGCCTCGTCGAGCTGGGGGCTCGAGACGCCGAGGTCGAGCAGCACGCCGTCGCAGGGCTCGAGCGCGCTGGCGTAGTCGCCGTGCTTCGCGGTGAAGCGGTCGCCGAAGCGGGCGAGGCGGGCCTTCGCGGCTTCGAGCGCCTTCGGGTCGCGGTCGACGCCGATGACGGAGGCGCCCGCTTCGAGCAGGGCCTGCGTGTGACCGCCTCCTCCGAGTGTTCCGTCGATGATCAACTTGCCTGCTTTCGGTTCCAAGAGCTGCACCGTCTCGGTGAGGAGAACGGTCTGGTGCTGGAAGACGTCACCGGACATCTGCCGCCGACTGCCCCTCACCCCGGCCCCCTCCCCTACGAGGGGAGAGGGAGTTCGGTGTCGAATGCTCAGCCACTGACGAAGACGCCTCTCGCGAAGGAGGAGATGGCGTCGTCTTTCTGAGCGAAGAAGTCGAACTGCCCTGCCCCGCCGGCGCTGCGGAAGATCGCGTGCAGGTAGGGCGAGAGGCCCGAGAGCTTGATGTCGCCGCCGGCCTTGCGGAAGACCTCGGCGCGCTGCACGAGCGGCTTCACGCCGCGGAAGTCGAAGTGGGTGACGCCGTCGAAGTCGATGACGATGCGGGTGGCGCCGCGGTGGGCGACGCGGAAGAGCATCTCGAAGATCTGGGGCAGGTCTTCTTTGCCGATCTCGCCTTCGAGGACCATGGTGGTGGGCCTCTCGACCTTCGACACGCTCGGTACGACTTCGACTTCGGCCAGCTCGCTCACAACGACTCCTTTCAGGTTTGACGAAGCTCGCTAAGGACGCGGAGGACGTCGGGGCTCTGGGCCTCGGTGCGGGCGTCAGCCTGGGCCTTCTCCCAGCCGGGCTTCGACCAGAGCTCGATCATCTTCACCATGCCGGCCCAGATGACGTCCTTCTCGAGGCTGGCGTGGCCGCGCAGCTGCGGCGGGATGAGCAGACGGCCCAGCTTGTCGAGCGGGCACTCCTGCGCGGGCGCGATGTAGAGGCGCATGACCGTCTTCACGCCGGGCTCCATCGGGTTTCTGCGGGCGAGCGCGGCCTCGAGGGCCTCCCACTCGCGCACCGGGTACGCGTGGAGGCAGCTGTCGAGCGACGAGGTGACGATGAGGCGCTCGTCGTACGCGCCGACGAGCGTCTCGCGCAGCTTCGCCGGGAAGCTGGTTCGACCCTTGGAGTCGATCTGGTGCTCGAAGACGCCGCGGAACACTGCTGCCTATTCTCCCACGGATCAGGCCCTGATCAGCACTCTGATCCGACTTTTACCACTCCTTACCACCCACCGAGAAAATAGGGTCGGAAAATCAGGGGGTCAAGAAAGGCGGATCGTTGTGCTCACCCACGACCACTCAGGGCGTACAGTCCGGCCGCTCTCAAAGGGACTGCCAAACGGGAGAACGCATGATTCGGACGATCAAGATGTGTCTGGTAGGTGGGGCGCTGACGCTGGTCGCTTGTGGCCCGCACGCCAAGATCGGCGGAGGGAAGCAGGGCGCGGCGGAGGCGCTGTTCGCGGCGTCAGGGCCGACGAAGGAGTCGACGAGCGTCGGTCAGGGCATCAACACTGCGGTGACGGACCGGTCGGTGGCGTGCCGGTACGGCGGTCAGGCGACGTTGAAGAACTTCTCGGTCGATGTGCAGCAGGGCCACGTGAGCGCGCTGTACGACGTCGCGTACGAGAACTGCGGGGCGTCGAACAGCGAGGCGGGCACGGTGGTGCTCGGCGGCGCGTGGAAGGCGACGCAGCTCGTGGACACGGCGCAGGGCAACGTGAAGGTGGCGCAGACGTTCAAGGGCAAGATCATCTTCGGCGGCGCGTTCGACGACTTCCTCGACGCGGACATCGTGCAGTCGGTCGACGTGAGCTCGCTCGGCACGGGCACCGGCAGCGTGGCGGTGACGTTGAAGGGCACGATGACGAACTCGAGCGGCACGTACACGTACGACGAGGCCGTGAATGTGACGGCTGGAAACGTATCCGTGGCCGTCACGAAGAACTAAGAAGGAGGGCCTTGAGCCCGTCGCAAGCCAGGCCTCCGGTGCGTCTGAAGGTTTCGTACAAGACGCCGGAGGCCTTGCTGTCTGAGTTCACCCGCAGCGTCGGTCGCGGCGGAGTCACCATCGAGAGCAAGAAGTGGCTGCCGGTGGGAACGCGGTTCGTGTTCGAGCTGCACGCGCAGGGCGTGGCCGAGTCGGTCGAGATTCTCGGCGAGGTGCTGAAGCTCACGCAGACCGACACGAAGCGGTACCTGCTCGACATCCGCTACGACGCTCCGCAAGACCGCAAGGGTCTCGACGTGCTGATTCAGCGCATCTTCGATGCGCACAAGTACGAGAAGGTTCGCAAGCACCCGCGCATTCCGCTGCGGCTTCGCGCGACGGACACCGGGCTCGGCGACGCGCTGCAGTACGTGGTGCGCGACGTGTCGCGCGGCGGGCTGGGCATCGAGCTCGAGCTGCCGGCGATTCCGCGGTCGATCAAGGTGGGCACTCCGTTTCTGCTGACGCTGTCGCTGTCGATCGGGCCGCTGGTGCTGCACGGCGAGGTCGTGTGGATGTTCCAGCCGCCGCGTGAGCGCCGCGTGCTGAACCCGGCGATCGGCATCTCGTTCGGGAAGCTGCGGGCCGAGACGATCGAGCGGCTCGAGCGCATCTTGAAGCTGAGAGGGCTGCCGCCGCCGCCGTGGAAGGCGGAGGTCTCGTTCGGGCTCGACGCCGTTTCGAAAATGCCATGAAGAACTTCGCGCTGGCGGTGGTGGTGCTGTGCTCGTCGCTCGCGCTCGGCGCGCCGAAGAAGAAGAGGGCGCCCCCTGCTCCGCCGCCGATTCCGACGGAGCCGTCTGCGAAGCTCGCCGACGCGCTCACCGAGAAGCCGACCGGCATGCTGACGTCGGCGACGAAGATCGTGCTGCAGCGCGTGACGTTTCAGCCGGGCGTGCGGCCGAACCCGCAGCTCGCGGTAGGCGTCGACTACGAGAAGGCAGGCACGCCGCGCGAGCTGAGCGAGGGCGAGCTGAAGCGGCTCAGGGGCCTGCTCTACGACGCGAAGTCGTTCAAGTTCGAGAAGGCGCCCGCGTGCGGTGAGTTCTCGCCGGAGCTCGCGTTTCTCGGCACCAGCGACGCAGACACCGGCACGCTCGAGATGCTGGTGTCGTTCAAGTGCAGCGGCATCATGTTCTTCACCGCGAAGACGGCGGGGCGCTCACTGCCCGGCGCCCAGCTGAACTTTGCGCCCTCGCGGAAGGCGCTGCTGACGATGGTGAAGGAGCTGATGCCGCAGGATGCGGCGATTCAGGCGCTGAAGTAGTCGACGCGACGCTCGCGTCGCTCAGTTCACACGCCAGCGGTAGTTCTTGCCGTAGTCCGAGTCCCACTGCGTGCAGCCCGCGCGGTCGGAGGCCATGAACCACAGCTCGACCTCGCGGGCGCCGGTGGGAAGCTCGAGCGTCGTCGGCGTCGAGACGCGCTGGTTGGTGTTCACCACCTTCGTGACCGCCTTGTACTGCGCCTGGCCGCCGTCGAAGCGCCAGTACACGACGATGTCCCACGCGGGCTGCCCGGCGTACTGCGCGCGGCAGTTGGGGAGCCGCTCGAGGTCGTAGTCGATGACGAGGCCCGGCGCGGTGCCCGGCGTGCCGATGACCGTCTCGTTCCACGCGCGGTCGAAGACGATGCGCGGCTGCGGCGCGACCTCGAAGACGAAGTTCTTGCCGTAGTTCGAGTCCCACGCGCTGCAGCCCCAGACGTTCGTGATCTGGAACCAGAACGCCACGCGGCCCGCCGCGGGGAGCTGGATCACCGGCTCCTGCGTGCCGTTCGACGGCGAGTAGCCGCCCGCCTCGAAGCTCTGCACCGGCCCGTCGTTGACGCGCGCATAGCCGGTGATCGACCACGCCGGCTTGCCGTTCTGATCTCCCCGGCAGCCCGGCAGGCGCGCGGCGTCGTACTGAATGCGCGCCCGGCCGCCTTCGATGAAGAGGCCGTTGCGGACGATGTTCCAGTCGGAGCGGAACGTGATGGTGGCCTCGGCCGTGGCGAGCCGCGCCGAGGAGGTCGCCTCGGTCTCGCCGGCCGCGCCGACTTCGGCTTCAGTGGGGCCGCAGGCAGCAAGCAGGATGGCGCTGAGGAAGAAGTGCTTCATGGCGTGTGCGCTTAAGTGACACCGAGGCACACACGCAAGTGCAACCACCGGGCGTGAGGAAAGGAAAGGCCGAGCGGCTGGGGTCTGGGCTGGGGCTCGGCTCTCGGGCCGGGGCCCGTGGCCCGGACCGGGAGCGTGGACCGGCTCGGGCCCGTGCCGCCTCGGATCCCTGCTCCAGCAGTTCCTCAGAGGATCGAGAAGCTGGCCTCACCCGTCACGTCGTCGACCGTCGCCTTCTCGCGGCGCGGGCCGAACAGCGCGCGGTGCCGCGTGAAGTCGATGCTCCACACCGGGTGGTCTTTTCGCCCGTCGGCGTAGTGGAAGACGATGTGATGGAAGTGGCGCGACGGCCGGCCGCGGTTCTTCAGCGTCTGGATGAGGCGGTCGATGGTGAGGCACAGGCCCGTGTCGATGGGGAAGAACGGCCCCGCCGGCGGCACCACCACGCGCGTCGTCGTGCAGCCCTCGCGGAAGCCCAGCTTCTGCGACCAGCCCAGCGAGACGTCGATGCGCTCGTAGCCGCCTTCGACGGGCTTGATGAGCACGCCTTCGACTCCGACGTGCGTGTTGTCGAGCGCCTCGCCCTCGGGGCCGATGTTCTCGACCTCGATGCGCGAGAGCCGCACCCGGTTGCCGTTGCGCGACAGGAACTCGTCGAGCAGCGCCCGCAGCGCCGCGTCGGCGATCACATAGCGGTTCTCTGCGACGACCTTCGGCGGGGGCGGCGTGAACCGGATGCGCGCCTGCGGAGGACTCGAGACGGGGCCGTTCAGCGGTACGGCGTGTGATGAGGGAGGCATGGGGGTGTTTTCCCCACTGTCACTCGTACGTTTCTGCCCGCGCCTGTCACCGCCGTTGACGAATCGAGGGGAATTTCGCGGCGAATTCCTACGCGATCGAGAACGGGTAGCCGCCCTTGGCCTCGACGGCCGCGGCCACGATCTCGACGAGCTCCTGGTAGCTCTGCTCGCTGAAGCTGAGCAGGCCCTTGAGCTTCTCGATCGCGGCGCCCTTCCCCGCCGTCGTCAGCACGCGGCGCGCGGCCTCGAAGCTGCGCAGCTGCGCCTGCGCCGCGAAGAGGCGAATCATCGCGACCCGCGCGGGGTCGAGCGCTCCACCGACGGCCACCTGCCGCGTGCGGGTGATCATCGAGTCGAGGGCGTACGCGTCCATCATGATGTCCGCGATCGCCGAGAGCACGACCTGATGCTTCTCGAGCTCGAGGCCGAAGGTCTCGGCCGCCGTCTTCAGCGAGAACAGCGCCATGCGCTTCACGTGCTCGGCGGCGAGCGTCTCGTTCGCGAGCGCGTCGTTGCCCTTCGGCTTCGGCAGCGACTTCGAGTCGAGCTCTTCCGCGACCGTCGACGCCACGTCGAACACCGGCAGCTCGCCCTTCATCGTGCGCTTCAGCAGCATGCCGGTGATCAGCATGCGGTTGATCTCGTTCGTGCCCTCGAAGATGCGGTTGATGCGCGCGTCGCGGTAGGCGCGCTCGACCGGGTACTCCTCGATGTAGCCGTAGCCGCCGTGGATCTGCACCGCGTCGTCGGTCACGAGCGCGAGCGCCTCGGAGCCGAACACCTTGAGGATGGAGGACTCGATCGCAAACTCTTCGATGGCGCGCTGGACCATCGCGTCGTGATCGAGCGCCTTGTGATCGGTGCCCTCGAGCTTCGAGTCGATGAGCCCCGACGTGCGGTACGCCATCGACTCGGTCGCGTAGATCGCCACCGCCATGCGGGCGAGCTTCTCGCGCGTCAGCCCGAACTGAACGATGGGCGTCGAGAACTGCTTGCGGTCTTTCGCGTACGTCACGACGTTCGTCATCTGCAGCTTCATGCCGCCGAGCACGCCGACGCCGAGCTTCAGGCGCCCGTGGTTCAGCACGTTGAACGCGATCTTGTGGCCCTTGCCGATCTCGCCGAGCACGTTCTCGACCGGCACCTTCGCGTCTTCGAACACGAGCGGGCACGTCGACGAGCCGCGCAGGCCCATCTTGTGCTCCTCGGGGCCGACCGTGAGGCCGGGCGTGTTCCGCTCGACGATGAAGCACGTGAACTTCTCGCCGTCGACCTTCGCGAAGACCATGAAGAGGTCGGCGAAGCCGGCGTTGGTGATGAACTGCTTCGACCCGTTCAGGATCCAGTGCTTGCCGTCGGCGCTCTTCACGGCCTTCGTGCGCGCGCCGAGCGCGTCGCTGCCGCTGACCGACTCGGTGAGCGCGTAGGCGCAGACCCACTCGCCCGTCGCGACCTTCGGCAGGTACTTCTCTTTCTGCGCCGGCGTGCCGTACCAGACCATCGGCAGCGAGCCGATGCCGGTGTGGCCGCCGAACGTGACGCTCCAGCTGCCGTGCAGCGTCTTCGCCTCGGCGACGAGGCACGAGGTCGTCACGCCGAGGCCGAGGCCTCCGTACTCTTCGGGGATCTCGATGCCGAGCAGGCCGATCTCGCCGGCCTTCTTCAAGAGGTCGCGGAGCAGCTTGAAGTCTTTCGCTTCGATCTGCGCGCTCTTCGGCAACACCTCGTTGCGCGAGAACGCGAAGGCCGTCTCGTAATAGGCCTTCTGCTCGGACGAGAAGTGCTCGGGCGCGACGATGCGGCTGTGGCCCACTTCACGAAGAAGAAATTCACCACCCGTTGGATTGGAGTCAGCCATGGACAAGTCGAGGCCCGTACCATACGGAGCACCGCTGCGTGAAGGTGCGAGCCCTCATCGTCTTGGCCATCGCCGCCGCCGGGTGTGGGCCCACTGTGGGCGACCCCTGCACGACCGCAGCCGACTGCCTGGGCAAGGCGTGCCTCAACAGCGCGGGAGCTCCGGGCGGGTACTGCTCGGTGCAGTGCTCGATGGACGGCACGACGATGCCCTGCCCCACCGGCACGGTCTGCGTGCGTGAGGCGCTCGGCTCGGGCACGCACGGCTGCATGCGCGCGTGCAACACGGCGCGCGACTGCCGCGCGACGTACCGGTGCGAGCGCGAGCGCGGCTCGGAGCTGCCCGTCTGCACGGGCGGCCTGTGAGCTCGGTCAGCGGCGACGGCTTCGAGGTGCAGGTGCCTCACGGCTGGCAGCGCATCGGCGAGCCCGACACCGCCTTCACGCTCGCCGACCCCACGCACGGCACCGGAGCGCTGCAGATCTCGACGGCGCTGAACGCGACCGACGAGCGGCCCGGTCTCGGAGACCTGCGCGACATCGTTCAGGCGCTCGCCGACACGAACGGGCTCGGCGCTCCGCTCGAGTCGAGCTGGTTCGAGCTCGACGGCCTGCGCGCAGCGGTCTCTGCGTTTCATCACGGCGACGACTTCATTCGCGTGTGGAGCGTCACCGACGGCAAGAGCTTCGCCCTCGCGACCTACGTCTGCCGCTGGGGCAGCGAAGCGGTCGAGGCCGACACCGTCGAGGCGATCGTCCGCTCGCTCAGGTTCGGGCCCGTCGCGCGCGCGTGACACGGCCGGCGGCGATCTGACGCCCCCGCGCCCGACTCGTGGTGCATTGCGCGCATGAAGACCTCCTCGTACGTCCTCGTCGCGTGTCTCTTCTCCTGCAACGCCGTCGAGCCCGACGCCGAGCCGCTGGACTCCGAGGCGCTCGAGCTTTCGCGAAACCCGGCCGAGCTGACGGCGCTCGCGCGCGCGCTGAAGCAGGGGCGGTTCGGCGCCGACCCGACGGCGCTGAACGCGAACGGCGCGCTGCACGTGTACTCGACGTCGCGGCCGGGGCTGAACGTGCCGCACTTTCAGGGCTCGACTCCCGACGACATCACGTCGCTGGCCGCGGCGACCGAGGCGCTGCCCGACGCCGAGCGCGGCGCGCAGCTGCAGGGCGGCATCTGGGCGCCGACGGTGCGCAAGGCCGGTGACCACTACGCGATGTGGTACTCGGGCGAGGTCGCGGGCAGCTCGACGAAGAAGTGCCTGTGGCGGGCGAAGGCGACGAGGCCCGAGGGGCCGTTTCACAAGGTCGGCGCGGGCGAGCCGATCTGCCCGGACGATCACTGGAACATCGACCCGTACCTGTTCCGCGCGCCGGGCGGCTTCTGGCTGTACTCGAAGGTCAGCGGCCAGCTCGAGCGGCGGCGGCTCGAAGACGACGGGCTGACGTTCGCGAGCGGCTCGAAGTGGGAGCACGTGCTCGGCCCGAGCCAGGCGTGGGAGCAGGGCTCGGGTCAAGATCGCCCGCTCGTCGAGAACCCGGCGATCGTGCAGCTCGCGAAGGCCGACGGGAAGCAGCGGTGGATCTTCTTCTACTCGGCGAACGCGTGGCGCACGAGCGGCTACGCGGTCGGCTACGCCGACTGCGGCGCCGAGACGGGCATCGGCGCCTGCACGAAGGAGTCGCTCTCGCGCGGGTGGCTTCGCACCGGCGTCGCCGGCGCGCCGCACGGGCCGGGCGCGGCGTCGTTCTTCAACTACAAGGGCGGCGACTACATGATCATTCACGGCTGGGAGAACGCCTGCACTGACGACTGCCCGGCGAAGAACCCGAAGGGCCGCAGCCTGTACCTGTTCCGCGTCGGGCTGGGCGCGGGCGGCAACCCGATCGCGCGGGCGCTCTAGAGCCGCGCGCCGATCAGCACCGAGCCGGTGGCCGTCGGCGTCGTGACGCGCTCGTCGATCGGGTGAGGCCCTTCACCGGCCTCGCCGCGAATCGTGGCTGTGAGCGTGAGCGGGTCGAAGCGCATGAAGAACGTCACGTCGAGCTGGCCGCGGCTCAAGGCCTTGCGGCCGACCGAGGGCGTGTACCAGGCGAGGAGCTCGAGCCCGACGGGGAGGTCGGGGGTCTCCCAGGCGGCCCTCACGTAAGGCGCGGCTCCGAGCGTCGCGTCGCGGAAGAGGTCGTCGTCGTGCGCGCGGACGAAGAGCGCGAGCTGTGGGCCCAGGCCGATCTCGAGATGGAAGAGCTCTCCACGGACGAGCTCGGCGCCGACCGCGACCGTGAAGCGCGAGCGGGCGCTGTGCGTCTCGTGGCACTGCGAGGGGTCGACGGCGTTCAGCGACCACGCCCGGTAGAAGAAGCGCGAGTCGGCGAGGCGGCGGTGGGCGCCGGCGGACCACGAGAGCTCGAGGCTGACCTCCTCGCGCACGGCCAGCAGGGGAACCGCGGTGCGCCAGGTCGCTCCGAGGCCGACGGCGGGGCGGACCTCGCGGTCGCCGGGTGGGTAGCCGGGGATGAGCAGCGCGCCGGTGAACAGGAGGCTGAAGGCCTGGCTCTCGGCGATCGCGATGCCGCAGTCGGGCTGGCGGGTGAGCGCGAGGGCGCTCGTCGGCAGCGCGCAGGCGATCAAGCCGATGAGGAGACGGCCCTGCGGCGATCGAACGCGTGCGCCCACGGCACGAGAAGATACGAGAAGAAGGCGACGATCATCACGGCCTGCCACGATGGAGGCGGTGGGCCGAGCAGGTTGCCGATGTAGGCGAGAGCGAGGAACGCGACGAACGCGACGAAGCCGAGGGTCCCCGAGCGGGCGGTGGGCTTCGTGGCGCGCGCGTAGAGGATGACGCTGCCGACGAAGAGCAGCCCCTCGACGGCGACGGTGCCGGGGATCGAGGCCCACAGCTCGAGGCCGAGCACGTGGGGCCCGCCCGGGTAGACCTGCATCTCGGGCCGGTGCGTGAGCACGTCGAGCACCCAGTGGCTGAAGACCCCGGCGGCGACGACGGCGGCGCCGCGGCGATCTTTGTTGAGCGCGAAGTACAGGCCGCCCAGCAGCGCCGACCAGACGAG
>JBGALX010000028.1:0-145163 GCA_044223505.1 Myxococcaceae bacterium
CGAGCGCGAACGTGCTGTTCGTGGGCAGCGGGTACTTCTCGACGGGCGACGTGTACCGCTACGGCGGCATGGTGACGGCGGTGAACACGGTGGTGTTTCTCACCGTGGGCTCGGCGTGGATCTCGCTCGTCGCCTGACGCGAGTAGACTCGGCGCGTGTCAGGCGCGGTCTTTCTCGGCCTCGGGGCCCTCTGCATCGCCTACGGCTGGCGCGCCGGCGGCACGGGTGTACTGATGGTGTGGCTCGGGGTCAGCTTCTGCGTGGTCGGCGTCGCGTACCTCGCACGGAGCCCGCGTCTGATGGGCAAGCGCGCCGACGGCCGCTTCAGCGCGCTGGGGCTGCTCGTGCACTGGCCCTTCCTCGGAGCGAGCTGGCTCGCCTGGCAGCTGCGCCGCCGCCGTCACCCGACCGCGTGGAACGAGGTCGCCGACGGGGTCTTCCTCGGGCGCATGGCGACGCTCGCCGAGCTGCCGCCCGGCGAGGTTCGCGTCGTCGATCTCACGTGCGAGCTCTGGCCGCCGCGCAAGGTGCTCGGCCCCCGCTACACGTGTCTGCCGACGCTCGACGGCACAGCGCCCGAGGCCGCTGCCTTCTGGGCCCTCGCCGAGGAGCTCGCCCGCGACACTTCACCCGTCTTCATCCACTGCGCGGCAGGGCGTGGGCGCTCGGCGACGCTCGCGGCCGCGCTCCTGCTCGCACGAAATCTCGCCACCGATGTCGGCGCGGCCGAGGCGCTGCTCCAGGCGAGGCGGCCGCAGGTCCGGCTGAGCACCATGCAGCGAGCCCTGCTCGCTCAAAGATGTGCCAGCTGAAGGCTCACTTCTTCGGCTGGTACACGCCGAGCGCCGCGCCGGTCGGGTCGACGAACACGCCGATCGCGCCCATGCCCGGCACCGGCTGAAACGGCACGACGACGCGGGCGCCGAGCTTCTTCGCCTTGGCGAGCGTCGCCTTCACGCTCTTCACTTCGACGTAGCTGAGCCAGGCGACGGGCGCCTCCTTCATCTCTTTCACCGTGATGCCGCCGCCGACCTGGCGCGAGCCGGTGTCGATCATCGTGTAGCGCGGGCCGGGCCCCGGCAGCGGCCCGAGCTTCCAGGCGAACAGCTTCGAGTAGAACGTCTCGGCCTTCGCGGGGTCGTCGGTGCTGAGCTCGACGTGGCAGAACGGGTTCTTCGGCATCGGTGCGGCTCCTTCGTTGGGGTTTCCCATCGAGACGGGCGCCGCCCGCGAAACTCATCGGCGCGAACCCCGCGAATTCGGGAGGCCGCGTCAGGCTCTCCGCGCGTCGTCGACAGAGGCTCGAAGACGCGACGCCGCTCGCAGCGCTCCTGATTTTCACCCGCGTCAGGAGCGCGCAGCCGCTCCGTCGAAGGCGCCCCTTTCACATCAGGAGGTGCCGCGATGCTCTCTCTGTTGTTTGGACGAAGCCCGTACCAGCGCGACGACTTCGACCGTGAGGCCGACGCCGCAGAAGCGCTGGGCCTCGACTCGTGGCAGGTCGACGTCGACGCCCTGCTCGACGACGACGCCGAGCGCGCGGTCGCGACGCTGCCCGACCGGGGCCGCCGCACCCTGCTCTACCGCGGCTGGCTGCTGAGAGAAGAGGAGTACGCCGCGCTCGCCGAGGCCGTCGCGGCCCTCGGCCACCGCCTCGTCGTCACCCCGCGCCAGTACGCCGCCGCCCTCTACCTGCCGCGCTGGTACCCGAAGCTGCGCGAGTTCACCGCGCGCTCGGTGTGGACGCAAACGACCGACGCTCGCGAGGCCTGGGCGCAGGCGCTCGAGGCGCTCGGCCCGCCTCCGTGGATTCTCAAGGACCACGTGAAGTCGGCGAAGGAGCTCTGGGCCGAGGCCTGCTTCGTGCCGCCCGGCGCCGACCTCGCGCAGTTCTCGCAGCAGGTCGAGCAGCTCGTCGAGGCGCGCGGCGAGCGGTTCGAGCGCGGGCTCGCCGTGCGGCGCTACCTCGACCTCAAGACGTTCGGCCGCACCGACTCGGGCCCCGCGTTCTACGAGTTCCGGCTCTTCTTCGCGCGCGGCAGCCTCGTCGCCGCCGACTCGTATTACGACTTCGACGTCGACGTCCCCGACTTCAGCGCCTTCGAGCCGCTCGCTGCGCGAATTCCGTCGCCCTTCTTCGTGATGGACGTCGCGGCCCTGCGCGACGGCGGCTGGGTCGTCGTCGAGACCAACGACGGCGGCACCTCGGGCCTGCCCGAGAGCCTCGACCCGCGCGACCTCTTCTCCGAGCTCTCTCGACGCCTGGGGTGACGTTCGGCCTCGACCCGCTGTTCGTCGAGGTCGAGCGCGAGCCGGACGACCGCGGGCGGTGGCGGGTGCTCGCCGACGCGCTGTGCGCCGCGGCCGACCCGCGCGGCGAGCTGCTCGCGCTGTTCCTCGCGGGCCACGCGGTCGGCGACGCCGAGCGCGCGCCACACCTCGCAGCGCTGCTGGGCCCCCAGCTCTCGCGCTGGAGCGGGCTGCCCTGGCGCGGCCCCTTCCTCGAGAGCGTCGCGACGGCCCACGAGGAGCACCTCGCCGCATTCCTCGCGGCGCCCGCGGGCCGGCTCATGAGGTCGGTCGACGTGAGCTGCACGCGCGCGCTGCGGGTCGCCGACTGCTTCGAGCGCCACCCGGGCCGCGCGTTCGCGCTGGCGCTGCGGGGCTACGGCGAGGCCCACGACCTGCGGCGCCTGCTGCGGGCGTGGCCGCGGGTGCGAGCGCTGACCGTGACGGGCGCCTTCATCGCGGCGGAGCTCGAGGCCTCGGCGCTGCGCGTGCTGAACGTCACCGCGAACGAGACCGACGTCGTCGAGCTCCTCGCGCTGAACGGCTTCGCGCGGCTGGCAGAGCTGAACGTCGCGGCGTACGCGCTCCGGCCGCGGTGGTCGAAGCTGGCGCCGCTGCTCGACCTCGAGCGCTTCGCCGAGCTCACCGCCCTCGGCGTTCGGGGGCACTTCGCGGACCTGCTCGAGCCGCTCGCGCAGTGCCCCGTGGCGCCGCGGCTGCGGCGGCTCACGCTCGACGGTGAGATCAGCATCGAGGTCATCGACCGGCTCGTGCGCGCGCGGCCCGCGTTCGCCGCGCTGCAGCGGCTCGAGCTCTACGGCGACTACGAGCCCGCCGCGCGCTTCCGCGAGCGGGGGAGACTGCGCGCGCGCTTTCCCGGCCTCGACGTCGTCGTCGCCGTGAGGTGAGTGCTAGGAGCCCACCCGACGTGAGGAGCCCCTTCGACGAGCTCGAGCCCGACCCCCGCGCGGCCGCCGCCGCCCGCGCGCTCACGGCGCGGCTGCCCGCGCTCGACGAGGGCAAGATGTTCGGAGTCCTCGTGCTCGAAGACGGCGGAGTGCTCCACGCGTTCTCGGGCGACTCGAGGCTCGAGGGCGACTGGGCGCCGCACGTCTACGACGCCGAGGCCCGAAGGCTCATCGAGCCCGAGGCCGACCGCATCGTGAAGGCGCTCACCGCGCAGCGGCCCTCGCTCGACGAACGCGACGCGCTGCAGGCCCGCCTCGACGCCGAGCTCCGGGCGCTCGCGGGCGCCGACAAGGCCGAGCGGCGCAAGCTCCACCAGCGCGCGAAGGAGCAGCTCGCCGCCTTCGCGCCGCTCGTGCGCCGCCGCGCCGCCATCGAGCGGCTGCGCCGCGTCGTCTCGCAAGAGGCGATGCGCCGCATCCACGACACGTACGTGCTCGAGAACTCGCTGGGCGAACGCGCGCGGCTGCGCGAGCTGTTCACGAACGGCGAGCCGCCGTGGGGCGCGGGCGAGTGCGCGGCGGTGAAGCTGCTCCAGCACGCGATTCGAACGAAGCGCAGGCCGGTCGCGCTGGCCGAGGTCTGGTGGGGCCCTCCGCCGGCCGCGGGAGCCCGCGTGCAGGGCGCCTTCTACCCGGCGTGCCGCACCAAGTGCGGGCCGGTGCTCCCCTTTCTGCTGCGGGGCCTCGATGTCGAGCCGCGCCGCGCGCACCGCTCTTCGCCGCGGCCGTTCGAGACGCTGCACGAAGACGCGCACCTCGCCGTGCTCGTGAAGCCCGAGGGGCTGCTGTCGGTGCCGGGCAAAGAAGAGACCGACTCGGTGCTCGAGCGCCTGCGAGCCCGGCACCCGAACGCGCTGCTCGTGCACCGGCTCGACCTCGACACGTCGGGCGTGCTGCTCGCCGCGCTCGACGGCGACACGTATCGCAAGCTGCAGGCGCAGTGGCACGGCGTCGAGAAGCGGTACGTCGCGTGGCTCGAAGGCGACGTCGTCGGAGAGCGCGGCGTCATCGAGCTGCCCTTGCGCGTCGACCTCGAGCAGCGGCCGCGGCAGCTCGTCGACCGGCAGCACGGCCGTCACGCGCTCACCCGCTGGGAGGTGCTCGAGCGCCGCGACGGGCGCACCCGCGTCGCGCTCTTCCCGCGCACGGGCCGCACGCACCAGCTGCGCGTTCACGCCGCGCACGCCGAGGGCCTCGGCGCGCCCATCGTCGGCGATCGCCTCTACGGCACCCCGGCCGACCGCCTCATGCTGCACGCCGAGTCGCTCGCCTTCACGCACCCCGCGACGAACGAGCGGCTCGTGTTCAGCGCCTTTCCACCCTTCTGAACGCAACTCCCCGGGGCCGTGTACGACAACTCCTACACACACCCACTCACTCTCGGAGACCCCTCAAATGCCGATTATCAATGGAGCTTCGCAGGTCAGCCGTCCCCCGATGGGCATCGTGGCGCCGCAGCCCCAGGCGTTCATCTCCGACAACATCAAGAAGGGCCAGAAGGTCGAGATTCGCCCTGGCGAGCCGGTGTACCTCTTCATCCCGACGCGCATGGGCTCGGGCACGAAGCTCGACGGGCTGAACAAGAACACGCCGTTCAGCATCAAGGCGCTCGCGGGCACGCCGGCGGGCGTCCCGGGCGTTCGCACGATGGGCCGCTGGTACCAGATTTCGCTGAAGGCGGGCGAGAAGGCGGGCCAGAAGGACCAGGTCAAGCTGACCACCGCGCCGGTCGTCGCGCCGAACATCAAGGTGAAGCCCGAGGTCACGCGCTTCACGCTCGTGTCGGGCAGCCAGCGCTGGTACTGATTCGCGGGCGCCTGCTACGCAGGCGCTCCTCGTGTCCGACGGCGTCGAAGCACTGCTCCACCACGAATCGGGTGAGCGCGAAGTCGCCGTTCAACGCCTGCGCGCCGTCGCCTGGCTGGTCGCCGGCGTCGGCGCGCTCGTGTCGTGTCTGCTGTGGAAGAGCGCGCTCTGGCCCGCGCTGACGCAGCTGGGCTGGGGCTTCGTTAGCGTGGCCATCGCTCTGCGCGCGCCGAGGCTGCGCCGCTGGCCCGCGATCGGCGTGGGCCTCTCGGCCGTCGACGCGGTGCTCGTCGCGCGACGTCGGTGAGGTGCGCGTGCGCGGCCGAGAGGCGCCGCTGCAGCTCATCGGCGTCGGCTGAGCTACGGAGCGTCCGAAGCGCTCGCGACCTTCTGGCCCTTCTTCTTCGAGACCGGCGGCGGCAGCGGGGCGAGCTCGTCTTCCTCGGTGACCGGCTTCGGAGCCTCTTGCAGGTGGGCGTCGTCGGGCTCGGCCTCGGGCACGTCGGGGCCGCGCACGGCCGTCTTCTTCGGCTCGCGGGGCGCGAACATGGCGTCGCCCGTCACCGCGTGCATCGCAGCGCAGCTCGAGAAGCAGAAGCTCGAGAAGCAGACCATCACCACCAATGCGATGAACGAGGACTTGAGCATGGGCGGCGCCCTTAGACGCCCGTCGACACGCCGTTGTCAAACCGGCGAGCCTGACCCGCTAATCGGTGCCGGGCGTGACGCTGTTGAGCTCCCAGCGGAACGCGTCGAGCAGGGCGGTGGAGTCGAGGATGCCGTCGCCGACGTCCCAGATGGCGAGGCGGAGCACGACCTCTTCGCCGGGGCGCACGTTGCCGTGCACCTGGAGCCAGCGGGTCGCGCCGCCCTGGGCGCACTCGAGCATGTTCGGCTTCTCGAAGCCGGTGCCGGCGAGCAGCGTGAGGCCGGCGGTGCACGAGCGCGAGCTCACGTACATGTCGTCGCACGCGACGTTGGTGCCGGGCCGCTCGCAGACCTCGAAGATGCCGGCGCCGGCGGCGACGTTGATGCCGACGGGGTAGCGCAACAGGCCGTCGCGGAAGGTGGCGAGGTTCTTGTCGGGCGGGTTGGGCTGCGGCCAGGTCGGCGACGGCGTGGTGACGAGCGCGACGAGCTGGTCGTTGTAGTCGGAGCAGACGTACTCGGGGTACTCGACCGAGAAGAACGCGCCCGAGAGCGTGAACGCGCGCGCGTTCGTCGGCGCGCGCATTCTGAGCACCAGCATGACGGAGTCGTTCGCGAGCTCGGGGTCGAGCGCGGCGCCGGCCGAGCAGACGGGTGACTCGGGCAGCTGGTTCGCGAGCTTCACGGGCGGGTTCGCGGCGGTGAACCAGTCGTTGACGCAGGTGCCGCCCGGGCAGGCGATCGACATGTTCGAGGTGCTGCCCTGCTCTTCGGCCTGCTCGATGGCGGGGCCGCCGTTCGGGCCGGGGCTCATCTGCGTGGCGTCGGCGGCGATGCCGCTCGAGATGACGAGCAGGCGCGCGCCGCGCTGGGGGAACCAGCCGGTGCCGAAGCCCGCGCGAATCGACTTGCCGTTGATGTACGCGAGCGGCTGGCCGTTGACGGTCTGCCACTCGGCGCTGATCAGCCCCCACGTGCGGTCGGGGCCGGTCGCTCCGGCGTCGACGGTGCGGCAGATGTCGAGCGCCTTGGCGGCGTCGATGGGGCTCATGCTGTTCGAGACGAGCCCGGTGTCGCAGGGCAGCGCGTCGATGACGTCGGCGAGGTCGACCTGGCCGTTGCAGTTGTCGTCGAGGGAGTTGTTGGTGACCTCGAAGGCGCCGGGGTTGATGAGCTCGGGCTGCAGGCCGCAGGCGCCGGGCGAGTCGCAGCAGTCGCCCTGCGCGACGGTGTAGCCGTCGTGGTCGCAGTCGGCGCTCGGGCCGGGGGGGCACGAGACGCAGGCGCCGCCATCGCACTCCTGGTTGGGGCCGCAGGCGATGTTGCAGCCGCCGCACGTGCGGTTCTCGCCGTTGGTGTCGACGCAGCGGCCGGCGCAGAACGAGAGGCCCGCGGGACACGCGTTGGTGCAGGAGCCGGCGATGCACAGCTGACCGGGGGCGCAGGGGCTGTTGCACGCGCCGCAGTGGGCGGTGCTGCTGAAGCGGTCGACGCAGTCGGTGCCGCACATCGACAGCACCGGCGGGCACGTGCACATCGAGTTGGTGCAGGTCTGAGCCGCGCTGCACGCCATGAAGCAGCCGCCGCAGTTGCGCGAGTCGGTGCGGGTGTCGATGCACGCGTTGCCGCACTGCTGGAAGCCGGCGGGGCAGTTGAGGCAGACGCCGTTGGTGCAGACCTGGCTCGAGCCGCAGACGCGACCGCAGCCGCCGCAGTTGTTGCGGTCGGTGAGTGCGACGACGCAGCTGCCGCCGCAGTTGAGCTCCTGCATGCCGCAGCACAGGCCCTTGTTGCAGCGCTGCATCGCGCTGCAGACGACGTCGCACATGCCGCAGTGGGCGGGGTTGTTGAGGGTGTCGGTGATGACGCCGTTGCAGACGGCGCGGCCGGGCACCTGCCAGCAGCTGCCGGCGTCGCACAGCTCGGTCTGGGTGCACGCGTTGCCGCAGCGGCCGCAGTGGGCGTTGTCGGTCTTCGGGTTCACGCAGCCGGGAGGCCCGCCGCAGTCGAGCACGTCGCCGATGCACTCGGGGCGGCACAGGCTGTTCACGCAGTGCTCGTTGGCGTTGCAGGCGATGCCGCACTGGCCGCAGTTCTCTTCGTCGTTGCGCAGGTTGCGGCAGCCGATGAGGCAGCGGGTCTCGCCGGGCCCGCACGGCGGGGGGCCGGCGTCGGGGCGCCCGGCGTCAGGCACGCCGGAGTCGCGCGGGCCGGAGTCGGCGGGGCCGGCGTCACGACCGCCGGGCTTGGGGCCGCAAGCGCACAACAGCAGCGTCATCAAGAATGCGGAGCGCATGCGAGAAGACGGACCCTAGTTCAGAACCCGGACAACTTCAGAATCCCGACAGGGCGAGATCGGGCGCGCCGACGTAGTCGTTGGCGGCGAAGGCGGTGTGGCAGCCGTTGCAGCCCGCGGGGTCGCCGCCGTAGCCCTCGCCGCTCGGCGGGCCGACGCCGCGCCAGACGATGATGACGCTGTCTTCCGAGACGTGCTGGAGCTCGAACCACTCCCAGCCGGGGTTGTCGGTGTTGTAGCCGCCGCCGCGCTTCACGCGCGCGAAGACGCGGCCGACGCCGGGCACGGCCTTCACGATGAGGGTGCCGACGGGGAACTCGGTCGAGCCGGTGGGGGGCCGGCGGCTCAGGTAGAGCGTGCGCTCGCCGCCGGCGTGAACGTCGTTGGGGTCGATCTTGCTGTCGAGGTGGAAGGCCTGCCACCGCAGGTAGCCGTCGAAGTCTTTCGCGAAGGCGATGAAGTGATCAGGAGGCGTGGCGGGGCCGCCCTCCTGCGGGCGGGCGCCGCAGGCGGTGAAGACGGCGAGCATGAGCCACGGCGCGCGCACGTCACATTCCCTTCGGGAAGCCCATCAGCACACCGGCCTCGGCGAGCTGAGAGACGAGGCTGTCGGCCTTGGTGCTGTCGGTCGCGTCGCGCACCTTCGTGTAGAGGCGGCCGAACGGAGTGTCGAGGTCTTCGGCCTTCGGCGTCTCGGCGCTCCACGTCGCGGGCGGCGGGGGAATGGCGTCGCCCGGCACCTCGGCGTACGCGGCGTCGAGAGCGTCGAAGCCCGCGACGATGTGGGCGTCGAGCTCTTCGCCCCGCTTGAGGTCGCCCTGGCTCTTCGTCTTCAGCCACGGGGCGAACAGCGCGTAGATGGCGCGGGTGCCGGCGAGGTTGTCGCGGAGGTCGCGCAGGGTGGCCTGCGAGTAGCGAGACTCTTCGAGGTTGTTCGAGGCGTTGTTCACCTTCTCGCGCTGCTCGGCGGTGAGCTGCTGCAGGCCCTGAAAGGCGCCCGAGAGGTCGATCTTGGCGGGGCTCCACTGTGACTCGAGCTTCTGCACGTCGGCGACGAGGCGCGTGAGGAGCTTCTCTTTGAAGTCGCGGGCCTCGACCTCGCTCTGGGGGAAGGCGGCGGCGCGGTAGCCGGCGAGGGTGCTCTCGACGCGGGTGACGCCTGGGGGAATGGAGTCTGCCCACACGATGCGCTCGACGGCGTGCATGCCGATGACGCCCTCACCGTCGAACGGGGCGGGGTCGCCGGCGCCGGCGAGGCCCTCGAGGAAGCCGTCGTAGCGCTCGTCGATGGCGCGATCGAGCTCGGGGAAGAGCGGAGCGATGGCGCCCTCGATGTGCTCGTACGCGGTGCGGGCCTTCGCCCAGTCGGTCTTGAGCGTGGCGAGGGCGGCGTCGTCGGCGGGGCGCTCCCAGCCGAGGGCGTTCGAGCGAACGGGCGCGTGGACCTTGAGGTCCTGCACGGCGGCCTTGAGCGCGCGGATCTCGGCGAGCAGCGCCTCGTGCATGTCGGCGGCGATCTTCTCGCGCAGCTCGGCGTCGGTCGGGCCCATCGGAGCCGGAGCGGGACTGCAGGCGACCAGCAGCAGCGCGGCCAGGAGCGGAGCTCTCACAGGGCCTCCACGAAGGTGATGAGCGCGGCGCGCTCGGTGTCGGTGAGCGCGCGGAACCGCGCGAGCGAGTCGTTCGCCTCGGAGCCGTCGCTGCCGTGGGCGTCGATGGCCTCGCTCACGGTGCCGGCGCGGCTGTCGTGCAAGAAGCGCTTCGAGAAGCGCATGCCGATGAGCGGAGCCGTGCGCCAGTCGCGCCCGCCGGCGCTGCCGTCGTCGCCGGAAAGGCCGTCGGCGAGCCCAACGCCCATGTCGTGCAGCAACAGGTCGGTGAAGGCGGCGGCGTCGACTCCGGCGAGGGGCGCGAGGGGCCAGTCGCTGCGGGTGCGCAGGCTCGGCACGTGACAGGCGTCGCAGCGGGCCTTCTCGAATGCGGCGCGGCCCTCGGGCTTCAGGGAGCGCCGGGGGATGGCGAGCATGCGCAGATAGTCGGCGCGCAGGTTGACGGAGTCGAGGTTCACGTCGAGGCCGGGCTTGAGGTCGTCGGTGAGGCCGTCGGGGTTCCGGGGCTCGGCGGGGCGCAGGGGGCTGGTGATGCCCATGTCCGACTGGAAGGCGTCGGCGGTGACCTCGTCGAGGGTCGCGAGCTTCGCCTTCACGCCGAAGCGGCCGATGACGGCGGCGCCCTTCGTGTAGCGGTGGTAGGCGGAGCCGGGGTTCGGCTCGCTCTGGTAGGTGGTGCGGTTCGCGCGGCCGTGGATGCCGTCGTCGCGCGAGGCCTGCGAGCGCTCGAGCTCGAGCAGGGTCTCGTCGGCGACGGCCTCGAGGTAGCCGCGGCCCATGACGGGCGGCCCGACGCGAAACGAGATGCGCACGTCGGGGTCGAAGCGCGGCGCGAGCAGCGGCGTGGTGGCGCCGGCGGTGGTGAGCGGGCGCTCGGTGTGGCCGTAAGGGAGGCGCGATTGATCAGGGCTCGGGGTGTGGCCGTCGGGCATGACGACTCCGAACTTCTGCACCATGCCGGGGCCGCGGCCGGCGCCGCTGTGGCACTGGCCGCACGCGGCGTGGGTATAGAGCGGCCCGAGGCCGTCGGCGTCGCGCAGCGAGAGGTCGAACAGCTCGTCGCCGCGGTCGAAGGTGGCGCGCTGGGCGTCGGTGAGGCCGGTGAGCGGCTGGTCCGCGAGGTCGGGCGGCGTGTAGACGGGCGGCGGCGGCGTCTGCGGCGGCGGGGCTCCGCACGCGAGGAGCGCGGGCACGACGAGGGCGCAGCAGCTGCGGATCATCTGCAGCGGCTGCTTACCTCAGGGCGCTCGTTCGACGCGACTCAGGCGGCCTGCACGAGGGCCGCGGCGCCCATGCCGCCGCCGATGCACATGGTGACGACGCCGTACTTGCCGCCGCGGCGGGCGAGCTCGCGCAGAATGGTGCCGGTCATGCGGGTGCCCGAGACGCCGAGCGGGTGGCCGAGGGCGATGGCTCCGCCGTTGGGGTTGACGCGCTTGGGGTCGATGCCGAGCTCGCGCACGCAGTAGACGCTCTGAGCGGCGAAGGCCTCGTTGAGCTCGAAGACGTCGATGTCGCTGACCTTGAGCTTGTTGTGCTCGAGGAGCTTGCGCGTCGCGGGCACGGGGCCGATGCCCATGATGTCGGGCGGCACGCCGGCGACGGCGAAGTCGACGAACCAGCCGAGCGGCTTGAGGCCGAGCGCCTTGACCTTGGCCTCGCTGACGATGACGGCGGCGGCGGCGCCGTCGGTGAGGGGCGAGGCGTTGCCGGCGGTGACGGTGCCCTTGGGGTCGAAGGCGGGCTTGAGCTTGGTGAGGCCCTCGAGCGTGGTCTCAGGGCGGAGGATGGTGTCTTCCGCGAGGGTGATGTCGTTCGGGCGGCCGGCGTCGTCGAACACGCGCACCTTCATGGGGGCGATCTCGTCTTTGAGGCGCCCTTCAGCGCGGCCGATCTTGGCCTTCATCTGGGAGTCGTAGGCGAACTTGTCCTGCTCTTCGCGCGAGACGTTGAAGCGGGCGGCGACCTTCTCGGCGGTGGCGCCCATCGAGGTGTAGACCTCGGGGTACTTCTCCATCAGCTCGGGGTTCGCAGAGACCTTGTTGCCGCCCATGGGGATGAGCGTCATCGACTCGACGCCGCCGGCGATGGCGATGTCGTACTGGCCCGCGATGATGGCCTGGGCGACCTGCGCGATGCTCTGCACGCCGGACGAGCAGAAGCGGTTGATGGTCATCGCGGGCACGGTGTCGGGGAGCCCGCCGAGCAGCGCCGCGAGCCGCGCGACGTTCATGCCCTGCTCGGCCTCGGGCATCGCGCAGCCGAGCACCACGTCTTCGACGTCGGCGGGCTTGATGCCGGGAGCGCGCGCGAGCGCCTCTTTGATGACGAACGCGGCCATCGTGTCGGGGCGCGTGTCTTTCAGCTCGCCCTTCAGGGCGCGGGTGAAGGGGGTGCGGGCGGTGCTGACGATGGCGACTCGGGTGGGCATGGTCTGCCGGTTGTAACATCGTCGAGCAGCCCGAGCAGCGGCTTCTCGAGGCGCTCGAACCGTGCGTGGCCTCGCAGCAGGTCGAGGCCGACCTGGCGGTGGTGCAACGCGGCTCGGAGGGCAGTGACCACCTCGGCGCGACCGAGCCGGTCGCGAAAGCGGATGCAGTCGAGGGTGGCGCGAAGAGGCGGGGAGACGCGGACCTCGATGCGGTCGAGCGTCTGAAGCCAGCAGTCTTCTCCGGCGTGACGCGAGAGATGGACCTGCGCGTGGGCGGGCAACCAGACGGGCCTGAGCTTCGCGTGGGGGATGACCCAGTGATCGATCGCGGGGCGCTGCGGCAGCACGTCGGTCAGCCAGAGCGCGGTCGTGAGGCCGACGGTCATGTTCTGGTGCCTGCGAGCGAGTCGCGCGAGCCGGTCGATCAGGTGCTTGTGGAAGACGTAGACAGCGGGGTCGGCTGCGCAGATCGCCTGCTCGCGCGCGAACCATCGGAGCTCGAGCTCGGGCATGTGCGCGGCCCGAAGCCCCTCGAGAGTGATCGCGGTTGTGGAACGCAGCTCGGTGACGCAGCCCAGCTCGCGGAGGAAGCCGCGGTTGGGTTCTTTCATCATGAGGATTCGGCTCCGGCCCATGCGGCGTGCATCGTTGATCAGGGGTCTGACATGGCCGCGGCCTTGCCCGGTTCGAGGGGGTGGCGGGGTGGCGGGCTGGGGCAGCTCCTCCGGCCTGAGTCGAGGTCGCTGGTTTCGCTGCGCTGGCGCATCGGCCAACAGAGATGCGAGCGGGCCTTGCCCTCGCCTCGCCGAGCTCGGAGCGAGGGTGATGGTGCGCTCTAAACGGACCACGGATCTCAAAATGGGCTCGTTTTGGGCTCAAGAATTGCGCGCCGTTGCGAGAGGCCACTGCACCAAAATGGGGCGGAAAAAGTCGAGATCCGTGGTCCATTAGGAGCGCGCGTCACGGGTCCACCGGGCGCTGGCGCGGAACCGGGTGAAGCGGCTGCGACGTCGGCGGGACGACCGGGCAAACCGCCCCAGGCTCGGCGAAGGATCAGCCCGAGGTACGGCGGTGAGCGCGTCGAACGAATCAGTCCGTGAGGCGGTCACGCGTCGCAGTGACTCGTCTCGGTCGTGCGCATCCCGACCTCGGCGAGGAACCAGGCAGAGGCGGCGGTCACTCGTCGGTCGCGCGCATGCTGAGCTCGTCGAGGAACCGACCCGGCCGACGGGTCACTCGTCGATCGCGCGAATGCTGAGCTCGTCGAGGAACCGACCCGGCCGACGGGTCACTCGTCGGCACTGCCTCGTCGTCGGTCGCGCGCATCCTGAGCTCGTCGAAGGAATCAACCCGACCGGCGGCGGTCACTCGTCGGCAGTGCCTCTCGTCGGTCGCGCGCATCCTGAGCTCGTCGAAGGGAATCAACCCGACCCGCGGCGGTCAGCCGTCGGCACTGCCTCGTCGGCTGTCGCACGTCGAAGGAGTCGGTCGGGGGATGCCGTGGGAGCGGCGCGAGGCGTGCGCTGTCGGCTGAACGTGGAGAAGCCACCGGCTGTCGCCCGTCGGCCGTCGGTCGTGCGCGGCCAGGTCAGCCCGAAGGGCGGCGAAGCCGCGCCGCAAGGCGCTGACCGGAGCAAGGCCGCCGGTCGAGGTACGGCACAGCGAGCAGCGACTCGCTCTACTTCGCCTTCGTCTTCTTCGCGGCCGGCTTCTTCGCAGCGGCCTTCTTCTTCTCAGCGGGCGCCGCCTTCTTCGCGGCCGCTTTCTTGGGAGCCGCTGCTTTCTTCGGCGCCGCGGCCTTCTTCGGAGCGGCCTTCTTCTTCGCCGGCTTCTTCTCTTCCGCGGCGACGGGCGCTTCGGGCGCGGGCGCGACGGGCGCAGGCTTCGGCACCACGACCGGCCGAGGCGCCGACCGCTTCGGCGCGGGAGCCGGGTCGGGCGGCAGCGCGTCGCTCGAGGCCGCGGCGGGCAGCGAGGCGCTCTTCGGGTCGAACACGCGAATCTTCGGCGCGACGAGGCCGCCGGGCTTCGGCGCCGGAGCATCGGCGCGGCGCCACGCGCGCACGGCCTCGCCCGACTGGCCCGACTGCATTGCCTGCCCCGACGACGGAGCCGCCGGCGCTGAGCCCGGCGTCACCGCGCGAGGCTGAACCGTCTGGGGCCGGCGAACCTGCACGCCGCCCGGCAGCTGCACGCCGCCCTTCGGAGCGACCGGTCGCGGCCGGACCTGCGAAGGAATCGGCGGAGCGTCGGGCTGCTCGACCGACGCGTCGCCGATGACGAGCGGCTGTGCCTCACCGACGAACACCTCGTCGTCATCGTCATCGTCGTCTTCTTCGGGCGCCGGAGGCTGCAGCCCCTGCACGGCCTGTGGCGGCCGCTGCTCGTCTCGCCGCTCGTGGCGATCGCGCCCGCGGCGCCCGCGCCGCCGCCGCTTGCCTCTTCGCTCGTCGTCGCGATCGCGCCCGCGGCCGTGCCGCCCGCGACCGTGGCGGTGCGGCACGTTCTGCTCCTGCTCCTCGGGCTCGAACTTGCCTACGCCGCGCCCCAACGCGAAGCAGCGGTCGCACTTGCCGCAGTTGGGCGGGTCGGCCTCGCCGAAGTACTTGCGAATGAACGCCGACTTGCAGTCGTCGGAGTTCGCGTACGCCGCCACCTCGCCGAGCCGCTTCTCGTCTTCGCGGCGCTTCGTCTCGAGCCGGCCGGCGAGGTCGTTGACCGCGTCTTCGATCTCGTTCGCCGGGATCATCGCCGAGATGCCGCCCTGATCCGGCTCGATGATGCCGGCGTCGTAGAGCTCGGTGACCAGCGAGCTGCACGTCGCCTTCGGCACCTCGGCCGAGAGCGCCAGCGCGTCGAGCGTCACGGGCTCGCCCTTCGCCGCCCACGCCGCCAGCGCCACCGCCACGCGGTCGAGCTGGTTCAGGTTCGCGCGCGACTGCCGCTGCAGGTAGCGGTGGGTGTCGAGGTCCTTCGGGTCGAACAAGAGAATGCAGTGCGACGGCAGCCCGTCACGGCCCGCGCGCCCCGCTTCCTGCACGTACTGCTCGATCGCGCCCGGCGCCTGGTAGTGAATGATGTAGCGGATGTTCGGCTTGTCGATGCCCATGCCGAACGCGCTCGTCGCCACCATGACGATGCGCTTCGAGGGCTTCATGAAGCGCCGCTGCGACGCCTCACGCTCGATCTTCGCCATCTTGCCGTGGTACCGCGCCGCCGGAATCTGAGCGCGGTTCAGCGCGCGCCAGATGTTGTCCACCTCGACCGTCGTCGCGCAGTAGACGATGCCCGGCCGCGGCAGGCGCCGCAGCCACCGCGCCGCGGCGTCGGGCTTCAGGTTGCCGGGCACCACCTCGGCGCCGAGCAGCAGGTTCTCGCGGTGCGGAGGCGCGCGCACCACCAGCGGGTTGTCGAGCATCAGCCGCACGCTGATGTCGCCCGTCACCTTCGGCGTCGCCGTCGCGGTCAGCGCGAGCACGGGCGGCTTGCCGAGCCGCGTGCGCACGATGCCGATGCGCAGGTACGCGGGCCGGAAGTCGTGGCCCCACTCGGAGATGCAGTGCGCCTCGTCGACCGCGATGAGCCCCGGCCGCGCCGCCTCGAAGATCGCCGCCGTCTTCGGAGACTCGAGCGTCTCGGGCGTCGTCAGGATGATCAGCTGCCCACCCTTCGTGATCCGCTCGATCGCCTCTTTGCGCGCGTCGCCGCTCACCGTCGAGTCGAGCCGCACCGCGCGAATGCCCCGCCGCATCAGCGAGGCCTGCTGATCCATCATCAGCGCGATGAGCGGCGACACCACGATGGTCGGCCGCGCCGAGAGCAGCGCCGGCACCTGGTAGATGAGCGACTTGCCGAAGCCCGTCGGCATCACCACCAGCGTGTCGCGGCCCTGCAGCACCGCGCTCATCGCCTCGATCTGCTCGGGCCGCAGCGAGTTGATTCCAAACCGCCGCTGCGCCAGGCCCGACACCTGCGCCGCGATGTCTTGCCCCTGCTGCAGCACCTCGACCGGCCGCGGGCCGCGCCTGCGGCGGCGCCGACGACGGCGGCCCTGGCCGGGCTGCCCGGGCTGACCCGGCTGACCCGGTTGACCCGGTTGAGGCTGAGGAGTACCCGAGCCCGGCTGCTGGCCGGACTCCGCCGCACCCTGCCCCCCGCCAGGCTGAGCTGGCTGAGGTGGCGGTACCGGGTGGCTTCCTGGCGGCTCCGAAGACGGAGGCGGTGGAGGAGCCGGCTCGTTCATGAGGAGTTCTGCCGCACCTGCAGACGCAAATGCCTCAGGTCGAGGCGGATCGCACGCATATTTGTGAGAAGTCGACCTGGGCACGAACCTCGCACCTGCGCGACGGGTGCGACGGCGCCTGCCCAAGCTCCTGCTGCTCCTGGCCGCTCCGTGGCTCACCTACGTGGTGGTCGCGAACCTGTTCGTGATGACGCCGCTGCTCACGTGGCTCACCAACCGGAACCCGACGAAGTTCACGATGAGCTACGGCTTCGTGTGCACGTGGTGGCCGGGCGAGGTCTACGTGCGCGACTTCCGCCTGACCTTCGCGGCCTACCAGGTCGCCTTCGAGCTCGAGATCGACGAGGCCCGCGCCGACATTCAGCTCACCGAGCTCTTGCACCGCCGCTTCCACGCGCGAGACGTGAAGGCCGGCGGCGTCTCGTGGCAGCTCGCGCAGCGCGGCGAGCCCGCCCGGTGGGGCACCCTGCGCGAGGCCGCCTTCCCCCACCTGACGGGCGTCATCCCCTTTCAGGTCGGGCCGCGGCCGGAGCCCTTCTCACGCAGGAAGCACCGCGCGTGGTCGGTGCGGCTCGACCGGGTCGACGCCCGCGTGCGCGAGCTGTGGGTGCTCGAGTACCGCTGGCGCGGCAACGGCCGCGCGCGCGGCGACTTCGAGGTGCGGCCGTTCAACAGCTTCTGGGTCGGGCCCGCCGAGCTGCAGCTCGACCCGGGCACGCTGTTCGTCGGCGAGAAGCAGGTCGCCGCGAACCTGAGCGGCGACGCCGTCACCGTCGTGACTCCGACGGCGATTCCCTACGCAGAGCGGCTGCGCATGCTGCGCGGCCTGAACGTCGAGGCCCGCTTCCACATGAACGTCGACGACCTGTCGTTCGCGAAGGTCTACGGCTTCGACGCCAGCGGCCACGGCGACCTCGAGCTCGAGGCGCACGTGCACGGCGGGCGCGTCGCCGAGGGCACGGCGGTGAAGCTCGACCTGCCCCGCGCGAAGTGGGCTCACGCGAACGGCGCCGGCTTCGTGGGCTCGCTCGCGGCGCGCTTCGAGCCCGGTGCGCGGCCCGTCGTGCGCGCGACGGGCTCAGGCGACCTGGTGCTGCCCGGCGCGCTCACCGCTCACGTGCCCGAGCTGAACGGCACCGTGAGGCTCACGACGAACGACCTCGCGCAAGGCCCCAGGCTCGCGAGCTTCGGCGCCGAGGCCGAGCAGCTCGAGATCGCCGACGGCGCGGGCGTGAAGGCGGCGCTGAAGGGGCGGGTGCCGTTCTTCGTGCCCGTGCTGCTGGGCGACGGCCAGCTGACGGCGCGCGGCGTCGAGGTGCGGGGCACTCCGAAGAAGGTCGAGCTGAAGGTCGAGGGCGCGAGCATGGGCGCGACGACCGCGCGCGGCGAGGTCGAGCTCGTGCACGGCCGCGCCTCGGGAGCGGTCGAGGCGCACGTGCGCATGATGGGCATCGGCATCGAGCTCGAGCAGGGCAAGCCGAAGCTCCACTTCCTGACGAAGCGCGGCTGGCTCGAGAAGCACCTCGCCGAGCGCCGCGGGCGTGCGGCGCCGGCGCGGCCTCCCGCGGCTCACTCGAGATGAGCGCGAGTGCGCCGCGCTTCGTGGGAGCGACCGATGACTCGAGAGGCCTGGCGCGCGTCACACCGCTCGTCTGGAGCGAGCGGCACGGTGAGCGTCAGAAGGTCTTGTTCAAGAAGGCCGTGATGCCGAACGAGAACATCTGGTCACCGAGCTCGGGCGCGCGCGTGCGCCAGCCGATGGTGGCGTACAGGTCGAGCTGGAACATGCCCTGAATGAGCGCGTGCACGCCGGGGCCGGCCGAGATGCCGGCGCGCAAGACCTCTTCGTCTTTCGTCACGAGGCGGCAGGCGCCGGCGTCGGCCGGGGTCGGGTTCGTGAGCCGGCAGACCTCGCCGTAGAGGGCGACCTCGGTGAAGAAGCTCAGCTTGAGCACGTCGCGGTTGAGGCTGAAGCGGAACTCGACGTCGACGTTGCCGCCCTTGCGCATGAAGCTCCGGCCGAAGACGCCGCGCAGCACCTCGCCGACGGCCTCTTCGTCGTCGAAGAGAATGTCGCCGAACTGCACGCGCCCGCGCGTCTTGAGCCAGAGGTCGTGCCAGCCGAACTCGAAGACCTTCTGGTAGTAGTACTGAAACCAGCCGTAGCTCGTGAGCGTGCCGTCGAACGGCGACGTGAACGGGTCGAGCGCGCGGCCGAAGAAGTAGCGCCCGTTGAGCAGCACCTTGTGCTGGCGATCCCACCGCTGGTTCCCGGGGTCGATGATCCACTCGGCGGCGAGATCGAAGTACGCGCGAATGCGCTGGTTCGCGGGCGGAATGGCGCGCGGGTCCCAGTTCGGGGTCGGCTCGATCTCGAACGCGCGCCGCCACTGCAGGCCGAACGCGGGAATCAGCCTCGCGCTGCGCCCGACGTCGATCGCGACCTGCGACTGCAGAAACGCGCTGGCCTGGAAGAACTTCTCGACGTCGAGGTCGGGTCGCTGCCGGTTGACGAGCTGGGCCTGCAGAATCGCTCCGGCGCGGGCGCGCCAGAACTTCGCCGAGTGCCACTGGCCCTCGACGGCGGCGCGCGAGAACCACGGGTAGAGGCCGTGGTCCTCGATGCGGTAGCGCAGGCCGAGGCCGCCGCTCGCGGCGACGCGCCAGCGGTCTTCGTAGCGGCCGACGCCCTGGTAGTTGAGGCCGACCTCGAGGCCGTCGATGTAGCCGCTGCGCAGGTCGAGGCCGACGCCGGTGTCCCACTCTTTCTCTTCGAAGAAGAACCAGAGCTCGTAGCGCTTGCGCGAGTGCAGAATCTGAAAGCCCTCGATGGTGCCGATGCTCTCGATCTGCGGCCCGATGTGGTCGGGGTTCGGCGTCGGCACCAGCGACCACCGCACGACCTTGAGGCCGATGCGCTCGACGAGCCGCGCGATCTGCCGCTCGAGCGCGGGCCGGTTGAACACCTCTTGATCGATGAACAGCTCGAGGCGGAAGCGCAGCGTGTTGAACGTGAGGCGCCCGGTGAACACGACCTTCTCGAGCTGGCCCTCGTCGATCTGAACGTCGATGCCGTCTTGGGTGAGCACGGCGCCGACGGTGGCGAGCTCGTAGCCGCTCTTCACGAGGAAGCCGTAGAGCGTCTCTTCGATGTACGCGGCGGTCGCGGCGTCGGGCACGGTGCCCTCGGGCAGCTGCAGCGCGTTGCGGTACATCTCGTCGGGCAGCACGCGGTTGCCGCGGATCTTGAGCCAGGGCGGCTCGGGGGGCCGGGTGCCGGCGTCGGGGAAGAAGTCGATGACGCGGCCGTCGAGCTTGAGCGGCGCGCTGTCGTAGTGCGACGGGACGGGCTCTTCAGTCTGGGGCTGGGCGGGCGGCAGCCCGTCGGGGAGCGCGACGCCGGCGTCTTCTTCGGACGCAGCGGTCAGGGCAAGCGCGAGGGCGGCGACCAGCACTCACGACCACTATCGCGCATGGCCCTAGAAAATCGAATTCCAACGGCGGACGACGGCCGAGGTGCGGCGCTGTTCCCGAACGGTGTCGAGGTGCTCGAACGCGAAGCTCAAGGTGACCTTGAGCTCGAGGTCGTTCCACGGCTTCTTGACGAAGCGGTAGACCTCGCCGTGGTTGATGGCCTGAATCACCATGTCGGTGTCGGGCTGACCGGTGAGCATCAGGCGCAGCATGTCGGGGTAGCGGTCGCGCACGAGCTTCGTGAACTCGATGCCGGTCATGCCGGGCATGAGGTGGTCGCTGATGACGACGTCGAAGGCCTGGGTCTTGAGCAGGGCGAGGGCCTCTCGGGGGTCGTTGACCGAGGTGATCTCGTAGCCCTCTTTGCGCAGCGCGCGCTCGAGTGCGCGGGTCACGTGCTCTTCGTCGTCGACCAGCAGCACTCTTCGAGAAGGCTTCTCACTCATGTGCCGATGTCATGAGCAAGGGCGCGGCCACGGTGCATCCCCCCGGCAATCGTGGATCAGCGAGGTGTCAGCACTGACGCCGGGTCGGGCACGACCCGCGGCGCAGCGCTCGCACACGCGTCCCCTCTCCCCTCGTAGGGGAGAGGGACAGGGTGAGGGGCTGCAGGCTTCGATGAGCGTTGGCCGCGTCATCGAGAAGCCGGGCGAGGCGAGGTCTGGCCATGCGCGCTCGAGTTCGCACGTGCGCTCAACGGCCCCCTCACCCCAGCCCTCTCCCCTACGAGGGGAGAGGGAGCACGCGGCTCAGTTGCGCAGCGGCTTGCCCTTCTCGAGCATGTGCATGATGCGCGCCTGGGTCTTCTCTTCGCCGCAGAGCGAGAGAAAGGCCTCGAGCTCGAGGTCGAGCAGCTGCTGCTCGGTGACGGGCACGCTGGGCGAGGTGTCGCCGCCGGTGAGCACGGTCGCGAGCTTCTTGCCGATGAGGCGGTCATGCTCGCTGATCTGGTGATTGAGCTGCATGTCGTAGAGCAGCATGTCGATGGTGGCGGCGCCGCTGCGCCCCGGCAGCAGGAACGTCGCCGGCCGCGGGGGCATGAAGCCGCTGTCAGCCATGCCGAGCGCGCGCGCCTTGGCGTCGGCGAGCAGGGCGTCGCGGGACATCGAGATGCCGTCTTGCGCGAGCAGGAAGCCGGCCTCGCGAGCCTCTTCGGCGCTGGTCGCGACCTTCGCGACGCCGATGGTGAGGAACAGCTTCTTCAGGTACGGCAGGGCGTCGAAGTCTTTCGAGCCCGCGGCCGCGCCGAAGACGTTGCGCATGAGCTGCAGGTTGCCGCTGCCGCCCGGGATGAGGCCGACGCCGACCTCGACGAGGCCCATGTACGTCTCGGCGCTCGCCTGAATCGCGTTGCCGGCCATGGTCACCTCGGCGCCGCCGCCGAGCGTCATGCCGAACGGAGCCGTCACCACGGGAATCGACGAGTAGCGCAGCGCCTGGTTCGCGTTCTGGAAGCGGCGCACCATCGCGCGGACCATCTCCCACTCGCCGCCGCCGATGGCCATCATGAGCGCGCCGATGTTGGCGCCGACCGAGAAGTTCTGACCGTCGTTGCCGATGACGAGCGCCTTGAACTTCTGCTCGCCGATCTCGACCGACTTCTCCATCAGCTCGGTGATCTGATCGTCGATGCTGTTCATCTTCGAGTGGAACTCGAGCAGCAGCGCGCCGTCGCCCATGTCCCACAGCGAGGCGCTGTCGTTGCCGAGGACCTTCGCGTTGCCGCGGCGCATGACCTCGATGTTCACGTTGCGCGGGTTCACCGGCACCTTCGCCGACGACCTGGCGCGCACGTCCCAGTACGTGTCGTGCGTGCCCTCGGTGACGTAGAAGCGGTCGCGGCCCTTCGCGACCATCTCTTCGACCCACGCGCCGGGCTTGATGCCCAGCGCCTTCATGCGCTCGAGGCCCTTCTTCACGCCGATGGCGTCCCACGACTCGAACGGGCCGATGTCCCACGCGAAGCCCCAGCGCAGCGCGCGGTCGACGTTGACGTAGTCGTCGGCGATCTCGGTGAGAATGCGCGACGCGTAGGCGAGCGTCTCGAGCGAGATGAGCTCGCCGAACTTCGACGCCTTGTCGCCGTGGCTCACGAAGGTCGCGATGCGCTCGTTGAGCGACTCGATCTCGCGAATGGCGCCGAGCGACTCGTAGCGCACCTTGTTCTGCGGCCGGTACTCGAGCGTCTGCAGGTCGAGCGCCAGAATCTGCTTCTCGCCCTCGCCCTTCTTGTCCTTCTTGTAGAAGCCGCCGCCCGACTTGTCGCCGAGCATGCCCTTCTCGACCATCTTCACGAGAAACTCGGGCGGCTTGAACGTCTCGCGCTCGGGGTCGTTGACGAGCGAGTCGTAGCAGTTCTTCGTCACGTGAAAGAGCGTGTCGAGGCCGACGAGGTCTGCGGTGCGGAAGACCGCCGACTTCGGGCGGCCGAGCGGCGGGCCGAAGATCTTGTCGATCTCTTCGATGGTGAAGCCCTCGGCCTGCATCTTGTGGAGGATCCGCATCATCCCGTACGTGCCGATGCGGTTCGCGATGAAGTTCGTCGTGTCTTTGCCGTAGACGATGCCCTTGCCGAGCACGCGCTCACCGAACTCGGCGAGCCGCTTCCAGACGGCCGGGTCGGTCTCTTCGCCCGGCACGAGCTCGAGCAGCTTCATGTAGCGCACCGGGTTGAAGAAGTGCGTGACGAGGAAGCGCTGCTTGAACGAGGCGCTGCGGCCCTCGGTCATGCCCTTGATGCTGAGGCCCGACGTGTTCGAAGAGATGATCGCGTCTTTCTTGAGCAGCGGCTCGACCTTCGCGAAGAGGCCCTGCTTGATCTTCATGTCCTCTTTGACGACCTCGACGACCCAGTCGCAGTCGGAGATCTTCGCGAGATCCGCGTCGAACGTGCCCGTCTGAATCAGCGGCAGCGCGGCCTGCGAGAACAGCGGCGCGGGCTTCTGCTTCTTCAGGTTCGTCATCGCGTTGTCGACGAACTCTCTCTTGAGGTCGAGCATGATGACGGGGATGCCGGCGTTGGCGAGGTGGCCGGCGATGCCACTGCCCATGACTCCGGAACCCAGCACGGCTGCTTTGCGAATGCGGTGGCTCATGGGCCGGTGGTCTAGCCTTCACGCGTTGCGATCTCCACTGCGAGTTGGTGTGGCCCTCACGGTGCTGCTCGCCGGGTGCTCGGGCAGCCGCGTCTCGCCCTGCTCGCCGCTCACGGTCGCGAGCCGCACGCCCCTCTTCGAGCTCGGCCAGCCGTACCGCGCCACCGTCGGAGCCGGCACGCTGATGCGCTGCCCCGGCGTCACGTACGGCTTTCGGGCAGAGCTCGTCGACGAGAACAACGTGCCGGTGCCGGACGTCGAGTGGGCTCCGGTCGCCGACTCGAGCAGGCTCTTGGCCGAGCTGCGGTTCACTCCGATGCGGGGCGGCCCGTACTTCTACTCGGTGACGTTCGAGCCCAGCGTCGCGGTCGTGCAGGGCGTGATCGCGCTCGGCGTGCGGCGGCCGCGGCCGGTGCTCGAGACGATTCCGCTGCCGGCGGCGACGCAGTGCCTCGGCGGCTTCGTGACCGACCGCGGCTCGCTGTTCTGCCGCGGCAACACGCGGCTCACGCGCGTGCGGCCCGGCGAGCCACCGGTCGAGATCCCGTTCGGCGGAGTCGTGTCGCCCATCGCCTTCGCCGGCGACACGTTCTGGTTCGGCGGCGTCGAGCTGAAGCGCTGGGTCGACACCGATGCGGGCGTGGTGAACGAGCCGGCCAAGGGCACGCAGCTCATGCAGCGGGTGCTGGCGGCGACGCCGACCGAGGCCTTCGCCGCCGACTTCGACGTGGTGTCGCGGTACGGGGTCGCCGACGGGGGCTGGCTGCCGCGCGAGACGATTCCCGTCGCGCAGACGCTGTCGATCACCGCGGGCGACGTGCTGCACTCGCTGGCGCCGGCGCGGGTCGCTCCCGATGGAGGCTGGTGGTGGTGGGCGGGGCCCGACCGCTGGTGCCAGAACCCGGTGATTGCGGGCGGCGGCCAGCGCTGCTTCGCGGCGCAGGGCAGCTCGGGCTTCGTGGAGCCGGAGCGCATCTGGTTCCAGACCGCGGCGGGCGTCGGCACCCTGGACGAGGCGGGGCGCGCGGTGACGGTGGCGATGCCGCGCAACGAGCCGGGGGTCGCGCCGGTGCTGCACGACGACGGGCGCATCGCGTACGTGGCGCTCGAGCCCGACGGCGGCCTGGTGGTCGAGCTGATCGACGGCGGCTACCAGACCGGCTGGGTGCAGGGCGACCGGCTGTACCTCGTGTCGGAAGACGCGGTGACGGTGCTGCCGCGGTAATGTGCCCGCGCCCATGAGCCGCTCACTCGAGCTGTTGACGGAAGCCTGCGCGAACCTGAAGCACACGCCGCGGAAGATGTTCGGAGGCCACGGCTTCTTCGCGCCGAACGGCGGCATGTTCGCGGGCATCGTGACCGACGACGAGATCATCTTGAAGCTGGAGCACGGGCCGCTGCGCGACGAGCTCATCGCGCTGGGCGGCAAGCCGTGGGTGTACGGCGGCATGAAGAAGCCGGTCACGATGGCCGAGTGGATCGTGGTGCCCGAGGGCTTCTACGACGACGGCGAGGCGCTGCAGACGTGGGCCGCGAAGGCGCACTCGGTGGCTCCGGCGAAGCTGAAGAAGAAGGCGCCGAAGCCGGCGCCGGCGATCGCGGCCAAGAAGAAGAAGAAGGCGGCGGCGAAGAAGCGGCGCTGAGGCAGGCGCCGCTATACTCGCGGCGATGCCGACAGCACCCAAGCGCCCGGTCGCGACCCTCGAGGAGGCCCTCGCCCGGCCCGAGTCCGAGCGCGTCGAGCTGATCCGAGGGACGCTCGTGCAGAAGGCGGCTCCGACGGCGGAGCACTCGGACGTGCAGGTCCACGTCGTGCGCGGCGTCGGCAATCGTTTCGATCGGAAGCCAGGGGGCAAATGGCCGGGAGGGTGGTGGATCCGCAGCGAGATCGACATCCAGCTGGGCTCCGAGCTCTTTCGGCCCGACCTCGCCGGTTGGCGACGCGAGCGGTCTCCCACTCGGCCAACGGGCCGGCCGGTCACTCTTCGTCCCGATTGGATCTGCGAGATTCTCTCGCCGACCAACGAAGAGACCGACCGCGTCGACAAGCTGCAGTCGTACTTCCACGCCGGCGTGCCCCACTATTGGCTCGCGAACCCGATCGAGCGCGTGCTCGAGGTCTACCGGCGCACCGAGCTCGCGTACGCGCTCGTGCTCACCGCGAAGAGCGGCCAGAGAATCCGCGCAGAGCCCTTCGACGCGGTCGAGCTGAGCGTCGACGAGCTGTTCTTCGCAGACCCGGCCGACGACGACTGAGCGAGCGTCACGCCGGCGGCGAGCACTTCGCGCAGACCGGCTTGCCCTTCGGCGTCGGGTACCGCGCGCAGAGCGGGCAGAAGAACGCGCCGCACCGGCCGCACGCCCAGCGCGCGACGGTCTGTGGGTGCTGCGCGCAGAGCGAGCGCTCGGGAGCCTCTTCGGTTCGCGCGGCCGCCAGCTGAAGCTCGCTCGACTGTTCGGGCTTCGGCGCCATGGGCCGGCGGTCGAGGTACCGCCACAACCCGAACAGCGGCAGCGCGACCACGGCCGCCGGCAAGACGAGCTCCATCGTGAAGAACGTGCGGCCGAGCTGACTGCGCCACGCGACGTACAGAGGAATGGTGAAGAGGCAGCCCGCGCCGCCGATGGCGCCGAGCGCCGCAGCGACCACGCGGCGGCGCCGGGTCGCGGCGACGGCGCCCCAGGCTCCTGCGGCGGCGCTGATCAGCAGCCAGACGGGAATCGGCAACAGGTCGAACCCGCCGAACACGCCGCTGACGGCGAGCGCGGGGAGGAGGACCCCGAGCCCCCAGATGACGCCTGCAGTTCGTTGATCGCGCCGGTCGGGCTGCAAGCGCTCACGCCTTCGGCAGCGTGACGCCCTGCTGGCCCTGGTACTTGCCGCCGCGGTCTTTGTACGAGGTCTCGCAGACCTCGTCGGCGCCGAAGAAGAGCATCTGGGCGACGCCCTCGTTCGCGTAGATGCGCGCCGGCAGCGGAGTCGTGTTCGAGAACTCGAGCGTGACGTGGCCCTCCCACTCGGGCTCGAGCGGAGTCACGTTCACGATGATGCCGCAGCGCGCGTAGGTCGACTTGCCGAGGCACACCACGAGCACGTCGCGCGGAATCTTGAAGTACTCGACGGTGCGAGCGAGCGCGAACGAGTTCGGCGGAATGATGCACTCGCGATCTTTGATGTCGACGAACGACTTGGGGTCGAAGTGCTTGGGGTCGACGACGGTCGACCACACGTTCGTGAAGACCTTGAACTCGTCGGCGCAGCGCACATCGTAGCCGTACGACGACGTCCCGAAGCTGACGGCCTTCTTGCCCTCGTACTCGCGCACCATCGAGGGCTCGAACGGCGAAATCATGCCGTGCTCTTTCGCCATTCGCCGAATCCACTTGTCGGGCTTGATGCTCATATAGAACGCGCACCATGCCACCCACCCAGACCGCGCGCATCGGCATTCTGACCTCCTCTGATCGCGCGAGCGCCGGCGTCTACGAGGACAAATCGGGCAAGGCGATCGAAGACGTCTTCAACGAGTGGCTCGCGAGCGGCTGGGAGAAGGTGTACCGCCTCATCCCCGACGACCGCGCGACGATCGAGAAGACGCTCGTCGAGCTGTGCGACGCCGAGGGCTGCTGCCTCGTCGTCACCACCGGAGGCACCGGCCCCGCTCCGCGCGACGTCACGCCCGAGGCCACCGAGGCCGTCTGCCACAAGATGATGCCCGGCTTCGGCGAGCTCATGCGCGCCACCTCGCTCAAGTACGTGCCCACCGCGATTCTCTCGCGCCAGACCGCCGGCATTCGCGGCGCCTCGCTCATCGTGAACCTGCCCGGCAAGCCGAAGAGCATTCGCGAGTGCCTCGAGGCCGTCTTCCCCGCGATTCCGTACTGCATCGACCTCATCGGCGGGCCGTACCTCGAGGCGAAGCCCACGGCGCCCCAGCCGTTTCGCCCGAAGGCCTGAGACAAAGCGCGCTCCCGCTGCGACATTTTCCGCCGCGTGCGTCTGCCTCCCCAAGGAGGCACACCCATGCACCGCATCGCCCTGGCCGCCGTCTTTCTCTCTGCCTGTGCCGGAGACGTCAGCGACACCGTCGATGAAGAGCTCGGACACTCGGCCGGGCGCGACGACGGCACCGCGACCGCCCAGTCGGCGCTGACCGTCTGCGCGAGCGGCCCGACCGTCGAGGGCATCGACGTCTCGAAGTGGCAGGGGAACATCGACTGGCACGCGGTCGCCGCGGGCGGCAAGGTGTTCGGCATCACGAAGCTCTCGCAGGGCGCCACCATCGACCCGACCTTCCAGCGCAACTGGGACGGCATGAAGGCGGCGGGGCTCATTCGCGGCGCGTACCAGTGGTTCCTCCCGAACCAGGACCCCATCGCGCAGGCGGACCTCGCGGTCAGCGTGCTCGGGCGGCTCGGCCCGGGAGACCTGCCAGTGATGGCCGACGTCGAGGCCGCGGCGCCCTACCCGTCGCCCTCGGTCTACGCGGCGCGGCTGCGCCAGTGGGTCGACCGCGTCACTCAAGGCACCGGCAAGAAGCCGATCATCTACAGCGGCTACTACTACTGGGCGGGCGCGCTCGGGAACTCGCCGCAGTTCGCCGACCTGCCGCTCGCGCACGCGCAGTACACGCTCGCCGCGTGCCCGCGCATCCCCGACGTGTGGAGCCGGTGGACGATCTGGCAGTACCGCGGCGGCGGAGTGCCCGGCATCCCCGACGGCTCGAGCCCCGGCGTCGCCGGCGCCGTCGACAACGACCGCTTCAACGGCTCGCTCGCGGACCTGAAGGCGTTCGCCGGCGTCGTCGCGGGGCCCCCGCCCGTCACGCCCTCGTGCGGCGCGCTCGCGGCCGGCGGCACGCTGTCGCCCGGCCAGTCGCTCGTCTCGTGCAACGGCGTCGCCACGCTCGCGCACCAGACCGACGGCAACGTCGTCATCTACGACAACCGCGCGGGCCGCCCGCTGTGGAGCTCGCAGACGTACGGCCACGCGACGACCCTGCTCGCGATGCAGACCGACGGGAACCTGGTGCTGTACGGCCCGGCCGGCGCGCTGTGGCACACGTCGACGTACGGGCACCCGGGCGCCATGCTCGCGATGCAGGACGACGGCAACCTCGTCGTCTACGGCAACGGGCTGCAGCCGCTGTGGTCGAGCGGGACGCAGGTGGCTCCGCCGCCGCCTCCGCCGGCGCCGTGCGGCGAGCTGAAGAGCGGCGCGTCGCTCGCGCGCGGCGAGCAGGTCACCTCGTGCGGCGGCCGCTTCACGTTCGCGCACCAGAGCGACGGCAACGTCGTGCTGTACGACCGCGGCGTCGCCATCTGGCACACGCACACGAACGGCCGCGCGACGACGTCGCTCGCGATGCAGAGCGACGGCAACCTCGTGCTCTACAACGGCGGCGTCGCGCTCTGGCACACGCACACGAACGGCCACGACGGCGCGTGGCTCGCCGTGCAGGGTGACGGAAACCTGGTCGTCTACTCGGGCGCGCAGCCGCTCTGGGCGAGCGGCACCGCGCGCTAGAGGAGAGCGTAGGGCGTAGGCGGGCGTAGCGCGCCAGCGCATAGAGGGCGTCTTGTGCCCGACCCGCCGAAGCCCGAAGCGGGCTAGACGGCCGTCGCCCCAGTTGAATGCGGCGTGGCGCGCGCCACGTCTTTCGCCTCGAGCCACGCCTCACACGAAGCGTGGCGGACGAGAGCCTCACTTCGACTTGATCGACTCGCAGGCCTTCATCGCGTCGGCCTTGGGGATGTTGCCCTTCTTCACCGAGGCGCTGCAGACCAGCTGCTTGCCGCCGTGCTTCTGCACGTAGATGAGGTCTTGCGTGCCGTCGCCCTCGACGATCGCCCACCAGCCCTGCTTCGTGGTCTTCGGGCCCTCGGTGACCTTCGTGATGGCCTGACCGAGCTGCATCATCATCGGCGCCGCCGCCTTCAGGTCGTCGATCGAGTCGAGCTTGTCGCTCACCACGCGGATGACGATGCTCGACATGTACTTGTCGTTCTCCCACTTCGCGACCTTCGCTTCGGGGTCCCACGCCGGCTTCCAGGCGCCCTGCTTCTTCAGGTCGAGGTTCATCATGTCCTTCCCTTCGTCGGGCTCCGCGAAGGCAGAGGAAGCGAGGGTGAGGACGGCGAGCGCGGCAACGAGGGAGGTTTTCATGGTCCGTTCAACCCGCATTGTTTTTCGCGCGTGAAAAAAGAAATCGAAGGCCGCGAAACGGGGCCTGTCTTTCGTTCGTAAGCCGTGACAGAAATCCGCCTGCTCCGCTCGGCCGTACCCCCCTTCGAGCGTGAACCCATGGCTGAACACGTCGTCGACGAGCTGTATGGCTACACCGCCGGCCACCTCTCCCCACAAGAGGTGAGCCGCGTGGAAGAGCATCTGCGGGCCTGCGCAGACTGCCGCAAAGAAGCAGACGAGCTCGACGCCCTCTCGGAGGAGCTCGTCGCGCCGCCGAAGAGCGCGCTGCAGGCGCTCGTGAAAGAGCTCGCCGGCCCGGCGCGGTTCGCGCACCTCGCGCAGCAGGTCGCCACGCTCTTCGACATGAGCCTCGAAGAAGCCCTCGCGCAGCTCGAGCGCGTCGACGACCCGAAGACGTGGGACAGCGAGCTCGCTCCCGGAGTCTACGCGGCGCCCGTCAACGCCGGCCCGAAGGCTTCGGCGGGCGGCGCGTTCACCGTGCTGCTCAAGGTCGAGCCCGGCGCCGTGCTCCCCACGCACACGCACGGCGGCGAGGAGCAGGTGCTCGTGCTCGAGGGCGGCTACCTCGACGTCGACGGCACCGAGTATTGGCGCGGCGAGCTCGACGTGCGCCAGAAGGGCACCACGCACTCGTTCACCGGCCTGCCGGGTCTCGGCTGCATCTGCGCGGCCCGCACCTTCCCCGTCTCGGGGGGTGCGTGACGACGGCTTCCGACACGCGCGAGCTCTCAGACCGTCTCGCGAAGGGCGATCGCTCGGCGCTGTCGGCGCTCTTCGAGCGTTACGCCGGGCTCGCGCTGTCGGCGGCGCTGCGCGTGCTGCGCTCGCGCGCGGAGGCCGAAGAGGTGGTGCAAGACGCCTTCCTCGAGGCGTGGCGCAAGGCGTCGCACTACCAGCCCGAGCGCGCGGCCTTCGACGTGTGGATCGTGACCATCGCGCGCTCGCGCGCGGTCGATCGCCTGCGTACGCGCGAGTCGCAGGCGCGCTCGGCCACGGCGTCGGCGGCCGATCGGCCCGAGGCGTCGTCGCAGCCGGCTCCCGATGATCAGCTCGACAGCAAGCGCATGCAGCGCTCGCTGCAGCGGTCGATGCTCGAGCTGCCGGCGGATCAGCGCGAGACCCTCGAGCTCGCGTACCGCGAGGGCCTCTCGCAGTCCGAGATCGCGGCGCGCACGGGCACCCCGCTGGGCACGGTGAAGACGCGCATGCGGCTCGCGACGAAGCGGCTGTCGCAGCTGCTCGCCTCGCGCTAGAAGCCCGGTTCATGACCGACCGTCGTTGAACCGCAGCGCCGGCCCGGAGTTCCCGGGCCATCACCCACAGAGCGCGCTGAAGTTCGAGGGCCGTGCCTCGCGCTTCATGCGCGAGGAGAATTGCCCATGAAGGCGCAGGCCGAAGTGTTCGCCGCCGTAGATCGCATCGCGAAGGACGTCGTCGCTCCGAAGGCGCAGCAGACCGACAAGCTCGCGCAGTTTCCCGAGGCCGCCGTCGCCGCGTTCGCGAAAGAGGGGCTGCTCGGCCTCATCTCTTCGAAAGACGTGGGCGGGCTCGGCCACGGGCCGAAGACGGCCGTGCAGGTGGTCGAGCGCATCGCGCGCGAGTGCGGGTCGACCGCGATGGTGATGACGATGCACTGGGCCGCGGCGGCGCTGCTCGAGAAGCTCGGCAGCACCGAGCTGCGCAAGCAGGTGGCGCAGAGCCTGCTCGCGACGCTCGCGTTCAGCGAAGCCGGCTCGCGCAGCCAGTTCTGGGCGCCGGTGTCGACGGCCGCGAAGTCGGGCGACAAGGTGACGCTGACCGCGCGCAAGAGCTTCGTGACGTCGGCGAGCCGGGCCGGCTACGTGTGGTCGTCGAAGCCGGTCGCGGCGCAGGGCCTGAGCACGCTGTGGTGGGTGCCGCAGAAGACTGCGGGCGTGCGCGTGACCGAGCCGTTCGACGGCCTCGGGCTGCGCGGCAACGACTCGAGCCCGGTGACGGCCGAGGGCGCTTCGATTCCCGCGGGGAACATGCTCGGGGAAGACGGCAAGGGCTTCGACGCGATGATCGGCGTCGTGCTGCCGTGGTTCAACGCGATGAACGCGGCGACCTCGGTGGGCCTGATGGAGAGCGCGGTCGCCCGCACGTCGGCGCACGCGACGAGCACGACGTTTCAGCATGCGGGCAGCTCGGTCGCCGACCTGCCGACGGCGCGCGCTTACCTCGCGCGCATGCGGATCAAGACCGACCAGGCGCGGCTGCTCGTGCTCGACACCGCCGAAGCGATGGAGGCCGGCCGCGCCGACGCCGTGCTGCGCGTGCTCGAGTCGAAGGCGGCGGCGGGTGAGGCCGCGAACGAGGTGCTCGACCTCGCGATGCGCGTCTGCGGCGGCGCCGCCTTCCGCAAAGACGTGGGCGTCGAGCCGTTGTTCCGCGACGCGCGCGCGAGCACGGTGATGGCTCCGACGGCAGACGTGCTCTACGACTTCATCGGCAAGGCCGTCTGCAACCTGCCGCTGTTCTGAAAGGGGCCGCGATGCCACGCACGTTGAGGCTCGGGGCCGTGGCGTACGACCTCAAGGTGGTGACGATCTGGGACGGGTTCAAGGCGTGGTTCGAGGCGGCGGGGCTGCCCTTCGACTACGTGCTGTTCTCGAACTACGAGGCGCAGGTTCGAGCGCAGCTCGACGGCGTCATCGACGTGGCGTGGCACTCGCCGCTCGCGTGGCTGCAGACCGAGCGGGCGGCGAAGCGGCGCGGTCGCACGGCGCGCGCGGTCGCGATGCGCGACACGGACCAAGACCTCACCAGCGTGGTGCTGGTGAGGGACGGCGGGCCGCGCACCGTCGCGGAGCTGAAGGGCAAGCGGGTGGGCGTGGGGGCGGCGGACTCTCCGCAGGCGACGCTGATTCCGCTGGTGCACCTCGCGGAGGCGGGGCTCGAGGCGGGCCGCGACTTCGAGGTGGTGCGGCACGACGTACTGGTGGGCAAGCACGGCGACCACATCGGGGGTGAGCGCGACGCGGCGCGGGCGCTGGTGGCGGGCAAGCTCGACGCGGCGTGCGTCATCGACGGCAACCACCTCGCGTTCGGGCGTGACGGCACGCTGCCGACGACGGGCGTTCGGGTGCTCTCTCAGACGGGCAAGTACGACCACTGCAACTTCACGGTGCTCGACGGAGTCGACTCGTCTCGCTTCGAGCAGCTCTTGCTGTCGATGAAGTACGAGGACGCGAAGGTGAGGCCGCTGCTCGACCTCGAGGGCCTCAAAGCGTGGAGGCCGGGCCGAACGTCGGGCTACGCGCTGCTCGAGAGGGCGCTCGATCGCAACCGACAGCTCGAAGTCGAATGAGCGACTCGAAGCCAAGTCCCCTCTCCCCTCGTAGGGGAGAGGGCCAGGGTGAGGGGCGGCGGGTCGAGCTCGGAGCCCTGGGTCTGGCGCAGGGAGCTTCGCTGCTGCTGAAGAGGGCGCTGTCGCAGCTGAAGCCGGGAGAGCGGGTCGAGGTCAGGGGCACGAGCGAGGCGCTGAGCGTCGACCTGGCGGCGTGGTGCCGCGCCGAAGGGCACCGCTTCGACGAGGCGACGCGACACATCGAGCGGGGCACGGCGGACACGGCGCGCTGGAGCGGAGCCGAGCGTGCAGGGAGCGCGGCGCAGCCGGCGAGCGAAGCTCGAGCCACGTGGGGGCTGGCGGCGCGAGGAGCGCGGGTAGAGGCAGGAGGCCCGGTGTTCTCGTACGCGCTCACGCACCGCGACGAGGTCTGGTCGGACGACGCGGCGCGGCTGTACGCGCAGGCGGCGGCGGCGCAGTGGGACCCGGGGAAGGCGATCGCCTGGAGCGAAGCGCCGAGCCTGCCGGCCGAGATCGAAGACGCGGTGGTGCAGGTGATGACGTACCTCGTGGAGAACGAGACGGCGGCGCTGCAGATCCCCTCGGCGTTCATCGCGCGGCTGCACCCGCACTTCCGCGAGGTGATGCAGCTGCTCGCGATTCAGGCGGCCGACGAGGCGCGGCACATCGAGGTGTTCACGCGGCGCGCGCTGCTGTGCCGGCCCGAGCCCGGGCTCTCGACCGCCGGCGGCCAGGCGTCGCTGAAGACGCTGCTCGACGAGCCCGACTTCGCGCTCGCCTCCTTCCTGCTCTCGGTGCTGGGCGAGGGCAGCTTCCTCTCGCTGCTCGCCTTCCTGCGCGAGCACGCACCGGACCCGGTCACGCGCGAGGTGACGCGGCTGGCGGCGCAAGACGAGGCGCGGCACGTCGCGTTCGGGCTCTCGCACCTGCAGCGGCACGCTTCGCTCGACCCGTCGCTGCGAGGCCGGCTCGCGGCCGCGGTCGAGCACCGCCACCGCGCGCTCGCGCACACGGCAGGCCTCAACGCAGAGGTCTTCGACGGGCTCGTGCTGCTGGCCGCGGGCTCGTGGGAGCCGGCCGCCATCGCGACCGGCGTTCAGCGCGTGCAGGAGCTCGAGCGCGACATGCACCACGGCCGCGCGCAGCGGCTCGAGCGGCTCGGGTTCCCGAAGCACGAGGCCGAGCGGCTCGCTTCGCTGCACACGCGCAACTTCATGTGACCGCGTGTGACGCGACGTGCAGAAGAGCTCGAAGCTGCTACGGACGGCGCCCGATGCCTGCGAACCACCACTGGGAAGACCTGCCCGAGCTCGGCGCCGTTCACGTGTTCACCACCGTCGCCGAGCTGAAGAGCTTCCGCGCCGCGTCGGCCGCGCTGGGGCTGCCGCGCTCGACGGTGAGCCGCCGCCTGGCGACGCTCGAAGCGGCGCTGAAGACCCGGCTCATTCACCGCACGACCCGCCACGTCAGCCTCACCGATGCGGGCGCGGCGTTCTTGAAGCAGGTGACGCCGGCGCTGCAGATGATCCGCGATGCGGGCCGCGGCGTGCTCGACGCCCACGCCGAGCCGCGCGGCCTCGTGCGCATCACGGGCACTCCGGGCGGCGGCGAGCGCATCGCGCAGGTGGTGCTCGGGCTCCTCGAGCGCCACCCGGGCATGCGCGTCGAGCTCGAGCTGACCGACCGCCACGTCGACCTGGTCGCCGAGGGCTTCGACGTCGCCGTGCGCACCGGCGCGCTCGCCGACTCGTCGCTCGTGGTGCGGCCGCTCGGCGTGAGCGCCTCGGGCTACTGGGCGAGCCCCGCGTACCTGCAGCGCACGAAGGCCCCGCGAGCGCCCGAGGACCTCGCGAAGCACGACTGCATCGTCTTCAGCGGGCGCTCCCGCGCCGGGCGGTGGGAGTTCCTTCGCGGCCGCAAGCGCCTCGACGTCACCGTGAACGGCCCGCTCTCGACGAACCAGCTCGCCGTCGCGAAGCTCGCGGCGGTGCAGGGGCGCGGCATCACGTGGCTGCCCGAGCCCTACGCGGCCGACGACATCGCGCGCGGCCGCCTCGTGCCGGTGCTGCGGAGGTTCTGGCCTGCGCCGGTGCCGATGCAGCTGCTCTACCCGTCGGCGCGCAACCTCGCTCCGCAGGTGCGCGTGACGGTCGACGCGCTCGCCCGGGCACTGTCCCACTGATGGGCCAGTGTGCTCCAGAGGTCGCCATTGTGCCACGGCGGCTTCGGGAGCATGTCTTCGCGCATGACGACCATTCTGGTGACGGGAGCGAACGGCAACGTATCGAGCGGTGCACTGGCGGCGCTGAAGGGCAAGGGGCACCGCCTCGTCGGCCTGGTGCGCGACGCGAAGAAGGGCGAGGCGCTGAAGCAGCAGGGCGTCGAGGTGCGCGTCGGCGACCTCGAGAAGCCGCGCTCGCTCGAGGGCACGTTCGAGGGCGTCGAGACGGCGTTCATTCTGACGCCGCCGGGGCCGCTCGCGCCGTACCAGTCGTCGAACGCGCTGCACGCGGCGCGCAGGGCGGGCGTGAAGCACGTGCTGCGCATGTCGGCGATCGGCGCGGCGCACGACGCTCCGACGCTGAACGGGCGCATGCACGCGCTGTCGGACGCCGAGCTCGAGCGGTCGGGCGTGCCGTTCACCATCATCAAGCCGCACTTCTTCACGCAGAACCTGATGATGTCGGCGCAGTCGGTCGCGCAGGAGGGGAAGATGTACCTGGCGCTCGGCGACGCGAAGCTGCCGATGATCGACTTCCGCGACATCAGCGAGGTCGCCGCGAAGATCCTCGACGCGCCCGCTGCGCACGCAGGCAAGACGTACACGCTCACCGGCGCGGCCGTCAGCCTCGCGCAGGTGGCCGCGGCGATCGGCGAGGCCCTCGGCAAGCCGGTGACGTACGTGCCGGTGCCGGTCGCGGCGGCGATCGAGAACCTCGTGAAGTTCGGCGTCGACGACTTCAACCAGGTGGCGCTGCGCGACTACTTCACGGCGTACTCGAGCGGCTGGCAGTCGACGCCGACGCCGAGCGTGCAGCAGCTGCTCGGGCGAGAGCCGCGCACGGTTCAGCAGTTCGCGCGCGACTTCGCCGGCGCGTTCGGCAAGCGCTGACGCGTCAGCGCGGCGGTTTGACTCGACCGTGCGGCGGCGCCTAAGGCCGACGCCATGTGGAGCAAGGCCTACTTCACCGCCGGCCGCATCAGGGGCGTCGAGCTGCGGCTGCACTTCAGCGTGCTGGTGGGCGTCTTGATCGGCTGCCTTCACCGGTTCGCCGCCGGCCTGGTGCTCAGCTACCTGGCGATCGTGCTCGCCCACGAGCTCGGCCACGCGGTGCTGGTGAAGGCCGCTGGAGCTCGCGTGACCGGCATCGACCTCTCGCCGCTCGCGGGCCAGTGCAAGTGGGACGGGCAGGTCTCGAAGACGTGGCGAGCGCTCATCGCGTGGGGCGGAGTGCTCGCGCAGCTCGTCATCTTCGCGGCCACCGTCGTCGTGCTGAAGCTGCGCGGCTTCCCGGGGCCGGGGCTCTTCGACGGGCTCGCGTGGGGGTTCACGATCGAGAACGGGCTCGTCATGTTCATCAACCTGCTCCCGGTGGAGCCGCTCGACGGCTTCAAGGCGTGGAAGCTGCCCGGCCTGGTGTGGCGGAAGCTGCGCCCGCCGCGGCGCTTCGAAGACATCGCCGTGCGGCCGGCGAAGCTCGACGATCGCGAGCTGTCGGCCGACGAGATGCCCGACGAGATCAAGAAGACCGTCGCGGCGCTGCTCGCCGACGCCGCACGCGAGAACCGGCGCGCTCCGTAGGCGGGCGGCTCAGCGGCCCCTGCCCTTGCCGTGCTTCTCTTTCTCTTTGTGGTGCTTCCACCGCTTGTACTTGCCGTGCGGCACCTTCACGAGCACCGGCGGCACTGCGGGCGCGTCGACGACCACCCAGCCTCCCTTGTGGTCGGGTGACCTGAACCAGCGGCCGTCGCGCCTCGTCCAGTAGAGGTTGTCGACCACGAAGACCTCGTCGTCGAGGTCGGGCACGACCTGAATCCCGGGCTCGACGACGACGAGCGGCGGCGGCGCGGGGAAGAGAATGGGCGGCAGCGGGATCTGCACCTGCGAGAGCAGCAACAGCGTGACGGTGAGCATCATGGCCCCGAGACCCTACTGCTCGGCGATCGGCCACCGTGAGCGCAGGCGGCAATCCGAACACCGCAGGGGTCCGTACTGCGCAGGTCAACCCACTTCACAGGAGGAGTGCGATGCGAACACGACTCGGCATTACGGCCGCAGTGTGGTTGCTGGCCGGATGCACCACGAAGGAAATGGTCACGCCCCCGGGCGACGGGACCATCAAGGACCTCACGCCCGCTGCGACGTCGAGCGCAGAGACCTTTCGCAGCCCGCTCGACGCGGCGCTGTCTCCCGATGGCAAGACGGCGTACTTCATCGCGCTCGAAGGCGAAGACGGCACCACCGCCATCTTCAAGAGCGCGGCGCCGTCGAGCGGAGCTCCCGAGCGGCTCGCGGGCGGCGACCCGCTGGTCTCGCCGTTCGGCATCGACGTCTCGAGCGACGGCAGCACGCTCGTGCTGTCGGACCCCGGCGCGCAGCTCGACGAGAGCGTGCTCGAGCGCGGTGAGCTGTTCACGCTCGCCACCTCGGGCGGCGCTCCGGCGAAGCTCGAGGGCGCCTCGGGCTACCGGCCGCGCGGCGTCGTCGTCGCGAAGGACAACGGCAACGACGTCGTCTACTTCACGGGCCGAGAGAAGGCGACCGGCCTCGCCGGCGTCTTCAAGCTGCCGCTGGCAGGCGGCGCGGTGACGGTCGTCGCGAAGGACGCTCCGTTCGAAGACCCCTCGGGCGTCGCGGTCGCCACCGACGGCACCGTCTACGTGATGGACGCGGCCGACCCCGACAGCGAGAACGCGCGGCTCATCAAGGTGAGCGGCGGCACGGCGAGCGTGCTGCTCGCGAGCGTGGCGGTCGGTTACCCGGCCGGCGTCGCGCTGTCGCAAGACGAGAAGACGGCGCTGCTCTCGGCGCGCGACCCCGAGAAGCGCACCGACGCGGTGCTGCGCGTGCCCGTGATGGGCGGCGAGCCCGAGCTGGTCTCGAGCGGCATCGACGCGTTCGCGGAGCCGGCCGGGCTCCACCGCGCGCGCAACACAGACACGTTCATCTGGGCGGACTCCGCGGCCAACGGCGGCGGCACCGTCTACGTCATCAACAAGCAGCAGTGAGCCCCTGAAAGGAACCCGACATGAGAACCGCAATCTTTGCTGCACTGCTCGCGACGACGGCGTTCGCCTCGAGCCACCGAGAAGCTCCCGTCATCGCGCAGGACCCCGCGGCCGACAACACGGACCTCTGGGCCTGGGTGAAGCCCGGCACGCACGACAAGCTCTACATCGTCGCGGCCTACAACCCGCTGGAAGAGCCGAGCGGCGGCCCGAACTTCCACTCGTTCAGCGACGACGTGCTCTATGAGATTCACCTGGCGCGCGGCGCGTCGTCGCTCAACGACGCCGTCACGTATCAGATTCGCTTCCGCACGCAGCAGGTGCAGAACGTCGCGGCCGACAACCTCGGCCTGCCTCCGGGCGGCGGCAAGGAGTTCTTCTACCAGCTGTCGGCGCACGCCGGCGGCGGCTTCCCGATTCAGACGTACACGGTGACGAAGAAGGTCGGCAACACCTCGACCGTCATCGCGCGCGACGTTCGCGTCACGCCGGTGAACATCGGCCCGCGCACGTTCGGCATCGTCACGAAGGGCCAGTACGGCTCGCAGCAGACCGACTACAACGACGCGTTCGCGAAGAGCTTCGTCACCAACATGGGTGACAACGGCAGCGAAGGCACCGTCTGGGCCGGCCCGCGCGACGACGGCTTCTACGTCGACCTCGGCGGCGTGTTCGACCTCGCGGGCCTGCGCGCCACGGGCATGGCGCAAGACGGCGTCGCGGGCTTCAACTGCCACGCCATCGCGCTCGAGATTCCGACGGCGAAGCTGACGGCGAACGGCCAGGCGCCGGGCAGCACGCCGGGCAACGCGACGACGCTCGGCGTGTGGGCGTCGGCGTCGCGCAAGCAGGTCTCGGTGCTGCGCCACAACGGCGACATCGAGTCGTTCGGCCCGTGGGTGCAGGTGTCGCGGCTCGGTCTGCCGCTGATCAACGAGGCGGTCATCGGCCTGCAGGACAAAGACAAGTACAACCGCACGCACCCGAAGAAGGACGTCGAGAACTTCGGCGCGTACTTCCTGAACCCGGTGCTCGTGCGTGACGCCGAGTTCGCGGGCTTCTACGGCATGGGCGGCCCGCTGATGGGCATCACGCCTCCGAAGAGCAACCGCACCGACATCATCGCGGCGATCAACCTGAACGACATTCCGTCGATGGGCGCACACTCGATTCCGCTCACGGCGACCGGCGACGTGCTGCGGGTCGACCTCGCCACCGACTCGTCGTTCCCCAACGGGCGGCCCATCGCGGGCGGCACGAACCACGAGCAGGCCGACGTCACCGACGTGCTGCTCTCGCTCGTGCTCACCAAGCAGCTGTCGGGCGTCGCCGACGGCGTGAACTACAACGACAAGACGTTCCTCAACGAGTCGCCGTGGCTCGCGCTCCCGTGGCGCGGCTCGGACCAGGGTCACGGCAAGCCGACGCCCTGAGCTGAGGTTCGTCGCTGCGGGCCACACTCGACCTGGCAGCTGTTCCCGCCGTGCCGATGCGCGCCCGCATCGCTCCCCACGAGCGCAGCGAAGCTTCCCCTCCCGACGCGGCGAGCGCCCTGTAAGGCACAGGCGCTCGCCGCGTGTTTTTTTCACACGGCGGGCCCCGCCCGGGTCAGTCGTCCCTATGTCAAAAACGGCCCTCGCCCTGCTGCTCGTGCTCGCCGCTGCCCGCGCCTTCGCCGCGGAGCCCTGCACCTCCCGCACCGCGCAGGCGCACGTCGCGAAGCACTGCGGAACTGCGCTGAATCCGGACTGATATGGCGTCCGTAGTGAGGGCATGCGCTCTGCCCTGCTGATCGCGCTGTGCCTGTCTGCCGCGTGCACCAGGAGCTCGCCTCCTCTGGCGGCTGCTCCCGTACCGACCGTCGAGCAGTATCGCGCGCTCGCGCTCGACGTGCCGGCGGACGACCACGACCTCGCGGCGGCGGCGGCGGCGGCGAAGGCGGCTCCGGCGCTGGCCGATCGCTGGGTGGTGCTCGGCCAGCTCTGGGCGCGCAAGGCGCGGGCGTTGAACGACCCGGGCCAGTACCTGTCGGCCGAGGGCGCGGCGAAGGTCGCGCTGTCACTGCAGCCCGGGTACAGCGCGGCGCTCGCGCTCGAGGCGATCGTGGCGCTCAACCAGCACCGCTTCGTCGAGGCGCGCGACACGGCGAAGGCGGCGCTCGCGCAGCGTGAAGACGACCTGCTCGCGCTCGCGGCGCTGGCCGACGCGACGCTCGAGCTCGGCGACGTGACGGCCTCGGCCGACGCGGTGCAGCGCATGCTCGACCTGAAGCCGAACCTGCCGTCGTACGGCCGCGCGGCGCACCTGCGCTGGCTGACCGGCGACACCGCCGGAGCGCAGGCGCTGTACCGCCGCGCCATCGACGCCGGCTGGGCGAAAGACGCCGAGCCCCAAGCATGGATGGCGGTGCAGCTCGGGCTCGTGCTGCTCGAATTGGGCGACCTCGACGGCGCGGTGGCCGGCTTCGACTTCGCGATGGGCCGCGTGCCGTCGTACCCGCCCGCGCTGGCGGCGAAGGCGCGCGTGCTCTCGGCGCGTGGCGATGCGCGCGGCGCGCTGGGCCTGCTCGAGCAGGCGCTCGCGAGGAGCCCGCTGGTCGACACGTGGGTTCAGCTCGCCGAGGCGCGGGCCGAGGCCGGCGACGCCGAGGGCGCGAAGGCCGCGTGGGAGAAGGCCGAAGCGCTGGGCCGCACGAGCGACCCGCTCGCGCTGGCGCGCGGCTGGTCGGAGGCCGGCACCCACGCGACCGAAGCGGTGGAGCTGTTGAAGGCCGAGCGGAAGCTGCGGCCGAACGTTCAGGTCGACGGGGCGCTCGCGTGGGCGCTCTTGCGAGCAGGTGACGTCGAAGGTGCGGCTGCGGCCAGCGAGAGGGCCCTGGCCCTCGGGACGAGCGACGCGAAGGCGCGCTTCCAGCACGCGGCGATTCAAGCCGCGCGCGGGGAGCGAGAGCCCGCGCTGCGCGAGCTCGAGGCGCTGGCCCCGCGAGTGGCCGCGCTGTCTCCACGCCTGCAGCGCGAGGCGAAGGCGCTCGAGCGCAGGTTGACCGAGATGGCCGCGCGATGAGCAGGGCGCAAGTAGACGAGTCCCCTCTCCCCCGTAGGGGAGAGGGACACGGTGAGGGGCTTCTGCCTTCGACTCTCGCTCAACGGCCCCCTCACCCCGGCCCTCTCCCCTACGAGGGGAGAGGGAGCGCGTTGATGCTCTTGGTTGCCCTCCTTCCCTCGCTCGCTCACGCTCACGCCGTCGGTCTCTCGCAGGGCACGTACACCGCGACGCGCGACGGCCTCGAAGCGCAGCTGACGTTCACGAAGAGCGAAGTGCAGACCTCGCCCTCGCTCGCCGAGCACATCACCGCGCCTGGCTGCAGCCTCACCGAGTCCAGGTGGGCGCCGGCCGAGCGCGACGGCCTCACGCTCACGGCGCTCTGGTCGTGCCGCGCGGCGCCAAAGAGCATCGCGCTCGCCTTCTTCGAGCTGTTGCCGCCCGGCCACCGTCACCTCGTGGGGCAGCAGGTGTTCCACGCGAAGGCCACGACGCTGGCGCTCCAGGCGCCGGCGCCGGGCTTCGGCGCCATCGTGCTGCTCGGGGTCGAGCACATTCTGACCGGCTTCGACCACCTGCTCTTCCTCTTCGGCATGGTGCTCGTCGCGGCGCGAGCGCGCGCGGTGCTGAAGGTCGTGACCGCGTTCACCGTCGCGCACTCGCTCACGCTCGCCCTCGGAGTGCTCGGCGTCTTCGCTCCGAGCCCGCGCTGGGTCGAGCCGCTGATCGCGCTCAGCATCGCGTACGTCGGCCTCGAGAACCTGCTGGTCAAAGACCTCGAGAAGCGCTGGCGCATCGCGTTCGGCTTCGGGCTGCTGCACGGCTTCGGCTTCGCGGGCGGCCTGCAAGAGATCGGCGCCTCGTCGCAGCTGCCGCTCACGCTGCTCGGCTTCAACCTCGGCGTCGAGGCGGGCCAGCTCGCCGTGCTGGCCGTCCTCCTCCCGCTGCTCAGCCTCGTTCGCAGCTCACAGCGGCGCTGGCTCATCGCGAAGCCGGCGCTCTCGGCGCTCGTCGTCGTGCCGGGCCTCGTCTGGTTCGTGGCGAGGGTCGTCGACGCCTCGTAGAGCTTGAGAGGTGTCCTCAACGTCATGTGCGCCAGATGGTGAGGGTGATGCGCGTGCGCTGTCCCTCGGGGAGGGACAGTCGGGGTCGCGGCCCCCCACCGCCCAGGCCCCGTCAGGCCGGAAACCGCAACAACGGCCGGTGCTTCGCGAGGGCGCGGATCTTGGGATGTCGTCGCGACCATGCGACCGCTGCTCGTGTCTCTCTTCTGTGTCGGCTGCGTCGGCAACATCCAGGGCCCGTCGGTTTCGCCGGTCGACCCGACGAGCTCGAACCCGCAGCAGAACGACCCCGACCCGAAGCCGGTCGACCTGTGCGAGGGCATCACGGTCGCGGCCGCTCCGGCGTCGCTCCGCCGGCTGACGGTCGCGCAGCTCTCGAACAGCTGGCACGACGCGATGAAAGACGCTTCGGCGCCGCTCGACCTCGCTCCCGCCGCCGGGCCCATCATCACCGAGCTCGAGGTCGAGAAGGTGAACCTCGCCGCGCGCTCGCTCGTCTCGCGCAAGGGCCACGCGGCCTACGCCCGGTGCAACCTCGACGGCCCGCACGACAGCGCCTGCGCCGCGCAGTTCATCGCCGACTTCGCGCTCGCGGTCTACCGGCGCCCGCTCGAGCCCGCCGAGCAGGCCGCGCTGAAGGCCGAGGTGTACGACGCGGTCCGTACGAACCCGAAGCTCTCGCCGCCCGCGACCTTCCGCGAGTGCATCGACGCCGTCGCCGAGGTCATTCTGCAGTCGCCCGACGCGCTCTACCTGCACGAGGTCGGCGTCGCCGACGCCGCGCTCGCCGCCGGCACCCGCAGGCTGAGCGGTCACGAGCGCGCCTCTCGCCTCTCGTACCTGCTGTGGAACACCGCCCCCGACGCCGCGCTGCTCGCCACCGCGAAGAGCGGCGCGCTCGACACCGCCGAAGGCGTGCGCGCCGAGGCCACGCGGCTGCTCGCAGACCCGCGCGCCCGCAGCGCGGTGCGCGGCGTCGTCTCGTCGTGGCTCGAGCTCGACGGCAGCTCGCACCAGCCGTCGCTCGACGCAGTGCCGAAAGACAAGACGCGCTTCCCCTTCGACTCGCCCGCCCTGCGCACCGCGATGCGCGAGGAGCTGCTCGCCCTCTACGAGCGCGCCTTCTTCGACCTCAACGGCTCCTTCCAGAAGCTCATGACCACGAACCAGGCGTACGTGAACAGATCGCTCGGCACGCTCTATGGAGTCACCGCCGGTCTGCCCGCGAACGACAGCACCTCGGCGTGGGTCGAGCTGAACCCCACCGAGCGCGCGGGCCTGTTCACGCGCGCCGGCTTCCTCGCGCTGTACGCGCCACAGCTCATGCAGTCGCCCATCCGCCGCGGCGTGTTCCTCTACCGCAACGCGCTCGGGCGGGTGCTCGCGCCGCCGCCTCCGAACGTCGACAACACGCCGCTCAAGCCGAACGCCGGCGCGCTGACGGTGCGCCAGCAGGTCGAGACGCGCACGTCGCCCGCGCAGTGCCAGGCCTGCCACGCGCGCATCAACCCCCTCGGCTTCACGCTCGAGAGCTACGACGCCATCGGCCGGTACCAGACCGAGGAGCGCGGCACCCTCGACGGAGCGCCCTACACCGCGCCGATCGACGCGACGGCGACGCTCGTCGGCAGTGACATCGCCGGCGAGGTGAAGGGCCCCATCGACCTCTCGGCGCGGCTCGCGGCGAGCGCGCAGGCGCACGACGCGATGGTCGCGGTCTGGTACGCGCGCGCGAATGAACGGGCCGCGGTGCCCAACGACGCGTGCAACCTGCAGCGGCTCGAGCAGCGCTTCCGAGAGACCGACGACATGCGCGACCTGCTGGTCTCGCTGGTCGCTGCCGACAGCACGCTCTTCCTCCTGGAGACGCCATGAGCAACCCGTTCACCCGCCGGCTCTTTCTGCGCGGCTTCGGCGGCATCGCCGTCGGTCTGCCTGCCCTCGAGTTCCTGCAGGCAAAGGCGTGGGCACAGAGCGCCCCGCCGAAGCGCTTCCTCACGTTCTTCGAGCACGGCGGCACGCTGACGAACCACACGTACGGGGTGTACGGCTACGGCGGCTTCACCGACGGCACGCACGAGGTGCAGGGGATGGACGCGTGGCGCCCGACCAGCAGGCCGGGGCAGCCGCTCGCGCTGGGCCCGATTCACCAGCCGCTCACCGACGCGGGGCTGACGCCGTACGTGAACGTGGTGCGCGGCGTCGACAACAAGGCGGGCAACGACCAGGGCGACTACGGCAACGGCCACAACATCTCGAACGTCACCATTCTCACCGCGGGGAAGGGCAAGAACGCGGGCGAAGAGGACGCCAAGGCGATCGCCTACTCGCCGTCGATCGACCAGGTGATCGCCTCGCGCTGGGGCGCCCCGGTCGGTGGCATGGCGTCGATCAACCTCGAGCTGGAGGCCCACAACTACGGCAGCCCGTTCTTCAAGGCCTCGAAGCAGTACGCCTCGCGGTACACCGACCCGCGCGCGGCGTTCACCGCCATCTTGAGCGGAGTTCAGACGAGCCCGAGCGGGCCCGACCCGGCGGTCGTGCGGGCGCAGGCGCTGAGGGCGAGCGTGCTCGACGGCACGAGCAAGAGCCTGCAGCGCTACAAGGGCAAGCTGTCGGCGCAAGACGCGCAGACGATCGACGCGCACCTCGAGCACGTTCGGTCGATCGAGCAGCGCGTGAACGCGCTGGCTCCGCCGCCGGCGGCGGGGTGCAGCAAGCCGACGGTGAGCGGCACGTTCAACAACGTGAACGACACCTGGCAGATCATGGTCGACATCGCGCTCGCCGCGCTGCGCTGCGGGCAGACGCGCGTGCTGAGCCTCGAGGTCGGCGACTTCCACGCGACGTGGGACCCGACGCCGCTGCCGTTCGAGGTCGGCTACGACATCGGGCACTCGCTGCACCACATGGCCCGCGACCTCGGCCGCACCGGCATGCTCGGGCAGCCCCACCCCACGTGGCTCACGCCCTGGCAGCAGTGCATGATCCGCAACCGGCAGCTGCGCTCGCAGATGGTCGCCCGCCTGATGAAGGGGCTCGAGAGCACTCCCGAAGGCTCGGGCAACATGCTCGACAACTCGCTGCTGCTGTGGACCAGCGAGTTCAGCCAGGGCGCCCAGCACCTCGGCACCGACATGCCCATCGTGCTCGCCGGCAAGGCGGGCGGAGCCCTGCAGACCGGCCGCTATCTCAACTTCAACACCAAGGCGGCGACCGACGACTTCACGCTGCAGTACCAGTCGGTGACCGCGACGAACAACCTGTACATCTCGATCATGAACCTGCTCGGGTTCCCCGACACCACGTTCGGCGACATGCAGTACGCCTACCGGCCCGGGCCCGCAGTCGGAGTCTGAGCCGCGCGCGGCGCCGCCCTCGTCGTAGAGCCCTGCGCAAAAGCTGGCAACTCTGCCAGCTGGCAAGCCTGTCAGCGCCACCCGGTGAACGCCCGCGAACATTCGCGGCACCCTCTCGCGCGGTGCCCGAGGTGCCACGCGTCGTCGTGCGGCGCGCGCTCTCGCGGCACGTCGCGGTGCCCGGGCTCGTCGGGTTCGTTACCAGAATCGCCGCTGCCCTGTAGGGCTTGACGGGCCTGCGGGTGCTCGACGACGCTGCGCGCTCCCCGAGCACCCACCCCGATGAAAGAAACCGTCGCAGGAGAGCGCCCGTCCGCGGCTGCGTTCTCGTTGCCCCCCGAAGTCGCTTCACAGCTTTCGCAGCTCGCTGCCTCGGTCGTCGCTCGAACGCAGATCGTCTGGGGCGAGCACTGCTCCGAGTGCGGCTACCCGGCCTGCTTCTCGAGCTGTGCGTTCTATGCGCCGCGCAGCGACCTCGCGTGCCGGCGCTTCGTCGCGGGCATCGAGCAGATCTGGTCCGGCCCGCAGGGCACGGCGCCGTTCCGCATCCGCTTTCGCAAGTGGGGCAAGCTCGAGGGCCCCGGCCCGGCCACGCTGATCAAGGCCTCCGCCGCGACGACGCTCGAGCAGATCGACCGCGCCGCCGGCGCGCTGCTGACCGCCGCGCCGCTGCCGTTCGCGATTCGCCGCCGCGTCACGCGCCGGTGGAACTGGCTCAAGGGTCAGGCGCAGACCCAGGGCGAGCCGATCGACTCGAACACCGCGTTCGTCATCGAGGCCTGGTCGGTCGACGGCAAGGTGCACCCGTTCACGCTCAGCATCGTGCCGCCGCCGAGCACTCAGGGCGGCATGTTCCAGGAGCACTTCGAGGTCGCTCCGAGCTACGGGCGAACGGTCATCCCCGTCGCGCGCATCTTGGAGCACGTCGACCTCACGAAGCCGTACCTCGTGCAGATCGAGCCCGTCGGCGAAGCCGCCGGCCGCGACGTGCTGTTCGGCCTGTGCGACTTCGCGTCGTTCGACGGCGCGCTGCCCCCGAGCGTCGCCGCGCCGAAGAAGGCGAAGGCAGAGAAGGCCGAGAAGAAGGACAAGGCGCTCGAGCCCGACCGCAAGGCGAAGGTGGTCGTCTGGGACCTCGACGAGACCTTGTGGCACGGCACGCTGGCCGAGACGGGCCCTGACGGCGTGACGCTGCGGCCCGAGACGGTCGAGGTCGTGAAGGCGCTCGACGAGCGCGGCATCATTCAGTCGATCGCGAGCAAGAACGACCTCTCGGAGGCGCTCGTCGCGCTCAAGCGGTTCGGCATCGACCACCTCTTCCTCTACCCGCAGGTGGGCTGGGGGCCGAAGAGCGACTCGATGCGGCGCATCGCCGCGAACCTCGACCTCGGCATCGACAGCTTCGTGTTCGTCGACGACCAGCCGTTCGAGCGCAACGAGGTGCTGGCGGCGCACCCGACGATGCGGGTGCTGCCGCACGACGCGCTGCCCGGGCTGCACGAGCACAAGTGGTTCGCCGGGCCGGTGACGGCCGAGAGCCGCGCGCGCCGCTCGATGTACGAGGCCGAGATCGGCCGCGTGAAGGCGTACGAGGCGTCGGGCACCGACTACGTCGCGTTCCTGCGCGCGTCGAACCTCGAGCTCGACCTGCGCACGCTGGTGCCGCCCGACGCCGAGCGCACCCACGAGCTGTCGCAGCGCACGAACCAGCTGAACTTCACCGGCGCGCGGCTGACGCGCGACGACGTCGCGAAGCTGATGGAGCCGAAGGAGGGCCGCTCGTGCGTGACGATGCGCTGCTCCGACCGCTTCGGCGACTACGGCCTCATCGGCTTCGCCGTCGTCGACGCCCAGTCGGGGTGGATCGAAGAGTTCTTCATGAGCTGCCGCGTGCAGCGCAAGCGCGTCGAGCCCGCGTTCTTCGCGTGGGTGAACCGGCTGCTCGCGCCGTACGGCCACGAGACCGTGCGCTGCCGCTTCAAGAAGACCGCGCGCAACTCGACCGCGCACACGATGCTCACCGAGCTCGGCTTCAAGCAGAAGGACGAGGCGGGCACCGTCAGCTACGAGCGCGAGCTCGCGCCCTACCCCGACGAAGACGTCGTGAAGGTGAAGGTCACGTGAGGCTCACGAAGCGGCTGGGCGAGACGCTGACGCGGTGGCTGCCCGCGAAGCCGATGAGGTCGCGGCTGAAGGGCCCGGTGGCGTCGTTCACCTTCGACGACTTTCCGAAGACCGCGTGGACGGTTGCGGGCCCGATTCTCGCGCAGCACCGCGCGCTCGCCACGTACTACACGTCGGGCTCGCGCTGCGGCACGTTCGCCGACGGCTCGCAGCAGTACGACCGCGAAGACCTCGCCGCCGTCGCGTCGGCGGGCCACGAGATCGGCTGCCACAGCTTCGCGCACGTCGACGCGAGCACGATGAGCGACGCCGAGCTCGAGGCCGACACGCAGAAGAACCTCGAGTTCATTCGCGAGACGGTCGGTGACGTCTCGCTGTCGAGCTTCGCGTACCCGAACGGCGACGTGAACCCTCGCGCGAAGCTGCACTACGCGCGCGCGTTTCCCACGAGCCGCGGCATTCACGGCGGCGTCAACGCCGGCATGCTCGACCTCGCGCAGCTGCGCATCGTGTCGCTGTCGAACTGCGGCCGCGAGCCCGGCAGCCTGCAGCGCTGGCTCGAAGAGGCGCGCGCGAAGAACGGGTGGCTCATCTTCATCACGCACGACGTCACCGAGAAGCCCGAGTTCTGGGGCTGCACTCCGAAGCTGTTCGACGAGGCGCTCGCCGAGACGCGGCGCGCGGGGCTCGAGATTCTGCCGGTGAAGTCGGCGCTGGCGCGCGCGTGCGTCTGAGCTGATCAGGCGGCGCGGGCGGCCCGCTGCGCCCGCGCGAGCTGCACCACGGCCTTCACGTCGGCGATGCGCACCGAGCGCGTCAGCAGCGCGACGCCGACCCACAGCACCGCGACGAGGCCGACGCGCGGCCAGCCGGGCAGCCCGGTGCGGCGCAGCCCGAAGTCGATCGCGAGCACGATGCCGGCGGTCAGCAGCGTTCGCAACAAGACCGAGGCGAGCCGCGCGTCGAGCGCCATGCGCCCGAGGCGGTAGAGCATGAGCCCGGTGGTGACCACCTCGACGACGACGACCGACGCGGCGCACGTCACGCTGCCGGCCGACGGGCCGAAGTGCTGCAGCGCCATCGGCACGAACACGAAGTCGAGCGCAGGCGCGACGCCCAGCATCGCGATCGAGACGAGCGTCACCGTCCACCCGCGACCGAGCGCCGACAGGCAGATCGCCGCGACGACGTTCACGTAGGTGAGGAAGTACGTCACCGAGATGACCTCGAGCACCCGCGCCGCCGGCAGGAACTCGGGCTTGAGCAGCAGCACGAGCTGCTCGGCGGCCGCGTAGGCGCCGACCGCCAGCGGAGCGCCGATGACGACGCAGGCCTCGAGCGCGCGGCGAATGATGGGCCCGGCCTTCTCGGGGCTCTCTTTCGCGGCCTTCGACAAGAGCGGCAACAGCACCCAGCTGATGACCGGCACCACCGACATGAGCACGCCGCCGAAGCCGAGCACCGCCGTGTACCAGCCGACCTCGCGGTTCGCGGCGGCCTGCGAGCCGAGCTGCGCGGCCGCCACCGAGCCGAGCACCGCGACGTCGGCGCGGCCCATGCCGGCGAGCGCGATGGCGTTGACCCACCACGCGACCGAGACCTTGATGGCGTTGCGCGTCGCGGGCCAGTCGACCTCGGCCGTGAGCCCCACGTGCCTGCGGCAGAGCCACAGCGTGCCCGCGGTGCGAACGCTCTCGGCGAGAGCGAACGACACGGCGAGCCAGACGATCGACACGTGAAAGAAGAGGCCGGCGACGATGCCGACCGCCCACGTGAGCTTCGCGAGGATGTTCACGATCGACAGGCCGTCGACCTTGCCGGCGGTGTGCAGCAGCGCCGAGGCGGTGTTCTGCGTCATCACCACGAGCTGGGCCACGGCGAAGACGACCGCGGTGAGCACGATCTCGGTCGGCCGCCCGAGCACCAGCAGCGTGGCCACCATCGCGGTCGTGAGCAGGAACCCGAGCCCCAGGCGAACGAGCACGACGCCGCCGAAGATGCCGTCGGCCCGCTTCAGCGTCGTGCCCAGCTCGGTGCGCAGCCAGGTGTCGACGCCCATCCACGCAGAGACGAGGAAGAGGCCCGAGAAGCCGTCGGCGAAGTTGAGCTCTCCGAGGCGCTCGGCGCCGAGCACGCGCGGCACGAGGAAGTGCCGCACCGCGAGCGTGATGCCGAACGAGACGATGAGCGAGCCGGCGAGCTTCAGCGCGTTGCGCAGCGCGTGCGAGGCTTCGTGCGTCGGCGCGGCGGGCTCTGACATCGGCGGGGTCGCCACTCTATGCCGCAGGCCCACTCGTGTAGAGCATCGTGACCAGGCTCGAGACCGGCCCGCTCGTGCTCAGCAGCCGCGGCCGCACCGCTTCGTGCCGCCGTCGCCCGCGACGCACGCGCCGCTGCACTCGGCGTCGGCCGCGCACTCGGCGCCCTCGGCCTTCGGAGCCGCGCACACCCCCGCGACGCACCGCAGCCCGGCGCCGCACCCGCCCGGCACGCACTTCTCGCCAGCGGCGCCCCGCGCACCGTCGACGCACGCGCCGGCGCAGCGCTGGCCCGCGGGGCACTGAGCGTCGAGCGTGCACGCGCCTCCGTCGGTGAGCACGGCTTCGCAGCGGTGGCGCTGGCAGAAGCCCGCGCACTCGACGTGAGCCGGCAGCGGCTGCCGCGCGTACGACGCCAAGACGTCGACCGAGAGCTCGCACGCCATGCCGTCGGAGCCGGGCTTCTCGCAGGTGCCGGTCGCGGTCGGCCCCGCGCCCAGGCAGCGCAAGCCCGCGGCGCACTCGAGCGACGAGCGACACCTCTTTCCCTGCGCGAGGCGGCCGGTCACGACGCGCGCGCACGACTCGGGCAGCTCGACCTCGTTCGGGCCGACCCAGCCGCAGCCCTGGTGCTGCATGACGAGCGCCTTCACGCAGCCCTCCGAGCCCTCGAGGCTCACGGTGCCCTGCTCGAGCGCCAGCGACAGCACGCGGGCGCACTCGCCGCCGAAGTGCTGCGCGGGCGAGGCCCCGCAGCAGGCCGCCTTCCGCTCGGCCGGCATCTGGTGCAGCGCTTCGCACAGCGCCGCGACCGCCGCCGGCACCTGGCGCGGGCTGCCCTCGAAGGCGGGCCGGACGTCGGCTTCGGCGCGGGTGTCGGAGGCCGCGGCCGGCGGCGCAGGAGCCTTCTCTTTGCACCCGGCGAAGGTCAGGAGCAGCAGGAGCGCGAGCGCACGCATGGCCGCGCAACCTAGCCGATTCGACGGCGGCGGGACCTTCGGCTTCGCCTTCTGCCGCGCCCGGGACCGAGAGCGAAGCTCGGCGGTAGGCCGCGGCCACCCGGCGGCTCGTACGGGCGGTCGCTGTAGCCTTCGAGGCCTCGCCGGGCCGATTCTACGAGCGTCGGGTGGACCCTCCTGGCGGGCCCGCCAAGGGCTTGATCGCCCGGTCTCGAGGCTCTGCACGCGGGTTGCACATCGGCCGGGCATGGACCGAACGCTCCTTCTGGCCGTGCTGTGCATGCTGGTACCCGGCTGTGGCGATGGCGTGATCAGCGAGCCAGGCGTCGATGAGCCCATCGGGACGACGAGCTCGAGGCTCGGCGCGACCGCTCCGCTGGGCCCGCCCGAGTCGACCCTCAAGCTCAACCGCGACCTGGTCGCCTTCACCGATCTGGTGACGCCGAAGGCCGCGGCGGTGTCGGGCTTCTCCACCAGCTGGTCGCCCATCACGTTCGCTCCGGTCGAGCTCGCCAAGAGCCGCCTCTCGAGCGTGCTGTTTCTCTGTCACGAGAACACGCCGTACACGCTCACGCTCAAGAAGCTCGAGCTGACGAACCCCATCGACAAGTACGTGTTCGACGCCAACGTCGTCGGGCCGAGCCGCGTCGACGTGACCGGCGCGATGTCACGAACGAAGGTGACCGGCACGCTCGTGTTCTCGTGGCCGCACGACGACACCGCCTTCTGCAACACCGAAGTGCTCGGCGGTCACATCGGCCACGACTACTACTTCGAGCTCGCCTTCGAGGTGGCCGACTTCGACCTCGCGGCCCAGGCTCACTTCGGCGCCGGCGGCGGAGCGCTGAAGCTCAACCGGCTCGACGTGACGAAGTTCGAGGCTCACTCGGTCGTGCTCGAGGCGACGGCGCTCCAGCAGGGCATCGAGTCGCTGACCGGCCTGGCCGACGCCCTCGTCGGTGTCATCGATGGCTTCAACGACAAGCTGCTCCTCACGGCGAACGTCGTTCTCGAGACCGAGGTCGGCCTGCCGGTGGTGGCCCACGACGTCTGCAACTCGGGCACGTCGCTCGCGAACCTCGAGTCGTGCTTGAGCTGGGTGGTGACCACGCAGGTGCTCAGCAACCCCGACGTGCTCGCCGGCCTGGTGAAGACGGTGAACCAGACCGTCACCGACGCGGTGCCCGACCCGACCACCGTCGTCGTGAACGGCGCCTCGGTGAGCCTCACGCCCTCGGTCACGAGCTACAGCGAGTCGCCGACGACCGACAGCCTCAGCATCGGGGTGACCGTCGGCGCCGCGCCGGCCGTCACCGCCACGTGCGGCGCCGGAGCGCTCAAGCCGGCGCGCTCGGCTCCCGGCCCTGCGTTCACTTCGAAGGGCGACCTCGAGCTCGTCGTGCCCTGGGACGTCGTCGAAGACACGCTCTACGCCGCCGCTCGTGCGGGGGCGCTGTGCCAGAGCGTTCCGATCGCCACGCTCGCGCTGACGCTGCAGCCCGCCGGAGCCGTCTCGGTGCGCGGCCCGCCCGCGCTTCAGGCCGGCGGCACCACCGTGCCGGCCGGCTCCGGAGCGCCCGTGCTCCCCGTCGATTTCACGTCGAGCCTGCCGATGACGCTCGTCGGCACACCGCCCATCGCGGGCGCGATGACCATGACCCTCGAGATCGACTGGTCCCTGAGCAGCCCCTGCTACGGCGGAGTCACGGCCACCGCGGTGAAGGCGCGCGTGCTGAACGTCGCGGGCACCCTCACCCTCGGCCCCCTCACGCTCCGCCCCTCGACCCCGTCGGTCGTCACCGCCATCGCGGCGGTCGAGGCGAACCTGCCCCCGAAGATCGGCACCGTGCCGCTGCTGCCGATGCCGGGCCAGCTCCCGTACGGGCTGTGGCTCGCGTACCTCGGCAAAGACTCCACCGACCAGGCCGTTCGCTTCGCGTGGAACGTCGTCGACGTCATGCCGAGCTGCACGCCGCCTCCGAGCGGCCCGGGCTGCGGCGGCACCACGACGCCTCCCGACCCGAACCTCGACTACGACGGCCCGGGCGGCTTCAACCCGTATGGCGGCCTCGGTCAGGGCCCGGGTACGTGTTCCGGCTCGACGCTCTGAGCCGCGCAACCGCGCTGATTCGACCTGCTGCTTCGCCTTCCGCCGCGCCGGCGCCGGGACCTGCTGCCGAAGGGCCGATGCGGCCGCGGGTTTCACACCTTACGTGCGGCGACGAGGTGACGGCCCCCGTCTTGCTCAGCGGGCCGCACACGAGGCCGCGCAGGCCGCGCCGTGCGACTTGCGGCGGTACCTCGTCAACGCCGTCTTGACCGAGTGAGAAACCGATGCGCCACCTGCTGTCGCTGTCAATGTCCTTGCTGTTGCCGTTCGCCGTCGCGTGCGAGGCGCCGCGGCTGCCGCCGGCCGCCTCGGAGCTGACCGAAGACGCCGGCCACACGGACGCGGGCGAGCTCGACCCAGGCGCGCTCGACGCAGGCGGGCCCGACGCGGGCACGCTCGACGCGGGTGAGCCCGACGCGGGCGAGCTCGACGCCGGTGCCCTGCGCGAGGGGTTCCCCGTCACGACGCCGCAGGCCGCCGGGGTCGACGACGCCGCGCTCAGGCGGCTGTACCAGCACGCGCAGGCTTCGGGCACGACGGCGCTCATCATCATCAAGGGCGGCCGCCTGGTGGTGGAGGACTACTTCGGCGCGTCAGAGAAGCGGCACATCTCGATGTCGGCTTCGAAGTCGATCGTGAGCCTCTGCGTCGGCCTGCTCATCGACGAGGGCAAGCTCCGGCGAGGTCAGCCCGCGGCAGACTTCATCCCCGAGTGGAGGAGCGACCCTGCGAAGTCGACCATCACCATCGACCACCTGCTCACCCAGACGTCGGGCCTCGACCCGATGCGGGCGCTCGACCCCATGACCGGCCAGCAGCTGAGGCTCAACGACCACCTCATCACGTCGCCGATGGACACGGCTCCCGGCGCCTTCTGGCTCTACAACAACAACGGTGTCGACGCGCTGGCGCTGGTGGCGCAGCGGGCGGCGCAAGAGAGCCTCGACGCCTACTTCAACCGCAAGGTGATGGTGCCGCTGGGCGGCGCCTGGTCGGAGTGGATGAAGTTCGCCGACGGCAGCCCGATGGGAGCAGGCGAGCTGCTCATTCGCCCGTTGGACCTCGCCAAGATCGGGCAGCTGATGCTCCACCGCGGCGAGCACCAGGGTCAGCGCATCGTCTCGTCGGCTTGGGTCGACGCCTCGGTTCAGCCCTCGACCGCCATGGCGCCCGAGTACGGCCTGTTGTGGTGGCGCAACGCGGCGCCGCTGCACGTCACCCTCACCCGCGAGGTGGTCAACTACTGGCTCAAGCACGGCTACAGCACCACGGCGGCGGCGAAGCTCGACCCGATGGTCGACGTGCCCTTCACCTCGGTCACCGCGCTCGCGACCGCCATCACCCAGCACATCACCCCCGCCGAAGCGCAGGCCCTCTTCGCACTCGCCGGCCAGGTGCCGCACCTGCCCTTCTACCGAGTGACCGACACCGGGCCGATGCACGGCTACTTCGCGAACGGGTGGCTGGGCCAGTGGCTGTTCGTCGAGCCCGAGCTCGGCGTCGTGGCGGTGCGCATGCACTGGCCCGAGGCCGCCGACTACGGCGCGAACCCGCCCAGCACCGAGTTCCACGAGTTCCCCGACGACGTGCGCGCGCTCTTCCCCGCTCCCTAGTAGGACAGCCCGGAAGTTCGTGCCGGGATCGGCCGTCGCGGCGATGGATCGGCGGCCCAACCCGGCACGAACTCCCGGGTTGTCGTACCAGCCTTCGCGCCGCTTCGTCGTGCGCGCCTCGTCGACGAAGGCGAAGCGCACCCGCCCCCCGCGTGCTGCTCAGGCGCGCGCTCGAGGAGCTCCGCGGGTCGCCTTCTGAAACTGCTGCTCGGGCTCCTCGAGCCGCACGGTGGCCTGCACTGACGGGGGTTGCCGCGCCGTGCGCCATTCGACTCGAGGCCCGCGGGCGCAGGCTCACTCGGGCAGCCGCTCGAGCGTCGACGCCACCCTGCTCGCGAAGCTCCACCCGTGCTGTGCGCAGGTGCGCGCCTGCGTGCGCCGGTCGCGGCGCTCTTGCGCGGGCAGCTCGGCGGCACGCATCGGGTCGAAGCCCAGCACGGCGGCCCGGCACGCTGCGAGCCCACCGAGGCGCGCGAGCTCGACGTCATCGACCTCGACCGGCTCTCCATCGAGCGTGAGGCCGCTCGGCCTGAACGCCACCGCTTCGTCGAGCGACAGCCTCAGCGCGCCATCGAACCGGCCGACGCCCGAGAGCGTGCCCTGCGCGAGGGCCGGTGAGCTCGGGCCCGGGGCGACCTCGCGCTCCTCGACGTCGCCGAGCTCGACGCGCACCGGCTCGAAGAGCGCGAACGTGAACGGAATCGCGATGACGCAGGCGAGCGGCAGCACCAACTGAAGCGCGGCCTCGCTGACCCCGTGGCTGGCGCCGTTGCCCCGCAGCAGCGACTCCATCGCGAAGAACCCGCCGATGACGCCGGCGCCCGCCGCGCCGGCCGCGATGCCCCAGGTCAGCCCGCGGCTGACGCGCAGCGTGCGGGGACGCCGGTAGATGCGCTCGACACGCGCAGAAGGCTCGGGCGCCGCCCGGACGATCAACACGCGAACGCTGTCGTGCGCCGTGGGGTCGAGCTGCAGGAAGAGCGTGCCGGGAGCGTGCGCCGGCTGCGCCGTCACGGCGAGCGGTCGCTCGGCGACCAGCTCGCGGTCTCCGATGACGGTCGCGCACGACGACAGCACTGCACAGCACGCGAGGAGCCGCATGGCCCCACACAAGAGCAGCCGGCGTGCCGCTCGAATGGGCGCCGCGCGCGCGGCGGGCTCGAGGGGAGTCGACGGGTGACGGCTACATATCGTCGGGTGCAGCCCGCGCCGCCAGCGCGACGACACGGCGTTGCCCGCCACGGCTGCATTTCCACACGTCACGAGCGAACGTCCCGGGGCAGCAGGGTGCCCCGTCGATTCTGGCCGCTTCTTGGCGACCAGCGGCGCAGCCACCGCCGAGCGAGCGGCCGCGGCAGGCGCAAGGACGCCGTGGAAGTGGGTGAGGTGGAGGCCGCGCCGAAGGGACGAGCCGCTCAACGCGAAGAAGAAGGGCTCGACGACGTCGGCGCTGGTGCGCCGCAGGGCGAGTGAATCAGCGCCCCAACCACAGCAGCGACAGCAAGACCCCTGCGTTGAACGCACACGCCCCCATCGCTCGAGATTGAATGCTGCGCAGCTTCACCTGCCCGACCATCGCGAAGCCGATGCCCACGAGGCATAGCACCGGCGCCAAGGTGCTGCCGAAGCGAAACAGCAGCACCATCGGGCCGACGGCTCCCGCGATCTTGAGAGCGATGGCGACCAGAGCCATGCCGAAGCTCGTGGGGAAGAACTCACGCGAGACGGCGTCAGCGGCACGCTTCGGTGCGCCCTTCTCCCAGCAGGGCACGCAGATGCGCACGCCGTTCTCGCCCACGCTGCACTTCGGGCAGAAGAACGTGCCGCACCGCGGGCACGCGCCCGCCGCTTCGGCCTGGTGCACGACACAGCGCGCCTGGCTCGCGGTCATCGGCACGTGAAGGCTACATCGTCGACGCCGGCGCGGGCGCCGGTGGCCCCGGCAGCACGAGCAGCTGCTCGTTCACGTGCTCCTCGGTGTAGCCCTTGAGCAGCCCGGCGATCGCCGACTCGAACATGCTGCGGAAGACGAGCTCCGGTGACTCACCCGGCGAGCCGACGGACTCGCCTGCGAACGAGAACAGGTAGTCCGATGCTTCTGACGGGCGCAGCGCGAAGGCCCACGTCACCGCGGCCGCGCCCGTGTACATCGTCAGAATGCCGTTCGGCCGGCTGCCCCCGACGAGCACCTCGACGCGATCGAGCTTCACGTCGGCGACGACCGACGGCTCGCCCCCGACACCGTTCGGCGGCACGACGCGCACGTTCGTGAAGAACGCCTTGAACGCCTTCTTGAGGTCGCGCGTCACGAACTCGGTGACGTCCATCAGCTTGCCGCCGCGGTCGACGCCTCCGACGAGCACGGGCACCTCGGCCGGCACCTTCGCCGGGTCGAGCACCAGGTACAGCGTGCGCGGGTTCTTCTTGGCGGTCAGCAGTGACGGCGGCGCCACCGCCAGCTCGCGCACCGACAGGCGGCTCGGGCCGCATGACGAGGCAGCCAACACGAAGGCGAGGCGCAGGGCCCGGGTCATGCCCAGACAGTGGGGCGTGGCGCGCCGGCTTTTGACTTCATGGGGGCGGGCACCATTCAGTGGATCTTGCCGTGGCCGTCGCCTGATCGCCGACGCGCTGAAGGTCGACCTTCGCGCTCGAGCGCGCTGCTCTGGGGCGCCGCATACGGAGCGGAGCGGGCCGGGTCAGGGCGGCAGCGCGCGGAACAGCCGCCACAGCTCTGCGGTCGCGAACGGCGGGTAGTCGTGGCCGCCCGAGTGCTGGCAGTACGTGACCGGGAAGCCCGCAGCGCAGCCATCGAAGCTCGAGCACATGCAGCTCGTCATCGGCGGACACGGCGTGACCGGCGCCGACTGGGCTGTGGCCGCGCACGCGCTCCGAGCGGTCATCGCGTCGCGCACCTGGTGTGCGAGCGCCAGGTCGACGATGGGGTCGTTCTCGCCCGCGGTGAGGAACGCGGCGACGCGGTCGGCGCCGCAGCCAGTCGGCCCGGGCGTGCCGGCGACCGACGCGATCATGCGCAACTGCGCGGCGCGCACGCAGCCGAGCACGTTCGTGAGCTGCGCCCCGTTGCTGAAGCCGACCACGACCACGCGCTTCAAATCGATACACAGCGTCGCTTCGAGCTCGGTCAGCAACGCGTCGAACAGCGCCACGTCGGGGCCAGCGGGGTCGAGGTTCCAGCCGCGCAGCCCGGTCGGCGACGCTCCGGGGGTGCCGTTCGGGTACACGACGATCGCCGGCTCGGGCGCCGTACCCTCGAGCTGCATCTTCATGCGGCCAGACTCCGCCGTGCCGCCTGAAGCGTGCAGCGCGATGAACAGCGGGTGTGGCCGGCTCGCGTCGTAGCCCAGCGGCACGACCCGAATTGCCCGCCGCGGGACGCCCGCAGCCGTGACCATGATGTCCTGCGCTCCGGCGCTCACCGCGAGGCCGCAGCCGTGACTGCCGACCGCTCCGGCGCTCCCGCCGCCGCCGCTTCCGCCGGCCCCACCTGCAGCCGTGCCTCCGGCCGCTGCGCCTCCCGCGGTGCCGATCGGCCCGTCGGACCCACCCGCAGCGAGCGGCGCTTCAGCCGCCGGCGCCGGGCCGCAGCCGATGGCGGTGGACATCATCAGCGCGAATGCGACAGGTCTCACCCGCTGTGGCCTGTGCAAGGCGGGCGCCGCTGGCGAGGGAGCGCGTCAGGAGGCGGCGCCGCGCGTGAACGCAGGCTGCACCCGTCGATCGAGGGCCCGAGCCAACGGCGGCTGGCCGGGCTGACTCCGCGTGGCGCTCAGTACTCGTAGAAGCTGTGGGGCACGAAGCCGGTCTGCCCCGACGTGAACTGGTCGAAGTGGCGCAGCCACGGCTCGAACGCCAGCAGGCTGTCGTGCGTGCCGCTCGCGAAGCGGCCCGGGAAGACGAGCGACGGCACGTGGACGGGGACACCGTCGTCCGACAGCCCGTCGGCGTAGGTGATCGAGGCGAGCGTCGTCCACGGCCCGGAGCCGCCCGAGCTGATGTCGAACCTCGCCCAGCTGTGGTGACCCTTCGGGTCGACGTTGCCGAGCTCCACGCGGCGAACGATGTCGGCGCCTGGAATCGAGTCGAACTCTCCGACGATGACGTCCGACAGGTCGGAGTACCTCGCGTTCAACGGCGTCGGGTTCCACGGCTGCGAGCCGCCGCGCGACCACTTCCACACGCCGCCGACGACGGCGACGACGTCGGTGGTGCCATCGGCGTCGAAGTCGCCGAAGCGGAGCTCGCTCAGCGGCACGCCGGAGGCGTTGAGCGGCGTGGGCAGGCCCGTGCCCGCGACGTCGAAGTACGCCCACCACTGGGTGTCGGGCGCGCGGCGGAAGACGTCGGGGTAGCCGTCGCCGTTGAAGTCGTGGAAGGCGAGCTGATCGAGCGGCGCGTAGTTCGCGTTGGGGAGCGTCGTCCACGGCCCGACGCCGCCGCTCGAGAGCTGCCAGCCGAACGCCGGGCTGGAGCGGAAGACGTCACACCTCCCGTCGTGGTCGAAGTCGCCCAGCGCGAGCTGCTCGTAGTCGTCGTCCTTGCTGCTGAGGAAGGTCCAGTGGAAGCGGCCGGCGCTCGCGAACCACCACGTCTTGCCGGTGGCGAGGAAGAGATCGTCGTAGCCGTCGCCGTCGAAGTCGCAGACTCCGTACTTGCCGAACGTGTCGTGGTTCACGACGTTGTTCGTCATGGTGGGAGCGCCCTCGGTGTACGCGACGGCGTCGTCGATCGACTGGTGGGCGAACACGTTCTCGTAGACGGCGGCGCTCCCCGAGGGCGTGCCGCGCAGCTTGAAGGCGTTGCCGCGCTCGTACTGGAAGGCGTTGCGGCCGAGCACGAAGTGGTAGCCGGCGGGGCCGCACGAGAAGTCGACGTGCCAGCACTCGTTCCTTCCGTGAACGTCGAAGGCGTGGGTCGTCCACGTCCACACCGAGCCGATGTGCAGACCGCCGCCCTTCAAGACGAGGTTCTCGAGGGCGATGTACTCGGAGCCCGGCATGCCGTCGGAGGTGATCGAGTGCCGGTTGTTGTCGAAGACGTTGTGCTCGATCAGGGCGCGAGCTCCACTGCCGACCGAGATGCCGTACCCGTTGGTGCCGTCGTCGCGCTGGTTGTTGTGAATGAAGCAGTCGTGAATGTGAACGTCGCTCCAGTCGGCGACGCGCTGAATTCCCCCGACCGGGTCGTTGCTGACGCCGATGGCAGAGCCGCCCCAGCCCGAGATCTCCATGCGGTCGATCTCGATGCCGTGCCGCGCGTTCAGCTCGACGCCGCTGCCGTCGTGCCCGTACGGCTCGAGGTGCGGCCCCTGAATGCGGAACCCGCGCAGCGTGATGCCATCACCGTTCAGCAGGAGCAGCGGGTCAGACGTCTGCGTGGTGCTGAAGATGCGCGGACCGTAGTGGTTCGAGTCGCGCGCCAGCGGCCCGGGCCCGAGAAAGACGTCGAAGCGGCTCGTGAAGTCGCGCACCGGCACTTCGCTCGCGATGGTGACCCCGGGAGCGACCCAGATGGTCGGGCGGCCGCTGAGGTTGAGGTCCAGGTTCGACTGGAGCAGCACCGTTCTGCCCGTCTGCCCGACCGCGAACACGAACAGGTCCTGCTGGTCGACGGTGTTCGCTCTGATGCGCACCGTCGAGCCGACCGACAAGGCGATGCTCACGGTCGCGAGCGTGCGCGAGCCGAGCGCGAGCGCGTACGACGGCTTCTTCGCCGGCCACGTCACCGAGCCGGTGCGCGCGACAGGCACACCGTCGAGCGTGAGCGGCTCCGTGCACGTGCTCGCGGTCGCGGCCCAGGTCAGCGTGACCGCGCTGCCGAAGGTCGCGGCGGTCTTCGACGCCGTCAGCGTTCCGGTCACCGAGGCGCAGCCGTTGGGCGTCGGGTCGTTCGTCGGCGGAGGGTTGCCGGAGCACGTGATGGTGACGCAGCCCCCGGCGAGCTCGCCGGTCGACTGCGCGGCGCCCTGCTCGCTCGCGAGCGGGAGCCCGCAAGCGGCGGCGAGCATGGTCAAGCACAAGAGGTTCTTTCGCATGCAGAGGGGACACAGGGGGCCCACCTGCTGAAACATGCCCTCGAAACCGCGAGCATCGCGCGACGGCCGTGTGCGAGTAGCGGCCGCAGCTTTGCACCGCAGAAGCGCGACGAACGAGAGCGCGCACTTGGCCCATCACCCTCACGCAATCCATGCGCCTTCCTGTTCCGTACAACAGATCGTGCCTGCCGGACGTGGTACACGCGCCTACGTGCTTCCCCGGAACCGGCTGGCGCTGGGCCTGGCCGCCGCGCTGATGCTGGCGTGGGGGCTGGTCGGCCTTCCGATTCACCACCAGCTGGCCGAGCACCGCGACGCGAAGGTGCTGTGGAAGCCGCGCGCGCTGAAGCTGAAGGTCGCGCAGGCCCACCGGCAAAGCGAAGCACCGAAGCCGGCGAAGCCTTCGCACCACCACGGCGTGCCCGCCACGCCGGGCCACGAGCACGGAGGCCAGAGCCTCGAGCACGGCAAGGCGCTGATGCACGCGGCGGCGCCGCCTCCCGAGCTGCAGCTGCTGCTCGCCGAGCTCGTCCTCCCAGAGACTCCGCAGCGCGACGCGCCGTACCGCGCCGCGTGGCACCGCACCGAGCAGCCGCAAGGGCCGTAGCGAAGCGCACCGACGCAGTGTCCTCAGGTGTCTTTGCAGCCCCCTCACGCTCCTGGTGTGCCCGATGAAGCTCCGCCTCATCAGCTCCGTGCTGCTCGTCTCGTCGCTCGCCTACGCGCACGACGACGGCGTCTCCGAGACTCCTCCTGCTCACACGGAGAAGGACGACGGAGAGAAGAAAGACGCGCAGGCTCCGCAGACGAAGGAGCCCGCGGTGGTGAAGGCCGTCGAGCAGCAGACGACGGTGTCGGCGCGGCGCCCCGTCAGCGCGGCCTCGACGCAGTCGGTGAAGAAGCAAGACTTCGAGAACGTGCCGCGCCGCAGCGCCGCGAGCCTGCTCGAGGTCACGCCCGGCCTCGTGACCGTGCAGACGGCCGGCGGCGGAAAAGCGAACCAGTACTTCCTGCGCGGCTTCGACGTCGACCACGGCACCGACCTCGCGCTCTCGGTCGACGGCGTGCCCGTGAACATGCCGACGCACGCGCACGGCCAGGGCTACTCGGACCTGAACTTCGTCATCCCCGAGCTCGTCGACCGCATCGAGGTCACGAAGGGCCCGTACTCGGCGCGCTACGGCGACTTCGCGACCGCGGGCGCCATCAACCTCGTGACGTCGGACCACGTGCACCAGAACCGCGCGACGTTCACCGCCGGCAACTTCGGCTACTACCGCGGCCTGCTGCTCGCCGCCCCGCCGCCGGGCGAGAAGGTCGACGGCTACCTCGGCGCCGAGGTGCTCACGAACAACGGCCCGTACGAGAGCGGCGACCACCTCAAGCGCTACAACGTCATGGCGCGCGCCGCGTTCCGCCCGCTCAGCAACGTCGAGCTCTCGCTGCAGCTGCAGAGCATGATGGGCGGCTGGGACATGCAGGGCGCCGTGCCGCTGCGGCTCATCGATGCGGGCAGGCTCGACCGCTTCAGCTCGCTGTCGGGCAGCGATGGCGGCGACACGATGCGCCACACGCTGAGCTTGAACCTCCGCGCGAACGACGTCGGCGGAGGCCGCCTCACCGCCGGCCTCTACGGCATCCGCTACGGGCTGAACCTGTGGTCGAACTTCACGTTCTTCGCGAGCGACGCCCAGAGCGGAGATCAGATCCACCAGGCCGACCTGCGCACCGTCACCGGCGCGTTCGCCCAGTACCAGCGCGCGTTCTCGCTCGGGCCCGTGCGCCTCGACACCACCACCGGCGTCCAGGCGCGCAGCGACTCCATCGGCGTCGCGCTGAGCCGCAGCGTCGCGCGCCAGTACCTCGCCGACGTCACGCGCTCGCACGTCGAGCAGCAGACGGTCGGCGCCTTCACCGAGGTCGACGTCGGGTGGACGAGCTGGCTGCGCACCGTCGTGGGCGCGCGCGCCGACGGCTTTCACTACCAGGTCGACGACCTGAACGGCGACGCCGACGGCAGCCTCGGCGCCGCGCAGTTCAGCCCCAAGGGCGCGCTGATCATCACGCCGCACGAGACCCTCAGCCTGTTCGGCAACGCCGGCCGCGGCTTCCACAGCAACGACGCCCGCGCGCTGCAGGCGCCCACCGCCGCCACCTCGTACGAGGTCGGAGCGCGCTATCGCCCCGGCCGCTTCCTCGACGTCGGCGTCGTCGCGTGGGGCATGGATCTCGACTCCGAGCTCGTGTGGGTCGGCGACGAGGGCCGCACCGAGTCGTCGGGCGCCTCGCGCCGCCGCGGCCTCGAGCTCGACGTCACCACCCGCCCGCTGGCGTGGCTCTCGGCGACCGCCAGCGGCACGCTCACCGACGCCCGCTTCGTGAACGGCGACCTCGTGCCGCTCGCTCCGGTGTGGACGGTGTCGGCCGGCATCAACGTGCGTCACCCCATCGGCATCTTCGGCGCGCTGAAGTGGACGCAGGTCGGCGATCGCCCCGCGAACGAAGACGGCTCGATTCGCACCAGGCCCATCGCCCTGCTCGACGCGTCGGTCGGCTACACTTTCAAGGCGCTGACCGTCGCGGTCGAAGGGCTGAACCTCATGAACAGCACCTGGTACGAGGGTCAGTTCGTGTCGGGCTCGAAGACGCGCTTCGACAGCGGCGCCGTCGAGTCGCTGCACGTGACGCCGGGCTACCCGCTCACCGTGCGCGGCTCGGTCACCGTCACGCTCGAGTGAAGCTCACGCTCGCGCCGTCGCCTCGAATCGCCCTTGCGAGCGGGCCCCCGAGCGTGCTGGGAAAAGGGCCATGTCGACGCTCGCCGCCGTGCCGCCGCCGCCGCGTGAGCCTTCGCCTCGGGCGAAGCAGCTCATCTACGCCTACACCGGGTCTCAGTTCGCAGGGCTCCTCACCGGCCTCATCTTTCTGCTCATCGGCGGCGTGCTCTCGACGGTCTTCTGTTGGGGGCTCCCGGGAGAGCTCGCCATCACGTTGGCCGGCCGGCGCGCCACCGGCACCATCGAGCGCACCGAGCTGCAGCGAAACGTCACCATCAACGGCCGGCACCCGACCGCCATCGCCTTCACGTTCGAGGGGCACTCCGGCGAGAGCTCGACGCTCGAGCCGGGCGCGCTGAGCGCCGGCGACGTCGTCGAGGTCGAGTACGTGCCGTGGCGGCCCGCCTGGGCCCGGGTGCGCGGCGGCACCTACGGCAGCTTCCCGGTGTGGGTCGCGTTCGTGCTGCTGTTCCCCCTCGTCGGGCTCGGCGCGCTCTTCGGAGCCGTGCGCTCGAAGCAGCGCGACCGCCGCGCCTTTCGCGACGGCCGCGCCATCGGCGGCACCGTCACCCGCGTCGGCCTCGACCGCCGCGTTCGGGTCAACGGGCGGCACCCGCTCAAGGTCGAGTGGTCGTTCGAGGTCGAGGGCCGCCAGTTCACCGGCTCGCTGTCGAGCCTCGACCCCGAGCGGCTGCGCGACTTCCGCGAGTCCGACGCCGTCACCGTGCTCTACGACCCCGACCAGCCGCAGGCCAACACCGTGTGGGTCGACGGCTGAGCCGTCGCTCACCGCTGCGCCAGCACGTCGCGAATGAACAGCGCGACGTCACCCGACGGCGCGTGCGCGAGCAGCGTCTGCAGCGCCGAGCGGGCAGCGGGCCCCTGCTGCCGCGCGAGCAGCTGCGCGAGCTGGGGCTCGATGGCCGCGGGCACCGCGTTCAGCGCGACCAGCTGCTCGATGCGGAGCAGCTGCGCCGCCGAGAGCTGCCGCGCGGCGAGCGAGGCCGCGCACGCCATCGAGACCGCGGGCGAAGCGTCGGCGAGGCCCTCGACGAGCGCGTCGGTCACCGCGTCGGTCGCGAAGGGCTGCGCCGCCAGCGCCGCGCCCCGCCGAACGTTCGGGTCGGAGTCGGCGAGGCCCGCGAGCGCCCGCGGCACGTCGGCCGGGTCACCTGCGTTCGCGAGCGCCGCGAGCAGCGCGCCCTTGTCTTCACCCGAGGCGGCGTCGACCTCGGCCCGCAGGCGCGCCAGCCCCTCGGCGCCCTGGGGGCTGCGGCCGATGGCGGCGAGCGACCACGCGAGGCCGACGTGCGCCGCGCCGCTCGTCTCGTCGAACCGCTGCAGCGCGAACGCGGCGGTCTCGTCGTCGGGCCGCACGAGCCCGATGCGCTGCACCAGGCTCGAGTAGGCCGGGTCGCTTCGAGCGGCGTCGCCGTCGAGCAGCGTGACGAGGGCACGGCGCGACTCCTGCTCGTCGGCGGCGACGAGCACGTCGGCGATGAGGGCGCGCTGCTCGGGCGTCGCGGCGTCCGACAGCGGCACGAGGTCCTTCGCGGCGGCAGGGTCGAGCGCGAGCGCGGCCGAGGCCCGCACCAGGAACTGGCTGTGGCGCTCGACGACGCCGTCCTTCGCGCTGCGCAGCGTCTCGATGACGCGCGTCGAGGTCATGCCGTCGGCGCGCAGCTCGAGCAGCCGTCGGCGGGCGCCGGCGCTCACCACCTGCTCGGTCGCGCGGCGCGTCTCGAGGCCCTGCGCGGCCGGGCGAGCGAGGGCGACGGGGCGCTCGGCCGTCGTGCGGTAGAGGCGCAAGAGCGCCGTGAGCTCGACGCCCTCGCCGCTGAGCCGGTCGGAGCTCTCGAGCGCCTCGAGCGAGCCGTCGGGCGCGAACCGCACCGCTCCGCTCGTGTCGGTGTCGAGCCGCGGCGCGTTGGGCAGCGAGCGGAGCGCGAAGAAGCGCACGTGCCGGCGCGACCAGGTGGACTTCGAGGTGACGGCCCAGTCGGTCTGCGCCTCGCCCAGCACCGCCGGCTCGACGCTCGTCCACTCGCTTCGGCCCTCGGGCGCGCAGGGCACCTGCGCCTCGTTCAAGAGCCACTGCAGCACGTCGGCCGTCACCTCGGGCGTGCCGGGGGCGAAGGCGTACGAGGTGACGTGGCCGTGCTCGTCGAGCTGGGCCTGGGCGACCTTGCCCTCGAGCTGCGCCGCGGTCGCGAGGCTCTCGCCGAGCGCCACCACCTTCGCGCTCGAGAGGTCGGCGAGCGAGGCATAGAGCGTCGCGCCCTGACGCTCGAGGTTCAGCGTGCCCGAGACCGACGTGTCGCCGCTCAGCTGCAGCCCGCCGCGGCTCACCGCCGCGCGGGTCTCCCAGCGCACGAGCCAGCGGCTGCTGCCTTCGGGGAAGCCGCAGGCGCGCCGGGCTTCGGTGGCCTGAGCCGGAGCCGCCGCGAACGAGCCGCCGATGACCGCGCCGATGACCGCCAGCGCGAGCGCTACCACCAGGGCCGCGCGCTTCACGGCTTCTCCACGATGATGGGGAGCGACCAGGTGTCACCGTACAGGGGGAAGTGGTGCGTGAGGCCCGGCCACCGGAAGAACTCGATGGTGAAGGGCACGAAGAGCACCTTGAACTCGCCGTCGATGCGGCCGTTGAGCGTGGTCAGGTCGAGGCCGAGCGTGACGCTGCCGGTGAGCAGGCCCTGCGCCACCCGCGTGCCGTCGAAGGCCAGCGACAGCGACGAGTCGATCGGCAGGTGTGCGTGAAAGACCCCGAGCGTCACGACGACCCCAGCCGACGCGACGCCCGTGATGCCCGCGGTGGCCTCACCCCACGCGTCGAGCTCGGCGTACGGCTCGGCGTGGCCGTTGAGCGTGACGAACTTCGCGGTCGTGCTGGTGCAGGTGCGATCGGTCGTGAGCGAGAGGTTGAACGCGAACCCGATGCGGCCCGAGAGGCCCGCGCTGAGGCTCACCGGAATCGGCCCGATGAAGAACGGCGCCTCGAAGAGCGTGATGTCCGCGTCCTTCTCGGGGTTGAAGGTCACGAGGTTGAGCGTGGGGAACTTGTCGGCCGCGGTGACCACGATGGGCGACGACGAGAACGGCACCGGCACCTCGACGCGCGCCGAGTAGCTCGCCGGCCCCACGGGCGCCGAGTTGACGGTGAGGTTCGCGGCGACCGCGGGGTGCGTGCTGCCGAACAGGCGCGCCGTCGCGCTGAAGCCCGCCGCGAGGTTCGCGTTCGCCTGGCAGCTGTTGCCGACGGGCCAGGTGAGGTCGCCCGAGGTGGTGAGCGTCGAGTCGAGGCCGAAGCTCGAGTCGCCGAGGTGATTGGTCGTCGGCGTCGACGCGAAGCGCAGCGTGCGCACGCGCACTCCGGCAGGCGTAGTGCTGACCGGCGCGGCCTGGTTGAGGCCTGCCATGTAGCCATCGTAGAGCACGAAGAACTGCTCGAGGTCGGCGACCGAGCCCGAGTAGTCGACCTTCGGGGCGGTGGCGACCATCGAGCGCGCGTTGCGCACGAGCGAGGTCGCGCCGAACTCGTCGTTCGTCGCCTTGATGCAACGGCGCTGGTCGCGCTCACGCTGCGTGGCGATGGCCGAGCGCAGCCACTGCACGTGGAGCTCGGGGTCCCAGTCGCAGACGCTGCGAATGCCGGCGGTGACGCAGCCGAGCGCGACGCCGTCTTGGAGCACCTTCTGGAGCTCGGCGTCGAGCGCCGCGAGCTTGCCGGCGACGCCCACGGGGTCGGTGGTGAGCGTCGGCACCTGGGTGCCGTCGGGCCGGGTGATGAACGGCTTCCACACGCTCTCTCGCTTCGAGACGAGCTCGAGCAGGTGCTCTTCGAGGCGGCGGGCCTGGGCGAAGCGCGCCTCGGTCTCGCCGCGCGCGACGGCCTGCTGCACGGCGCCGGTGACGTACGCCCAGCTGGTCGAGCCGGGCGGCGAGTAGCGGCGGCCGGCGTTCAGCTGGCTGATGAGGGTCGGGCTCCACGCGAAGCGCGAGGCGGCGGGCGCGGCCGTGGGGTAGCTGCCGGGCACGAAGGTGCGCCAGGGGTTGTCGCGCTCGCTCGGCATCGCCCACGACGAGGGGGCCTTCGACTCGGTGGGGCTGAACACGAGGGTGCGGTTGAGGCCGGGCTGCGCCGTGCGCTGTGAGATCTCGGTGGCGGCGACCGCGTCGAGGGGGAAGGTCGCGTCTTCGAACGCATAGAACGCGGCGTACTTCTGCACGACGTACTCGCGGCACGAGCGCACGTCGGGGCCGGCCAGAAACGCCGCGCGCTGCTGCTGGTCGAGCTGCCGCTCGGCCGCGCGCGAGCTCGCGAGCGCTGCGAGCTTGCGCTTCTCGGCGTCGAGCGACGGCAGGCCAGCTCCAGACTGGGTGAGGCCGTTGAAGTCGAAGGCGCTGTCTCTCGACTGGTCTCTCAGCAGCTGCGCGCAGACGGAGCCGGCGGCGCGCTGCCCCTGGCCACACGTCGTGTCGTAGTACGAGCTGGTCTGGCACTGCTGCAGCGTCGGCCTCGCGGGGCACACGACGAGGCCTCCGATGGGTGGGGTGACGAGCTGAACGGTGGTCTGCGCCGACGCGCTGAGCGCGAGCAGCGAGACCAGAAGGGCGCTTCGAAGGGGTGTGGTCATGAGGGCCACCCTGAGCAAGCGCGGCGCCACGGAAACGCGCCTCGTTTCGCCCCGATGGCGGGCGGGGCCGGCGTTGTCTCATGGGAGCGCCACAGGGGCGCGCCAGCTCGCTACGGCGTGCAGCGCAGCACGCGGCGCCGCAGGTTGCCGTCGGCGTAGAAGGCGGCGACCGTCGTGTCGTTGAGCGGCACCAGCGTGACGTCGGAGTGCTGGTTCGGCGCGAGCCCCAGCGAGATCGCCTGGGTGCCAAGGCCGCCGTCGGCACCCCACGTGCCCCAGCCGAACTGGAGCGTGTTACCGCTCGTCGTGCCCACGAAGAACCCGCGGCCCCACGGCACGAACGACGAGCGCTCGCCCGAACTGACGAAGCCGGGCTGAGGCTGCCCGGTGACGCTGATGCCGGTCAGCCGGCGAAGAGAGAGCACCGCGCCAGCCTCCGAGAGCTCGAGCAGGTCGAGGCTCACCACGTTGGCGCCCTGGCTCAGCGTCACGACGTAGCGCCCGTCGACGAACATCGCCTGGTCGACGACCGACTCGGCGTTGAACGGCGTCGGCAGCGGAACCGTGAACGGCGGCACCACCACCTGGCTCAGGTTCGGGTTTCTCGCGTCGAGCATCATCGCGCGCACCGCGCCCGTGTCGTGCCAGATGATGAGCAGGGTCGTCGCGCCGACCGCCATGCGGGCGTAGTGCTCCGAGCCGAGCGTGACGGTCGACAGCTCGGCGGCCGGCATCGTCGGCGTGCCGGGCCAGAGCGCGCGCGGCGTGCCGAGCACCCCGTCGCGCAAGAGCGCGTACCGCAGCGGAGGGCTGGCCACCCACGGGTCGGCCCACAAGAGCACCCAGGCCGCGATGTGCGGGTTCCACACGGCGGCGGTCGGCGCGCCGAAGCGGTGGTTCCAGACGATGCTGAAGTCGCAGGAGTTGAGGCCGGTGGTCGGCGCCAGCGACATGACGCCAGCGTCGAACGGCACGAGCGCCGGCGTCGTGAAGACGTACTGCCCCCGAATCGTCGGCATGGTCGCCGTGCAGCAGCTGCTCGCGGCCGGGTAGTCGAGCGTGCGGTACGTGACCATGAGGTCGCCTGCGTCGGCGCCGGTCACCACGTCCCACAGGCCGACGCGCTTGCCCCAGACCGTGGAGCCGGTGGGCACGCAGCTCGACCACGGCGTCGCCGAGCCGCCGAGCACGTGCTTGCTCGAGCGCGCCGTGAGCGAGGCGGGGTCGAGCTCCCACGCGTCGATGGTGCCGTCGGTGGTGTCGGCCGCCGCGAACACGTAGAGCGAGCCGCCGATGCGCTTCACCTGCGGCTGCGACGAGCCGCCCGGGTAGAGGTTGCCGTTCGTGAAGGCGGCGTTCGCCGCCGGGTCTTCGTTCCAGAGCAGCTCGTCGACGGCGCCGTTGCAGTTGTTGTCTTTGAAGTCGCACAGCTCGGGCGCGCCCCAGTAGACGGTGGGGTCGTTGTCGTCGCAGTCGTCGCCTTCGGGCCCGCCGATGCAGCCGAGCGGGTAGTGCCCGTCGCCGTCCCGATCGGGGGCGCCTTGCGGCACGAGCATGCAGGTGCGTGCTGCCTCCTCGCAGAGGTCATTGGTGCATGGGTCGCCGTCGTCGCACATCACGCGGGCCGCCCTGTGGCACACGCCGGCCATGCACACCTCGGCGCCGTCGCAGAACCAGGGATTCTGGCAGTCGCGGTCGGTGCGACATTCCACCGGGCCGCCGTCGGGCCGCGCGCCTCCATCGGGCGCCGGCGCCACCACGCAGTTCTGACCGTGGAAGCAGCGGTAGCCGAGGCAGCAGCCGTCGACGCCGCAGTCGGCGCCGACGAGGCACTCGACCGTGCAGCTGCCGGCGCTGCCGCAGATGAGCGGGCTCTTGCACTGCGACGGCACGGTGCAGCTCGCGCCGAACCCCTCGGGCAGCATGCCGCCGTCGGGCAGCGTCGGGCGCGGCGGCACGCAGACGTTACCGAGGCAGACGTCGCCGCTCGCGCAGTCGCGGTCGCCCAGGCACTGCGGCCCGCAGAGGAAGTTGTGGCACACCGCGGGCGCGACGCACTGCGAGTCGTACCGGCACGGCACCCCGACCGCGCCGCTCGACGCGGGCAGCCCCCCGTCGGCGTCGAGCTCGGCGGTCTCGGCGCAGGTGCCCTCGATGCAGAGCCGGGTCACCTTGCTGCTCGCGCCGAGGTGGTCGGGGTCTTCGCAGTCGGCGGCCTCTCGGCACGGAGCGCGGCACACGCCGTCGCGCGCGCAGACGAGGCGGCCGGGGCACTCGCTGTTGTACTGGCACTTCGGCGTCAGCAGGCAGACGAGGTGCGTCTCGACCGGCGCGTCGGCGCTGGGCTGGCTCTGCCCGGGGCGGCAGACGAGGTCTCCGGTGCGGGAGCAGTCGAGGTCGCCCTGGCACTGCTTGTGGCAGCGGCCGAACGCGCAGCGCTGCTCGCGCGCGCAGTCGGAGTCGAGAAAGCACGCGCGCTCGAGCGCAGCGAGCGCCTCGCGCTCGGCGGCTCCGGGGCAAGAGCAACCAGCAAGGCAAGAGAGCAGCACGGCAGAGGCGATTCGGATCATGGCGCAGGGTCCCTCGTGCAAGTCAGAGGCCTACCGCCCGCCCCGACTCACGGCAAGACGGCCCGCACGCCCACCCCACCGGGCCCGAGCAGCAGCCCCCAGCTCGAGAGGGCGTCGTCGGGCACGCGGTCGTAGCGCGAGAGGTCGGGCCCGCTGAGCCACGCCCACGCGCCGCCCGCGAGCAGCAGCGCCCCGACCGCGGCGGTGGCGACGCCTCCCGCCTGCCACCACTCGAGCGCCGTGACGCGCGCCGCGCTCGAGCGCACCGCTTCATCGCAGCACCCGGGCGACTTCAAGTCGTCAGAGCGCGCCGCCACCAGCGCCGTGCGTGCGGCGCCCAACAGCACGCTCGACGCCGTCACCGCGATGAGGCCGCCGGCCGCGGCGCCGGCTCCTGCGCCGCCGAGCGTGAGCCCCCAGAAGTGGTGCTGCGCGGCCGACGCCTCGAGGCCCGCGCGCCCGTCGGCGGTCAGCTCGAGCGAGACCCGCACCGCCGTCGGCGCCGTCGCGTCGACGTTCACCGTGCGCGCGTGGGGGAAGAAGCCGCCCCGCTCGAGGCGCAGCGCGTGCTCGCCGGGCGGCAGCGCGAGCGGGCCCGAGACGGCGCCCAGCGGCACGCCGTCGACGATGGCGACGAGCGGCGCGTCGGGCGACTGCAGGGTCAGCGCGCCTCTGGGGCCCGCCGGGTCGAGCTCGAGCGCGAGCGGCACGGCGCGCGCCTCGCCGGCGGCGAGCTCGAGGTCGAGCCGCAGCGGCCGATAACCCTCGCGCTGCACCGCCAGCGTGTGGCGCCCGGCTGGCACGAAGAGCGGGGCCGAGAAGGGCGTGCGGCCGAGCAGAGCGCCGTCGAGCACCACGGGCGTGCCCGGCACAGGGCACGACAGCTCGAGCCGCGCGGGGGGCTCGTCGCTGCGCTTCATCGTGAGCGTGACCTCGCGCCGCGTGCGGGGCGCGACGTCGACGGCGAGGCGCAGCGGGAGCGCGTTGCGCGCGAGCACGGTCAAGAGGCGGTGACCTGCCTTGACCCGCAGCGGCTGCCCCACCGCCGCGTCGGGCCGCGTGACGTTGTCGACCTCGACCACGAGCTCCTGCGGGGCGTCGGCGCTCACGAGCACGAGCTCACCGATGAGCTCGCGCTGCTCCTCGAGCAGGGCCCGCGCTCGCTGGAGGCGACCCGCGTCGAGGCTGCCAGGCGCGTCGAGCAGCCGCTCGAGCGTGCCCACGGCGTCGACCGGGCGGCCCAGCCGCGCTTGCTCGAGCGCCACGTTGAACGCGACGCCGGCCCTCGGCTTGAGCTCGTAGACCGCGAGGAACTCGGCGAGCGCGCCCTCGTGGTCGCCGACGTCGTGGAGCGAGACCGCTCGGGCGAACCGGCGCTCGGCCTCCGAGCCCGGAGCGGCACTGAGCGCGACGAGCAGCACGAGGCACGAGGGGCTCACTCTTCGAGTCTCCGAATGAGGCCGTCATCGGGCCTGGGCCGCAGGCGCGGGCGCTCGGGCGGAGCGCTGGCGGCGGCGTCGCCGGGCGCCGGCGCCTCGGCCGGCCCTGCGTCGCGCGCCTCGAGCGCGCTCGGCGCGAGCTGCACGACCAGGGGCTTGGGCGCGCCGCTGCGCTCGCGCGCGATCAAGACGGCGACGGTGACGCCCGCCGCAGCCAGGCCGAGCGCGACGAAGCCGCCGACCCCCAGCGCGCGAAGCGGGCGCCGCGGCGCGACCGAAGACGGCCGCACGTCGGTGCCGGACGACAGCGGCTCGAGGCTCGCCACGGCGCTCGAGGCCACGAGCGGGGCGCCCTCGAGCCCGTCGAGCTGCGCGGCGATGAGCTCGCGCGTGGTCGCCGCCGAGGCGGGCCGGCGTGAGGGGTCGAGCGCGAGCAGCCGACCGACGAGGTCCGCGAGCGCGGGCGCCGCGATGTCACCGTGGCGCTCGCCGGCGAGCTGGCGCGAGAGAATCGCGGTGGGCGGGCCCCGGCCGAACGTGGGCTGACCGGTGAGCATCTGCGAGAGCATCGAGCCCAGCGCGTACAAGTCGGCGCGGGGGCCCACGTCGGCGTCGCCGCGAATCTCTTCGGGAGCGATGTAGCCGTACGTGCCGACCATCAGCCCGCTGCCCGTGATGGGGTCGCCGGTCTCGCTCACCGGCCGGCTCAGCCCGAAGTCGAGCACCTTCACCACGTCGCGGCCGGGCGGGGCCGCGAGCAGCATCACGTTGGCGGGCTTGAGGTCGCGGTGAATGCAGCCCTTCTGATGGGCCGCCTCGAGGGCGTCGCAGAGCTGCAGCGCGACGCCGAGGGCGCGCCGGGGCGGCAGCGGGCCGCTGGCGTTGAGCACCTGCTGCAGCGTCTGGCCCTCGAGCAGCTCCATCGCGAGGTAGAGCGTGCCGTCGGGCGCCTGGCCGAAGTCGAACACGGAGACGATGTTGGGGTGCGTGAGGCCCGAGACGATCTTCGCCTCGCGGAGAAAGCGGCGCACGAGCATGAGCTCCTGCCCGCTGCGCGCCGAGATGACCTTGAGCGCGACGTCTCGCCCCATCGAGTGCTGCCAGGCGCGGTACACGGCGCCCATGCCGCCGGCGCCGAGGCGCTCCTTGAGCGTGTAGCGGCCGTCGAGCTCCTGGCCGACGAGCGGGTCGGCGCCGCCGAGCGCGAGGCGCACGAGCGACGTGCCGCACTCGGGGCAGCGCTGCACGTCGCCGCCGACGGCACGCTCGCACGTCGGGCAGAAGGGCTCGGCCACGGCGGTCACCTCGAGCCACGCTACCACCGCTGCCCCGGGTCGGGCGGGGGCGCGGGCCCGTCTTGGTGCTTCTTCTTTGCCGTGGGCTGCCGCAAGAATGGCGGCGTGGGCAGCGGCGAAGACGACCAGACCGAGTCTCGGCAGCGCAACCGGCGGCTCGTGCCGCGCGCGGCAGCGCGGCTCGTCGTCGTGTACCCACCGGCGCTCGAGCGCATCGTCCCGCTCGGGCGCGAGCCCGTGGTGCTCGGCCGCAAGCCCGAGAGCGGCGTCCCCATCGCGCACGGCACGGTGTCGAAGCACCACTTCCGCATCACCGAGTCGAGCGGAGCGCTGAGCGGCGAAGACCTCGACTCGCACAACGGCTCGTGGGTCGACGGCGCCGGCGTCGAGGCGCCGGTGGCCCTGCACGACGGCGCGGTGCTGCGGCTGGGCGACGTGCTGGCGGTGGTCGAGCTCGGCCCGGTGGAGCCCGGCGGCGAGGCGCTCGAGACCGCGCTGCCCGGCGTCTCGCGCGGAGCCTGCAGCCTGCGCGCGGCGGTGGCGCGGGCCGGGCCCGACAGCTCGCCCGCGCTCGTGGTCGGCGAGACGGGCGTCGGCAAAGAGTCGATCGCGAGCGAGGTGCACCGCCTCTCGCGTCGACGCGGCCCGCTGCTCGCGCTCAACTGCGCGGCGCTCTCGCCCCAGGTGTTCGAGAGCCAGCTCTTCGGTCACCAGAAGGGCGCGTTCACCGGCGCCGAGGCGGCGCAGCCGGGCCTCATTCGCGCGGCCGAGGGTGGCAGCCTCTTCCTCGATGAGGTGGGCGAGCTGCCGGCCGAGCTGCAGCCGAAGCTCCTGCGGGCGATTCAGCAGCGCGAGGTGATACCGGTCGGGGCGACGCGGCCGGTGCCGGTCGACGTGCGGCTCATCGCGGCGACGAACCGTGACCTCGAGGCCGAGGTCGAGCGCGGCGCCTTCAGGCGCGACCTGTACGCGCGGCTCGCGATGTGGGAGGTGCGCGTGCCGCCGCTGCGAGACCGTCGCGCCGACCTGCTCGGCTGGCTGCAGCGCGTGCAGCAGCGCTTCTGCGAGTCACGCGGCCAGCCGCAGAAGGCGCTCGAGCTCGACCCCGACGCGGCAGAGGCGGTGCTGCTGGCGCGCCACGACGGGAACATTCGCGGGCTCGAGCGGCTCGTGCACGAGCTGTCGGCCCGAGCGGGGCAGACCGTGACGCGCGACGACCTGCCGCGGTGGCTCGTCGATGCTTCGACGGCCGCGCCGGCCACCGACGCCAAGCGGCCGGTGCCGACGAAAGAAGAGCTCGCGAAGGTGCTCGCCGAGACCGGCAGCGTGCGCGCCACCGCGCGGCACTTCGGGCGCGACCGCCGCCAAATCTACCGCTGGCTCGAGGCACACGGGCTCAAGGCTCCAGCGTCGGACGACTGAGGCTCGGCGAGTCGACGTCGGCAGCTCGCCGGCCGGTCACTCGCCCGGGAGCTGGTACCGGTAGCCGGTGATGTTGCTGAAGCCGGGCGCCGTGAGGCACCCCGGCACGGCCACGAGCGCGCCGCTGCCCTGGTACGCGCCCTTGTGCGGCGTGTAGAGGCAGGCCTCGTTCGACTCGCAGAAGGTGTCGTCGTCACCGAGGCCGTCTTCGAACAGCTCCATCGAGTTGCGCAGCACGGCGAACGCCGCGCCGGTGGTGAACTGGTGGGTGAACGTGGCGGTGGCCAGCGCCGACGGGCAGGGGTTGGTGTCGAGCGAGCGATCGGGGTTCTCGGGGTCGAGCGCCTTGAGCCGCACGTCCCAGATGCGGCAGATACCGGCCTGGCAGTCGTTCGCAGGCCACGGCGTCGTGGCCCACAGGCGGAAGGGGTTGTCGAAGCGCGTCCAGTCGGTGATCGCGGTGAACGTGGCGCTGCCGTTGGTGTCCGACGCGTTCGCGGTGTCGCCTCCCGAGATGGGAGTCGCGAGCGCAGTGTCGAGCGTGCCGCTCATCGCGAACCAGGTGTAGTCGGAGGCACCCGTCGCGAAGCACGTGCTCAAGACGCCCTGGTCGGCCGGGGTTGAGCCCCCCGCCCCCGACGCCACCACGCAGCTCGCGGGCGACTGAATGCGCACGTTGCCCGTGAACTTCGTCGCGATGGCGTTGTCGATGTTGAGCGCGTTCGTCGTGCCCTGGAGCATGGCGTTCTCGACAGTGATGCCGGTCGGCCGCACGGCGCCGGCGGCGCCCCCGCCGATCTGAATCGCGTAGCTGCCGGCGACCATGGGGCTCCTCAGCAGGTTGCGCCGCGACGCGACCGTCGCCGTGTTGTGGAAGCCGATGCCGCGGCCGAACACGGTGACGTTCTGGAAGACGTTGTTCGCGCTCGAGTACGCGCGCAGGCTGCCGCGCACGACGCTGTTCACGACCACGTTGTCGTCGCCGTCGATGTCGACGTACGCCGTGCGCAGGCCGTCGAAGATGTTGCGGGTGCCGCCCTCGAGCCAGAACGCGGCGACGCCGACCGGCATGCTGCCGCCGTCGGGCAGCGGAGCGTCGCTGTCTGCGACGACGTCTTTGAACAGGCAGCTGGTGGCAGCGTTGAAGTGCACTGCCGGAGTGGGAAAGGGCCCGAACATCGTCGGCGTCAAGAAGCCGCCGCGGTTGAGCCGCGCGCTGCGAACGACCGAGTACCGAACGCTCACCCAGTCGATGACGCGCGCCGCGTTGTGCGACGGCTCGTCATAGCGGCCCTCGAGCCAGATGAACGCGCGGGTGTTCGCGGTGATCATGTCGGCCCCGCCGGTCGCGGGCCCCGTCAGCGTCTGGCCCGGCCGCACCACCATCGCGACCCGATCGGCGAGGAAGGTGACGCGCCCGGTCGTGCTGCTGGCGACGACGTAGACCGAGCCCCCGGTCAGCAGCTGGCCGTTCACCGGGTACGGCGTGACCGGGTTCGAGTACCAGACCGTCGACGTCGAGCTGAGGTACGGCGTGCCGTTGAGGGTCACATCGACCTGGTTCGGCCGCCAGGCGAGCGTGCCGAAGTCGATGAGGTCGCTCAGGCTCTTGCCCGGCTGCAGGCCCACGCTGACCACGCGCACTGGCGTCGTGCTCGCATCGCAGACCCAGGTGAAGACGCCGAGCGCGTCGGTCGCCGCGACGTTGGCGCAGCTCGTCTGCCCCGTGCCGAGCTGAAAGCGGCGGAACGTCGCGCCGTGCAGGCAGCCCTGGAAGTAGTTGCCCGCCTCAGTGCCGGCGCAGGCGGTGTTCGACGCGTTGAAGCGCGTCGCGCCGTCGTTGCGCACGTAGTCGTTCCAGTTCGGAGCGATGGAGTAGAGCGGCGACGTCGGGAGCTTGATGTTCTGGAACGTGAGGCCCATCGCGCTGCAGCCCGAGCGGTTGGTCGCCGCGTCGATCGCCCGGCCGTAGACCGTGACGGTGGTGTTGTCGGTGACGGAGATCGGAATCGCGAACGTGCCGCCCGCGGCCTGGGCGCTCCCCAGCAGCGTGCCCGTGCAGTTCGACGTGCCGTACAGCTCGACGGTCGCGCCCGCCTCGGCCGTGCCATTGACGATCGGAGCGTTGCTCTGGGACGGCGACGCCGGGCTCGTCGACGTCAGCTGCGGAGCCCCGGGCGCGACCGAGTCTTGCGTGTACGAGAGGCCCATCGTGCTGCACCCCGAGACGTTGCTCGACGCGTCCGTCGCCGTCCCGAAGTACGTGTTCAGGCCCGCGCTCGCCGTCACCGTGATGCCGAAGACTCCGCCGGTCGCGACGCCGAAGCCCACCACGCCGCCTGCGCACCCCGGCAGCGCATAGATGCGTACCGTCGTGCCTGCCTGCGCCGTGCCGTTCACCGTCGGCATCGTGCTCGGGTTCGGAGACAGCGGCGTCGTGTTGATCAGCTGCGGAGCCGCCGGCGCGCTACCACCCGCAGTGCCTGTTCCACCCGCAGTGCCTGTTCCTCCCGCAGTGCCTGTTCCTCCCGCGGTCGCGCTTCCGCCTGCGGTGCCGCTTCCGCCTGCGGTGCCGCTTCCACCCGCGGTGCCGCTTCCGCCCGCGGTGCCGCTTCCGCCTGCGGTGCCGCTTCCGCCTGCTGTGCCGCTTCCGCCTGCGGTGCCGCTTCCGCCCGCGGTGCCGCTGCCGCCCGCTGTCGCGCTTCCACCCGCTGTCGCGGCTCCGCCCGCGGTGCCACTTCCGCCCGCCGTCGCGCTTCCGCCTGCCGTCGCGCTTCCGCCCGCCGTCGCGCTTCCTCCACCGGCAGTGCCGCTGCCGCCACCGGCGCGACCGCCGGCTCCGACCTCGCAGACTCCAGCTGCGTTGCAGAACTGGCCCGTCGGGCAGTTGTCGTCGACCGCGCACGGAGCGCCGCCGAGGTTCGGAAGGCAGGCCGCGACGGGCAAGAGGACGAGGAGCGAGAGCGAGAGGTGTCGCACGCGCGCGAGGCTACTACGCGCGCCCGAGCTCCGGCGGTGCGGGCGCCGGTCAAGCTGGGCTGAACCGCTACAGCCGCGCGACGTCGGAGCCGCCGAGCGCGACCGCCCAGCGCTCGACGCCGTCGACGAGCCGGGCAGTCAGCTCCTCCGAGCGGCCACTCGCCAGCCACGTCGCGCGGCCGACCGCCACCATCGCCAGCAGCAGTCCCGCGAGGGCGCCCAGCGCGCTCGAAGCGAGGCGCAGCTTCGAGTCCCAGACTGCGGGCACGAGCGCCGCCATGGCTGCGAAGCCGCCCGCGAGGCCCGCACCCATCGCGCACCAGGTGACGGCCCGCATGAGCTTCGACGAGCGGCCGACGTGTACGGTGACCCGCTGCTCGAGGGCGCGGAAGCGCACGCAGAGCGCAGTGCCCTCACTGAGCGTGTTGTCGAAGAAGACGCCGCCCTCGGACACGTCTTTCTGCGTCACGACGCGACCGACATGAGGCGCGCCGATCTGGAGCTTCTCGAGAACGGGCATGAGCTGGGCGACGACGTGCTGAACCACCAGAGGGCCGTGGCCCGTCGTCTTGTCGAGGCCGAGCGCGGCCAACGGGACGATGAAGGACCTCTCTTCGTGCATCAGGACCCACGACGTGCCGGGGAGACGGCTCATCGCATCACCCGACCGCCGCGAGCCGCTCGAGGAACGCGGCCTGCGCGGCGATGATCTTCGCGCGCGCCGCGTCGAGGTCGAACCACTCGGCGCGATCGAGCTCGGGAAACTGCCTCAGCTTCCCCGAGCCGCGCGGCCACTCGAGCTCGAACGTGTTGCTCTTCAACTGCGTCGGGTCGAAGTCGCCCTCGGCGGCCCACGCGTGAACGACCTTCCCCGACTTCTGCGTCACCGAGCCGAGCGGTACGAGCGGGCCGGCAGGCGCGAAGCCGGTCTCTTCGGCGAACTCTCGTCGGGCTGCCTCGAGCAGGTCTTCACCGCCTTCGACCTCGCCCTTGGGAATGCCCCAGGCGCCCTCGTCTTTCCGCGCGAAGAACGGGCCCCCCAGGTGCCCGAGCAGCACTTCGCAGCGCCCGTTCGTGCGGCGGTAGAGCAGGAGCCCGGCAGACACTGACGCCACGGCTGAAGACTACAGCCACACCGCCCCGCGCGAGCGCTCCGTCACTCCTCGGCCTTGCGGCGCTGGAGCGACCGGGCCGCGACCTCGTGCGGCTGCAGGCGGTGCACGACGACGGCGCCCGTGAGCCATGGCGGCACTGCAGACCCCTCGCCGATCGCCGTCGAGAGCTCGAAGCGCGTGCACCGCATCAGGCGCTGAACGGTCGCGACCAACGCGAAAGGAGGGGCGCCTCTGTGAACGAACAGCTCGAGGCCGCCATCGCGACAGATGAGCAGCTCGGCGGCGCGCGCCGCGTCGTTCACGGACACGAGCACCGGCCTGAACCGCTCGAGGAGCTTGGGGTTCTCGAGCATCTGTCTCGGTGAGAGGGTCGGCATCGGGCGCACGCGCGCGACACGCTTCCACTCCGGGGCGAGCAGCCATCTCCACGTGGAGCTCGCCCCGACCAGCTCGAGGCTCTCGATCGAAGCGCAGGCGGGCCTCCACGCGAGCTCTGAGGCCACCCGCGCGTGCACCGGCACGCCGCCCTCGAATCGAACCTCGCGGATGCCCTCCTGGTGGAAGAAGTCGTGCAGCCAGGCGCGCGAGTGCGCCCGGAGCAGCTCGGTCTCCTGGGCGGACGGCGGCCGATCTGCGCCGCGCTGCAGCTGCAGGACGATCAGCTCTCCGTACGGGTCGCCGTGCTCGAGCAACCAATCTGCGGTGACCCGCCGCAGCGAGAGATCGTCCGGCCGAGAGAACATCTCGGCGAGGCGCGCGTCCCGCCGCGAGACGAGGTCTTGCCACGCCCCGTCGGCAGCCCGAACCGTGCGCCACGGCTCGCCGACCGCGAGCTGCTCCGCGAGCCGAGGCTCACGTGGGTCGGCGTTCTTCTGAAGGCACGCGGCGACCATCGCGCGATCGATCGGCCGCTTGAGCTCGCGCTTGAGCAGCACCATCAACGACCACGTCGCTCGCGGGTCGGGAAGCAGCGTCTCGAGGTGGCGAAGGCACGGCAGCACCAGGTCTTCGTCTGCGCGCTCGAGCCAGCGAACCACGGGCGTCAGCGTGTGGGTGTCGAACCGCGCGAGGCCCCAGTCGGCCGCGGCGTAGTGCTTCGAGACCGTCGCGCCCGCAGCGATGACACGCTGCGCCGCCTCGTCGCTGGGCTCCTTGCGCCACCCCTCGAGCGCGTGCTGAAGCGCCCTGGCGTCCTGCCTCAGCCCGCTCATGCAGACGCTGCCGAGGGTAACACGCGGCTCGCGGCCCCCGGCATGGGTGGGGCATGACCGCGAACCGTGCCGTCTGGCTTGACCGGTCGAGGGTACGCTCGCCCGTCGGATGCACATGCGAACCACACTCATCGCGGCCACCCTGGGGCTCGTCGCCTGCTTCGCCCCCGAGCAGCCCGCCATCACCGGGCGCACCGAGACGTTCGAGCTGCGCGCGAATCACATCGACGAGACGTACCAGCTCTTCATGCGCCTGCCGCCCGAGTACGACGCCGAGACCGCCCGCGCGTTTCCGCTCATCGTGCAGCTCGACGCGAACCTGCCGCTGCTCGAGGAGTTCAAGGTGGCGGCCGGCTTCGCGTCGCGGCTGCAGGCGCAGGCCACGCTGGGCCCGTGCGTCGTCGCCGGCATCGGCTACCGCACGAGCGAGGAAGCCTCGAAAGACCGGTTCCGTGACCTCGGCCTGCCGCTCGACGCCGCGCCCCCGATTCCCTGGGGCGATCTGCCCGACGGCGACGCCGCGAAGTTCTTCGACTTCATCCGCGACGAGCTCATGCCCGAGCTCCTGGCGCGCTATCGCATCGAGGGCGCAGAGCAGCGGCTCTTGTCGGGGCACTCGATGGGCGGCTACTTCGTGCTCTATGCGATGACCCGGCACGACGAGGCGCCGCTCTTCGGCAGCTACCTCGCCGCGAGCCCGTCGATCGACTACAACGACGCGCAGATCTTGAGGCTGTGGAGCGCGTACCCGGGGCCCAAGCGGCCCGCCTCGCTCTTCACCGCCGCGGGCGAGCTCGAGGGGCCCGAGATGATGACGTTCCTCGAAGAGTTCAACGACCGCGCGCACGCCGCGGCTTTTCCGGGCCTCACCCTTGAGACTCGCGCCTTCAAGACGGACCACGTCGGGTCACTGGCCCCGTCGCTCGCGGAAGGGCTGCACGCCCTCGCCGAGCAGGGGTTCGGAGGTGAGCGATGAGCCCGCTCCTGCTCGCGCTGCTCGTCGTGGCTCAGGCTCCGGCCTCGGTCGAAGCTCCAGCGTCGGTCGAGGCTCCGGCGTCGGTCGAGGCTCCGGCTGAGCCGACGACGCCCCAGCTGACGCCTGCGCGCCGCGTCGAGGCCGGCGCCGCGTTCGCGTTCGGCTACGGCTCGCGCATGTCGTTCGGCCTGACCGCCAACTGGACGATGTCGTGGCGCGTCTGCGAGCTGTCCGGCCTCGAGTGCCGGGTCCGCACCGGTGTGCTGGTCGGCTACCAGAACGAGCCGTACGCGGTGACCGCGGGGTTCCTCGCGCCGAGCCAGGTGTCGGGCAGCAACCACCGCGTCGAGCTCTTCGCGACCGTCGGCTTCGGCACCGCCTTCTTCTCGTCGCGCCGGCTGCTGCTCGAGGCCGACCTCTTCGTGGGGTGGACGGGGCTGTGGGTCGACGGCTGGGTGCGCAACGAGAGCGTCGGGCTGTCGCGGGGCTACCGCACGAGCGGCCACGAGCTCTCGATCGGGCTCGCGTTCGCGCTCGGCCTGCGGCTCACCCAACACGTCGAGCTCGTGAGCCGCGTCGTGCTGCCGGTGCCGTACGCGGGCATCGCCATCAGCTCGTACTTCATGGCGACGCTCGGGCCCCGCGTCACCTTCTGATCGGGCTCGGCGCGCCGGCCGCTCCGTCCACTCGGCTGGACACCTTCGCTCGCGGTGCTTCTGCTCGACTGGACACTCACGCGCCTCAACCTCGCGGGATCGCGCTCGGCGCGCCGGCTGCATCGAGCGCCGCGCACCATGCGAACCTCCTGCGCCTTCGCCGCTGCCGTTGCACTCTACGCGTTCACTGCCGCCGCCGAGCCGCCGGTGCCGAAGTACTCTGAGATGCCGCGCGAGCAGCTCCTGCGAGAGCGGGCCCACGTCGCGGATGAACGCCCGGGCCTCGGCGGCATCGGCATGGCGTGGCTCGGCACGGTGCTGGCCATTCCCGGGGCGACCGCCAGCCTGGTCTTCGGGCTGGTGGAGGGCAGCCGCTTCAACGCCGGCGCCACGGGTCCGGTGCTGATCAGCACCGCCATCTTCGGCTACGCGCTCTCGGCGCTCTGCATCTACTTCATCGCAACGAAGACGCCGGAGTGGCGGCGGCTCGGCGCCGAGCTCGACATCATCGACGACGCCCTCGAAACGAAGCGCCCGTCGCCCTGAGCGCTTCGAGGTGCTCAGTACGGCCCGATGAAGTACTGGCGGAGCATCGCCTCGAGCTCTCGCGCCGCGGCGCGCAGCGCCCGGAAGGCGGCGTCGTCGGGCTCCTGCGCCTGTGCGGCCCGCGCGCGCTGCAGCACGCCGCGCGCATCTCCCGACTCCGCCGGCCCGACGCGCTGCTCCAGCGCCGCGAGCTGCTCCTTCGCCTCGCCGACGATGCTCAGCGCGGCCTCCATCGGCCGCTCGCCGCGCTCGACCGCCTTCGCGAGCTCGCACACGTACTCGCGGCACCGCTGCGGCCGCTCGTCGTAGGCGCCGCACTGCGTGCCCTTCAGCACCGCGCACGGCAGGAGCAGCGCCAGCCTGCCGTCGCGCCGCAGCTCGGTGCGCGCTCCACGCGCGGCGAGCCGCTCACGCTCGGCCGCCGTCACCGGCAGAAACGTGAACAGCGCGCCGCCGCAGCACAGCCCACACGCCTGGCACAGCGTCGACACGTTCGATCGACCGTGAGCGGGCGACACGACCCTCACCTACCGCAAACGCACGCTCGGGCGCGACGCCGGCGGCGTCACCTCCGCGCTCACGGGCATGAGACCGGCTTCACGTCCCACTCCACCGGCGCGTGGCCCTCGCCGGTGAGCACCACGTGGTACGTCTCGCCGGCCGCGGGCGTCCACCCCATGCGGTCGATGCGCAGCGCGCCCGAGCCGCCGTAGCTGCCCTGCAGCGGGAAGAGGCTCGCCGCGTACGTCGCGTTCGACGCGCCCGTGATGGTGATGCCGGCGTCTTGAAACGGCACGTCGCCCTGCACCGTCCACGTCATGTTCGCGAGCTCGAGCGGCACGAAGCCCGGCGGAGGCAGCGAGATGACGGGCGGCCGGGGCCCCGAGCCCGAGCTGCCGAACACTCCGAGGCACGCCGCCGAGCCGTAGTTGTTGCCGCCCTCGTAGTAGCCGAACCCGATCGGCCCGAGCGGAGGGTTCAGCATCCACCTCCGGTGGCCGAACGTCGTCTCGTTTCCCCAGTCGATCATCCACTGATCCATCGCGTCGCTCGGGCTGCGGCACCCCCACGCGATGTTGCTCGAGCCCGCACCCGCCGCCCCCTGCGGCGTGAAGCACGTCGCCGTCGACGGCGGCGAGTGCGCCTGCGGCCCCGCCGGGTTCCACGCCGACATCAGCGCGCACGCCTGGTCGTTCACGTCGTCGCTCGCCGAGTCCGCCACCGGCGCGAGCCCCGCGAGGTAGCGGTACATGTTCAGCCGCGCGAGCGCGTCGTCCATCCCCCCGCGCGCGAGCGTGCCGGGGTCGCACGTCATCGTCGTCTTCGTGAACGGCATCGGCGTCGTGACCTCGTGGCCCTTGCGCCAGGCCTCGCAGACCTGCGCCTCGCTGCGCAGCGCGGGCACGCCGGGGTCGCCGGGCAGGCAGGCGCCTCCGTCGGCGATGTAGCCGGGCACGCAGCGGCAGCTGCCCGCGACGCACGCCGCGCCCGAGCCGCACCGCACCGCGAAGCACGGGTCTTGCGGGCCCGCGTCGGCGACGCCGGCGTCGCGCACCGAGGCGTCGACCCCGCCGACGTTTCCTGCGTCGGCACCGGCGTCGACTCCAGCATCGGCGGGCCCCGTACGGACGCCAGGCCCCATCGGATTCATCGGCTGATCCGTCGTGAGGTCACCGATCTCTCCCACGCACGCCGCCAGCAGCAGCAGCAGCACGCCGTGCGACACGCGTGCTCCGTCGCGCTGCGCAGATTGCGCAACGGTGCGCTTCGTGGGTGGCGTACGAGGGCGAATGAGCCCGGGTCTGCACGACCCGTGCGAGCCGGCTCTCGAACTCTGCGAAGCCGAGTCAGCGCTCTATTCCAGGCCGGCGGGGCGTGTGGCGCGGAGGAAGGGAGCGTTGACTCGCTGCGGCGTCTCGTCTGTGCTGCGCGGGTGATGATCTTCGAGGGGGTAGTCGCAGCCCTGCTGCTGTCGGCTGAAGGCCTGAGCAAGGACGCCATCATGCAGGTGGTGAAGCGCCATCAGAACGAGGTGAAGTTCTGCTACGAGCAGCAGCTGCAAGAGCAGCCCTCGCTGAAGGGCAAGGTCGCCGTCGCGTTCACCGTCGGGCCCGACGGCAAGGTGCTTCAGGCGAACGCCACGCAAGACACGTTTCCCGACGCCGCGGTGGCCGATTGCATCGTCGCTCGCGTCAGGCGGTGGGAGTTCCCCAAGCCCGAAGGTGGCGGCGAGGTCACCGTCACGTTTCCCTGGGTGTTCAAACCGGCCGATGACGTCGATGCCGCCGAGGAGCCCATACCGCAGCCGCAGCCTCGGTCCACCGACGACGCTGACGCTCCGCCAGCGCCCGCTCCACCGGACGCCGCCGAGGCGCAGCGCAGCGCCGACGAGCGCCGCCGCGAGGCCGAGGAATGGGAGCGCGCCCACCCGCCGGGGCTCGGAGAGATGTGGGCGATGGGTGGGGCCGGTATGTACCCGCCGGCGCTTGCGCTGTTCGCCGGGCTCATCGCGGGTGCGCTCGCCCTCCTCTTGGCGCTCGCTCGCGTGCCGCGCCCGGCGGTGATGCTCGCCGGCCTCGCGGTGGGCTGCGGAGCGGCCGGCCTGTCGACGGGAATCCTCGGCACCGTGAACGGTCTCATGGGCTCGTACAAGGCGGTCGCCCACGTGGCCCCGGTCGATCGCGAGTTTATCATGGAGGTCGCGAGGCACGAGGCGTCGATGTGCTGGAAGCTCGGCGCCATCACGTTCGCGACGTGCGGTCTGCTCGGCGCCGCTGCTGCGGCCGCAGCGCTCGCGCGCGCGCGCAAAGCCACCTCGGGAGAGGCCCCATGAGCGAGAACCTCGATGACCTCCTCGCGAGCGGCGGCATCCTGATGTACCCGGTGCTGCTGCTCGGGTGTCTGAGCGCGCCGGCTTCGGTGGCGCTGTACGTCGTCGGCCTGGTGGCGAAGGAAAAACGGTGGGCGCTCAGGTTCGCCGTGACGAACCTCGTGCTCGGCATCGGGACCCCGCTGGCCGCGTGGAGCTATGCGTCGTGGCAATCGGCTCGTGCGCTCGGAGCGGCGAAGGCCACGGCGAGCCCCGAAGACTGGGCGACCCTCGAGGCAGCGGCACGATCAGAGCTGTTCGCCTTGCCGTGGGCGGCGTTGCTCAGCTCACCGTGGTTCCTGGTGAGCGGGTTCGGTCTGCTCGGCGTCGCGCTGCTGCGGCACCCGGCGCTCGCGGCGTCGGGGCAGCGGCCGTGACGTCGAATCAGCGCTTGAAGCCGGGCGGCAACAGCTCGCACGGCAGCTGGCCGTTCGGTGGCTTCGCCATTTCGCCGGGCCGGTCGAGGCAGTGCTCGCCCATCGACATCATGCCGGCGTCGGTGCCGGCGTCGACCGGGTCGGGCTGGTGCGGGCAGCCCGCCAGCGCGAGCAGCGCGGCGGCTGCGGTGAGCGCGCGCCGCATCAGTACTTCACCCAGATCTCGTCGTTCGCCGCGAGCGACGTCAGCTCCGTCACGCCCGAGGTCGCCGAGATCAGCTGCGCGACGCTCGGGTTCGCGCTGAACGCCGCGTTGCCCTTCCACACGATCTGCGCATTCGAGAAGTAGACGTCGAGCTCGGTGACGGCGACGGGCACCGTCATCTTGTTCCAGCCCGGCTTGTGCGCCGGCACCAGCGCCACCGCGGGAGCCTCTTCCGGCTCGCCCGCGTCCGGCGGAATGCCCGAAGTGTTCGTCCACAGGTTCACCCCGACTCCGCCGTCGGCGAGCTTGCACTTCTGCTCGGTGGGGAAGAACACCGTCGTGAACGGCGCGTTGGGCATGCGCGCCCGAAGCGTGAGCTTGTAGTAGTTCGTGTCGACCGGGAGCAGGTCGGCGTCGGCGCGCACCCAGTTCACCGCGACCGGCGTGCCCGACGCGTTCGTCTCGAGGGTCGATCGGCCGAAGTCGCTCGGCATCGCCCGCACCGACGCGACCCCGGCGGGAATCACCGTGCGCACCGACCACGTGTCGGCACCCGCGCAGCCGTGGCCGACGCTCAAGGTGACCTCTTGCGTCGTGCCCGCGACCGCCGGCGAGGTCAGCGCCTCGATGTGCGCGATCGCGAGAGCGGGGACGAGAACGGCGAACAACACGACTGCGGTACGGCGCATGGACCTTCTCCTTGGGTTCAATGACAACCTTGTTCGGCCCTCGAGTCACCGAAGGCGACGACCGTCGACACCTGCCAGCTCGAGGTCCGGTTCTGCGTCACCGGCACCTGCGCCTGCAGCGTGATGTGCGCGAGCCACACGCGAATCGAAACCTCGGCGCCGACCGCCACGCGCGAGCCGGGCGACATTGTCGGGTGCGGCACGATGGGCACCACCGGCGTCGCGATGCCCCAGACCTCGAGCCACTCGACCGGCGCGAGGCCCAGGCGCGCGACGCCCGCCACGTCGAGCAGGTCGTGCGGCGCGATGATCGACTGGTGGTGGTGCTGCCCGTGCATGCCGATGGGAATCGCGCCGCGCAGCATCACCGTCGCCGCCAGCCGCAGCCGCTCGACGACCAGCCTCGCGTCCACCCGCGGCGCCAGCATCACGTGCCCCGTGCCGAGCCCCTGCGGCGCGTTGCCCGTCGGCCACATCGTCGCGAGGCCCACCCGGTAGCCGCGGTGCTGCCAGCCCGCGACGGCCCCGAGGTCGCTCAACCCCAGATACTCGCGGTCGTCGACGAGCACGCGCGCGAGCGGCATCGTCACGTCGAGGAACGCGCCGCTCTCGTGCGCCACCGACACCTGCGGCGCCAGCACCGCGAACGAGCCGTGCCGGCCTCCGATGAGGTCTCCGCCCGCGTACGTGAAGCTCGCCGAGCCCTCGGCCTGCACCGGCAGGGCGTGAAGGACAGCGAGCGTGGCGACGGCGAGCACCATCGGCCGTGCACCCTACGGCGGCGGCGGCACCCGGGCCTGCGGCACGTTGTCGCACCGACTCTCAGCGGCGCGGCGGGTGCTTCTTCAGCTTGCGCTGAAGCGTGCGCCGGTGGAGCCCGAGCCTGCGCGCGGCCTCCGAGATGTTGTCGCCGCACGCCGTCAGCACCCGATTGATGTGCTCCCACTCGGCGCGCGCGAGCGAGGCCGCCTTCGGCCCGTCGCTCGCCACCGTCGCGGCGGGCTCACGCTCGAACGCCTCGAGCACCTCGTCGGCGTCGGCGGGCTTCGGCAGGTAGCTCCACGCCCCGAGCCGCACCGCCTCGACGGCGTTGGCGATCGAGCCGTAGCCGGTCAGCACCACGACGCGCGTCGTCGGGTCGATCTCTCTGAGCGCCTTCACGAGCTCCAGCCCCGAAGGGCCCGGCATGCGCAGGTCGACGAGCGCGAGCTCGGGGCTCTCGGAGCGCGCCAGGGCGATCGCGCCCGGTGCGTCGGCTGCCGTGCGCACGTCGAGCCCGCGCTGCGCGAACGCCTTCGCCATGCGCTCTCGAAACGTCTCGTCGTCGTCGACGACGAGAATGGAACGGGCCGACACGCCGCCGACTCAAGCACGCACCGCCCCCTCACGGCTGCGGCGAATCGTCGCAGCCTGCCCGCGGGTGCGAACGAAGCAGCACCGCGAGCCCTGCGGCCCACCCCGTCGGCCTTCAGCCGCGCTCAGAGGACCGTGACGTGCCCTCGAAGCTGAGGCAGGCTCATGGCTCGAGCGCGCATTGACCTTCGAGCCGGTTCAGTTCGGAAAGTACCTGCTGGTGCAGCCGCTCGCGCAGGGCGGCATGGCCGAAATCTTTCTCGCCCGCCAGCAGGGCCCCGCCGGCTACGAGAAGACCGTCGTCATCAAGCGGGTGCTCGCGCACTTTTCGAGCCACCCCGACTTCGTCGAGATGTTCCTCGACGAGGCGCGCATCGCGGCGCAGCTCAGCCACCCCAACATCGTCCAGATTCACGACTTCGGCGAGGTCGACGGCTCGTACTACCTCTGCATGGAGTACCTGCGCGGCGAAGACCTGTACACGCTCGTGAAACAAGCGCGCAAGCAGGGCACGCAGGTTCCCGCGCAGGTCGCGGCGACGCTGCTCGCGCCGGCGTGCGACGCGCTCCACTACGCGCACACGCTCACACGCGAGACCGGCGAGCCGCTCAACGTCGTGCACCGCGACATCTCGCCGTCGAACCTCTTCGTCACCTACCAGGGCGTCGTGAAGGTGCTCGACTTCGGCATCGCGCGCGCCGAAGGCAAGGTGGTTCAGACCGCCGTCGGTGTCGTGAAGGGCAAGCTCGCGTACATGTCGCCCGAGCAGGCGCGCGGCGCGCCGGTCGATGGCCGCACCGACGTCTGGGCGCTCGGCGCCGTGCTGTACGAGCTGCTCACCGGCAAGCGGCTGTTCTGGCGCTCGGGCGACGGCCCCACGCTGAAGGCGCTGTACGAGGAGCCCATCGCGCCGCCGTCTACGCTCGTCGCAGGTCTGCCGCCCGAGCTCGATCACATCTGCCTCACCGCGCTCGAGCGCGACCTGGGCCGCCGCTACTCGACCGCGCGCGCGATGTACGAAGACCTCGACGACTTCCTCGGCTCGCGCACGTACATGCCCGCGCAGCAGCTGCTCACGAAGTACCTCGAGGAGCTCGTCGGCCACGACGTCATCTCGAAGAAGATGAAGCTCGCCACCGCGAGCCGCGCACCGGCGCCGACGCCGCGAAGTCAGGCGACTCCGGTCAAGGCGGCCGACCGCGCCACGGACGCGTCGATGGTCGCGCTGAGCTCGCCGACCGTGCCGGCACGGCCTGCGCCGGACGCGGCTCCTGCTGCGGCTTCGCCTCCTCCAGAACGCAGGCTCAGCGGCGGCGTCATCGCGCTCGCCACCGGCGTCATGGTCTTCGCTGCCGGTGCGGGGGTGCTCTTCGTGCTGGGCACGTCGCCCGGCGATCGCGCTTCGAAGCACAAGGAGCTGGTCGAGCCGCCCCCGCTGCCCGAGGCCCCCGTCGCCCCGGTGGAGCCTCCTCCCGAGACTCCTGCTCCTCCGGAACCCGCGCCCGCGCCCGCGCCCGCACCGGCACCGGCACCGGCACCGGCACCGGCACCGGCACCCGCACCCGCACCCGCACCGGCTCCAGCTCCCGTCGAGCCAGCGAAGCCCGCGAAGCCCGGCAAGGGCCTGCTCGACGTGAACTGCGTGCCGTGGTGCCAGGTGTTCATCGACGGCAAAGACACGGGCCGTACGTCGCCGGCGCTGGGCATCTCGCTGACCGCGGGCAAGCACCGGCTGCGCGTGGTCAACCCGCCGACGGGGGTCGAGAGCGAGCGTGAGGTGGTGATTCGAGCCGGGGCCACCGTACGCGAAGTGATTCGATTCTGAGCGCGACGCGGGGCCTGCGCTAACATCGGCCGGGCCCGTGCGCCCCGCCCTCATCGCGCTCGTCGTGTGTGCCCTTCCCGCCGCGGCGCAGGTGCGGCGCACGACCGTGGTCGCCGTGCCGGTGCGCGGCGCGACGGCGCTCGACGCGGCCAAGGCCGAGCAGGAAGGCGCAGTCGCGCTGCAGTCGGACACGCGCTTCGAGTGGGCCAGCGTGTCGACGCTGGCGCGCGACGACGGCGCTGCCCGCGAGGTGAAGGCGCTCGATGCCCGGCGCCTGTTCGACGAAGCGCGCGAGCGCCTCGACAACATGGACCTCGTGAAGGCCCTCGCCACGCTCGACAAGAGCATTCGCTTCTACGAGGCGAGCGACCTCTCGGCCGGCGCCGGCGGGCTCATCGACGCGCTGGCGCTGCACGCGCTGGTCTCGCTCGCGAAGAACGACAAGGGCGGGTTCAACAACGACGCGCAGCGCGTGCTGGCGATGAACCCCGCCTACGCGTGGGACCCGAGCCGGCTGACGCCCGCGGCGCAGGCCGCGCTCGCTCCGCTGAAGAAGAAGCTCGGGCCCGCCACGCTGGCCATCGACTCGACGCCGAAGGGCGCGTGGGTGTACCTCGACGGCACGTTTCGCGGGCTGACGCCGCTGCAGGTGAACGAGCTCGCGGCCGGCAGCCACGTCGTGACGCTGGTCGCTGCGGGCCACGAGCTCACCCAGGAGCGCGTCTTCGCCGGCCCCGGGGCGACCTCGAGCTACGTGCTCAAGCCGACGGCGCGCGGCAAAGACGTGCTCGCCGCGCTCGGCGACGTGCTGGCTTCGGCCGAGCGTGACGTGGGCCCGAGCGCCGGTGCGCTCGCGCGCATCGTGTCGACCGACGAGGTGGTGGTCGTGGCCGTCGCTCCGGGTGAGGTGAAGGTGGCGCGGGTGATGGCCGACGGCACCGTGGTTGCGGCCGCCGAGCGCAAGACGCCCGAGCTGGCTGCCGCAGTGAAAGAGGTGCTCGCGGCGAAGGCGCCCGAGCCGGTGAGCGCCGCGCCCGAGGTGACGTCGACGGAGCCCGGCGTGGTGGATCACTCGGGCCGCCGCCCGGTCGGCTGGGTGCTCGGCGCCGTCGCGCTCGTGTCGGTCGGAGCGGGCATCGGGCTCGGGCTCTCGTCGAAGGGCCGCGCCGCCGAAGCCAACGGGCTGCCGCAGGTCGACGCCGACGGCTACTCGCGGCTCGCAGGCCAGGCGCGCATGCAGGCGCTCGTCGCCGACGTGCTGTTCGGCGTCGCGGTGGTGGCCGCGGGCGTCTCGCTGTTCATGCTCATCACCGGCTACTCGGGCTCGGGCTCGAGCGGCGATGACGGCGCGGCCTCCATCTGGGGCTTCACGCCCGGGCTCGCACGCGCGGGAGCCCTCTGATGAAGCGCCACGCCGCCGTCGCCGTGTCGCTCGGCTTCATCGCGAGCTGCTCGTTGACCCTGGGGCTCAACGGCGAGAGCGGCCGCCCGTGTCAGGCGGGCGCGTGCCTGCCTGGGTACGCGTGCCTGAACAACGTGTGTGTCGTCGCGGTCGGCGGCAAGTGTGCCGGCCCGCGCGACTGCCCGTCGGGCGTGTGCGCCGACGGCGGGTGCGCCGCGCCTCCGTGCACCGACGGGGTCAAGAACTACCGCGAGACCGACATCGACTGCGGCGGGCCGAGCTGCGGCGTGTGCGACGCCGGCCGCGGGTGCAAGCAGCCGAGCGACTGTGACGAGCGGGTGTGCTCCGACGCCGGCGTCTGCCAACCGGCGCGCTGCGACGACGGGCTGCAGAACGGCTCCGAGAGCGACATCGACTGCGGCGGCGACGGCGGGTGCGCGCGCTGCGCCGATGGCCGCTCGTGCACTGCGGGTCTCGACTGCATGACCGGCAGCTGCGTCGGCGTGTGTCAGCCCGGCGCCTGCATCGACGGCGTGCAGAACGGCATGGAGACCGGCACCGACTGCGGCGGGCCGTGCCGCGACTGCGCCGACGGCATCGGGTGCGCGACAGGCGGCGACTGCATCTCGAAGGTGTGCTCGGCCACGCTGACGTGCGCGGTGCCGACGTGCACCGACGGGCAGCTCAACGGCAACGAGGCCGACACCGACTGCGCCGGAGCGTGCCAGGCCTGCGCCACCGGCCGCCCGTGCCGCACCGGCGCCGACTGCGCCGAGGGCGTGTGCCAGAACTCCATCTGCCGCAAGGCGCACTGCTCGAACGGCACGAAAGACGGTGACGAGTCGGACAACGACTGCGGCGGCTCGTGCCAGAAGTGCGGCACGGCCGACCGGTGCAACCGCGACAGCGACTGCAAGAGCAACGACTGCTTCTCGGGCTACTGCCTGCCGTAGAGGCGACCGCCTTCTCGAGAACGCGCGGGGTCGAGTGACGCGGCGGGCTCAGGCGAACGCGCTGCTCGGGCCAGACCGCGCCACCGTCGCAGGCAGCCGCAGCGTCACCCTCGTGCCGCTGCCGGGCCGCGAGTCGATGCGGAGCGCTCCGCCGGCTTGCTCCACCACGGTGCGCGCGAGGAACACTCCGAGGCCCATGCCGCCGCCATGAGGGCGCGTGGTGAAGAACGGCTCGCCGATGCGAGCCATGAGCTCGGCGCCGATGCCGGGCCCCGAGTCGGCGATGACGACCTCGATCTCTTCGTCGCAGCGCACCCCGACGAGTCGCACGGGCGACGCTGCCGGTGCCGCCTTGAGGCCGTTGTCGACGAGCCCCTTCAGCGCGAGCGAGAGCGCGCGCCGCGGGCCCACGAACGACAGGTCGTCGGGAATGTCGAGCTGCACCCCGCCGCTCGCGCCCAGCTCGGCCACCACGCCCTCGACCCACGACCGCACCCCGACCCGCTCGGGCGGCTCGCCCCGCGCCACGCCGCTCTCGGCGGCGAGCTGCGTCAGAATCGCGCGACACCGCTCGACCTCGCGCCGCACCAGCGTCGCGTCGCCGCGGGCCTCGTCGTTCGTCAGGTGCTTCTCGAGGTCCTTCGCGACGACCGCGATGGTCGACAGCGGCGTCGACAGCTCGTGCGCGGCGCCGGTCGCGAGGGTCGCGAGCGAGGCGAGCCTGCGCGCCTGCTCGAGCTGCCGCTCGCTCTCGGTCAGCGCCTTCGAGACGCGCCCCACGAAGTAGACGATGAAGACGGCCGCGACGCCGAGCGCGACCCACATGCCCTCGAGGTGCAGCTTGAGGTGCCCGTGGTGCTCGGGCACCGGCGAGACGATGTAGAGCAGGCCGAGCAGCACGAACGCGAGCGCCGCGATGGCCCAGCTCCAGCGCGCCTCGAGCACCACGGCCGCGATGGCGAGGTAGACGACGTAGAGGAAGCTGAACGGGTTCGTCGGGCCGCCCGTGAAGTAGAGCAGCACCGAGAACAGCAGCACGTCGAGGCACAGCGCCGCGAGCGGAAACGCGCTCAGCCCTCTTCCCCGGCGCCGGAGCAGCTCGCCGAGCGCGTTGCTGGCCGCTCCGAGCACGGTGACCGCGGCGACGCCCTCCCACCGCACGTCGAGGTCGAGCAGCTGCACGCACAAGCCGATCATGACGAGCTGACAGACGATCGCCACCCAGCGCAGCTTGAGCAGCCACACCAGGTGAATCGACTCGCGGCTCGAGGCGGAGTTCGGTGCCACGCCCCCTTCTCGTGCGAAATCGCCGGGCGAGCAAGCGGCCCCGGCAGCGGCCCCTCAGGGCGCCTGAAACAGGCACCGGCTGTTGGGCACCCCGACGTCGGCCACCACGTACAGGTAATACGTCTCACCCGACGTGAGGGCGCGTGGCGCTCCGCTCGCGGGGAAGCGCTGCGCCGTGCCCGCGGGCACCTCGCCGTACTTCACGGTGCCGCTCTTCACCGGCTCGCCGTCGGTGGGCACGTCGACGCGCCACAGCGTGCCGAGCGGCAGGTCGAGGTTCGGAGGCACGGTCGGGTTCTTCGCCGCGGCCTCGAGCACGTAGACGTAGCGGGCGCGGCCGTTCAGCCAGCGCAGGGTGCCGTCGGCCGCCAGGCCCTCGTCGCTCGTGCAGGGCTTGGGCACGAAGAAGCGCTGGGTGTCGAGCGGCCCCGCGCCCGGAGGAGCGTCGACCCACGCCTCGCGCTGCACGCCGCGGCGCGCGAGCTCGGCCTCGAAGAAGCGCCGCATGCGCGCGTCATCGGTGGTGGGCAGGGCCGAGTGGTGCGGGTTCTCGGGCGTGGCGCGCGAGAAGCCGTTGTTCTGCTCGGGCGGGTAGGCGCCGAAGCCGGCGGTGTCGACCCACCCGGCCGCCATCGCGAGGCCGCGATCGTGGAAGGAGTCGATGAAGTTCGGCGCCGACTCGAGGTACCAGTTCGACGGCCCGTCGGGCGCGATGCTCGAGTGGCAGCACACGCAGCCCGCCGCGCGGATCTGCGACTTCACCCAGCCCAGCTCGGCCACGTACGCCGCGTCGTTCATGCGCGGGTCGTCGGTGCCCGCCCGGGCGTTCGGCAGCGCGGGGTAATACGGTCGCTGCGTTCGCACGCGCGCGCAGGAGGCGTACTGGTCGAACGAGCGGCCCTCTTCGGTGGCGCCCGAGATCATCTCCCACGTGCAGACCTTGCCGCCCTCCGACTTGCCGGCAGGCTCGCCCGGCTTCGGGTCGACGCACGTCAGCACGGGCGGCTGGAACACCGGCAGCCCGGTGCCGCCCTCGTTCGGGTCGATGCCGCCGCAGACCGGCGCCGGGTCGAACACGCCTCCGCCGAAGAACTCGCAGCCGCGCTCCATCGAGCTGCAGCTCGCGGCGTCGCTGCCCGGGAAGGTGATGCGCACGAACTGCGGGTCCTTCCCCAGAATGCAGTAGCCCAGGCGCTCCTTGATACCGCACGCGCTGCCGAGCACCACCTGGGCCTCCTGGCCGGCGCAGTCGACCCGCGCGTCCTCGTCCGTCCACTCGCCCATGTAGTCGCGGCACTCCTCGAGCTTGCTGAACCGGTTCACGTACGTGCAGTGGCCGACCACCTTCTCGGGCAGGGTCGGCACGGCACCGCCGCACCCACACGCGGCGGCAAAGGGCAAGATGGCGAAGGCGAACGCTCTCATCGTGGGCGCATACGAAGGCGCCCCCGGCCGTGTTTCGGTCGGTTTGCACGAGCCGTTCAGCTGCCGCGCTGCGACACCAGCACCCAGATCGACTGGGTCTTGTGCGCGAAGAACAACGTGATCGCGACCTCTCGGCGACCGTGCGGAAACTGAAACTCGAAGCCGAACGTCTCGTAGAGCTCCTTCTTGCGCACGCCCTCGACGAAGCGCCCGTGAAACTCCTGCACCTTCGTGCAGGGGGCGACCTCTTCGAAGAAGTTGCGGCCGACCTGGCGTTTGGGGTCGATGCGGGCGAGGTCGCCTTCGGTCTTGTTGAACCTGAGAATCTTCCCGGTCGCGTCGAGCTCGATCATGCCCAGCGGCAGCTGGTCGAGCTCACGCGCTTCGATGGCGTCGAGCCGCTTGACCACGTCGTCGATTTGAATGGCCACGGCGAGCGAACGAACGTGCCCGCCCCCATGTTTCACCCTGAAACCCGCTAGAACCCGACGGCCATGCCACGCGCGCGCTTCACCGCCGACGTCGTCGAGGGCCACAAGGGCGTCTGCGCCGTGCTCGTGCCGTTCGACCCCGAAGAGGTGTGGCGGCAGCTGCCGGTACGGCTCGCCGGCCGCCGCCATGGCTGGCCCGTGAAGGGGCTCGTCGCCGGAGCCCGCTTCGGCGGCTACGTCGGCGAGCGCTGGGGCAGGTTCTTCGTCGACGTCACCGGGCTCGCGAAGCCCGGCGCGCAGGTCGCCGTGGCGCTCGAGCCCGACGCGAGCCCGAAGACGCTCGCCAAAGCGATCGAGCTGTCGAAGGCCACGACCCAGCCCGGCAAGGCGCGCAGCGTACGAGAGGTGTAAGGTGCGCTTCGCCGTGAAAGACCTGACCCAGCACCTCATCTCGTACGCCGCCTACCACCGCGACCGCCGGAACATCGCGACGCACTTCATCGGCATCCCCATGATCACCGTCGCCGTCGCCGCCCTGCTCGGCGCCGCGCACCCCTACGCCGCGATCGGCGCATTCACCGCGGCAGCCATCTACTACCTCGTGCTCGACCTCCGCCTCGGCCTCGCGATGGCCGCGTACGGCGGGGCTTCGCTGTGGGCCGGCCTGCACGCCGGGCTCATCGCAGGCATCGTGCTCTTCGTCGTCGGCTGGGTGTTCCAGTTCGTCGGCCACTGGTACGAGGGCAAGAAGCCGGCCTTCGTCGACGACATCAGCGGGCTCGCCATCGGGCCGCTGTTCATCGTGACCGAGTGGGCCTTCATGCTCGGCTTGCGAAAGCCGCTGCGCGAGGCCATCGAGGCGAAGACCGGCCCGACGCGCGTCAACCCGCGGCCCGGTGCCGCGCCTGTCTCGCGCTGAGCGCCGACTCGGCGAGCGCCGCGTCGGGCAGTGACGCGAGCCACGTCGGCCGGTCGCTCTTGCCCACGCGCTGGTAGTCGGCGAGCAGCTGGTCGGCCGCCTCGCGACGCTCCCAGCCGAGCTCTTCGACGAGAAAGTCGAACACGATGCGGAAGCGCCGCGTCAGCGCGATGCCCGTCTGCGGCCCTGCGACGCGCGCGTTCAGCTTCATCACCAGCTCGAACGGCGACGCGCACGCGCCGAGCAGCCGCTCGAAGGTCAGCTTGAAGTCGCCGCTGTTCGCGAACAGGTCCCACGTGCGCGCGAAGCGGCGCAAGAGGCTCAGCTCTTCGAACGAGAGCACCGGCGTGCGCAGCACCTCGTACGGAGCCGTCGGGCTGTACACCATGCCCTCGTGCCGCGTGATGGGCGTGCCCTTCAGGCGCTTCAGCACGCCGACCTGAATCTCTTGCGGCTTGAGCGCCACGAGCGCGTCGAAGCCGCGCGCGAAGCTCGCGAGGTCTTCGCCCGGCAGGCCGACGATGAGGTCGGCGTGCACGTGCACGTTCGACTCGCCGACGAGCCAGCGCAGGTTGTCTTTCAACCGCTCGTGGTCCTGCCGGCGGCTGATCAGACGCTCGACCTCGGGGTTCAACGTCTGAATTCCCACCTCGAACTGCAGCACCCCGGGCGGGAACTTCGCGATGACCTCGCGCAGCGGCGCCGGCAGCCGGTCGGGCACGAGCTCGAAGTGCAGGAACAGCCCCGGCCGCAGCCGCTCGAGGAAGAACTCGAGGATGCGGCGGCTCTGCTTCAGGTCCAGGTTGAACGTGCGGTCGACGAACTTGAAGTGCCGCGCGCCGCGGTCGAGCAGCCGCTGCATCGCCTGAAGAAACGGCTCGAGCACCAGCGGCCGCACCTTCTCGTCGAGCGACGACAGGCAGAACTCGCAGCGGTACGGGCAGCCGCGCGAGGCCTCGACGTAGAGCAGGCGCTGCTTCAGGTCCTCGTCGCTGAACTCACCGTCCCACGGCAGCTGCAGCGCGCCGAGCTCGGGCAGCGGGGGCCTCAGCACCTTCGCTGGCCGCCCACCGGCCAAGAGCGCCCCGCACAGCTCGGCGAACGCGACGTCGCCCTCGCCGCAGATGACGTGGTCGGCCGCCTCGACGATGGGCTGGCCGTCGGTCTCGTGGCTCACCTCGGGCCCGCCGAGCACCACGACCAGCGACGGGTCGAGCGCCTTGAGCGTGCGCACCACCTCGAGCGTCTGCCCCACGTTCCAGATGTACACGCCGAAGCCCACGATGCGCGGCTTCAGCGCTGCGATGACCTCGACCGCGTCGCGCGGCGACTGGTTGATGTCGAGCTCGACGAGCCGCGTGCGGCTGCGCAGCTCACCCATGTTCGCGTGCAGCCACCGCAGCCCCAGCGAGGCGTGAATGAACTTCGCGTTGAGCGTGCAGAGCACGATGTCCGACGTCAGCACTTGCGACCCGACAAGAGCTCGACCGGCCCCAGCGCGCGCTTCGAATTGAGCGGCCACGGAACCGCGAGTGTACTCACCAACGGCTCGCGGCGGAGCCCCGTCGTGCCGCGCAGCGCCGCCTCGAGCCGGGCCAGCGTCAATCAGCGCGTCGCGATGCCCGCGCGGGTGGCGGGGCTCAAGACCTGCGAGGGCCGAATGCCGAAGTGCTCGCGCGCGGCCGCCGAGAGGTGAGCCGACGACGAGAAGCCGGCGCGGTGGGCGGCCTCGGTGAGGTTCGCGCCGCTCGCGTAGGCGCGGGCGACCTCGAACGTGCGCAGCCAGCGCCTGAAGCCGCGCAGCGAGGTCCTCAGCTGCTCGCGGGCGAGCGTCATCAGGCGCGTGGGCGAGAGCCGCACCTCGGCGGCGAGCGCGTCGAGCGGCACGTTCTCGTCGAGGCGCGCCGCCACGAGCTGCAGCACGCGCGCGAGCCGGTCGTCGAGGGCGTGCGGCATCGTGCGCAGGGCGCGGTCGGCCTCCTCGAACGTGGTGAGCTCGAGCCAGGGGCCCGCGTCGAGCTCGCGCACCTCGTCGCCGGCGAGGGCGCCGGGCGGCAAGAGAAACACGGCGAGCGCGCCGCCGCGAAGGTCGAGCGCGTGGCGAAAGCCCGGGGCGAGCAGCGCGGCGCGGACGTCGCGAGTGCGCCCGCGAGCGCGGATCTGCAGCGGGCCGTGCAGGCCGACGATGACGGCAGCGGTCGCGTGCTCGTGCACCGTGACGGGGCCGCGCAGGCCGCGCAGCGCGAGGCGATCGGCACCGACGAGGAGCTCCACGAACGGAACTCTACCGAAGAACCATCGCACGTCCCCTCTCCCCCGTAGGGGAGAGGGACAGGGTGAGGGGCGCGAGCGGTTCTTGAAAGCGCGCGCAGCCCAGCCGTGACACACGCTGCGCGCATGACGGCACAGACGTTTTCACTCACCGCGGCAGGCAGCTTCTTCCTCACGGGCCTCCTCACCGGAGCCTGGAAGTACGCCGGCATCGCGCGCAGCGCCGACGCGAAGGCGCCGGTCTACGTCGACGTCGCGCACCGGGCCGCCCTGCTCTACGCGTTCGCGTGCGCGCTCATCGGCACGTTCGTCGCGAAGAGCGCGTTCAGCGACGCCACCAACCTCGCCGCCTGCATCGTGCTGGTCGTCTTCTTCGCCGTCTCGGTGCTCGGCTACGTGGTGCACGGAGCGCTGCGCGACACCGACAACCAGCTGCAGCGCCCGCACCGGCTCGGCGGCGCCACGCTTCCGAACGCGGTCATGCTCGCGTTCATGCTCACGCTCATCGCCGCCGAGGTCTCGGCCTTCGCGTTCGTCTTCGTCGGCTGGCTCGCCGCGGGCTGAGCTACTTCGCAGGCGGCGGCAGCTTCAGCGTGTCGACCAGCAGCTTGCCCGTGCGCGCGCGCTCGGCGGTCGGCTCCGTCGGCTTCTTCGGCGAGTCCTGGATGATCAGCTCGACCACGTCGCCGCCCGACTTCACCGGGAACAGCTCCTGCACGATGAACGTGCCCATCACCTCGACCTCGAGCCGCGTGCCCTCGAGCGTGCGGCCTCCAGCGGTCAGCGTCGCGGCCGACTCTTTCGCCTTGCCGCCGTAGGCCTTCTGCACCTCGGCGATGACGGCCTTGTGCACCGTCTCTGCCTTCTTCTGCCCCTTGTACCGATGCACCATCACCTTCGCGTCGTTGCCCGACAGCGTCCATGACGCGAACGGCCCGTCGCCCGCCGCCTCGAAGCCGTACTCGCGCGGGTACTCGAACTCGACGCCGGCGTACGCGAACTTCCGGTGCGGCTCGACCTTCAGCGTCGCCGACTTTCCCAGCTCTGCCGGGCTGAACGCTTTGTCCAGCTCGACCGGCACGCGCTTGCCGCCCTCGGCCTCGAAGAAGAAGACGAGCGGAGGCTCTTTGTCGTCGGCAGCGGCGGGCTCGGCGCTCAAGACCAGCAGCAAAAGCAGCACAGCCGCACCGTAAGTGCTCACGACAGCCCGCTCAAGTGTTGAGCTATGGTCACCCCGCCCTATGGCCGACTCAGAAACCGCCCCCAAAGTCGATTCGCCGCCCCCCGACAGCCCGACGACCGGCGACAAGATCCGCTATCAGGTCGACCGGTTCCTCTCGTGGAGCCCCGCCGCTCGCTTCCTCGGGCTCTTCCTCATCTCGTTCCTCCTGATCAGCTTCAACGCGGTCATCGTGAAGTTCCTGATGCCCGTCGACACCGAGACCGTCGCCGTCGACGACGTCAAAGAGCTGCTCGAGGGCGACACCACCCTCGAGGCCCCCATCAAAGAGGCCATCGAGCAGGCCCTCGAGAACCCCGCCGACGGCCGCATCTCGGTCGCCTTCCTCGAGAAGTTCGGCAACCAGGGCAAGGCGCTCCAGCAGAAGCTGGTCAAGAAGAACGCGATGGGCATCTTCCAGGGCTACTGGTGGGCGACCACGCGCGTCTTCGACGCCGGCACGATGGGCGACGACGACTCGAAGGGCGCCATCGTCGCGCTGCTCGCCATCTTCACCACCCTCTGCGGCGTCGGCGTCGTCGCGTTGCTCATCGGCCTCATGTCGTCGACCATCGGCGACAAGCTCGACGACCTGCGCAAGGGCAAGAGCCCCGTCATCGACAACCGGCACACGCTGATTCTCGGCTACGGCGAGAAGGTCTTTCCCATCTTGCGAGAGCTGCGCGAGGCGAACTCGAACCAGGCCCACGCCTCGGTCGTCATTCTCTCGCTCGTCGACAAGGAAGAGGTCGAGAACACCGTGCGCGAGCGCATGGGCGACATGCTCACCACCCGCGTCGTCGTGCGCCAGGGCTCGCCGTACGACCCCGCCGAGCTGCGCAAGGTCGGCGCCGGCCGCGCCCGCAGCATCATCGTGCTGTCGCAAGACACCGACGAGGCCGAAAACGAAGACAACGCCGGCGCCGCCGACATGGGCGCCATCAAGACGCTGCTCGCGCTGCGCCGCATTCCCGGCGCGCTCTCGGCGAACCACGCCGTCGTCGAGCTCATCGACGGCTCGCGCAAGAGCGTCATCGAGCAGCTCGGCGGCGGAGGCGTCGAGGTCGTCGCGATGGAAGAGACCTTGAGCCGCCTCATGGTGCAGACCGCCCGCCAGAGCGGCCTCTCTGCCGTCTACCGCGACCTGCTCTCGTACGAGGGCAGCGAGTTCTACTTCCACGGCTTCCCCGAGCTCGGCGGCCAGCCGTTCTCGGTCGCCCAGTGGCGCATGCGCGACGCCGTCGTCGTCGGCGTTCGCCGCCCCGCGAAAGAGGGCGTGCCCGAGGCCATCACGCTCAACCCGCCCGAAGACTTCCTCCTCGAGGCCACCGACGAGCTGCTCGTCATCGCCGAAGACGACGACTCGTTCGGCCTCAACGCCGAGGGGTCCGAGCCTTCGGTGCCCGAGTCGTTCGCGGGCGCCACGCCCATCGCGCGCAAGGCCGAGCGCATGCTCGTCTGCGGCACCAGCCCCAAGCTCGCCGACATGCTCCGCGAGTTCGACAACTACGTGCTGCCCGGCTCCGAGGCCTGGCTGATGCCCGGGCAAGAGAAAGACGGCTTCGCCGAGTTCATCAAGTCAGAGGTCGGCGCCCTCAAGAACCTGAAGCTCAAGTACGTCGAGGGCGACCCGACGCACCCCGAGGCGCTCAAGCGCGTCGCGAGCCCCGACTTCGTCTGCGCGCTCATCATCGCCGACACCTCGCTGCCCGGCGACGAGTCCGACGCCCGCACCGTCATCACCGTGCTGCTGCTGCGCAACCTGTTCGAGTCGTTCGGCGACAAGAAGCCGCGCATCATCAGCGAGATTCTCGACCCGCGAACGAAGGACCTCGTCGAGGCCGGCTACGGCTCGGACTTCGTCGTGTCGAGCGAGATGACGTCGATGCTGCTCACCCAGATCTCCGAGCGCCGCGAGCTCAACGCCGTGTTCGCCGACCTGTTCGACTCCGACGGCAACGAGGTCTACCTGAAGCGCGCCGAGTGCTACGCGACGCTCGGCGAGGCCACCCCGTGGCTGACGGTGCAGAAGGTCGCCCGCACCCGCGGCGAGGTCGCCATCGGCCACTTCAAGAACAACGTGCCGCTCATCAACCCGCCGCAGAAAGACAGCGTCACGTTCGAGGCCGGCGACCGCGTCATCGTCGTCTCTGAAGACGACCGCGAGGCCGTCGGCGACGAGCGCGGCGGCGACCTCGAAGAGTCGATGACCGACCCGGCCGCTGCCGTCGCGAGCGCCCAGGCTGCCGAGGCGCCGCGCGCTGCGGCTCCTCCGCCGAAGGCCACCGCGCCGTTCGGGCACAGCTCGACGCCCCTTCAGGCGAAGGCCCCGCCGGTGGCGGGCCGCGCCGTCAGCGAAGGCCCGCGCGTTCAAGGCCCCTCGACCGCGCCCCGAGCTCCGCTTCCGTCGAATCCGGCGAAGAAGGTTTGAGCGCGCTCTTTCTTCTACTGCTGGCTGCAGCGCCCGCGGACCTCGGCTCGGGCCGCTTCAAGCCCGCCGGCCAGATGAGCTCGCCGCGCGTCGGCCACACCGCGACGCTGCTCAAAGATGGGCGCGTGCTCGTCGTCGGCGGGCGTGAGGGGCTCACCGAGCTTGGCTCTGCCGACCTGTTCGACCCGAAGAAGAACGCGTGGAGGCCCGCCGCGAAGCTCGAGGTCGGCCGCAGCGGCCACACCGCGACCCTGCTCGACGACGGCACCGTGCTCGTCGCGGGCGGCGTCGCGCACACCGGCGACCGCTTCGTCGCGCTGAGCTCGACCGAGCTCTACGACCCGAAGAAGAACGCGTGGTCGCAGGGCCCGTCGCTCAACGAGGCGCGCAACGTTCACACCGCCACGAAGCTGGCCGACGGCCGCGTGCTCATCGCCGGCGGAGTGCGCGAGCAGGCCGGCACGCTCTCGTCGGTCGAGGCGTGGAAGCCCGGCGCCTCCAGCTGGGAGCAGCTCGAGCCCATGAACGTGCCCCGCAGCGGCCACCGCGCGGTCGCGCTCAAAGACGGCTCGGTGCTCGTCGTCGGCGGCCGCGAGGTGAAGACGCTGCAGTCGACCGAGCGCTGGTCGAACGGCGCGTGGTCGACCGGCCCCGAGCTCTCGGAGCCGCGCCAGCACCACGGCCTGCTCCAGCTCACCGACGGCCGCGTGCTCTGTGTCGGCGGGGTCGCCGCCACCGGCCTCACGAACATCGCCGAGCTCTGGAAGCCGGGCGAGGCGAAGTGGTCGCTCGCCGAGCACAGCCTCTCGATGGCGCACGCCTCGTTCGGCGCCGTGCTGCTCAAGAACGGCGACGTGCTCGTCACCGGCGGCGAGGCCTACTCGGCCGTCGACACCGCGCTCGCGCAGCGCTTCCTCGTCGCCGAGCAGCGCTGGTGCATGGCCGGCAACCTCGCCACCTCGCGCAAGCACCACACCGCGACGCTGCTCGACGACGGGCGCGTGCTCATCGCCGGCGGCGTCTCGGCGGGCATCACCGAGGCTTCCGCTGAAATCTGGGAAGCCGCGAAGGGCCCGTGCAACGAGCCTCCGGGCCTCGCGCTCGAGCCCTGAGACCCAGGGTTTGCCCTACCCGGGGGGGCGCCGCAGTTTCCTCGACACGCGATCTTCTTTCTCATACATACATTCGGCGGTCGGCGTTTCTAAACATCAGGGAGCCAACACAACAATGTCAGTCGACAGAGCGATTCGGGACATGATTCGAGATGAAGTGCAGACGGCCATCGGGCCGCTGGCCGCGGCGATCGCGCAGATTCAGAGCCAGGGCAACGTGCTCTCGCAGCTCCAGGCGGCGCTCGGCGGCGGTAAGCGTGGCCCGGGTCGTCCCCCGAACCCGTTCAAGGTCGGTCGCCTCGCGCTCAAGGCGGGCGGCGGCGGCCGTCGCCGCACGCGCGCCGAGAACGGTCAGAACGACCGCGGCTGCGCCCTCATCGGGTGCAAGCGCCCGGCGCGCAGCAAGGGCTACTGCGCGGCGCACTACCAGAAGTACCGCAGCCTCGACCGCACGGGCCGGCTCCCCTCCGACTGGAGAGACTTCGCGCCGCCGAACTCGGTGAAAGACGTCATCCTCCCGCGCGGCCGCGCCGGTGCGAAGGCGCTCGCCGACCTCAAAAAGAAGAAGTAGCCACAAGGCTGAATCGAGACTCGGGCTGAGCCGCAGAGCCCGAGCCCGAAGCCCGAGCCCGAAGCCCGAACCCGAACCCGAACCCGAACCCGAACCCGAACCCGAACCCGAACCCGAGGCCCGAGGCCCGAGGCCCGAGGCCCGAGGCCCGAGGCCCGAGGCCCGAAGCCCGAGCCCGAAAGCCCGAGCCCGAAAGCCCGAGCCCGAAAGCCCGAGCCCGAAAGCCCGAGCCCGAAAGCCCGAGCCCGAAAGCCCGAGCCCGAAAGCCGACCCCGAGCCCTTGCCGGGCCGTGGCCCGACACGAGGGCCGCGGCCTACTTCTCGGCCACGAGCGGCACAGACCCCTTCTTCCCGTCAATCCGCTCGTACTCGACCGACGCCCCATCGTCGCTGTACCGCGGCGGGTCGCCGGCAACTCCGTAGCAGCCCTTCAGCCACGACCGGCTGCCCTTGATGAGCTTCTCGTCGGGCAGGGCGGCGATGCCGACCACCGGGTAGTCGAGCTTCTCTTTCTTGTACACGCGCATCACGTGCACCTGCCGCCAGGCCTTGGCGCGGTCCGGGGCGGGAATGATGACCACGGTGCGAACGCAGTCGTTGGCCAGGAACTTCCGGTCAGACTTGTCGCCCATGCACGCGGCCGTGCTCGACCAGACCTCTTTGTCGTCGCCCCCGGTGCACGCGAGGTAGCACTTGCCCGGCCCCGCCGGCTTCTGCCGCAGCGTCGACTTGCCGTCGGCCGAGTGAATCGTCCACGCCACGGGGCTCTCGTCGGGGTCCTCGACCGGCACCTCGGCGCCCTTGGGCGGCTCCGGCGGAGCCGCCTTCGGCGTCTCGGCGGGCACCGACGGCGGCGGTGGCGGCGGCCGCTCGTTCTTGCACGCCCAGCACACGACGGACAGCGAAACGCCGATCAACCAGCGCTTGAGCCCCATGAGCCCGAAAGTTAGACGATGACACAATGAATCGGCGCGAATTCGAAAGCGGCATCCACACGGAGCTCGAGAAGGGCAGCAGCTACGGCGAGTACCTCGAGCTCGACCGGGTGCTCGACTCGCAGCACCCGCGCAGTACGCACCACGACGAGATGCTGTTCATCATTCAGCATCAGACCAGCGAGCTGTGGATGAAGCTCATGCTCCACGAGCTCGACGCCGCGGTCGCCTTCGTGAAGGCCTCGCAGCTCGAGCCCAGCTTCAAGATCTTCGCCCGCGTCGCCCACATTCAGCGAATGCTCTTCGAGCAGTGGAGCGTGCTCGAGACCATGACCCCCACCGAGTACCTCGAGTTCCGCGACACCCTCGGCCGCGCCAGCGGCTTCCAGAGCTGGCAGTACCGCGCCATCGAGTTCATCCTCGGAAACAAAGACGCCCAGTCGCTCCTCCCGTTTCGCAACCGCCCCGAGGTGCACGACTGGCTCAAGCCCCGCCTCGAGGCCCCCTCGCTCTACGACGAGTTCCTGCGCTACCTCGCCCGCACCGGCTTCCCGATTCCCCAAGACCGCCTCGAGCGCGACTTCTCACAGCCGTACGAAAAGAGCGCCGCCGTTCAAGACGTATTTCGCAGCATTTATGAAAAACCTGACGCACATTGGGATGCGTATGAAATGTGCGAAAAACTCGTTGATGTGGAAGAGCGCTTTCAGCTCTGGCGCTTCCGCCACATGAAGACCGTGCACCGCATCATCGGCTTCAAGACCGGCACGGGCGGCTCGAGCGGCGTCGGCTTCCTGCGCAAGGCGCTCGACCTCACGTTCTTCCCCGAGCTGTGGGACGTGCGCACCGACCTGAAGAAGTCACCGCAGTGACTTGCAGTCGGCGGCGCACCCGTCGCCGCCGGTCGTGTTGCCGTCGTCGCAGACCTCGCCACCTTGGAACTTGCCGTCGCCGCAGCGGGGCACCTTGCAGTCGGTGCCGCAGAACGTCGAGGTGTCGAACGCCTCGATGGTGATGGGCTCGTTCGTCTTCAGCGGAATTCGCACCGCGTCTTGCTTCACCCAGCCCCACGTCGTGATGCCCGCCGTGAACTGCGGAGTCACCGTCACCCGCCACACCCCGGGAAACGGCAGCCCGCCCAGCACCATGCCGTCGCTGTTGTTCGTGAAGTTCCACCGGCCCGTCGCCGTCGCGCCCGACTTCGACGCCTCGGCCGGCTGCAGGTTCGGGTCGTCGATGACGTCGAGCGTGACGGCGCTCGGCAGGCCCGTGATGTCCATGTTCACCGTCGACATCGGCTGGCGCTCGCCCGACGAGTCGAGGTCGATGCCGTGCGTCAGCACCAGCGACAGCCGGCCCGTGCCCGAGTCGACGTACAGGTAGATGCGGCTCTCGCCCACCCGCTCGAGGCCCGTGTGGCTCGACGCCGAGCGGTAGTCGTAGAACACCACCGCCGTCTTCGCGCGCACCAGCGCGTCGGTCGCGATGCGCGTGCCCGACGGCTGCGAGATGAGGAAGGCCGGCCGATCGCCGTTCATCGCGCCCAGGTCGCACTCTTCGCCGCCCGCCCGCCGGCCGTCGCCGCACACCGGCAGCGCGCACGCGTTCGTGCAGAAGTCGTCGTCGACGCCATTGCCGTCGTCGCACTTCTCGACCCCCGCGTGCGTGAAGCCGTCTCCGCACCGCGCGGCCTCGCACGCCGTCGTGCAGTCGTCGGTGCTCGAGCCGTTGCCGTCGTCGCACGCCTCGTGGCCCGCGAACACGTGGCCGTCGCCGCACTTCGCGGGCAGGCACCTGCTCGAGCACGCGTCGGTGTCGTCTGCGTTGCCGTCGTCGCACGGCTCGCCAGGGTCGATGCGCCCGTTGCCGCACGTACCCAGCGCGCAGCGGTTCGTGCACGCGTCGCCGTCGACGGTGTTCCCGTCGTCGCACGCCTCGACCCCCACCCGCACCGCGCCGTCGCCGCAGCGCGCGAGCGTGCAGTCGGGCAGGCACTCGTCGGTCGCGTCGGTGTCGCCGTCGTCGCAGGCCTCGGTCGCGTCCTTCGTGCCGTCGCCGCAGTACGGCGCCGGCCGCGGCGAGGGCGGCGGCACCGCGCCGTTGCCGCCGTCGTAGAACGACGTGCGCCCGCAACCCAGAAGCCCCAGCAAGAGCGCCAGCCGCCGGCGGCGGCCGAGCAGCGGCAGCGCCAGCAGCGCCAGCGGCCCGAGGCCCGACGCCCCGCACCCGCCGCACGACTGGCTCCCGAAGCTCAGCATCCGAGCCGGGCAGTCGACGACGATGGTGGTCGCGCCCTCGCTCGCGCCCTTCGACAGCCGCAGCGTGTACGTGCCCACCTCGTCTCTCTTGGGCTGCCACGTGTAGTTGCCCAGGCTGTCGATGACGCCCGGCCCTTCGAGCACCTTCCAGTCGCCGGCGACTGCGGCTTCGAACCGGTGCTCGAGCGCCAGCGTGCAGCTCACCGTCAGGGGCCCGGGCAGGTCGAGCACGGAGGGCTTCGTGCCGCCGTCCGAGGGCTTCGTGCCGCCGTCGGGCGCTCCCGCGTCGAACACGCCGCCGTCGCGCTCGACGGTGATGCGCCGCATGAAGACGCGCGTCGTCGCGACCGACGCGCCCAGCCCGATGTAGTCGTCGTAGAGCAGCACGCCCTCGCCGCTCGCCAGCGTCGCGATGGCGGGGTTGCGACCCCTCGGCGGGCCCGCGCCAGGCAGCATCACGCTGCTCGCTGAAAGCAGCTGGCCGTCGAGCGAGATGCTCGCGACGTCGAGCGCAGAGGCCCCCACGTACGTGAGCAGGAACTTGTCGCCGTCGAACAGCGCGTTCATGTGCTGCCGCTCGGGCGGCGCCGTGTTCGGCGCGATGACGAACGGAGTCGGCGAGATCATCTGCGCCGACTCGCGCACCACCCCCATGAGCTTGTACTGGTTGCCGCCCGACGCCTGCGACCACGCCACGAACGTGCGGCCCCTCCCGTCCGACGCGACGGCCGGCCGAACCTGGTCCGACGTGCTGTCGGCGAACACCGCACCCGGCGCGACCTGCGTGCCGCTCACCGTCGTCGACATGAGCCGCTTCGGCTCGCCGCGCGTGTTCCACACGACGACGTACGACGTACCGTCCCACGCCACGCGCGCGAACTCGGCGCCGCCGTCGGGCGCCACCAACTGCGTGGGCGTGGGGTCGGGCAGCGCCGTGGGGCCCACGCGACGCAGCCACAGCCCGCCCTGCCCCGCCCACACGACCGTGGCGCTCGGCCCCGAGCTCGCCACCGAAGGCTCGGTCAGCGCGTCGACCCTCTGCGCGCCGGCCGACAGCTCCGTAGGCAGGGTGTCGACCGCCGTCTTGCCGTTCAGGCGCAGCGCGAAGACGGCGCCGGCGTGGTCCTTCCACACGAGCAGCTGGCGGCCCTGCAGCGGGGCGAGCGCGGGCCAGTCGGGCGCGAAGCCCAGCGTGTCGATGATGACGGGCCGCACGGTGAGGTCGGCAGGCTCGACCTCGGCGATCGCGATCGACGACGGCGAGTCGATGATGGCCCGCCGCGTGTCGACCCACGCCATCAGGAAGAGCCCCGCGTCGGTCGTGAGCACCGCGGGCTCTGCCTGCGTGTTCGCCGAGCGCGACACGACGAGCTCCTGTGCAGGAGCGACGCCCGTCCCGTCGAACCGCTGCAGCACGATGTCGTGCAGCGCGAAGCCCCCGCGCGTCTGCTGGTGCGCGACGACGGCCTGGTCGACTCCGGCGCGGGGCAGCGCGCTCGACGGGAAGAGCTCGAAGGTGCCCGCCGCCGGAGTCCCGGGAAACAGCGACGGCCCGCCGGCGCCGTAGCGCACGTGCCGCAGCGACGCGGCCCCGAAGAGGTCGAGCTCCGACCACGACACCAGGTACTCGGAGCCGCGCGCCGCGAGCGCCGGCGTCACGGCGGCGAAACTGCCCATCACGGGGAAGGGCGCCAGCGCCAGCGCCCCCGGCGGGACGGTGACGGCGAGCGAGACGACCTGACCATTCATCGCCGGCGTGAGCCACGCGATGGCCGTGCCCGCATCACCGTGCGCGATGGCCGGCGGCGTGTCGTGGTTCGCTCCGGTTCCCACCAGCACCGGCATGAGCCCGCCGTCGCTCAGGTAGACGGCCGTCACCGTGCCGGCGTCGCTCGAGTCGATGCTCATCACGGCCGCCGCGAAGCCGCGCAGCTCGGGCACGGCCGCGAGGCTCACCCAGCGCGCCGGCTGGTTCGTGACCCGCGACGAGCCGATGAGCATGCCCCCGTCGGTCTGCATCGTCACCTCGCAGCCGGCCGCTCCGCTGCCGTCGACCCACGCGACGAGGCAGCGCGAGGCGAGGCAGGCCACCGAGGGAAAGCGGCCGGCGCTCGCGAGCACCCGAGGCGCCGCGTCGATCGGCGCGCCGTTCAAGGTGACGCGCCGGGCGAAGATGGTGGCGTTGAGCGGGTTCTCCCAGACGACGAGGTAGCCCTGCTGCCCGCTCGTCGAGCCGAGGAACGCGTCGACCGCGGGCGACTGGTAGACGCCCGGCTGTGGCGGCGACAGCTCGACGCCGAGCGGCGAGACGAGGTTCAGCGCGGTGTTGGCGCCGCCGTTGACCGCGCTGCCCCAGATGGCCGGCCCCTCGCGCTCGCGCAGGTCGACCCAGACGACGTAGTACGCGCCCGCCGACGGGCCGGCGGCGAGGCGCGGAGTCACCTGCGGCCCCGGCTCGCGAAAGTAAGCCATCGCGTTCGTGAGGGGAGCGTCGAGCGGCAGCGGAGTGCCCGAGATCTCGGGGTCGATGACCATCGGCCACGCGCCGGCGGCGTCGGCGAGCCGCGCAGGCACCCGCAGCGTCAGGCCCCTCGCCGTGCGCTCGGTGCGAATCGGCACCTTCTCGCCGCCCGGCCGCACCACGAACGCCCGGCCGTACGTGAGCGTCGCGCCGCTCGGCGAGACGAGCGCGTGGCCGAGCGGCGAAGGGCGCACCTCGCGCGCCGTCACGGCCAGCTCGAGCGTGACGTCGCCGTGGCACATCGGGCCGCCCTGCACCACGAACGTCTGCTCGACCGTGGCGCCGCGCCGCGTGAACGTCTCGACCACGCCGTGCGCGTGCTCGACGGTGACGTCGCCCGCGAGGTCCGCGCTCGTCTTCGTCACCGGCAGGTCGACGCACGCGCCCCGGCACAGCCGCTCGAGCCTGAGCGAGACCCCCGGCGCCAGCGTCGCCGTGCCGTCGGGCCTCACGGGAAGAGCAGGCGCGGCCGCGAGGATGACGAGGGGCCAGAGCACTGCGTTTGATTATGCTCCAAAGCATGAAGATCGCCTGCATCGGGGGCGGGCCTGCGGGCCTGTACTTCTCCATCTTGATGAAGAGGGCGTTCCCCGACTCTGACATCACCGTCACCGAGAAGAACAAGCCCGACGACACGTTCGGCTGGGGCGTCGTGTTCTCGCGCGAGACCCTCGGAAACCTGCGGGTCGCCGACGAGCCGAGCTACCTCGAGATCGAGCGCCGCTTCGTCTACTGGGACGACATTCAGACGTTCTACCGCGGCACCTGCACCACCTCGACCGGGCACGGCTTCTGCGGCCTCTCGCGGCGGCAGCTCCTGCTCCTGTTGCAGCAGCGCGCCGCCTCGCTCGGCGTGAAGCTCGAGTTCTCGCGCGAGCTGCCCGCCGCTCCGCTGCCGAAGGCCGACCTCGTCGTCGCCTGCGACGGCGTGCACAGCCCCGTGCGCGAGAAGTACGCCGACGCCTTCAAGCCGAACATCGACTGGCGCAAGTGCAAGTTCAGCTGGCTCGGCACCACGCTGCCGCTGACCGCCTTCACGTTCATCTTCAAAGAGACGCCGCACGGGCTGTTCCAGGTGCACGCGTACCCGTTCGAGGCCGGCGCCACAGGGGGCACGGGGCTGTCGACCTTCATCGTCGAGGCGCGCGAAGAGGTCTGGAAGAAGGCCGGCCTCGACGTCATGAGCGAGGGCGACTCGGTCGCCTTCCTCGAGAAGCTCTTCGAGGGCGACCTGAAGGGCCACCGGCTGCTCGCGAACAAGAGCATCTGGCGCACGTTCCCCACCATTCGCTGCGAGCGGTGGGTGCACGACAACGTCGTGCTCATCGGCGACGCCGCCCACACGGCGCACTTCTCGATCGGCAGCGGCACCAAGCTCGCGATGGAAGACGCCATCGAGCTCGCCGCCCAGTTCGTGAAGCACGGCACGCAAGACGTGGCGCGCGCGCTGCAGGCCTACGAGGCGGTGCGGCACCCCGAGGTCGACCGCATTCAGAAGGCCGCGCAGCCGAGCCTCGAGTGGTTCGAGACCTCGGCGCGCTACATGGGCCAACCGCCCGAGCAGCTCACGTTCAACCTGATGACGCGCAGCAAGCGCATCACGTGGGAGAACCTGCGCCTGCGCGACCCGCAGCTCGTCGCGAAGGTCGACGCGTGGTTCGCGACCGAGCACGACACGGCGCTCAACTCAGACGGCACGGCGCCGCCGCCGCTGTTCGCTCCGATGAAGCTGAAGGGGCTGGCGCTGCCGAACCGCGTCGTCGTGTCGCCGATGTGCCAGTACTCGGCGAAAGACGGCGTGCCCGACGACTGGCACCTCGTGCACCTCGGCTCGCGCGCGGTCGGCGGCGCCGGGCTCGTCTTCACCGAGATGACCGACGTGTCGCCCGAGGGGCGCATCACGCACGGCTGCGCCGGAATGTGGAACGACGAGCAGGGCGCCGCGTGGCTGCGCATCGTGCGCTTCGTGCACGAGCACTCGAACGCGCGCATCGGCATGCAGCTCGCGCACGCGGGTCGCAAGGGCAGCTGCCGCCTGCCGTGGGAGGGCGACGGCTCGCTGAAGGCCTCCGAAGGCGCGTGGCAGACGGTCGGGCCTTCGGCGATTCCGTTCGTGAGAGGGTCGCACACGCCGAAGGCGATGGACGCGGCCGACCTGCGCAAGGTGCGGCTCGACTTCGGCGCGGCGGCGGTGCGGGCGGCGGCGGCGGGCTTCGACCTGCTCGAGCTGCACCTGGCGCACGGGTACCTGCTCTCGAGCTTCCTCTCGCCGCTGTCGAACCAGCGCACCGACGCGTACGGCGGCTCGCTCGAGGCGCGGCTGAAGTTCCCGCTCGAGGTGCTCGACGTCGTGCGCGAGGCGTGGCCCGCCGACCGGCCGCTCGGAGCGCGCATCTCGGCCCACGACTGGATGGGCGACCAGGGCCTTCAGGTCGACGACGCCGTCGAGATCGCGAAGGCGCTCAAGGCCCACGGCTGCGACTTCATCGACGTCTCGTCGGGCGGCAACGTCTTCGAGCAGAAGCCGCAGTACGGCCGCATGTTCCAGGTGCCGTTCGCCGAGGCCGTGCGCTACGGCGCGCGCATCCCCGTCATCGCGGTCGGCATGATTCAGAGCGCCGACCAGGCGAACACCGTGCTCGCCGCCGGCCGCGCCGATCTCGTCGCGCTCGCGCGCGGGCACCTGTCGGACCCGTACCTCACGCACCGCCACGCGCAGGCCGAAGGCGTCGACACGATTCCCTGGCCCGAGCAGTACGGCCTCGTGAAGCCGGCGCGCCCGAAGCGCCACTAGAGAGCACCGAACAGGTTACCGGGCCGTCGCGAGGCGAACGAGACCGACGCGAGCCGGGCACGCGAGAAGCGAGCACCGGAGCTGTGCTGGTCAGCCCCGTGAGGAGCGCAGTGACGAGCCTGCCCGGCGCAGCGAGAGGCTCGTTCGCCGCAGTACGCTCAGGTAACCCGTTCGGCGCTGCTAGACCGCGGCTGCGCGCTGACGCCGGCGCGAGCCGCGGCGCAGCACGACGAGCGCCGCGACGAGCCACAGGCCGCCTCCGCCGGTGCTGCAGGCCCCCGCGGGCTTCGCCTCGAGCTCGTACTCGAGCGCCGGCGTCACGTTCACGTCGTTCGCGGCCGCCATCGCGGTCGCGCCGTCGCCGTCGACCACCTCGAACCGCCAGCGCACGGTCTCGCTCACGAGCAGGGTCTCGTCGCGAAACTCGAGCTCGCGCGCCCCCGCGCGCAACAGCGCGGCGACGTGCACGGTGCGCGTGTCCTTCACCACGAAGCGCGACGGCCCCAGGCCGACGAGGCCGCTCGGAGCGGGAATCGTCTGCTGCAGCCCCGGCTCGAACTGCGCGGCCTCGAGGTCGACGAGCGTGCCCTCGTCGAGCGCCGGCGAGTACACGATGCGCTCGAAGCCCATCGGGAACGTCACCGAGAGCAGCCGGTGGTCGTTCTTGAGCGTGCCGGCCGACGCCGCCACCACGAGCTCGAAGCGCCCCGGAGCGAGCTGGGTCCACTCCTTCGTCACCTCGCGACCCGGCGCGTCGATGCGCACCTCGAGCGGCGGCTCGACGTTCGTGCCGGCGAGCGGCTCGAGCTTCGCGGCGTCTTCGACGACGTCGCCCGTCTTCACGTCGACGCGGCGGCGCGCCGGCCCGCGCAGCTCGGGAGCGTCGATGCACCGCTTCGCCGCCTCGCGCGCTGCCTTCGCGTGCGCGAGCGAGTACTGCACCTCGCCCAGCCACGGAGTCCACCCCGTCGAGTCCGACACCTCGGCGAGCATCAGCTCGCGCGCGGCGGTGTCGAGGTCGCTCAGGCGCGCCGCGTGCCCCGGCCTCGACGCCGCCCACGCCACCACCGCCTCGCACGCGGCGACGTCGAGCGACGCCTGCACGTTCGTCGTGAGCACGAGGTCGTCGCGCTCGGTGGTGACGATGAGGTCGAACAGGCCGCCGAGCGTGCCCATCCACCTCGCGAGGTTCTTCGTGTCTTTGGGCCGCCACGTGCCGTCGAGCACGTGCGGCATCTCGGGAAACGTGCCGCGCGCCTTCGCCTCGGCGACGAGCTCGCTCACCGTGAGCAGCTTCTTGCCGGCGGCCTCGTCGGCGGCGAGCTCGGCCTCCCACTTCGCGACCTCTTCCTCGACGCGCTTGAAGCCGTTGCGGCCCAGGTACGGGCTCGTGTTGCCGGTCACGATCAGCTCGCCGTCGCCAGGCCCCGACCAGTCGACCGTCAGGTCGCCGAACGTGCCGCCGCCGTTCAGCACCACGTCGACGCCGTGCTTCGTCATGAAGCGCGACGGCGGCGGCGCCACGTACTGCCAGTCGTAGAGGTTGTTGGCCATCACCGCGGTCGACCACCCGTGCTCGGCCATCACCTTCAGCATGCCCTCGTTGAACTGGCCCTCCTGCGTGAACACGACGGGCGAGAGCGGAATGTCGTGGGCCTCGAAGACGCGCCGGTTGCGCTCGACCGAGCGCACGAGGTCGCGCTTCGGGTACGCGAGGAACAGCTGGTCGGAGTAGTGAAAGCTCACCACCTCGACCTGCCCGCGCTTCGCGAGCCGCCGCAGCCGATCGAGCGTCGGCGCGTGGCGCGCCGCCATCACCTCGATCATGAGCCCCTGCAGCTCGAGGTCGACGTGCCAGCGCGGGTGCACCTCGAGCACGTCGAGCAGCGGCGCGAACGACTCGCGAATGATGGCGTCTTCGACCTCGGCCTCGGTCATGTCGAACGCGGGGTCGCGCGAGACGCCGTCGGGGAAGCGCTCCATGCCGCCGGCCACGTACTGCACGTTGAAGTGGTAGAGGGTCGCCCGCGCGTGCAGCGGTGCGGCGGCGACAGCGACCGGTGAGAAGAGCACCGCGAGGGCGAGGCGCATGGCGCGGTCTCTACTATTCCCCGGGCTCACATGTGTGGAGCATCGTGCAGCCGCGCTCGAGGTGACCCTCGCCCTCACGAGCCAGAAGGTGCGCGCTCCCGCATCGCGCCCCGCGCACGCGAGCGCGTGTGTAAGCTCGCCGCCATGATGCTGACCTTGCTGGCGGTCATCTCAGCCGCAGAGGCCGAGCCGACCCCGCCGCCGATCGGAGTGACGCCCTGGCCCGTGCGCCGCGACGCCGTCGAGGTTCACTTCCTCGCGTACGAGGGCGACGAGGAATACACGGTGAAGGTCGGCTCGCAGTCGTGCAAGACGCCCTGCACGCTCGTGCTGAAGCCCGGGCCGACGCGCGTTCAGGCAGAAGGCACGGGAGACGTCGACGCGCAGCTCGTGGTGCCCCACCTCACCGCGCAGGTGCGCCTCAAGCACGTCGCGCCCCGCTGGTACACACCGACGGGCGCAGCGCTCGTGCCGCTGGGCGCCGTCGTCGCGGCGTCGCTGTGGGCGATCGCGCTCACGTGCGGGCCCTTCAGCGGCGCGTGCACGGGGATCAACATCGTGACGTGGCCGATCGTCGGCGTCAGCATGGTCGTGACCGGCGCGGTGCTGCTCGGGCTCGGCGCGCGCTCGGCGCCCCTCGACGCGAACCGCACCGAGATCCTCGACGCCGCGCGCGGCGTTCGCTTCCGCGGCTTCGCCCTCGCTCCGGTGCCGGGCGGCCTCGCCGGCGGCCTCGGCTTCACGTTCTAGGCCTCTTCAGCGCGTCACGATCCACGCGGTGATGCTGCCGAACGCGAGCAGCAACATGACGCCGAACACGACCAGCACCGCGGTCTGGGCCTTCTTGCGCCGCCTGAGCTCGAGCCGCTGCGACTCTTCGGCCTCGTTGCGCAGCGCCTCCATGTCGATGGCGTGCTGCGTGCGCGTGACCGACAGGTTCGCCGTGACCCCGTCGGCGATGATGCGCTTGAGGTGCTCGAGCACCGGGTCGAACGTCTTCACGTCGACGAGCGCCTTGCTGACGTCGGCCGTGCGCTGCGCCGTGACGTTCGCGTCGGCGTCGAACGCGATGCTCGTCGCCGGGCCGTCGCCCCGCGAGACGAGCTGCTCGACCGTGCCGTCGGGGGCCGCGCCGCTCTTGATGCCGCTCTTCGTCCACATCAGGTACTGGCCGAAGCAGAACAGCTCGTGCCGCGTGACCTTGCCGTCGGCGTCGACGCGCGTCGCGAGGTCAGCGCCCTGACCGCGGTGAAACAGCGTGCGGCCTCCGGTGGAGTCGGGCGGCAGCTCCAGCGAGCGAATGCGGCTCAAGCTCTCGATCGCAGCCTTGAGCTGCTCGGGTGTCGGGGGTTGCACCGGCAAAAACCAGAGCAGATACCGCGACCCCGTTCAATGCTAAGCGGTGCGCCGTGTCTTCCCGGTACGTGGTCGTCTTCGAGGGCCATTCGTCGCGCAAGGTCGACCTGCCCGACCTGGGCCAGGCGACCATCGGCCGCGGCGACACCTGCGAAGTGCGGCTGAAAGACGGCTCGGCGTCGCGCACGCACGCGCGCATCGAGGCCGACGCGAACGGGGTTCGCCTGCTCGACCTCGGCTCGGCGAACGGCACGCTCGTGAACGGCGAGCGCGTCAGCGGGGCGACGCCGCTGGCGACGGGCGACGTGCTCACCATCGCGTCGGCGACGCTCGTGCTGCACGCTCCGCCGCGGCGCTTCCCGAACGACCCGATGCACGACGGGCCGTCGTTTCGCCGCCGCCTCGACGAGGAGCTCGAGCGCGCGCTGCGCTACGGGCGGCCGCTCTCGGTGTGCGCGCTCGTCATCGAGCCTCCGCCCGAGCGTGCGCTGCTCAACTCGACCTTGTACCGCTGCTTCCGGCGCACCGACTTCGCGGCGTGGCTCTCGAGCACCGAGCTCGTCTGCGCGCTGCCCGAGGCCGACGAGAACGGCGGCCGCGACCACGCGAAGCGCGTGCTGGCGGCGCTGCCCGGCGTGCCGCTGCGCGTGGGCCTCGCGTTCTCGCCCGGCGACGGCATCGACCTCGAGACGCTGCTGCTGTCGGCGCTCGGCGCGGCGCGGCACCTCGACCCGCGCGAGGTGGGCGAGGCGCGCGTCGCGTACAAGCAGCTGGTGGTCGGCGAGCAGATCGTCTTCGTCGCCGACCCCGCGATGCTGCGCCTCTACGACCTCATGGAGCGCGCCGCCACCAGCGATCGCCCGATTCTCATCTGCGGCGAGCCCGGCACCGGCAAAGAGACGGCGTCGAGCACGATTCACCACTGGGCCGGCCGCGCGCTCGAGCGGCTCGTGACCGTGAAGTGCGGCTCGCTGCCCGACGACATGGAAGAGGCCGAGCTCTTCGGCTACGAGCGCAGCACGTTCACCGGCCGCCCCGCCTCGGGCCCCGGCGTGCTCGAGTCGACCAGCGGCGGCACCGTGTTCCTCGACGACGTCGATCAGCTCTCGCCGCACGTGCAGGGCAGGCTGCTCGAGGCCCTCAACACGCAGGCCGTCGTGCGCGTCGGCGACGCGTTGCGCCGCCCCATCGACGTGCGCGTGCTGTGCGGCACGAACAAGGACCTCGAGCTCGAGGTGAAGTCGGGGCGCTTCCGCGGCGACCTGTTCGCGAAGCTCTCTGAGACGATGCTCTGGTTCCCTCCGCTGCGCGACCGACCGCGCGAAGTGCCGCTGCTCGCGCGCGCCTTCCTGCAAGAGGCCGCCGAGAAGAACCGGCACCCGCTCAAGTTCAGCGACTCGGCGCTCCGCAAGCTGCAGGAGCACCGCTGGCCCGGCAACGTCTTCGAGCTGCGCGAGGTCATCGACGCCGTCTCGCTCGCCGTGAAGGGCGACACCGTCGAGGCCGCGCACCTCGCCGCCGTGATGCTCGGCTCCGAGCGCTGAGCCCTACGCCACTGCCCACTGCAGTTCACAGGTGGTGTGGGGAGGCGTGGATGATCGGCCGTTTTAGGGTGTCTTTCTGCCTGCAACCTGTCGGAATCCCGCTCGCCACAGCTGGAGCAGCGCTTGCTCCTGCCCGGCCACCTCGCGTGCGACCCTCAACGACACTTCTCTGCGTCTTCTTCGCCGCTTGCACGGGCTCCATCGTGACGCCCGTCCCGGGGCCCGCGATCGTCGACCCGAACGACCCGAACGACCCGAACCCGCAGGGCCCGACCTGCACCGCTGAAGACCTCGCGAAGCCGGGCCGCGTCACGCTGCGCCGCCTGAACCGCTCGGAGTACGACGCCACCGTTCGCGACCTGCTCGGCGATACGAGCAAGCCCGCGAAGGACTTCCCCGCCGACGACTTCGGCCGCGGCTTCGACAACCTCGGCGAGGTGCTCTCGACCTCCGAGCTGCTCGTCGAGAAGTGGAGCGTCGCCGCCGAGAAGCTGACGAAGGCGGTGCTCGACGCCGAGATGGTCGCAGGTCAGACGACGCGCGTCGTCGGCGACGCGATGACGGCGAGCACGGGCAGCGCCGCCGGCGCCGGCGCGTGGAACCTGTTCTCGAACGGCACGCTGTCGACGCAGATCAACTTCGTGACGACGGGCATGTTCAGCTTCAACGTGCGCGCCTACCAGCAGGCCGCGGGCCCCGACGCGGCGCGCATGCGGCTCTCGGTCGACGGCGCCATGGTGCAGGAGTACGACGTCGCCGCGACCGCGCCCGCGTCGTTCAACGCCCAGCGCAACGTCACCGCCGGCTCGCACACGGTGACGGTCGAGTTCCTGAACGACTACTACATGGCTCCGAACGACCGGAACCTCATCGTCGAGTTCGTCGAGGTGACGCGACCCGGCTCGGTGACGCAGCCTGCGAACGCGAAGCTGCTCTTCTGCGACCCGAACAGCGGCGACGCGTGCGTGCGCGACGTGCTGTCGAAGTTCGCGCGCCGCGCCTGGCGCCGGCCCGTCGCCCAGGCCGAGGTCGACAAGCTGTTCGGGCTCGTCACGCTCGCGCGCACGAACGGCGACACCGTGCGCGTCGGCCTCGAGCTCGCCGTGCAGGCGGTGCTGCTGTCGCCGAACTTCCTGTACCGCCCCGAGCTGGGCAACACGGCGACGGTGCGCTCGCTCTCGGCGCACGAGCTCGCGACGCGCCTCTCGTACTTCCTGTGGAGCTCGATGCCCGACCCGCAGCTCGACACGCTCGCCGACGACGGCACGCTCGCCGCCCAGCTCGGCCCGCAGGTGACGCGCATGCTGCAGGACCCGAAGGCCTCGGCGTTCGTGCAGAGCTTCGCGGGCTCGTGGCTGTGGAGCCGCGCGCTCGCCGACAAGCAGCTCGTCAGCGACGCGATGAAGAGCGCACAGCAGGAAGAGGTGCACCGCTTCTTCGAGGCGTTCGTGCGTGAAGACCTGAGCGCGCTCGACCTGCTCGGCGCGAACTTCACGTTCGTGAACGACCCGCTCGCCGCCCTCTACGGCCTGCCCGCCACCGGCACCGGAGCGACCCTCACGCGCGTCACGGTCGACGGCAAGCAGCGCGGCACGCTCCTGGGTCTGGCATCGCCGCTCACCGTGACGTCGCACGACTCGCACACGAACCCGGTGAAGCGCGGCAAGTGGGTGCTGTCGCAGCTGCTCTGCGCCGAGCCGCCTCCTCCTCCTGCGAACGTGCCGGCGTTCACGCCCGACCCGACCGCGATGAAGAGCCTGCGCGAGCAGATGGAGGCGCACCGAACGAACCCGGTCTGCGCGGCCTGTCACGCATCGATGGATCCGCTCGGCTTCGGCATGGAGAACTACGACCACCTCGGGAAGTGGCGCACGACCGACGAGGCCGGCTTCATGATCGACACGACGGGCAAGCTCCCCGACGGGCGCACGTTCACCAGCCCCGCGGAGCTCGCGGGCGTGCTGAAGGGCGACGCGAAGTTCCCGCGCTGCCTCACCGAGCAGCTGTTCATCTACGGCCTCGGCCGCGACGTGACGCCCGCCGACAAGTGCCGGCTGAACGCAGCGGCCCAGTCGTTCAAAGACTCCAACTACCGGCTGCCGGCGCTCATCACGACGCTGGTCTCGAGCCCGTCGTTCACGCAGCGCGAGGGAGAAGCGCCATGAAGCCGCAACAGGGTGGGGCCCCGGCCACTTCGGCGGTCGCCTCTACGCGGGACGCTTCGCGCCCCACGACGGTGGCTCGGTCCCTCCGGCTGTCTCGACGCACGCTCCTGCGCGGAGCCGGCACGCTGATGGCGCTGCCGGCGCTCGAGGCGATGCTGCCGACGCGCGTGTTCGGTCAGACGGCGCCTCCGCCGCGGAGGTTCGTGGGGTTCTACGTGCCGTGCGGCATTCACATGGCGGCGTGGACTCCGGCGGCGACGGGCGCGGCGTGGGCGCCGACGTCGACGCTGCAGCCGCTGGTCGATGCGGGGCTGAAGAACGACGTGCTCATTCTCACGGGCCTCGCGAACCGGCCAGCGCGGCCCGACGGCCCGGGCGACCACGCGAGCGGCACTGGCGCGTTCTTGACCGCGGCGCACCCGTTCAAGACCGCCGCAGCGAACATCAAGAACGGCATCTCGGTCGACCAGGTCATCGCGAACGGAGTGAAGCAGTACACGCGCTTCGGCTCGCTGGAGCTCGGCATCGACGGCGGCGGCAACTCGGGCGACTGCGACTCGGGGTACTCGTGCGCGTACGCGACGAACGTCGCGTGGGCTTCGGACACGCAGCCGATCGCGAAAGAGACGAACCCGCAGGCGGTGTTCGACCGGCTCTTCGGCGCCGTCGACCCGAACCAGACCGCCGCCGCGATCGCGAAGCGGAAGCTCTACAAGCAGAGCGTGATCGACTCGGTGAAGGACGACGCGTCGAAGCTGCAGGGTCAGCTCGGCAAGACCGACAAGCGCAAGCTCGACGAGTACCTGAGCGGCGTGCGCGCGCTCGAGGTTCGCATTCAAGGAGAGCAGCCGTCGCAGTGCGCCCCCGGCGCGAGGCCCGGAGCGTGGACGGACATTCGCGACAAGACGACGCAGATGCTCGACCTGATCGCGTTCGCGTTTCAGTGCGACCTGACGCGCGTCGCGACGTTCATGCTGCAGAACGCCGGCAGCAACTACGTGCACCGCTTCCTCGGCATGACCGACGGGCACCACACGATGTCGCACCACGGCGGCGACGCGACGAAGCAGGCGAACCTCGCCAAGATCAACCAGTGGGAGATTCAGCAGCTCGCGTACCTGCTGACGAAGCTGAAGGGCATTCAGGAGCCCGACGGCACCGTGCTCGACAACTCGCTCGTGTTCTTCTCGAGCGAGATCGAAGACGGCGACTCGCACAGCCACTTCAACATGCCGATCGTCGTCGGTGGCAAGGGCGGCAACGCCGTCGCTCCGGGCCGGCACGTTCGGTACACGGCCCAAGAGCCGGTGGGGAACCTGTTCCTGTCGATGATCAACGGGCTCGGGGTCGCTACGCCGGCGTTCGGTGACAGCACCGGCATGCTCGCCCAGCTGAAGTAGCGCCGCACGACGGCTCGATGGAAGCGGCTCGGAGTCTCGACGCCGCCGGTCGTGTGCTCACGCAACTGAAGGAGCGCCGCACGACGGCTCGATGGAAGCGGCTCGGAGTCTCGACGCCGCCGGTCGGTGTGCTCACGCAGCTGAAGGAGCGCCGCGCGACGCGTCGATGGAAGCGGCTCGGAGTCTCGACGCCGCCGGTCGGTGTGCTCACGCAGGGAAGGAGCGCCGCACGACGCGACCGACGGCTCGACGAGATGCGGCTCGGCTTCTGCGGCGCATGCGGTTCACATCGTGCGCGTCGCTGCTGCCGACGCTCAACGGCCGGCGCAGCGCTGCAGCTCGATGCTCTCCCCGTTCGACGTCGCGCGTGCGAGCGCGGCGGGGCTCCGAACGCACTCGCCGCTCATGGGAGCCGCCTGGGCTCAGCCGATGTCCAGACGTCGAATGGTACATAAATCTTAGTAGCATTCGACGTTCAGAAATCCGCTCGGCTCCGTCGTCCGCCAGAGCGGCTCGGTGGGGTCACCCAATGCTGTCACGTCGAGTGCCCGTGACGTCACGGTGCCCCTACTGCGGTCGCACGCTCGGAGGGCGCTCGGGAGCATCGAGGCACTGCGATCACCAAACATCGCCGTGCGCACGACGACGTGACGGCGACCGAAGGCTAGGTACAGCGCGCACCAGCCTGCCGCCCCCTGTCTGCAATCAGCGCTTCAACCACTCGAGCAGCGCCTGAGTCTTCGTCCGCGCCACGCGGCATGCGTGCGCCGTGTCGCGGGCGCTCCCGCCTGAAGCGATCAACGTGTTGCCGCCGACGTTGCGCTCGAGCAGCGGAGCGATCGGCACTCCGACGCGTGACGGGTTCACCGCGTGACCCGAGCCAGCGAAGCAGTCGTAAGAATCGAGCGGCCAGGTGGCCTGATGTCCCGCATCGGTGAGGCGATTCCACGCGACCTGCCCGAGGCGACAGGACGGCCAGATGGCGTCGGCCGTCGACGTGAACATCAGCACCGGCCCGCCGGCGCGCTCGATGGGAATCTCGGCGGCGGCGAGCTGCGGAGCCGTCGCCTGCATCAGGCTCGTCGTGAACAGCGGCTCCTGGATGACGACGGTGAAGCCGGCGTCGTTGGTGTACTGGGCCTGGCTGCCGGTGCCCCACGGCAGGAAGGTGAGGCCGGCGTCGTTCTGACGCCACGACGAGCTCGTCCAGTATCCCCAGGCGGGCCAGACGTAGCCCGAGGGCACGGTGGCGATCGTCGCCTGCACTTCGCTCGGAAACGCCGAAGCGACGAGCAGCGCTGCTTCGCCACCGCGCGAGCTGCCGAGAATGGCGATGCGATCGGTGCGGATGTTCGGCTGCGCGCGCAGCACCTGCAGCGCGGCTCGAAAATACTCGAGAGGGATCAGGTGGAGATCTGCGGGGACTCCCGTCGTGCCGAAGTACGCGATCGCCATCGTCGCCACGCCTTCGGCCACGAGCGCGCGCGCCCAGGTGCGGCCGTTCGTGATGCCGCCCTCGGAGCCACCGAACGTCAGCACCGCCGCGAAGGGTCCCGCGCCGGCAGGCATGTAGAGCTCGCCGACGACTCCGTTCGTGTTGATCGGCGTCACCGTGACGTTCGCCGGGTACATGCGGCGCGCCACGAGCGCGCTCGCGAAGCTGCCGGCGTCGGTCCACGCGGTGATGCGGACGTCGTGCTGCACGGGTAGGCCGAGGGGGCCCAGCATCGACCAGAACGGCCCGTCGGAATCCACATCGGTCCACGTGCCGGCGAGGGGCGCGTCGCGCGCGGTGTCGATCTGCGCGGCGGCCGAGAAGCGGGCTCGCGAGGCGTAGCCTCCGTCGTCGAGCTCGAACCGCGTCTCGAGCTCGGCGCAGCGATCGAGTCCGTCGAAGATGATCGACAACGGCTCGTGCACGAGGAAGTTGCCGCTCCCGCCGTCGAGTCGCTGCACGCGAATCGTCGGCGTCGCTCCTGGCGTGCACACGAAGCCTCCGGCGGAGCCTCCGCTGCCACCCGCCGTGCTGCCACCCGCCGTGCTGCCACCCGCCGTGCTGCCACCCGCCGTGCTGCCACCCGCCGTGCTTCCACCCGCCGTGCTTCCACCCGCCGTGCTTCCACCCGCCGTGCTTCCACCCGCCGTGCTTCCACCCGCCGTGCTTCCACCCGCCGTGCTGCCACCCGCCGTGCTGCCACCCGCCGTGTCAGCACCTCCGGAAGCGCCTCCGCCTCCAGTTCCCGGTGAGCAGCCACAAATCACAACCAGCACTGCGGCGAAGTGTCTGCGCACACCTCATTCTAGACACAACCTCCATGGCGCGATCTGTCGGCAGCGGGCTCGCAACCCACTTGCGCTTCCGTCACGTGCGCGCGACAAGTAACTCGTGACCGAGAAGCCGAGCCGCAGAAAATTCCTCAAGCTCGGGATCGCGGGCGTGGTCGTGCTCACCGGCGGCACGTATGTCTATCGCGCCGTCGGCCGCTTCGGCCCCGCGGCCGCCGGCTACAAGGTCTTCGACGACGACGAGGTCCTCGTGCTCGAGGCCGCGTGCGAGGCCCACTTCCCCGGCGGCCCCGACTGGCCGATGACCGCGAAGGAAGCCGGCGTCCCGCAGTTCGTCGATCGCTACCTCTCCGAGCTGTACCACGACAACCAACTCCTCTTCCGCGCCCTCTTGCGCACGATCAACCTCTCGACGGTCGTGAGTCACGGTCGCACCTTCCGCACGCTGTCTGCGGCCGACCGCCTCGACGTCCTCGAGAGCTGGGCGAAGTCGAGCACGCGCTTTCGACGCGGCGCCTACGCCTCGCTCACCCTCTTCATCAAGATGGGCTACTTCGAGAACGAGCAGGTTCGTGAAGCCATGGGCTACTCGCTCGGCTGTCCCGTTTCTCAAGAGGGCCGGCCCCAGAGCATCTGATCACCATGGACTTCCCTTCTGGCCAGACGATCTCCGGCGACTCGCTCACCACCGACGAGACCATCACCTGCGACGTCGTCATCATCGGCTCCGGCGCGGGCGGCGCCGCCGCCGCATGGCAGCTCACTCGAGCCGGCCTCAAGGTCGCCATTATCGAAGAGGGCCGCAAGTACGAGCCCCAGCAGATCGCCACCAAGCAGTCTTGGGCGCTCCGCAACCTCTACGCCGAGCGCGGCACCACCGTCGCCATCGGCAACATCTTCCTGCCCATGGCCCGCGGCCGCGTCGTCGGCGGCTCGACCTTCCTCAACGCAGCCATCTGCTTCCGCACTCCGAAGAAGGTGCTCGACACCTGGGCGAAGGACTACGGCATCGGCTGGGCGAACGCCGACGAGCTCGCGCCCACCTTCGAAGAGGTCGAGCGCGCCATCGGCGTCACCAAGACGCGCCCTGATCAGGCGAAGACCCACTCGCTGCTCTTCAAGCAGGGCGCCGAGGCGCTCGGGTTCGAAGGCGACTTCATCTCGCGCAACGCCCCCGCTTGTGTCGGCTGCGGCATCTGCCAGTTCGGCTGCCCGATGGGCCTCAAGGGCAGCGTCGACCGCAACCTCATCCCCTTCGCGCTGCAGAGCGGAGGCGCCCTCTTCCCCTGCACCCGCGCCACCACCATCCTCGTCGAGAACGGCGCCGCGGTCGGCGTCGAGGCGTACGGCGTCGACTACGCGACCGAAGAGCGCAAGCGCAAGCTCACCTTCCGCGCGAAGAAGGTCTTCTTGTGCGGCGGCGCCATCGGCTCGCCGCTGTTCCTGTGGCGCAGCGGCATCTGCAACGGCTCGGGTCAGGTCGGCGAGAACCTGCGCGTGCACCTCGCCGCCGGAGTCGTCGCCCGCTTCGGCCAGGTCGTCGACATGTGGCACGGAGCCCAGCAGGGCTACTACGCCCACCTGCCCGACGCGAACGCCGTACTCGAGACCTTCTCAGCGACGCCCGAGGTCTTCGCCACCCAGTACGGCGAGTACTCGAAGCCGATGCGGCACCTGCGAGACCTCGCCGGCTGCGGCATCATGATCGGAGACGTCTCGAAGGGCAGCGTTCGGCCCGCGAGCCACGAGGCCCGCAGCAGCTTGAGCTACGACGTTCAGCGCGAAGACCACCTCACCCTGCTCAAGGGCATGGAGGCCATCAGCCGCATCTACTTCGCCGCCGGCGCTCTCGACGTGCACCTCGGCATCCCCGGCACCGGGCCCCTGTCGAAGATGAGCGACGTCGAGAAGATCACCCGCCGCACCGACATGCCCGTCGACCAGCTCGCCCAGTACGCCTCTCACCCGATGGGCACCGTGCGCATGCACGCCGACAAGAAGCTCGGCGCCGTGAAGCCCGACGGCGAGACCCACGAGGTGAAGAACCTCATCGTCGCCGACGCGTCCGTCTTCCCCACGTCGCTCGGCGTGAACCCGCAGATCACCGTGATGACGACCGCCGTCACCATCAGCCGCCAGCAACTCAAGGCCGGCGCTTGACCTCGCGACGCTGATCCGCCCGCCCCTGTCCGGTACCAGCCCCAGCTGAGCGGAGTAGCACGAAGCCGGCGATCGACTCGACTCGCGAGCCTCGCGCAGCGCTGCGCCGGTCGCTCATCCCCCCATAACTGCTCAGCTTCTTCATCAACATTCCCCCTTCTTAACGGGCACATGAAGCGATGTCGGCGAACAGCCTACATCGCCCTACCCACCTTTCCTGCACTCGCGTAGACGGCGCGGTGTCCGGTGTAGGACAGATGAATACCTCGTACCGCTCAGTCATCGTTTCCGCCGTTCTCGCCGCCGCGTGCGGCAACCTCGACGCGACCGTCGGCCGCACCGCCGACGAGCGCGATGTCGCGGTCGCGACCAAGCAGAAGGAAGCGTGGGCGGCGCAAGACGCGCCCAGCATCTTCAACGCGCAGCTCGAGTACCGCCTCGATGCCCTGCCGATGACCGGCGAGGCCCAGAACATCCCGTGGGCTGGCAGCTACTGGCCGACCTACGAAGACAACATCAACTACAAGTGGGCAGGCCCGAGCTCACTGTCCGCGTCGAAGAAGTACGAGCGCGCGTTCTACCCGGACGGCGGCACCAACGTCGAAGACCTCGTCTCGCGCTACCACGGCATCGAGTCCGTTCAGAAGCAGTGCCAGCAGCAGAGCGAGTGCTCCTCCGAGTTCGGTGAGGTCTGCGCCCGCCGCGACGGCGCCGACGCCGGCCGCTGCGTCGCCACGTGGTGGGGCATCTGCCACGCGTGGTCGCCCGCCGCGATTCTGCTGCCCGAGCCGCGCTTCTCCGTCACCCGCAACGGAGTCACCTTCCAGCCCCAGGACCTCAAGGCCCTCGGCTCGCTCGTGCACAACAGCACGACCTCGAAGTTCGTCTCTCTGCGCTGCAACAAGCAGGACTCGCTGCCCGACGGCGGCGGCATTCAGTACGACGACGCCGGTCGCCCCACCGACGCCAACCGCGAGTGCCGCGACACCAACGCCGGCACTTACCACCTGCTCATCACGAACTACCTCGGCGTCATGAAGCAGTCGTTCGTCGAAGACCGCACGTACAACTACGAGGTCTGGAACCAGCCGCTGCGCGGCTTCGAGGTGACGCTGAAGGAAGACGTCAGCGCCGCGCAGGCGAACCAGCTCGTCGGCCGCGACGCCATGACGCCCGACGGCGGGCCCCGCTACGCGTTCAACGCCAACGCCGTGCGCTTCGTGCACGTGAAGATGACCGTGAAGTACATCTCCGAGTCCGGCCCGGACGACGGCTACACCGCTCCGAGCATCAGCCTCTACACGCACGCCGACCACTACGACTACGTGCTCGAGCTCGACGCCGCCGGCAAGATCGTCGGCGGTGAGTGGGTCGGCAACTCGAAGCGCAGCCACCCCGACTTCCTCTGGCTCCCCACCGGCGTCTCCACCCAGGCGGTCGCCGGCGGCTCCATCAAGTACAGCCTCGTGCGCGAGCTCGTGCTCGAGTCCGCCGGAGTCGCCGCCCCTGACGCCGGCCAGAGCGGCACCGTCACCCAGACCAGCGCCGTCGCACAGAACGAGTGGAAGCACTTCGGCCCGTTCGCGACCGGGCCCGGCCCCATCACCGTCGAGATGGTGGGCAGCGGCGACGCCGATCTCTACGTCCGCATCGGAGGCGCTCCGACCGCCGCGCTCTACGACTGCCGCCCCTACGCGAACGGCTCCACCGAGTCGTGCACGCTCGAGGGCCCCGGCCCGCTCTACGTCTCGGTGCACGGCTACGCCGCGTCGGACTTCACGCTGCGCATCCGCTTCACGCCGCTCGCCCAGCCTCCCGCCGCCGACGCCGGCTCGCCCCCGGTCATCGCCGACGCCGGCTCGCCCCCGGTCATCGTCGACGCCGGCTCGCCTCCAGTCGTCGTCGACGCCGGCACTCCCGCGATTCCGGTCGATCAGACCTTCCCCGCCGACGTCGCGGCCGGCGCGTGGAAACACCTCGGCCCTTGGGCCGCCGGCGCCGGCACCGTGCAGATCGACATGACCGGCACCGGCGACGGCGACCTCTACGTGCGCAAGGGCGCGGCGCCGACCGACGCCGCCTACGACTGCCGGCCGTACAAGGGCAACAGCGTCGAGAGCTGCACCGTCACCGGCCCCGGCCTCATCTACGTCTCGGTGAAGGGCTACAGCGCCGCCAGCACGAGCGTGCGCGTTCGCTTCACGCCCGGCCAGGAGCTCCCTCCCGCTCAGCACCTCGACGTCACCGGCACCGTCGCGCTCGGCGAGCTCAAGGTGTTCGAGGTGCCCGTCACCGCCGGGCGCAAGATCGTCCTGCGCACCACCGCGCCCAACGACGTCGACCTCTACGTGAAGCTCGGCGCCGCGCCGACCACCGCCGCGTACGACGCCCGCGGCTACACCGGCTCGGGCAACGAGACCGTCACCTTCACCCCGGCCTCGACCGGAACCCTGTTCGTCGGCGTACACGGGTACGCCGCCTCGTCGTTCACCCTGAAGACCTCGGACCTATGAAGACCTCACTGTGCCTCGCCCTGCTGCTGTGCCTCGCTGCTTGCGGCGTCGACGACGCCACCGTCGGCGGCTTCGAAGACCCGTCGCTCGACGACGAGAAGCAGCGGTTCTCGTCGGCCGTCGCCACCGCGATGGACTTCACGTTCACCGCCACGCTCTGGGCGCCCGGCTCGGTCAGCGCCTCCGGCGCGCGCAGCTCCATCGACGAGCAGCTGCTCTTCACCATCGGCCACCTCAACGGCAACAACTCGGTCGGCCGCCTCGACAAGGTGACCCTCACCAACGTGCGCACGATGGCCGACGCCGGCGGCACCCTCGTCACGTACACCGTGAAGCTGCCCGTCTCGTGGGGCGCCAAGACGTCGCTGCCGACGAAGTACGACTTCGTGCTCCCGCGCGACCCGTCGTTCTCGGGCGTCGAGGCGTTCACCGGCAAGTACAAGGGCAGCTGCGTCGACTCCGGCGCCCACGACGTCGACTCGGGCTCCATCTGGTACTACTACCGGCCGCGCGCCTCGGGCTGCTCGCTCGCCGACGCCGACGTCGTGAAGGTGCAGGCCGCCGTCGTCGTCTCGCCCGAGAACACCACCGGCAAGTACCCCGAGTACAACAAGGTCTGGGAGGACGGCGCGCTCAACATCGTCGCCATCTTCGGCAAGTACGAAGACGGCGCGACCACCTCGAGCGACTCGGGCATCGCCGCCTACGCCGCGTTCGTGCGCGCGATGAAGACCGAGCTGCAGTCGTTCGCGCTCGTCACGACTCCTGCCGCGCTGCCGACGAGCCCCGGCGTCGAGACGCCCGAGGTGACGTTCGAGGCCACGCTCTCGCCCACGCGCAAGGTGAAGGTCGTCGCGATGCTCGTCGACAACGTGCGCACCGCGGGCGCCGCCTTCGACGCGCGCTACAGCGAGCTTTCGACCCGCGCCGACCTCATCGCGTACAACGGCCATGCGGGCCTCGGCGCCAACGTGCGCGCGCTCTCGCAGAAGGGCCGCTTCGTCGCCGGCCAGTACGCCATCTTCTTCATGAACGGCTGCGACACCTACGCGTACGTCGACGGCTCGCTCGCGCAGGCCCGCGCGCGGCTGAACCCCGACGACCCCACCGGCACCAAGTACATGGAGATCGTGACGAACGGCATGCCCGCGTTCTTCTCGTCGATGCCCGCCGCCTCGATGGCCCTCGCCCGCGGCCTCATGAAGCCCGACGCCCCGCTCACGTACGAGCAGCTGTTCAAGAACGTCGACCGCTCGCAGGCCGTCATGGTGACCGGCGAGGAGGACAACACGTTCGCGCCCGGCCAGCCCCGCTCCGGCTACCTGCAGACCGAGGCCGGCAGCGTCGACAAGGGCCAGGAGCTCCGCTACCAGACCCAGTCGCTGCCCGCGGGCAAGGTCGTCGTCACGATGACCGGCGCCGCCGGCGACGCCGACCTCTACGTTCGCGTCGGCCAGGCGCCGACCGCCACGCAGTACGACTGCCGCCCGTACGCGGGCGGCTCGAACGAGAGCTGCACCGTGACGCTCGCGAGCCCGGGCGTCGTCTACGTGTCCGTCATCGGCTACGCGGCCGGCGCGAACGCGTTCGAGCTGCGCATCACCGCCGAGGGCGCCACGCAGCCGCCCCCGCCCACGCCCTGGGCCGGCATGAACGAGAGCGGCACCGTCACGAAGTCGCAAGAGACGCGCTTCGCCACGCCCACACTGCCCGCCGGCAAGTACGTGTTCACGATGACCGGCACCGGCGACGCCGACCTCTACGTGCGCGCGGGTGTCGCCCCGACGACCGGCGAGTACGACTGCCGCCCCTACGCGAACGGCACCGCCGAGACCTGCACGCTCAACCTGAGCGTCGCGTCGCCCATTCACGTGATGGTGCGCGGCTACGCGGCGAGCTCGACGTTCACGCTCGCCGGCAAGCCGCAGTGACGCCCCTCGAGCGCCGACCTGCTAGACCTCCGAGGGCGTGAAGCGCGCCCTCTTCGCCGCCTCGGCTCTCCTGCTCGTCGCCGCCATCTGGTGGTCCCTCTCGAGCCCCAAGCCGCCGCCTTCGCCGGTCGCTCCCGACGAGCCCGGCGTCGCCCTCGACCCCGCACACCCCGACCGGCCCGTCGTCGCCGTGCCGGGCGCGCTCGACGCCGGCGGCCCGCCCGCTCCGCTGCCCACGCTGCGCGGCGAGGTTCGCGACGGCACCGGTGGCGTCGCCCAGGCCACCGTCGAGGCCCACCGTCGCGGTGAGCCCGAGCGCCGCGCCGAGGGGTGTGTCGCGCGCGCCACCACCACCTCGGTCGCCGGAGGCACGTTCGACTTCGGCCCCCTCTGCCCGGGCCAGTACGACGTCCGCGCCACGCGCGGCAACCTCGTCGCCACCGCCGTCGCCCGCCTCTCGCGCGGCGCCGAGCACGAGCCGCTGTTCCTGCTCCTGCGCGAGGGCACGCGGCTCACCGTGCGCACGCGCGACGGCGACAAGGCCCCCGTCGCCGGCGCCCTCATCGCCGTGCAGGACGAAGAGACCGGCTACCTCGCCGAGGCCGAGACCGGCGCCGACGGAGCCGCCGTCATCGAGGGGCTCATGCCGCGCCCCCAGACGGTGCGCGCCACGAAGGACGGCTACCTCGACGCCTCGCTCCACGACCGCACGCTCGCCGCCGGAGACGACGCGGTCGAGCTCACGCTCCTCGCCGGTGTCTTCTTCTCGGGCCGCGTCGTCGACCCCGACGGCAACGGCGTCGACGACGCCTGGGTGCGCCTCTCGCTGCGCCGCAAGGAGCTCGGCGGCGGCTTCGACTCGGTCTCGGGCACCACGAGCGCCGACGGCGGTGAGTTCTCGATCGGCCCCGTGCGGCCCGGCCCCTACATGCTCGTCGCGACGAACGACCTCTTCACGCGCGCCGAGCAGCCCGTTCGCGCACCCGGCCCGCGCGCGCTCGTGAAACTCGGCCGCGGCGCGTCGGTCGACGGCGTCTTCCTCGACGCCGACGGCGCTCCGGTCTCGCAAGGCGACGTCCACGCGAGCCTCTCGGGGCAGGACGACTCGCGCAACGCCGAGGTCGACGAGTGGGGCCGCTTCAAGCTCGATGGCCTCGGCCGCGGCCTCTGGGCCATCGCCGGCCTCACGAAGTCTCCCGACGGCGGCCCGCAGGGCGTCGCCATCACCCAGGTCACCATCAAGCAAGACGCGAAGCTGCAGGTCACGCTGCAGCTGCTGCGCGGCGAGCGCATCGAGGGGCGCTGCGTCGTCAGCGGCGGCGCCGACACCGGCGGCGAAGTCGTCGCCATCGAAGAGGGCGTGTACCTGAAGCTGCGCGTCTCGGGCTTCGACCTCTCGCGCGTGCCGCCGGGCCGCGTCGCGTTCGCGACCTGCAGCGACCACTTCGTGCTCGAGGGCCTCAAGCCCGGCCGCTACGCAATCATCGCGTGCAACAACGACGACGACCCGGCCTACGTGAGCAGCGGCGAGCGCGACGTCACCTTGACCTGCCGCGAGGGCCTCTTGCGCTTCCGCGTCGTCGACCCCGCCGGCCGCCCCGTCGAGCAGTACAGCGTGTGGTCGGCCGACGCGCCGCCCGAGCCCCACCCCGGCGGCCGGTTCGAGAGCCCGCGCATCGGCTCGCTCGACGAGGTGCTGACCGTGAAGGCTCCCGGCTTCGCGCCGCTGCAGCGCAAGCTCTCGGGCAAGCGCGGCGAAGTGCTCGACCTCGGCGATCTGACCCTCACGCCCGCGCGCAAGCTGAGCGGCCGCGTCACCTCGGCGCGCGATGGCCGCCCGGTCTCGGCCGCCGAGGTCCGCTTCGGCGTCGACGACTCTGCGTCGCTGCACCGCGCGCGCACGCGCCCCGACGGCACCTTCGAGCTCGACGGCGTGCAAGCCGCGCCCGGCAGGCTCTTCGTCACCCACCCGTCGTTCAGGCAGGGCGCGGTCGACGTGCCCGCCACGGCCGCGCAGCTCGACGTCACCCTCGAGCCCGGCCTCGAGCTCTCGGGCTCGGTCATCACGCACGACGGCCGGCAGCCGCTCGACTTCGTCGTCGAGGCGCGCGGGCCCGGCGGCGTCGAGCACCGCGCCGACGTCGTCTCGGGCCGCTACGCCGTCGGCTCACTCGAGCCCGGCGACTGGAAGCTGCGGCTCACCGGACCCGACGTCTCGGCGTTCGACCCGCAGACCGTCACCCTCATCGGCTCGGGCGCGGTCACCGCCGACTTCGTCGAACGCCTCGGCGGAGTGAGCGTCAGCGTGCTGCCGCTCGACGACGAAGCCCACCCCATCGTCGCGTTCGCGTGGCTCGTGCCCGGGCGCCGCACGTTGCCCGGCACCGACTCCGAGGCGTGGGCGCTGACGAACGCAGCGGGCATCGGCTCCGAGGGCGACCCGAGCGGCGCGCACACGTTCGCGTCGGTTCAGCCGGGCAGCTACACCGTGGTGGTGCGCGTGCGTGAGATTCCGCGCCTCGTCTGGGCCGTGCCGATCGAGGTGAACGCCGGCATGGTGCAGCAGCGGCTCGTCATGCCGCGCGGGCTCGCGCCGCTGAAGCCATGAGCTCGGCGAGCGGCTCGGGCCCCAGCTCGAGGTCCATGCTCTCGGTGTAGCGATCGATCGCGCCCGTCAGCCCGCGCAGCGAGATGGCCCGCTCGCCCGGGTCCGCCGCCACGAGCTCGAGCAGCGTCGCGTCGAGCGGCTCGTCGAGGCCGGGCTGCAGCCGGCTCGGCGCCGGCACCTCGCCGCGGTTCGTCAGCGCCGCCTCGGCCGGCGTCTTGCCCGTGAGCAAGAGGTACGCGAGCGCGCCGCACGCGTAGACGTCGCTCAGCACGTCGGCCTCGCCGCCCGCCAGCGCCTCGGGCGCCACGAAGCCGCGGTGCGCGCGCAAGAGGCCGTCGCGCCGCGCGCCTCCGCCGAAGTTGCAGACCTTCACCGCCCCGTCTTCGCGGCACAGCACGTGGCTGCAGTCGAGCGCGCCGTGCAGCAGCGCTCCGTCTTCGAGCTCGTGCGCCGCGCTCAGCGCCCGCGCGACCTGAAACGCCACGTGCAGCGCGATGGGCTGCGGCAAGAGCTCGCGCCCGAGCAGCGCCGACAGGTCGGCCCCCTCGACCCACTCGCTGACGAGCGCGTGCCGCGAGTCGAACAGCCCCACCTCGCGCAGCTCGGCGACCCACGGGCCCTCGAGCTTCGCGGCGCGCTGCACCGCTTCGGGCGGCGGCGCCTCGTACGTCTTGAGCAGGAAGTGCTCGTCGCCGCGCTTCACCCGGTACAGGCGCTTCGACAGCGAGGTGACGAAGTCGTAACCCATCAATGGAGCCGTCATGCCCGAGAAGGTAAGGGGCGCCCGCGCTCGGCGCTTGGGGCGGAAGGGTAACGGCTAGAACGCGCCGCCCAGCGCGACCCCGTTGCCTGTCGGCGCGACGTTCACGAGCACATCGGCCTCGCCCACCGGCACCCTGACGGCCATGCCGAGCACCATCGCGGCGAGCCCTCCGAGCTGCGCGACGCCGAGGCCGAGGTTCGTGCCGAACCAGGGGTCGGTCGGGCCGTTGTCGACGATGGCCAGCCACGGGCCGAGCTGCGGCAGCACCAGAAGGCCCGAGGCCGACGTGCACCTTGCGCTGAAGAGGGAGAGCGAGCAGTGGATGCTGTCGAAGAAGACGTAGAGGCTCGCGACCCAGGTGCCGAGCGCGAGCGCGGCGCCGAGCCCGGCGAGCTCCCACAACCTGCGGAACTCCTCGGGCTGGGGCTCGACCGCGACCCCGAGCGGCGGCGCCGGCGCGAGCCGCTGGTACGGGCCCGAGGGAGCGACCGCCCGCCGCGGCGTGGGGTCATCGGCGGGCACGAGCGGAGGCGACGGCAGCTGACCCAGCAGAGCGATGCACAAGAGCGGGCTCATGCCCCTCGCAAGAGCACTCCGCGTGCCCCCGTGTGCTGCGGCGCGGTTGGCGGCCCGCGTGGTGTGCAGGCCGCTGCACACTGCGCAGTGGAACGCTCGGCCCCGCACGCGGTGTCGGTGCCGGCATGACGAAGGCGCTCATGCTGCTCGCCGCCGCGCGCGCTCTGCTCGGCACGCCGTACCACCTCGGAGGCCGCGACGCCGAGAAGGGCGTCGACTGCCAGGGCCTCGTCTTCCTCGCCGCCGAGACGGTGAAGTCGTGCAGCTGGAGGTCGTACTCGGTCTACCCCACGCGCACGCTGAAGTGGCGAGAGCTCGGCGACCCGGTGCCCGGCGCCTCGCCGGCGCCGACCGCGACGCTCGACGAGTCGCTCCTGCGCGAGGGCGACCACGTCATGCTGCTGCACGAGGCCGAGAACCCCGCCGAGCCCGCGCTCACCGAGCTCGCCGGCGTGAAGCAGTGGGTCTGGCACGTCGGGCTCTACGCAGGCGACGGCCGGTGGATCAACGCCGACCCGTTCACCGGGAAGGTCAGCGAGCAGCCCCTGCGCGAGTACCTCGAGGGCCACGGCTACAGCGGCGTCTACGTCACGCGCATGAAGGCCGGCCCGCAACCGCGTCGCTGCCGGTAGTAGGGTCCAGAGGCGGTGAACACGCCGCTGCAGTGGCTCATCTGGGGCATCGTCATGACGGTCGTGATGGCCGCCGTCGCGCGCGCGTGGAAGAAGCAGCGCACCGCGTGGACGAAGGAGCAGCTGCAGCACCCGAAGGTCATCGCGGTGCTCGGCGTCGTCTGCGGGCTGCCGTTTCTCGGCGGAGCGATCGCCGCAGCCATCCTCGCTCCGCTGAAAGACAAGTGGGCCGCCCCGGTGCTGCTCGCGTTCGCGGGCCTCGGCGGCTGGCTGCTCTGGGAGTACCTGCGCGTGCGCATCACGCTCACGCCCGAGGGCTTCGCCTACCGCACCGCGCTGCAAGAGGGCTTCGCCGCCTGGCGCGACGTGCGCCGCGTCGCATGGTCGCCCTCGATGAGCTGGTTCGTGGTGAAGCTCGCGGGCGAGCGCACGGTGCGCGTCTCGGTGCTGCTGCTCGGGCTCGAGCGGCTCGCGAAGGGGCTGCTCGAGAACAGCGGCGCCGCCGAGATGAGCCACGAGACCCGCCTCGTGCTCAACGCGACCGCGAATGGGAACCCGCCGTCACCGTTCGGGTAGGCGTGCGGCTGCGCTCGTCGGGCCTTTGGCCTACGGGCAGGCGTTCGCTTCGACGAGCGGCGACATGCCCGCTCCCCAGAAGACGACGGGGCGCGTGGCGAGCAGCGTGCCTGCGCCGGTCGCGGGGTCGATCTGAATGATCTGCCCCGCGGTCGTGAAGCCGATCACCTTCGCGTTCACGTACGCGAGCCCCCACACGTTGCCGTAGCCGATCGGCCCGACGACCGTCGCGACGCCGGTGTTCTGATCCACCCGGATCAGCACGTTGTTGCCCGACGCGCTCCCGCCACCCGCCGTCGTCGACGACACCCCGTACATCGTGCCGTTCGCCACCGCGACGAGGTCGCCCGAGCTCGACAGGCTGCTGCCGAAGTTCCCCCGCGCCGTCACCGAGCCCGTCGTCGGGTTGATCTGCTTCACGTCCCCCGACGTGTCCGCCGCGAGCAGATCGCCGCGCGCGATGAACGTCATGCCGTTGTTCGCTCCGCCGCTGAGGCCTGCCACCAGCGTCGCCCGGCCCGTCGTCTTGTTGATGCTGTACAGCGTGTCGTACGAGATGCCGTAGACGTTGCCGTTCGGCGTCACGGCGAGGTCGGTGATCTGATCGCCGTTCGAGAACGCCCCGACGCGCGTCACCGTCCACCCGTTCGGGCTCACCACGTACAGGTCCGACGCCGAGTGCGCGTAGATGGTGCCGTCGACCGTGCCGCCGTCCGAGCGCGTGCAGCACGCCGGCGCCGTCTGGCACGCCGGGTCTGCACAGTCGGTCAGCCCGTTGCAGTCGTTGTCGACCCCGTCGCCGCACGCCGCCACCTCGGCCGTCGGCAGCACCTGCCCCGTGCACGAACCCCAGCTCCGGCCGTCGCCCGAGCACATCTGCATGCCGCCGTGGCAGCCCGCGACGTTCTGCGTGCCCACCGGCCCCTCGTAGCAGCCGCGCGTCGCGTTCGGCGTGCACTGCATCGGCACGCACGAAGGGCTCAAGAGACAGTCGACGTCCTGGCAGTCGATGCGGCCATCGCAGTCGTCGTCGACGCCGTTCGTGCACTGCGAGCTCTCGCTCGCCGGCATCACCTGCCCCGTGCACGCCGCGTCCCACTTGTTCATCGCCGTACAGCTCTGCGTGCCCGCGCGGCAGGCGCCCACGCCCGACGTGCCCTGCGGCCCCCCGTAGCAGGGCCGGGTGTCTTGCGGCGCGCACTCGAGCACGCAGCGCGTGTCGGTCGCACAGCCCGTGTCGGAGCAGCCGCTCGCCCCGTTGCAGTCGTGGTCGAGCGTGTCCGAGCAGACCTCGGCCGCGGTCGGCAGCACGTCGCCCCCGCAGGCGCCCCACGCGGCGCCGAGCTCTCCGGTGCCGCTCACGCACGTCTGCACGCCGTCGGCGCACGTGCCCGTGTTGCGCGTCACCGTCGGCCCGCCGTAGCAGGGCCGCGTCTCGCCCGGCGTGTCGCAGCGGCAGCCCTCGCGGTCTTCTGGCGTCCCACACTCGCCGCCGCTGCCGCCAGCTCCGCCCGCGCCGCCGCCGCTGCCTCCGCCCGCGCCCCCCACGCACACCGAGACGCCCCTGCAGTCGGGGTCTGCGCAGTCGACGAGCGTGTCGCCGTCGTTGTCGGTGCGGTCGGTACAGGCCGCCACCGACGACTCGGAGGTCGTGAGCTCACCGCCGCCACACGTGCAGGCGGTCATCAGCGCGAAGAGAACCGAGCAGCCAAGACGCATGAGTAGCCTCGCGTCCCCTTTGGCGACTCCGTGCATTACCGCTCTTGCGTCTGCTTGTCGATGTCCTCGACCCGCTGCTGGTCGTTCGCCTCGACCTTCTTCGCCGACTCGCGAACGTTCTGCAGCTGCTGCGTCGGCGCCTCTGCGTCGGCCGTCGGCGCCCGGCCGTACAGCGTGCGGTACGCGAGGTAGCCGAGCGCCGAGAGCGACAGCGCCGCGACCAGCAGCCTCGTCATGACTTCCACTCGGGCAGCACGGTGAGCTTGTTGCCGTCGAGCCGGTACGCGCCGGCGATGCCGTCGCGCGTCGCCTGGAGCCCTTCGAGCTGCGCCAACGGAGCTCCGGCGTCTTCGCGGCAGAACAGCACGAGCTCTCGCAAGCCGAGGTAGACGCGCAGCGGGCCCTCGCCGACGACCGAGCGAAGGAGCTGCTGCTGCGAGGGCGTCAGCACGCGGGCCGCGTCGTGGCCGTCGGCCGCCGCGAGCGCCCACAGCCCGGTCGCGCTCTGCGCGAGCCTCAGCTGCCCACCGTCGAGCGCGATGGCCCGCACCGGAGTCGGCAGCTTGTCGAGCCGCTCCCACGCCGCCGAGTCGAGCAGGTCGAGCGCGACGCCGTGCGTGTCGAGCGCCTTCTGCGGCACGTACCGCACGAGCTCGGGGTCCTCGAGCACGTAGAACACCCACAGGCCGGCGGGGCCCTCGCGGCGCACGCTGCCGAGCGCGCGCTCGAGGAAGCGCTCGTCGCGCAGCACGGGCAGCACCTGCGTCAGCAGCTCGGCGCCGCCCTCGGGCAGCCCGAGCGAGCGCTCGGCGAGGTCCTTCGCGAGCGCCTCGACGGTCACCGCGAGCGGCCGGCTCGAGGCGCGGTGCTCGGCGTAGAGCGAGTCGAGGTCGAGGCGCGCGACGCCGCCCTGCCCCAGGCGCACGACGAGCTGCTTCTTCTGCAAGAGGTGCGGCGTCGACTGCTTCATCAGCTGCGCGACGAGCGCCTGCACGAACTCGTCGCGCGACTCGGTCGACGGCTGCGCCGGCATCTCGCCCTGCTGCAGCCCGCCGTCGAGGATCTGCGCCTCGCCGTCGAACGGGTCGATCTCGAGCACGCGCCGCACGTACTCTTTCGCGCGGGCCATCTCGCCGCGCCGCATCGCGAGCAGCGCGAGCGCCTTGAAGGCCTCGGGGTCTTCGGGGTTCAGGCGCAACAGCTCGTCGAGCGCCTTCTCGGCGGGCTTGTACCGCTCGAGCGCGATGAGGGCGCGCGCCTGGGCGAGCAGGGCCTCGGCGTCACGGGGAAAGTCGCGGCGCACGTCTTCGATGACGCTGAGCGCCTGCGTGGCGGCGTCGGCGTTGAGCAGCGCCTGCGCGTAGGCGACCTTCAGCGTCGGGCCGGGCTCGGCGCGCGCCGCCTCCTGGAGCGCCGCCAGCTCGTCGTCCGCGAGCTCGAGCCCGTCTTCGACCTTCTTGCGCAGCCGCGTGATGAGCTCGTCCACTCTCACGGGCTCATGCTAGCAACAGGTCCCATGACTGTGCGCAAGGTCACTGCGATCAATGGCGACGGCATCGGCCCCGAGGTCATGGAGGCCACCCGCCGAATCCTCGAGGCGCTCAAGGCCCCGCTCGAATTCGACTACCAGGATGCGGGCGCCGAGGTCGCGAACAAGTACGGCAGCAACCTGCCGAACACCACGGTCGAGTCGGTGATGCGCAACGGCGTGGGGCTGAAAGGCCCGACCGCGACCGGCATCGGCGGAGGGCAGCAGTCGGCGAACGTGGGCCTGCGCAAGCGGCTCGACCTGTTCGCGTCGCTGCGGCCGGTGAAGTCGGTGCTGGGCGTGAAGACGCGCTACGAGAACGTCGACCTCATCGTGGTGCGCGAGAACACCGAAGACCTCTACGCGGGCATCGAGCACATCGTGGTGCCGGGCGTCGTCGAGAGCCTCAAGATCATCACCGAGAAGGCGAGCACGCGCATCTGCCGCTTCGCGTTCGAGCACGCCGCCGCCCACAAGCGCAAGAAGGTCTCGGCGGTGCACAAGGCGAACATCATGAAGCTGTCCGACGGGCTCTTCCTCGACTGCTTCCGCAAGGTGGCGCGCGAGTTCCCGACCCTGCAGGCCGAGGAGGTCATCGTCGACAACCTCTGCATGCAGCTCGTGAAGAACCCCGAGAAGTACGACGTGCTCGTGATGGAGAATCTGTACGGCGACATCGTGAGCGACCTGTGCGCCGGCCTCGTCGGTGGCCTCGGCCTCGTCCCGGGCGCGAACATCGGCACCGGCTGCGCCGTCTTCGAGGCCGTGCACGGCACCGCGCCCGACATCGCGGGCAAGGGCCTCGCGAACCCGACCGCGCTCTTGATGTCGAGCGTGATGATGCTCGACTGGCTGCAGCTGCCCGACCACGCCCGCCGCCTCGAGCGCGCCATCGCGCGCGTTCACGCCGAGGGCACGGCGCGCACCGGCGACCTCGGGGGCAAGGCCACCACCGCCGACTTCACGAAGGCCGTCATCGACGCGCTCGGATGAAAAAAATGGGGACAGGCTACTTTTTTGCGCAACCGAAGCGACCCGGCGCGCACTTCGCGTCGGTCGTTGCGCAAAAAAGTAGCCTGTCCCCATTTTTCCTCCTCCTTCTCCTCGCCTCTGCCTGCACGACGCGCGGCCCCATCGCGATGTCGCAGCGCGAGCTCAAGGCGCGCGGCACCCAGCAGTTCGACGGCGCCTTCGACGAGGTCTACGACGCCGCGTACCTCTCGCTCGAGGCGCACGAGGGCAAGATTCTGGCGGCGAGCCGCATCGAGGGCGTCATCGAAGGCGACAAGATCGAGTTCACCGCCCCGCCCGGGTGGGACGGCACCGGCTACCGCAGCTACTCCATCTCCGTGTACCAGGAGGGCGGCCGCGTCGCCGTCACCGCCGTGCCGCGCCTGTGGGCCTCAGATCGCGACGTCAGCGACGAGCCGAACTGGGTCATGCCCGGCTCCGACGGCGAAGAGGGCCACTGGGAGCGCCTCTTCGACGGCATCACCGACCTCTTGCACGCCTGGCGCGACGTGCCCGAGCTCCACGTCGAGAAGTCGCGCGGCGAAGTGAAGGTCCTCAACCTCCGCTTCAGCGCGCCGCCCGACTGGCGGGGCTTCGAGCTCGCGCCCGACCGGCGCAGCGTCGTCTCGCAGGCCGTCGCCCGCGGCAACCCCGGCTGCGCCGAGTGCCCCGGCGGCCTGAACCCCACCATCGTGTTCGAGGTGGCCCGCCGCGCTCCGCCGCCCGACGCCTCTCGCCTCGAGCACGTCGCGCTCGAGCACGCGCTCGGCCCCAAGCTCGTGCTGCCCGAGGCGTGGGACGCGACCGAGACTCCGACCGGGCTCTTCGGCACCGGCCAGGTCGTCGCAGGCGACGCCGGCAAGACGATGAGCGTCGTCTGGCGACGGTGGGACGCCCGCGACCCGAAGTGGATGATTCGCGCCGCGGCCGCCTGCGGCCCCCCCGAGTCGCCCGCCGGCTGCGAAGCCCAGTGGGACGCCGTCATCAACGGCGTCGTGTTCGACCCGCGCTGAGGTTGAGCGCGAGCTCACGACTGAAGTACGCCGTCGCGATGCTCCTGCGCTCGAAGCTGCTCCTCACGTGCGTCGTGGTGCTCACCGCCTGCCCCGGCCCCTCGACGCCCGACGGCGGCGGCTCGGGCGGCGGCGCGACCGGCACCGCCGGAGGCAGCAGCGCGGGTGGCTCCAACGGCGGTGGCAGCGGCGGCGGCAGCGCCTCCGACGCCGGCTCCAAGCTCGACGCCTCGCCTTCCGCGCTGAGCTTCAACGCCTGCCTCGCGTCGCTGCCCGACGTCTTCCCCGACGTGCAGCGCGTCACGGTTCGCAACTCGGGCACGCTGGCCGCGAGCGTGGCCGTCACCTTCACCGGAACCGGCGCGGCGATGTTCCGCGTCGACGCGGGCCTGCCGCGGTCGCTCGAGCCCGACGCGGGGCTCGAGCTCGCGGTTTCGTTCGCTCCGACGGCGACGGGCAACGCGCAGGCGCAGCTCGAGGTGCGAGACGAAGGGTCGCAGGCGCCGCCGGCGACGGTCACGCTCGTCGGCGCCACGCACGCGCTGCCGGCCACGGCGGTCGTCGAAGCCGCGATCGAGAGCGCGACCTCTGCGAACGTCTTCACGCAGCTGTGCCGCGCCGGCAGCACGCTCTCCGACTGCGCGATGGCGTTCCCGGACACCGTCATCTCCGAGTCGACGACGCTGCGAATCAAGCTCCGCAACCGCGGCTGCCCCGCGCTCAGCGTCACGCAGCTCGACCTGCACCAGGTTGCGGGCGGCGGAAACGAGCTGGCCTTCTACCTCGACCAGCCCGCGCAGCTGCCGAGCCCGACGAGCCCGCTCGTGCTCTCGGTCGCCGACGGCAGCGCCGAGCGCACGCTCTCGCTGCGCTTCAGCCCCACCGCCGTCGCGAGCGGTGACCCGCAGCGGTTCGGCGAGCTCGTCATCCACACGAACGACCCGGTCACGCCGGTGCTGACGCTCATGCTGCAGGGCTCGGCGATCGTGCCCGCGATCGACTCGGTGCCGTTCGGCTGTGCCTTCGACCAGGCGAACGACCCCTGCCGGCCGACCGGCCCGAAGGTCGCGAACCAGGCGGTGTTCCGCATCTCGAACGCCGGCACCGCGGCGCTGCGCATCGACTCGGCGCGCTTTCAGAGCTCGGGCTCGAGCACCTCGGGCAGCGGCGGCCGCTTCACCGTCGCGATGCCCATCGACAACACGACCCTGATGCCGGCGCAGAGCACGACGCTGACGGTCGCGCACGTGCCTGCGGCGCTGTACGTGGTCGATCAGATCGTCGTCAGCGCCACGGTCATGGGCCAGCCGACGGGCTCGGCGGGTCGGGTCACGCTCACCGTCACCGGCGGCAACGCTCCGTGCCTCGAGACCCAGCCCGCGACCGCGCTCACGTTCGGGGGCAGCTCGAGCCCGCAGGTGTTGCCGCTCATCGTGCGGGCGCGAGCGGCGCCGTGCGGCGACGTCACCGTGAGCTCGGTGCAGCTTCCACCGAACCCGTTCTTCTCGCTCGCCTCGTCGCTCGATGCGGGCACCGTGATTCCTGCCGGCACTCAACGGCAGATCGACGTTCGCTTCTCACCGCCCATCACGGGGGGGCGACAGGCCTCCACGCTCACCATCGTGTCGAACGACCCTGCCTTCGGGCCTCCGACGCACAAGCAGGTGCTGCTCGAGTCGAACAACCCGCTCAACCAGCTCCCGACCGCGGTGCTGAAGGGGTGTCTCGCGTCGATGGCGAACTGCTCGGCGATGGGCGCGACCGGCTCGATGACGGTCAGCCTCGCGAGCTTCGGAGCGAACCCGAAGGTCGTGACGCTGTTCGGAGGCGACAGCACCGACCCCGACACCAGCGTCGCCGAGTGGCGTTTCATGGTGACCGCGCCGAGCCCGAACCTCAGCTGGTCGCTCACCGGCAATCAGGTGTTCAGCGGCGCGAGCTCCCAGACGCTGACGCTCGACCCCACCGGTGTGGGGCAGTACCGCGCGTTCCTCGTGGTGAAAGACACGACTGGGCAGTCGTCGGGGACGACTGCCCAGCTCAACATCAACGTCTTCCCGTAGCCGTCACTTCGCCTTCTTCTTGCCCGCTTCTTTCTTCGCGGGGGCGGGCGTGCCGGCGTCGGCGGTGTCGGTCGCGGCAGCGGCGGGAGCAGCGTCTTTCTTCTCTTCCACCTTCGCGGGCTCGGCCTTCTTCTCGGCCTTCGCGGGCTCGGCCGCCTTGGCCGGCTCGGCCGCCTGCGCGCCCATCGCCAAAAGACCCAACAGTCCCAGCACCTTCGTGTTCATGCTCTTCCCTTTCGGATGTGGCCCGTGAGTGGACCCAAAACGAACGGACGGCAACTGGCCGCAGACATTCAGCGGCTCTAGGGTTGGGGCAACGATGGCCAGCCCCCTCGAAGCCTGCATCGCCGCGATTCGCGCGAAGGCCCCCGGCGCCGCGCCGAAGGTCGGCATCATTCTCGGCTCGGGCCTCGGCGCGTTCGCCGACGCGCTCGAGCGCGCGACGAAGATTCCGTACTCCGACCTGCCGAACTTCCCGCTCAGCGGAGTGCCCGGCCACGCCGGGCGTCTCGTGCTCGGCGCGCTCGGCGGCGAGAGCGTCGTCGCGATGCAGGGCCGCGTGCACTACTACGAGGGCTACACGCCGCAGGAGGTCGCCTTCCCCGCGCGCGTGCTCTGCGCGCTCGGCATCAAGTCGCTCGTCGTCACCAACGCCGCGGGGGGCATCAACCTCGGGTTTCAGGTCGGCGACCTGATGGCCATCACCGACCACCTGAACCTCGCCGGCTACAACCCGCTCATCGGCCCGAACGACCCGAAGCTGGGCCCGCGCTTCCCCGACATGAGCGCCGCGTACGACCCGAAGCTGCTCGAGCTCTTGCGCCAGAGCGCCCACGCGACTGGCATGCGGCTGCGCGAGGGCGTCTACGCGTGCCTCTCGGGCCCGTCGTACGAGACGCCGGCCGAGATTCGCATGCTGCGCACGCTCGGCGCCGACGCCGTCGGCATGTCGACCGTGCCCGAGGTCGTCGCGGCGGCGCACATGGGCGTGAGGGTCGCGGGCATCAGCTGCATCACGAACCTCGCGGCGGGCATCAGCCCGCACAAGCTCTCGCACGAAGAGGTCGGTGAGACGGCCGAGCGCGTGCGCGGCGTGTTCCAGAAGCTGCTCGAGCGGTTTCTCCCCGAGGCCGCGAGGAGCTGAGGTAAACGCCCGCCCATGTCCGACCGCCGCAAGAGCAGCACGAAGAACCCCGACCTCGCGAAGAGCGATCGCCGCGTGAAAGACGACGAGCGCCGTGACTCGCCGCGCGTGCCGATGAAGTTCCTGCTGCGCGACGTCGCCGAGGGCGGCAGCTACGTCGAGCGCGAGGGCGACCTGTCGCTCGGCGGCATCTACTGGAAGGGCAAGTACCCTCCGCACGGCACCGACGTCGAGGTGCGGTTCCGGCTCGCGGGCATCCCGAAAGAGATCAAGGTGAAGGGCGAGATCATCCGCGTGATGGATCGCGGCAACAACATCGACTTTCACGTGCGCTTCACCGAGCTCGACGTCACGAGCGAGCTCGCCATCGCGAAGTACCTCGACGAAGTCACCCGCTGAGCTTCGACGTCGCGGCCCTGAAGCGGGCCGCGAAGCGCTTCAGCTCGGCGACGACCTCGGGCGGCTCGTGCACGACGAAGTCGACGCCGAGCAGGCCGAGCGAGCAGCAGATCCAGTCGAGGCGGTCGCCGTGCGTGCGCAGCTCGCACGATGACGCGTCGAGGGCACGAATCTCCATCGGGTAGCCCTTCGCCCGCTCGCGCACGACGTCGGCCGAGGCGTGCATCGTCGCGCGCACCTCGTACCGCCTCCACAGGTTCGAGATCGACTGCGACACGTACTGCGCGACGTCGCTCGCCGGCAGCGGCCGCGGCCGAAACGAGCCCGCCGCGCGCGGCACCCCCTCGATGCGGTCGACGCGGAACGTGCGCCACTCCTGCCGGTCGAGGTCGAACGCGAGCAGGTACCAGCGGAAGCTGTTGTGCACGAGGCGGTACGGCTCGACGCGGCGCCGCGACGCCGAGCCCTCGCGCCCCGCGTACTCGAAGCCGAGCACCCGCGCGTCGCGGCTCGCCTCGGCGATCGCGGCCAACGCCTCGCCGCTCACCGGCCTCCCGCCGCCCTTCATGCGCACGCTGACCTCGTCGAGCGCGCGCAGGCGCCGGCGCAGCCTGCGCGGCAGCACCTTCTCGAGCTTGCCGAGCGCGCGCATCGACGCCTCCTCGAGGCCCGCGACCGGGCCCGTCATCGCCGTGCGCAGCCCTACCGCCACCGCCACCGCCTCGTCGTCCTCGAGCGGCAGCGGCGGCAGCTCCTTGCCGGCGCCGAGCTGGTACCCGCCGCCCACGCCCGCGGTCGCGTGCACCGGGTAGCCCAGGCTGCGCAGCCGCTCGACGTCGCGCCGCACGCTGCGCTCGGTGACCTCGAGCTCCTGCGAGAGCGCCGGCCCCGCCCAGAACCGGCGGGCCTGCAGCAGAGACAGCAGCTTCAGCAGTCGCGCAGAGGTCTGGACCATGGCGGGCTCGAAGCCTCATTCGAATCGAGGACAGAAGCTGTCCGCAAGGACCGGTATTCACTTCGGCACCATGACTCCTCCCTATGTCCGTCATCTTCCGTTCGTTGCGGGTGTCCGCACCTATCGCGGGAGCTGTATCTGCGGCGCAGTGCGCTTCGAAGTCGACCTCGATCTGTCGAAGGGCACGACGCGCTGCAACTGCAGCGTCTGCGCGAAGTCAGCCTCGTGGGGCGCCCTGACGAAGCCCAGCGCGTTTCGCCTGCTCGCCGGCGAAGAGGTGCTCGGCGACTACTCGCTGAGCGACGCAGGCCACGCGCGCTTCTGCAAGCGCTGCGGCCTTCGCACCTTCGGGCACGGCAACGTGCCCCAGCTCGGCGGCGAGTTCGTCAGCGTGAACCTGCACACGCTCGACGAGGCCGGCCTCGCCGGGCGCCGACCGGCCTTACCTCGACGGCTCCGCGCGCCAACACCTGGAGGCCGGCCTGCCGTGACCGCACCTCGACAGCCGCGCCAGCACCTGGGCCGTGCAACGCGCCGCCGTACGCCGACCCGTTCAACATGGAGCCGTCCCACCGCCGAGTACCGCCAACCCCAGATGCCGCTTGAAGCGGAAGCCGTCGAGCTCCGCGCAGACTCTGCCAGCGTCTCGCGCGGCTCGCGCACCGGCGAGCGCATCGGAGGCTCGCGCGCGGGCCACTGCGCGGAAGGCCACGGCCTCCGCGCGAAGTCTGCGAACGTCGAGGCGCGGAAGAGCCCGACGATGGCCAGCACTCCGCCGGGTCGCAGCAGCCGCTTCATCTTGGCGAGCGCAGGCCTCCAGGGGCAGGTGGTGCAGCGAGGCCATCGCGCCAGAACGAAGTCGTACGCCCGTTCGTCGAGCGACGCGGTCATGAAGTCAACGTGGAGGAAGCGGACCCCCGGCGGCAGCGCCGACGGCCTCACGCGGTCGGGGGCGTCGACCCACGTGGCCCGCTCGGCGACGCGGCGTGCGAGCGCGCCCTCGCCGCAACCGACGTCGAGGGCGCGCTGACGCTCGCGGCATCGCAGCCAG
>JBGALX010000063.1:0-25522 GCA_044223505.1 Myxococcaceae bacterium
CGCTGGGCCTGCAGCGCACGCTCTCGCTCACGGCGTTCTTGAGCAACCACGACGTGCCGCGCTTCACGAGCCTGCCCGGCGCCGCCGTCGCGGCCGACGAGATCCGCTTGCGGTACTTCCTCGCGCTCACCGCGCTCTTCACGCTGCCCGGGATCCCGCAGCTGTATGCGGGCGAGGAGCTCGGCGTGTTCGGGGGCGGCGACCCCGACAACCGGCGCGACCTGCCGGCCTGGGCGTTCACGCGCGAAGGCCGCTCGGCGCCGCACACGGCCGAGGCGCTGCCGTCGCAGGCCGTGTTCGAGCGCGTTCAGAAGCTCGTCGCGCTGCGCCGCACCGAGCCTGCGCTGGCCGACGGCGAGTACAAGGAGCTGTGGCGTCAGAACGGCGGCGCCAACGTCTTCGCCTGGGCGCGCAACGCGGGCCGCAGCCACGTCATCGCCGCCGTGAACAACGGCGCGGCCGCAGCGACCGTCGACGTGCGAACGCCGGCGTGGTTCGACCCTACGCGCCGCTACGAAGACGTGCTCGGCGAAGGCGCGACGCTCGCGCCAGCGGCCGACGGGCGCCTGCGCCTCACGCTGCCGGTGAAGTCGAGCGCGGTGTTCGTCGGGCGCTGAGTCGCCTCACTGCGTGAGGATCTCGGCGCCGCCCTCGGTCACGAGGATGGTGTGCTCGAACTGCGCCGAGCGCTTCAGGTCCTGCGTGACGACCGTCCACATGTCGTCCCACAGCCGGTCTTGCCAGACGCCGGCGTTGATCATGGGCTCGACGGTGAAGGTCATGCCGGCCTCGATGCGCATGTTCGCCTTCGGGTCGAAGTAGTGCGGCACCTGCAGCTCGTTGTGGAAGACCTCGCCGATGCCGTGGCCGCAGTAGCTGCGCACGACCGAGTAGCCGTGGGCGTCGGCGTGGGCCTCGATGGCGCGCCCGATGTCGGAGATCGGCCGGCCGGGCTTCACCGCCTCGATGCCCTTCATCATGCACTCGCGCGTCACGCGCACGAGCCGCTGCGACTCTTCGTCGACCTCGCCGACGAAGAACGTTGCGTTCGTGTCGCCGTGCATGCCGTCGAGGAACACCGTGACGTCGACGTTGACGATGTCGCCGTTCACGAGCGCCCGGCTGTCGGGGATGCCGTGGCAGATGATCTCGTTCACCGACGTGCAGATCGACTTCGGGAACGGAGGCCGATCGTCGGTCTTGCCGTAGTTCAGCGGCGACGGGTAGCCGCCCAGCTTGATCGCGGTCTCGTGCGCGAGCGCGTCGAGCGCGTCGGTCGTGACGCCCGGCTTCACCGCCTCGCCCACGGTGCGCAGCACCTGCGCCGCCGCCTTGCACGCGCGCCGCATGCGCACGAGCTCGTCGGGTGTTCGAACCAGTCGGCCCGTGCCGCGGCTCGCCTCACCGGTCTCGGCGTACTCGGGCCGCGGGATCTCGGCGGGCACCGGGCGGCGTGGGCTCTGCACGCCCGGCCGGACCTTCGTGGCCTCGAGCCGCTTCTGCTCGTCGCGCAGGAAGAGGTAGTCGGCCTCTTTGTGGCACCGCTTGTACTTCTCGCCGCTGCCGCACCAGCACGCCTCGTTCGGGCGCGGCAGGGAAGGCGGTGGCCTCCGCGCCACGCTGCTCGAACTCACGTTGCTCTCAGGCCTCATGCTTCACCCGGTTTCACCACGGCTCGCTCGGTGAGGTCCAGCACCCGGAGCATCGCCTTTCGATTGACGCGGCCTTCTGTCGCTTCACCCAGGGCCAATAACTGCTCTTCGATGAATCGGCTCATGAACAGGAGCATCGGCTTGTCGGCGGCCGCGAGCCCGAGCTCGAGCCAGCGCTGGTTGCGCACGTAGTCGTCGTAGGCGTCGAGCTCGCGGGCGAGCTCCCAGCGGGCGAGGCGAAAGGCCTCGCGCATCACCACGGCCGACGGGCGCGGCGGCTCGGAGGCGAGCAGCGCAGCGGCAGCGCCGGTGACCTCGGTGACGGGCGGAGGCCAGGTGGCGAGCTCCCGCGCGAACAGCTTCGCGCACTCGGAGATGAGGTGCTCGGTGAGCGGCACCGGCTTCGACTCGAGCACTGCGTCCCACTTCGACGGCATGGGCGCGGAGGCTACTTGATCGGGACGAGCTTGGGCCGCGGCTCGTCGAGCGGCACCGGGTCGCCGTAGCCGATGGCGAGCTCTTTGCGAATCACCTGGTACACGACGCGCCGGGTGACGAACTCGCGGTGCGAGATGCCGGTGACCTCGATGTTGTGCAGGTTGCCGGCGCCGTCGCCCTCGAGAATGCACGACGGAAACGGGTTCACGCGGTCGGACTTCGAGAAGATCGACGAGAAGCGCACGCTGCGCGGAAACGCGCCCATCTTCAGCCGCCGAATGAACGGTGACATCGGGGTCATCTGCCAGACGCTGCGCGAGATGAGCCCGTGCGTGAGAATGCCGAGGTAGGCGGTCGGCGAGCCGTTGTGGGGCGTGCCGAGCGTGATGAGGTTCTTCACGCGCCGATCGCCGCCGAGGCGCTTCACGTAGTAGCGGCCGATGAGGCCGCCCATCGAGTGCCCGATGATCGACATCGGCCCCATGTTCGGGAAGCGCGAGTACAGGCGCTCGACCTTGTCGCGCACCTTCTCGCCGAGCACGTCGATGCTGAGCGAGTTGAAGGCGTCGAAGAGGCCGCCGAGGTTGATGCTCCACACGCAGTAGTGATCGCGCCGCAGGCGCGTCTCGAGCACCTCGAACGTGCGACGCGTCGACATGAACCCGTAGAGCAGCAGCACCGGGCGCGGGCACGACGTGAAGTCGGTGCGCCGCACGATGTTGTTCCCGTGCCGATCGAAGTCGAAGTAGCCGCGCAAGTACGAGAACGTCCGCTTCAACTTCCGGTACTGGAGCGTCAGGGCGTTCACGCACCATGAGAATAACGGTAGGCCCTGACACAGATCGAACGACGGGGTAGGGCGCTGTGGGGCGGGCGGCGACTGTCAGCGGTCGCCCAACGCGAAAAACGCCGTGGACGCGCACGTACGCGCACGTGGACGCGCACGTGGACGCACGTGGACGCGCACGTGGACGCACGTGGACGCGCACGTGGACGCACGTGGACGCGCACGTGGACGCACGTGGACGCGCACGTGGACGCACGTGGACGCGCACGTGGTCGTAGCCGTGATCGTGATCGTGATCGTGATCGTGATCGTGATCGTGATCGTGATCGTGATCGTGATCGTGATCGTGATCGTGATCGTGATCGTGATCGGCCGTGGTCGCGCACGAGGCCGCTCACGACCAACGCTCGCAGCCACGTCCACGTTCACGAGCGCGTTCGCTCACGCCCTCTGCACGATCCCGAACGGGTTCTTCTGCCCCTCCACCAGAAACCTCACTGCCAGCTTCGCGCGCTTGAGCCGGGTGGCCTCCTGCTTCGCCTCGCCCACGAAGCGCCGGTACAGGTTCTGGTAGCCGGGCGCGAGCCGCTCGTAGACCGCGCGCGCCTTCGCGGTCAGCGCAGCGTCGAGCTCGGGAGGCATCGGCGCCGAGCGGGTCGTCGGCAGCGCCTTCGCCCACGTGCCGTTCTTCTTCGCGAGCTCGACCTCGGCGAGGCCCGCCTTCCCCATCTTCCCCGCCTCGATCAGCTTCGCGACCTTTGCCTTGTTCACGGCCGACCACTTGCTGCCCGCTCGCCGCCGCGTGAAGCGCTGCATGTAGTGCTTGTCGTCGATGCGCTTCACGGTCGTGTCGATCCACCCGAAGCAGATGGCCTCGTCGACGGCGTCGCTCCACGTCATCGAGCGCCCGTGCGCCGACTTCACGTAGACGACCCAGACCTCGGTCGCGCGCGCGTGGTTCTTCTCGAGCCACACCCGCCACTCGCCGGCGTTCTTCGGAGTGATGGTCGCCACCCATTCACTCTGCCAGATTGCGCCGCATGAACTACCGCAAGATGGGCAAGCACGGCCTCAAGCTCAGCGAGCTCTCGCTCGGCTCGTGGGTGACGTTCGGCGGCCAGGTCGGCGAGAGCGTCGCGAGCGAGTGCATGAACGTCGCCTACGACGCCGGCATCAACTTCTTCGACGGAGCCGAGGCCTACGCGCACGGCGAGGCCGAGATCGTCATGGGCAACGTCCTCAAGAAAGAGAAGTGGCGCCGAGAGGGTCTCGTGCTGTCGACGAAGATCTTCTGGGGCGGCAAGGGCCCCAACGACGTCGGCCTCTCGCACAAGCACGTCATCGAGGGCGTTCACGCCGCCCTGAAGCGCTGGCGGCAAGACTACCTCGACCTCGCCTTCTGCCACCGCCCCGACCCCGACACTCCGATCGAAGAGACCGTGCGCGCGTTCGACATCCTCGTGCGGCAGGGCAAGATCTTCTACTGGGGCACCTCCGAGTGGAGCGCCGACCAGATCCTCCAGGCGCACGACATCGCCACGAAGGGCGGCTTCACCCCGCCGAGCATGGAGCAGCCCCAGTACAACCTCCTCGTTCGTGACCGCTTCGAGAAAGAGTACGCGCCGGTCTTCGACAAGCTCGGCTACGGCTCTACCATCTGGAGCCCCCTCGCCTCCGGTGTCCTCACCGGCAAGTACTCGGGCGGCAAGACGCCGAAGGGCAGCCGCCTCGGCATGGAGCAGAACGCGTGGCTGAAAGATCTCGTCGCCACGCCCGACAAGCTCGAGGCCGCCACCCGCCTCGAGCCGCTCGCGAAGGAGCTCGGCTGCTCGCTCGCCCAGCTCGCCCTCGCCTGGTGCCTCAAGAAGCCGAACGTCTCGACCGTGATCCTCGGCGCCAGCAAGGCGTCGCAGGTCAAAGAGAACCTCGCCGCCATCGACGTCGCCGCCAAGCTCGACGACGCGTGGGTCAAGCGCATCGAGAAGGCCGTCGATCGGAAACAGTAGGCCACGCCGGGCTCGCGTGACGTTTCGACGGGAAGCTCGCCTGCGGTCGACTTCGGCGCGCGCCGTGCTCGACCACGTGGTGGGGGTGCTCGACGCGAGCAAGGCCTCGGCCGCGGCGCTCGCCCGGCACCGCTTCGCCGCCGCGCGGTCGCTGTGGCCGCTCGTAGACCGCAGGTCGAAGGCGAAGGCCCTGGCGGCGCTCGCGCGCGAGGGGCTCGAGGGTGCCGCGCTTGAAGAGCTCGACCGCTCGGTCGAAGCACATCGCTGACCGATCTCGCGCCGCGATCGAGACCTCGTCTCTACCCCCGCGTCGGCTTGGGAAACAGTAGTCGACGCCGGGCTCGAGTTACGCGACGCTGCCGAGCGCACTGGAGGGGCCCATGGCGAAGCGGTACTTCGAGTTCTCTGAAGGGACGTCGAACAAGTTCTGGGAGGTGTGGGTCGAGGGCAGCAACGTGCTGACGCGCTACGGGAAGATCGGCGCGACCGGCCAGACCACCACCAAAGACATGGGCTCGCCTGCCGCCGCGCAGCAGCTCCACGACAAGCTCGTCAAAGAGAAGACCGGCAAGGGCTATCAAGAGAAGAAGGCCAGCGGCGCCGCACCCGCCGCAGCCGCCCCGGCCGCGCCCGCTGCCGCGAAGGTCCCCGCCCCGGCGAAGGCCGCGGCTCCTGCCGCCGTCGCGAAGCAAGACGTCGTCGTCGAGCCCGGCTTCCGCCGCTTCGAGTTCAGCGAGGGCTCGTCGAACAAGTTCTGGGAGGTCAAGGTCGAGGACTCTCAGCAGATCGTCCGCTACGGGAAGATCGGCACCGAAGGCCAGACGAAGGAGAAAGACTTCGACAGCGCCTCGGAGGCGAAGGCCGACACCAAGAAGCTCATCGTCGAGAAGACCGGCAAGGGCTACGTCGAGGTCGGCGTGAAGCCGCCGGCGCCGAGCAACCCGGCCCTCGAGCAGGCGATCGCCGCCAACCCCGATGAGAAGGGCAACTGGAAGGTCTTCGCCGACTGGCTGATCGAGCAGGGCGAGCCGTGGGGTGAGGTCATCGCCGCCGCGCTGCACGGAAAGCCCAACACGGCGAAGCAAGACGCGACCGCGAAGGAGCTCATCGGCGGTCTCGACGGCTCGAGCATCGAGTGGGCCAACGGCGTCATCGCCCACCTCGACCTGCAGCCGGGCGAGGTCGAAGAAGAAGGCCAGATGGAGGAGACGCTCGAGCGCATCCTCAAGCACCCGGCCGGCCACTTCGTTCGCAAGGTGACGCTCGGCCTGCCGCCGCATGAAGACACCGAGTGGCACATGGAGGGCCTCGCCGAGGCGATCGCCGCCGCCGGCCCGCTGCCCTTCCTCGAGACGCTCGACATGAGCCCCGACGCCGAGCACATGGATCAGCCCTCGTGGCGCCGCGTCGGCGACCTCAGCGGCCTGTGGGCGGCGGCGCCCAACCTGAAGGAGCTGCTGCTGCAGGGCTCTGCCGGCAGCGACGACGGCAACGCGATCTCGTTCGGCCGCATCGAGGCGCCTGCGCTCGAGAAGCTCACCTTCTCTTCGGGCGGCCTCGACAAGAAGGCGCCCGAGCAGCTCGGCGCCGCCACGCTCCCGAAGATGAAGCACCTCGAGCTCATGTTCGGCACCGAGGACTACGGCTGCTCGTCGACCGTCGCGTCGCTCAAGGGCATTCTCGACGGCGCCGGCCTGCCGGCCCTCGAGCGCCTCGGCCTCATGAACTCGGAGTGGGAAACCGACCTCATCGAGGCCGTCGCGAAGTCGAAGATCCTCTCGCGCATCAAGGTGCTCGACTTCTCGATGGGCGTCATGAACGGCGCCGCCGCCGAGGCGCTCCTCACGCACGCCGGCAAGTTCGCTCACCTGAAAGAGCTCGTGCTCGACGACAACTACTTCAGCGCGCCCGACCAGGCGCGGGTGAAGAAGGCGCTGCCGAACGCGAGCTTCGGTGAGCAGAAGACCGACGACGACCCCGAGTACCGCTACACCACCATCGCCGAGTAGCGCCGACGGTGACCCGCTTCCTCGTTCTCGGCAATCCGGCCAACCGGCGCGTCACGCTCTTCGCCGACGCGCTGAAGGAAGCCGGCCTGCCGCCGCCCGAGGTGGTGCCGTGGCTCGAGCTGCTCCGCTCGCCGGCGAGGCTGCGCGCGCTCGACCCGGGGCCCGCCGCCGTGCGCATCGACTCGTACGGCGAGGACTTCGCGGTCGAGCGAGAGCTGCTCGCGCGAGGCGGCTTCGCCGAGGCCTTCACCGTCGAGGAGCGGCGGGGAGAGGTCATCGCTCCGCACACCACGCACCGGGGCTTCCAGCGCGTGCTCACCGAGCTGAAGGCGGTGTTCGCCGAGCGGCCGGCGTGGCATCTGCTCAACGCGCCCGACGAGATCGACGAGCTGTTCGACAAGCGCCGCACCTCGCGACGCTTTCGATCGGCCGGCATCCCGGTGCCCGAGTTCCTCGACGAGGTCCCCGCCACGCCCGACGCGCTGCTCGACGAGTGCCGCGCCCGCGGGTGGCGCCAGGTCTTCGTGAAGCCCTCGATGGGCTCATCCGCGAGCGGCGTGCTGCTCGTCGACGTCGGGCCCAAGGGCGCCGAGATTCGCACCTCGCTCGAGTGGGACGAGCCGCGCTGGTTCAACAACCTGCGGCTCTCGCACTACCGCACTCGCGCCGACGTCACGCGCGCGCTCGGCTTCGTGCTCTCGCTGGGCGCCCAGGTCGAGCGTGCGGTGCCCAAGGCCCAGCTCGCCGACGCGTTCTTCGACTGCCGCGTGCTGTGCATCGCCGGTGAGCCCCGGTTCGTCGTCGTGAGGCAGAACCGGCACGCGATCACCAACCTGCACCTCGGCGGCTGGCGCGGGAACGTCGAAGCGCTGAAGGCGCGGCTCGAGCCCGGAGCGTGGGATCGCGCGATGGAGACGTGCCGCAAGGTGGCCTCGCTCTACCGCTCGCTCCACGTCGGCCTCGACGTCCTCTTCGAGAAGGACTTCGTGAACCACCGCGTGATCGAGGCCAACGCCTTCGGCGATCTGCTGCCCAACCTCACGCTCGACGGCCGATCGGTCTACCGCTGGGAGATCGACGAGGCGGTGAAGCGGCTCACGTCCGTGGGGATGCGCTCGAGCAGCCCCGCGCCGAACACCTTGCTCAGCTCGAGGTAGTCGAGGTGCACGTAGCCGATGTGGCAGCCGCACGTCGCGTTGGTGCACGCGCGCGGCTGCAGCGCCGCCTCGAACCCCGCGTCGTAGAGGTTGCCGATCGGCGTCGCGATGAAGTGGCACCGCTTCGCGACGCCGTCGCCGTCGACCGAGATGACGCTCTCGCCGGCCTGGCAGCTCTTCCCCCGGCTCGGGTGCGGCGTCAGGTTGAGGCGGAAGAGCGGGTCGACCGACTCGAAGAACGCGAGGTCGTCGGCCGTGTACGTCGGCGCGAGCTTCTTCACCGCGTTGATCCACACGTACGTCGACGCGGGCAGCGCCTTGCGCACGGCCTCGATGTGCGGCCGGTGCGCGGGGAAGCCCACGACGCCGACGCTGAACCGCACGCCGAGCTCGAGCAGGCGCTCGCACTGCTTCACGAAGCGATCGAACGGCGTCCACTCGGGGTGGTACGTCGCCCAGAGGCCCAGCTTCGTGCGCTCGGCGTCTTCGACCCAGTCGAGGCGCGCCGAGAGGTTCGTCTGTGCGGCGACCCGCGTCACGTGCGCCGCGTGGCTCAGCTTCGTCATCAGCTCCTGGTAGCGAACCTGCGTGAGCGCCTCACCCCACGGCGTGAAGAAGACCTTGAGCGGCGCGGCCGTGCGCCCGAGGCACCAGGCCCCGAAGCGGGCGAGGGCGGCCTCGTCGACCGCGTGCTCGGCCGCGGTCTCGTGGCGCTTCGCGAACGGGCAGTACTCGCACCCGTAGTTGCAGCTCGAGAGCGGCCCCCGGTAGAGAATCGTGAGCGGCTTCATCGGACCTCGTAGGCCGTCATCATCGAGGTGACCGCCGGCGACTGCAGCCACGGGCCGATCGCATCCGAGCGCTCGACGCCGGCTTCCGTGAGCGCCCAGCCGTCGCCCGCTCGCCGCGCCAGCCCCGCGTCGACGAGCTGCTGCAGCTCGGGAAAATCGGCCGCCGCCTCGCGGTCGAACTTCCGCTGGTAGTCGGCCGCGTCGAGCCCGTCGGCGAGCAGCGAGAGAATCAGGTGCCGCCGTCGCTGCTCGTCACCGTCGAGCTCGATGCCGTGGTGCACCAGCGCGAACGACGCGTCGTCGCGATCGCAGTACGAGTCGATGATGCCGCGCACCGCTCGGGGCGAGACTGCCCACTCCGACGAGTAGTGCAGGCGGCTCGTATACGAGCGGGCGCCGACGCCGATTCCCACCATGCCGTCGTCCTGGCAGCGGTAGGCCGGGCCGCTCGCCGCCGGCGCGTGCGCCGCGCGAAAGCAGCGCATCGAGACCTGCCGGTAGCCTGCGGCGAGCAGCGCTTCACGGCCCGCGCGGTAGAGCTCGAGGCGGAAGTCGTCCCACGCGCGCGGGCTCTTGCCGAGAAAGGTCCTCGGCCGCACGTAGAGCGGGTACAGGTACAGCTCCTCGGGCTTCCAGCGCAGCGCCGTCGCGATCGACTCCAGAAACGTCGCCCGCGTCTGCCCCTCGATGCCGTAGATGAGATCGAGGTTGAGCGTCTTCACGCCCGAGCTGCGCAGGCAGTCGAGCGCGGCGTCGACTCGGCTGCGCTGCTGCGGCCGCGCCAGCGCCTGCGTCTCGCTCTCGAGAAAGCTCTGCACTCCGATGCTGAACCGGTCGACGCCGCGGCCCGCCAGCATGCGCACCTTCGCCGCGGTCGCCGTCTCGGGCGAGACCTCGACGCAGAAGGGCACGTCGCGCAGCCGGGCCCCGAGCGTCTTCTCCATCACGTCGAGCGTGCGCGAGAGCAGGGCCTCCGGCAGCAGGCTCGGCGTGCCGCCCCCGATCGTCGCCCGCGAGAAGGTCGCCTCCGGCAGCGCCGCGCGCACCGCGGCGGCCTCGCGCTCGAGGGTCGCGACGAAGCGCTCCATCACCGGCTCGAGCGGCCCCGCGACCGTGAAGAGGTTGCAGAAGCCGCAGCGCATCTCGCAGAACGGCACGTGCACGTAGAGCGAGAGCGCTCGCTGATCTTCGTCGCTCCACACCGACGCCAGCGTGCGCGGGCTCGCCAGCGCCCGGTACGCCGTCTTGTGCGGGTACCCGTACTGGTACTGCACGTACGCCGAGCCCTCGAGGGCCGCGCGGAGCCCGCTCATGCCCAGCCCCTCGGCAGCGTGAGCTCGGCCCAGGGCACCGTCGTCACCACCGGGTGCGCGAGCCGATGCCCGGTGTAGCCGTCTTCGCCGTACGCGGTGCCGTGATCCGAGCCGATCATCACGAAGCACGGCGCGCGCTCGGCCGCGACCGAGAACAGGCGCGGCAGCTGCGAGTCGACGTACGCGAGCGCCGCGCCCTGCGTCACCTTCGAGTCGGCGACCGCCCCCGGGACGTAGTGCCTGTTCGGCTGGTGCAGCGCCGAGACGTTCAAGAACGTGAAGCACCGCTTCTCGCGCGGCAGCGCAGCGAGGCTCTGCGCGATCTGCGCCACCTGCAGCTCCGTCGAGCGCAGCCCGGTCACGCCCAGCTCGGGCCGCCAGTGGCGCTCGGCGAACAGCCCCGGCAGCACGCAGCCCAGCGGGTTCATCAGGTTGAAGAAGCCGACGCCGCCGACGCAGAGCGTGTGGTACCCGCGGCCCGCGAAGCCGCTCACGATGTCGGGAGCCTCGAACACCGTGGTGTCGGGCCCCGTCGACTCGCTCCCCTCGAAGCGCAGCGCGAAGCGGCGAACGTGGCGGCCGGGTCGCGCAGGCGTCGGCAGGAACCCGGCAAAGAACGCCTGGTGTGCGGCGTACGTGAAGGTGGCCGGCGAGTGGCGCTCCTCCCACGCGCCGCTCGGGAGCACGCGCGCGAGCGTCGGCGTGCGCCCGGCGCCGAGCGCCTCGACCGCGACGTCGTAGCGGAGCGTGTCGAGGGTCACCAGGAGCACGTCGTGGGTGCCGACCACCATCGCGAGCAGCGTCGCTCAGCTCGTGCGTGCCGGCCAGCGAGTTCGCATTCATAGTGCGCCCATGAAGCCCGCAACCGTCTGGCTCACCGGCCTGCCGTGCTCTGGGAAGACCACGCTCGCCCTCGCGCTGGCGCAGGCGCTGCGCAGCTGCGGCGAAGCGGTCGTCGTGCTCGACGGCGACGACGTGCGCCGCTCGCTGTCGAAGGACCTCGGCTTCGACGACGCCTCCCGCCGCGAGAACGTTCGGCGGTGCGGAGCCGTCGCCGAGCTCGTGACCGGCTCCGGGGTCTTCGCCGTCGTCGCCTTGATCAGCCCGTCGGCCGAGGCGCGGGCGGCGGTGCGCGCGCAGCACGCCGCCGCGGGCCTGCGTTTCTTCGAGATCTTCCTGTCGGCCCCGCTCGCCGTCTGCGAGGCCCGCGACGTCAAGGGCCTCTACGCGCGGGGGCGCTCAGGGCTCGCTCGCCAGGTCACCGGGCTCGACGCGCCCTTCGAAGCCCCGCCCGCGCCCGAGCTGGCGGTGCCTCCCGAGCAGTCGGTCTCGGCCGCCGTCGCACGCGTGCTCGAGCTGTTGGGCTGACCGTCACGGCAGCTGCGTCGCGTCGTTCCACCCGGCGAGCACCCGGTGCCCGAGCCCTTGATGCCGCCGCAGGGCGTGCTGCCGCGGCCGACGAGTCCGACGACGCGCTCCCGCTCGACCGGAGCCGGGCCGCTGCGCTCCTCGCGCGCCGAGCGAGCCGGTGCTACGTGCCTGCCCATGCGTTCGACCCTGTGCCTGCTCGTCGTGTCGCTGTCGCCGGTCGCCCAGGCCGCTGACTCCGTCGACTGGAACGACAAGGCCATCGCGTGGAAGGAGTACGAGGCTGGGCTCAAGCAGGCCGCCGCCGAGAAGCGGCCCGTCTGCCTCGTGTTCTGGGCCGGGTGGTGCCCGCACTGCCGGAACTACGCGAAGGTGTTCAGCGACCCGAAGGTGGTCGAGCTCTCGAAGAAGCTGGTGATGATCCGCGTCGACTCCGACGCGGCGCCCGCCGTCTCTTCGAAGTACGTCGGCGACGGCGAGTACGTGCCCCGCACGTTCTTTCTCACCCCGTCAGGCAAGCTGTCGGACCTGAACACCGGCGCGAAGCAGTTTCGCTACTTCTACGACGAGAGCAGCCCCGGCCCGCTCGCCGCCGCGATGCAGAAGGCGCTGGGTCTGAAGTAGCGCCACCCGCGGGTGCGGCCGACACGCGCAGGCGCAGCGCCTTCTGCCTGCTCTCAGCCGTGACGTCACCCAGCGCGTCAGCTCAGTCGAAACACGCGCTGGGCGTTGCCGCCGAGGAAGAGCTCGGCACCGTCCTTCGTCAGCCCCAGCACGTCGAGCTCGGCGAGGCAGTCGCTCGGCGGCAGCATCGGGAAGTTGCTGCCGAACAGCACCTTCTTCTTGCCGTGGCCGCGCAGGTACTCGACGAGCTCGCGCGGGTAACGCGACGGCTTGTAGGCCGAGGTGTCGATGTAGACGTTGGGGTACTTCGTCGCGAGCGAGATCATCTCGGACGTCCACGGGTAGCCGATGTGCCCGCCGACGATGGTGAGCTCGGGGAAGTCGAGCGCCACCTCGTCGAGGTACGGAATCGGCCGGCCCGGCTCCGACGAGCGCAGGGGCCCCGTGTGCCCGACCTGAAGGCAGAACGGCACGCCCAGCTCGACGCACTCGGCGTACAGCGGGTAGTAGCGCCGGTCGTTCGGCGGCAGGCCCCACAGCCACGGCAGCACACGCAGGGCGCGAAAGCCGAGCTGCCGCACGCACCGGCGCAGCTCGCGCACGGCGTGCATCGGGCGCGAGAGATCGACCGACGCGACGCCGGTGAGGCGGTCGGGCCACCGCGCCACGAGCGCCGCGACCTCGTCGTTCGAGAGCAGCGGCCCCTCGGGCGCCCACCACGCGCTCACCAGCGCGCGATCGACCTTCGCCGCGTCGAGCGCCTCGACGGTGAACTCTGCGGGGATCGCGTCGGGCAGCGCCTCGGGCTCGAGCCCGCGCCACCGCATCAGCGAGCGGAACATCTCGTGCCTCAGGAAGGCGGCGCTCGGGTGCTGCACCCAGGCGTCGACGATCATGGCGCCTGCTTACCTCGAATCGGTCACCTTGTCTGAACCGGGCAACGGCTCAGCGCTCGGCGACGTCGGCGGCCGGCAGCGTGCCGTACTTCGCGTTCACGGAAACAGCAGTCGACGCCGGGCTGCGCAGCGTTTGAACCTCAGCTCAGCCGATCGACGTGGCGAGCATCAGGTCCTTCGCGACCTGCTTCTGGAGCGCTGCGACGTGCTTCTCGAGCGCGTGCAGCTTCGTGGTCGCCTTCTTGTAGCCTTCGGGCGTGAAGCGGGAGCGCTTCATCATCTCCTTGTGGGCCGTGAGGTCCTTCTTCGCTTTGGCGAGCTTCGAGCGCGACGCCTTGAGCCGCGCCGTCGCCTTGTCGAGCATGTCCCCGACCCTCATCGAGGTCGGCAGTGGAAAACCGCCGGTGCTGCTCATTCGTCCGAAGCCGCCAAGCAAGGGCATGAGTGCTCTCAGTGTGAGGGGATGTAGGAGTTGTCGCGCCCCGCGGTGTGAAGTTGCGTGGCCGTCAGGTGCGTCGCGTCGTTCCACCCGGCGAGCTCGAAGCGCTCGTCGTGCACCCGCACCCGGTTGATGCCCGCGTTCGACAGCTCGTGGTCGCGCTTCACCTCGAGCGCGAGGCCCTGGGCTGCACGCCACGCCGCGTCGAGCACGCCGCCGTGCGTCACCACGACCACCTGCCGACCTGGCCACGCGCCCGCGATCTCCGAGAGCGCCGCCACCGACCGGCGGAACAGCTGCGAGAGGCTCTCGCCGCCCGCGGGCACGAAGTCGGCGTCTCGCGCCTTCAGCCGCGCGAAGAGCTCCGGCTCGCGTGCCTCTGCCTCGGCGAGCGTCAGCTCCGACAGCACGCCGAAGTGACGCTCGCGCAGGTCGGCTCGCGCCGTCGAGCGAAGCCCGAGCACCTGCGAGACCGCGCTCGCCGTCTCGACTGCGCGGCCGAGGTCGCTCGTGTACAGCGCCGCGAACGGCTCGAGCGCGTGATCGCGGCCCAGCCGCTCGGCGAGCCGCTGCGCCTGTCTGCGCCCGTTCGCGTTCAGCGGCACCTCGAGCTGCCCCTGCAGCCGCCCCGCGACGTTCCAGTCGGTCTCGCCGTGCCGAACGAGCCAGAGCGTGCAGGCCTGCGTCATCGCGGCCGCGCTACTGCCCGATCTCGACGCAGGTGAGGCCGTTCTCGGGAGTGCAGTTCTGCCCGATGAGACAGCCTCCGATGCCGTTGAAGTCGACGCAGCGGATCTTCCGGCAGTCGTCGTCTTTCACACAGCGCTGCCGCGAGATGGTGCACTCGCCCGCGCTGCACGACTGCGGCGCGCAGTCGAAGTCGACCTGGCACGAGCAGAACCCGAAGTTCGACCCCTCGCGCAAGATGCACTGGCCGGCGCAGGCCCCGATCGTCTGGCCCGCCGCCTTCACGCACGTTCCGCCGCGCACGCAGTCTTCGTCTTTCTCGCACGTCAGCGCCGGGTCGGGCCGGCACGGGTTCGAGGCGTCGCAGCGCCAGCGCGTGTACACCACGCGAATGTCGCGGCACCCGTAGCCGCGCGGGCACTGCTGCCCCTCGCTGCAGTCGGCGCCGCAGTACGTCGCGTTCGTGCGCGTGTCGATGATGCAGTAGTTCGCGCCGTGGCCGCAGGTGTCGATGCCGCCGCCCGAGAGGCACCCCGTGCAGTACGGCCGCACGTCGACGTCGAAGTCCGAGTAGCACTGGTTGCGCTGAACTCCCGCGTCGGGCGGTATGCCGCACAGCTCGCCGTAGCGGCAGAACGTGCGGTCAGAGCAGAACGTCGGGTCGCACGTGCCGATCGGGCACTTCTGCAGATCGCTCACCGTCGTCGCCGTGCACGCGCACGGCACGTCGCCGCACCGGCACGAGCTGCCCGGGCAGTCGCCGTTCGATCGGCACCCCTCGACGCACGCGCTGCGCTCGACATCGCACACGTTGCCCTGCGGGCAGTGCAGGTCCGACGTGCAGCGCCCCCGGTTCAGGCACGAGCCCGTCGTCGTGTCGCAGAACAGCGACGGGTCGAGGCAGTCGTCGTTCTTCTCGCAGCCCGCACGGTCCTGGCAGAAGCCGGTGGAGTTGCAGAACTTGCCCGCCGGGCACGCCTCGTCGGTGCGGCAGTAGCACTCGCCCGTGATCGTCTCGCAGCGCCACGCGGTCGCCGGGTCTCCACAGTCAGAGTCTTGCTGGCAGCCCCCCGTTCGCCGCAGCCGGTCGTTGGGGCACCCCGCCAGAAGCAGGGCCGAGGCCAAGACCGCGGCGACCGGCGGGCAGCGGTGACGCGTGAGCGTCACAGCCGGCGAACGACCGGGGCCTGACCGCCGGTCGCCGCGAGAAACGGAGCTCATCGCCTCCGGTACACCACCACCTGCGGCGTCTCGTCAACGTACAGGCCCGTCACCGGCTTCGTCGTGCCCAGCGCCTGCCACGTGTTGAACTCGTGCTCGCGGAACTCCTGGTGGTACTGGTACGCGACGAGGTCGGCGCTGAACGGGTCGCCGACGAAGCCCAGGTCGGTGCGCAGCATGCCGTTCTTCTGGTAGTCGCGAATCTGGCCGCCGTGGCACTCGTGCAGGTACACGCGCTCGCCCTGCCGCGCGTTCTGGTTGATCCAGTCGAGCACGCCCGTCACGTTGTTCGCCCAGAACTGCCGCTGCATGCCGAGCGTCGCCGCGCCGGGCAGGCCGCCCGCGGGCTCCGAGTAGAACGACGTGCCGTACGGGTACACGCGCCAGTTCGCGATGAACGCGGGTATCGAGCACGCGATCGCCAGCGCCGCGATCGTCGCGTCGCGCGTCTTGAGCCACGGCCTCCACGCGTGCAGCGCGATCGCCCCGCGCTCGAGCGAGATGCCCGCCAGCATCGCGAGGAAGGGCATCGACGGGAACCAGTGCTTCACCCCGCCGAAGTGCGGCACGTCGGGCTGCGAGATGATCGCGATCGACGCGAGCGCGTTCACCACGATGAGCGCCTCGAGCAGCGTCGCCTCCCGCTTCCACGCCCGCACGCCCACGCCGCCGAGCCCCAGCACCATCGGCACGAAGAACGACGCCGGCACCGTCATCGCCGTCACCACCACCACGTAGTCGAGCGGGAAGGGCGGCTCGCGCAACAGCTCGCCCAGGTAGAACCACGTGTAGTGGTTGTGCGTGAGGTGAAACGCGAAGTACCAGGCCGCCCGGTCGACCGGGTGGTGCCACAGATACGGCCAGTGCAGGTAGAAGATGACGGGGCCGAAGATCGCCATCGCCACCAGCGGAGCCACCGCCCTGAACGTCCCCAGGTGCACCGCGTACAGGCGCGCGAGCAGCAGCGCCGCCGCCACCGACGCCCCGACGAAGATCACGACGTGCGGGCTCAACGGCTGAAACGTCGCGAGCACCCGCTGCCCGCCCATCGCCAGCACCATCAGCCCGTACGCCGCCACCCCCGCCACGTAGATGCCGTTGATCTGCAGCATCAGCGCGCGCGCCTCGGCCGACGCCTTCGACTCGCGCCACCCGCGCCACAGCGAGAACGGCACCAGCAGCACCGGTATGAAGAACGCGTTGTGCTTCGTGCCCAGCGCGAGGCCGAAGGCGAGCCCCGTCCACAGCCACCAGAGCGGCTTCTCGAGCGCCTTCCAGAAGCAGAACACCACGAGCAGCCACATCGTCGCGACCGGCACGTCGAAGCACGCGAGGTGCGCCTCGAAGAACTGCCGCGGCACGAGCAGGAAGCTGACCGCCGCGAACACCGCCGCCGCCCGCCCCGCGAGCGGCCGCACCATCAGGTACACGAGCGGCAGAATCGCCGCCGCCGCGACGAACGCCGGCAGCCGCAGCGCCGCCGCCGGCCGCAACAGCCCCAGCCCCTCGTGGAAGAACAGGTACGAGAGCCCGAACAGGTTCTTCATCAGCGCCGGGTGCTCGTGGTTGAACTCGAAGGCCGCCGAGATGCCCGCGTCCGTCAGCGGAGCCGGCCGCGCCTCCCAGACGCGCAGCGCCCACTGCCAGGCGGTCTCGCTCTGCTGGCCCATCATCGCGAACGCCTGCTGCAGCCACGGCCACAGCGACGAGAACGCCGCCTTGAACCAGCGGCCGTGCGCCTCGCCCGCCGCGAAGTACACGCTCTCGTCGCGCACGAAGCCCGCCGGCTTCTCGGTGAAGAGCAGCGCGAAGAAGCCACCCGCGAACAGCGCCCACGCGGTGCGCCGCTCGAGCTGCTGCTCCTTCGCGGTGGCCGCCGCGTCGCTCACGGGGCCCTCCCGAAGCCGTACGCCTCGACGCACAGCTCTCGCAGCTCGGGGTTCTGCGACTGCACCGACAGGCGCACCGGCGCGCCCTCAGGCACCGCGCCGCTCTCGATGCGGTGCAGGCCGAACTTGGCCCTCGGGTACGAGAGCGCCGCGACCTGCGTGCCGTTCACCTGCGCGAGCAGCTGCGTCTGTGTGAAGCGCTCTTCGGCGAAATACCCCCGATCCCAGATGAAGCCGCCCATCACCTCGAGCACATCGGCCGCCGGCACCGACGGCAGCTCGACGACGAGCTTCGAAGGCCCGCCCGGCGGGTACATGCGCAGGCAGCGCCGCGGCTGAAAGCGGATCTCGTGCCACTCGGGCGCCACGTAGTTTCCGCCCGGGCAGCGGTGCGCGCGACCGTCCCACCCGCACGGCGTGCGCGAGCCGTCGGGGCCCTCGACGTAGACCTGCGCCGATGCGATCGCGTCGGTGAACGAGAACCGCAAGGGCCGCGCCCGCCCGTTCTGGTACAGCCCGAGGTGCAGCCGCCCGAACGTCCGCTCGGCGCCGATCGCCGTGCGCTGCGGCGAGAACGCCGCCATGAACGTCGACCCCGACGACTTCGGCAGGTCGGGCTGCGAGAGCACCCAGACCCGGCCGTGCAGCTCGAGCGAGTCGGAGTCGCTGCCCTGGTAACCCACCACCGTCACGCGCTCGGGCGCGAACAGCCGGGCCCGCTCCGTCCACCACGGGTAGAGCAGCACCGCGTCGCCCGGCTGCGCCTCGGCCTCGAGCACCTTCTGCACCTCGAGGTAGTCGGCCTCCGACGGCAGCTGCGCCGGCAGCCTCACCTGAAACGCGAGACACAGCACCGCGACCAGGAAGATGACGGCGCCCTCGATGGGCAGCCTCCCCTTCGCCGGCTCAGGACTTCGCAAGGCGGATCTTCTGCTCGCTCGTCTCGCGGCAGAACACGCAGAAGGAGGCGTCTCCGTTCGGATACGACGGAGTCCAGTGCGGATACATCGCGCAGCGCGGGTCGAGGCAGTGGTGCAGGCCCCACGCGTGCCCGAGCTCCTGCAGGGCGTAACGCGCCACCTGCTTCACGTTCTCGTTCGGGTTCTTCACGTGCGCGAAGGTCACCACCGCCCGCTGCCCGTTGTACTGCGACAGCCCGTACGTCGGCACCTCGCCCGTGGCGAGCTTGCGCGGCAGCAGCTTGCGCGACGTCACGTAGAGGATCTTGTCGTCTTGAAACGCCGACACCTTCGGCGCCTCTTTGATCAGCCGGTGCGCGTCCCACGGCTCGTTCATGCCCGACGGAGGCGTCACCACTCCCGAGTGCTCCGCTCCGACCGCGAACGCCTGGTAGAGGATCTTGCAGAGATCCTTCACGAGCTTCGGGTCGAGCTCATCGAACGTCGCGACGCGAATCACCGGTCACCTCGGCTCATTTGGCCACCTTCGGCGGGCGCCCGCGCTTCTTCGGCTCCGGCGGCGGGCCTTCGGGCTTCGGCTTCGGCGGCCGCCCGCGCTTCTTCGGCTCCGGCGGCGGGCCTTCAGGCTTCGGCTTCGGCGGCCGCCCGCGCTTGCGCTTGATCGGCTCCGACGCGATCGGTGACGCCTGCGGCAGCGTCACGTCGACGTCCGAGATCACCGACTTCTTGAGCGGCTCCTGTGGCTGCGTCGCCGCCTCGCGCGAGACCTTCGGCTTCTTCTCTTTCTTCGCGGCCGGCTTCTCTTCGCCCTCTTCGCCCTCGGCGGCAGCCTCTTCGCCCTCGGCCTCTGCCGGCTCTTCTTCGGCGGCGGCCTCGTCGTCCATCCCGCCCATCAGATCGCCTTCGAGCCCCAGCTCGTCGTCGTCGCCGCCCGCCAACGCGCGGAACTCTTCGGCGGTGCGCTTCGGGCGCTCTTTGCCGACGGGGAAGAGCAGGGCGTCGACCGTGTCTTCGGCGTCGCACTCGAGAACGCTGAGCGACGCCGAGATCTCGGCGACCAGCAGGTGGCGCGCGTCGTTGTACAGCTCGCGCTCCTTCGTCGGCAGCGGCCGCAGCTCCGAGAGCACCTGCAGCCCCTTCACCACCTCGGCGAGGCCGAGCAGCCCGCCCGTCGCCATGCGCTCGACGTTCGTGCGCGCACGCGCCTTCCAGTCGAGCGACGCCTTGTCCGAGTCCGACTTGATGAACTCGAGCACCTTGTCGACCTCGGGGCCCGAGCTGACCTTGCGCACTCCGATCGAGGTCACCTTCGCCTCGGGCACCATCACCTTCGCGCCGTCTTCCTCGCGAATCAGGCTCACCATCGTGAGCTTCTGGCCGGCGACTTCCTTCGTGTCGATGCCCGTGACCTTGCACAGGCCCTGGTTCGGGTAGACCACCCGATCACCGACGGCGAGCTTCAGAGGCGGGCCCACCGGAGCGCTGGGGGGCTTCGGAGCTGTGGTCATTTCTGCCATGGGGCCCCTCGAAAAAGGCCCGCGGGTCGTAGCATCCCCATTCCGGTGGGGCACCAAAATTTCACGCGATGCCCGCTCAGCGGTGCGGCTGCGCGTTCATCTTCACGAGCAGCTCGTGCAGCCGCGCGTCGATCACCCGCTGCACCTTCGTCGCGTCCGGCTGCTCGTCGTTACCATCCGCAGACATCGCGAACACTCCGCCGCTCAGCACGCCGCTCAGCACCGCCAGACCCATCAGCTTCTTCATCATGTGCGCTGCCTCCATGTGGCTACGTTTGGCTACATGGTGCCATTGCTCTGCAGCAGCGCCAGTTATTGGCCGGGGAGCGGGATCTTGAACCCCCCGAGCGGGTTCGCGCCCGGGATCACCTCGACGTCGATCGTGCCCGAGTTGTCGTCGGCGTCGCCGTCGTCCGGGAACATCAGCCACAGGTACGCCGTGCCTTTCACCTTGTAGCTCCGGCCCGGCTCGAGCACGCGCAGCGCCTCGTCGGTCAGCGGCCGGCCCTCGATCACGTTGAACCCGGTCTGCTGCGTGGCGAGCACCTTCGACACGGTGCCGCCTTTCTCGCCCCGCGTGCGCGGCGCCGGGCCGTTCTCGAGCAGCCGCACGTTGTACGTCGTGAGCCCGTTGAACCCCATGTACGTCAGCCGCTGGCCCGGCTCGGGGATCAGCACGTTCGTCACCGCGCTCACGCTCAGCGTCTCGGTGTGGCCGCGGCTGTCTCGGAGCTTGAGCCGCACCGCGCCCGAGTTGTCTTCGAGCACCGAGTCCATCAGGAACGCGTAGAGCATCGACACGCCCTTCAACGTCACTCCGCCCTTCGGGCCGACCTGCCCGAACGTGTCTTTCGCGGCGAGGTTCGGCCCCTCGGCGTACCAGCCGACCTCGTTCACCAAGATGCCCGCGCCTCCGAACGACGCCTTGCCCTCGGTCCACAGCTTGTACGTGTGCGTCGGGTTCAGCTTGATGCGCGCCGCCTTCGTCGCCGGCACGTTCACCGCGTGCGCGCGCGCGTCGACCTTGAACACGAGCTGCGGGTACGTGACCACCATCACCGGGCCCTCGTCGGCCTTCGGCGGCTGGGGCACCGGCGCAGGCTTCGGCTCGGGCGTCGGCAGCACGATCGCCTCGAGCTCCGCGTGCATGCTCAGCTTCTCGCCGCGGTGCCGCGTGACCGACCGCGACCAGTCGCGCATGCCCGCGTACGTGAGCTCGAGCATGTGCGGCGTCGCCGAGTCGAGCTCGAGCACCGTCGGCGTCTTCTTCGGCCACGGCGCTCCGTCGACGAAGATCGCCGCGCCCACCGGCGTCGACGAGAGCTCCAGCGCGAACGTGCCCGTCGACTGCCACACCGACCAGCCCGCCACCACGAGCCCCAGGCCGAAGCCCAGCGCGCCTCCGAGCAGCACGAAGCGCAGCCAGCGGGGCAGCGGCCGCCGCTCGACCTCGCCGGTGATGGCGCTGCCGCTCATGGGCTCGCCCTGGCTCGCCTTGCGCCCCGACGACTTCGCCGGGTCTTTCCCCCACGCGGTTTCTTCCCCCGTCCCCCTCGGGGGGCGATGTTCCCCCGGCGAGCTCTCGAGCGGCGCCTGCGGCAGCGGCTTCTTCCACAGCGCCACCTGGTCGAGAAACTCGCGCGTCAGCTGCACCGGCCGGCCCTCGGCCACCAGGTCCGGCTCGAACAGGAACTGCACGAACGACCCCAGCGAGCTCACCTGAAAGGTCGGAGCGTTCTGGTACAGGTAGCTCGACAGCGCGCTCTGAAACGCCTCGGCCGACGCGTAGCGCTGGTCTTTCTGCAGCGCGAGCCCCGTGAGGATGATCGCCTCGAGCGCCGGCGTGATGTCGGGGTTCATCACCCGCGGCGGAGCGAACTGCCCCTTCACGATGCGCGACATCGTCTCGACCATGCGGCCCTGAAACGGCAGCTGCCCGCACAGCATCTCGTACAGCACGATGCCCGCCGCGAACACGTCGGTGCGCGCGTCGAGCTCTTTGCCCCGCGCCTGCTCGGGCGAGAAGTACGAGTACTTGCCCTTCACCGCGCCCGACTCGGTCTCTTCGCGGCCCGCCGTCTTCGCCTTCGCGATGCCGAAGTCGACGAGCTTCACCTGCCCCTCGTAGCTGAGCAGCACGTTCTGCGGCGACACGTCGCGGTGCACGATCTTGAGCGGCTTGCCCGACTCGTCGATGCGCGTGTGCGCGTAGTGCAGCCCTTTGAGCATCTCGATCGTGATCAGCACCGCGAACGACGTGGGAATCGACTGAATGCCCACCGTGCGCGCGCGTTTGATCACCTTCGAGAGCGGCTGCCCGTCGACGTACTCCATCGCGATGAACCAATCGCCGTCGATCTCACCGAAGTCGAAGACCTGCGCGATGTTGCCGTGGCTGAGGCCCATGACGATTCGGGCCTCGTTCGTGAACATCTGGATGAATTGTTTGTTGGCTGCGTAATGCGGAAGAATCCGTTTGATTACGACACTCTTCGAGATGCCCGCGGCGACGGGGTACCGGGCCTTGAAGATCTCGGCCATCCCGCCGGCAGCCAGGCGCGACTGGAGCTCGTATTTCCCGAACTGGTTGTCGGCCACGCGAAGGAAGGTACCATGTCGCTCGTGAAACGCTCCGTGGCTGCTTGGGCCGTGCTCGTTGCCGTTTCGGCAGTGCTCGTGGCCTCGCCGGCACACGCCGAGGGGCAGGTGCTGCTCTTCCCCGCGGTCGGCACGCCGGGCGCCGTCACGCTCTCGGGCCGCGTCTTCAGCCAGCCCATCGGCTCGGGCCATAACGCGCTGTCGAAGAACCTGCGCTCGCTGCTCGCCCCCAACTGGGAGGGCGCCGACGTTCAGCTCCGCTTCGAGGGCCAGAAGGCCGACGTGAAGTCGGGCCACGACGGCATGTTCGAGGCGACGTTCTCGGCTCCGAAAGACAAGCCGTTCAAGGTCGGGCTGCTCAGCGCCGAGGCCGCCGTGAAGGGCGCGTCGGTCGGCTCTGCCGGCGTCGACGTCATCTCTCCCGAGGCGCCGTTCTTCGTCGTCTCCGACTTCGACGACACCCTCGCCGTCACGCAGGTCACGAGCAAGAGCGCGCTGCTCAAGCACGCGCTCGCCGAAGACGGCGACACCCAGCCCCTCGTCGAGGGCATGCCGCAGCTCATGCGGTGCATGCGCGAGGGCAAGAAAGAGCGGCCGGTCTTCGCGCTCGTCAGCGGCTCACCGGTGCAGTTCGTGCCGCGCGTCGTGCGCTTCCTGTTCAAGAACGACTTCCCTCCGTTCGGGCTGTACCTGCGCGACATCGGGCCGGGCACGCTGAGCGACTACAAGCAGCCCATCATCCGGTCGCTGCTCAAGTCGGTGCCGCAGCCCGTCGTGCTCGTCGGCGACTCGGGCGAGCACGACCCCGAGGTGTACTCCCAGATCCGCAGCGAGTTTCCCGGGCGCGTGAAGGCGGTCGCGATTCACGACGTCGGCCGGCTCGAAGACAAGCTGCGCGTGAAAGACATGTTCGTGTTCAAGCACCCGCGCGAGCTCACGCAAGAGTTCGTGAAGCAGGGCCTGCTCGCCCAGAGCTGCGCCGAGGCCGCGTGGAAATGAACCCGCAACGAGATCGCGTCCCCTCTCCCCTCGTAGGGGAGAGGGACAGGGTGAGGGGGCAGTGAGAGTTCGAAAGATCGCCGTGGTCGTGGTTCTCGCAGCGGCGGCATGCAAAGCCGACAAGCCCGCCGAAGCGCAGCCAGCGAAGCCGAAGCCGGTCGAGCAGTTCAAGCCGCTCACGAACGAGGCCGACGACACGTTCAAGGTCGCGCCGTTCACCCCCGCGGGCCCGCCGCTGCCCGACGAGGTGAAGACGATCGAGCTGCACGGCGACGCGCCTGCCGAGACCGCGCCGAAGGTGCTGCTCGTGCCCGACGGCGACACGTACCTCGCTCAAGTCATGGTGCTGCTCGGCGCGCTCGACGACGCGGGCAGCGAGGTGTGGCTCAAGCACCCCGAAGGGCCCCTCGCGTACAAGGTCGAGCTGCGCGACGAGCAGGCCTGGCAGGAGTGGATCGACGAGGCCGTCCCGGGAAAGCTGCGCGTGATTCACCGCGCCGACGGCTTCGAGCTGCAGACGAACATGGGCAAGCTGCCGGGCGTCGACCCGAACGGGCCGTCGGTGCCGGTGCGCGGCGGCCGAATGGACCTGCCGACGTTGCGCAAGGGCTTCGAGCGCGTGAAGCAGCGGTTCAAAGACGCGCCCGACGTCTGCTTCGTGCCGTCGATGGGGCTCACGATCGCCGACATCGCCGCCGCGTTCGCCGCGAACTACCCGAGCGCCGACGCGCCGATCTTCCCCGCGCTGTGCCTCGTGTACCCGAGGCCGAGAATCAAAGACGCAGGTCACTGACGAAGGGAAGGGCAGCCGATGTTCATCGGTCACTTCGCGGTCGGCTTCGCCTCAAAGCCGCTGGCTCCGAAGGCGAGCCTCGGCTGGCTGATGATCGCGCCGATGTTCTGCGACGTGCTGTGGCCGCTCTTCCTCGCGCTCGGCATCGAGAAGACCGACGTCGTGCCCGGCTACACGGCGTTCACGCCGCTCAACCTCTACGACATTCCCTGGTCGCACAGCCTCGTCATGGTGCTCGTCTGGTCGGCGCTGCTGGGCGGCCTGTACTTCGCGCTCAACAAAGATCGCCGCGGCGCCGCCGTCGTCGCCGCCGGGGTCTTCAGCCACTGGGTGCTCGACGTGCTCACGCACCGGCCCGAGATGCAGGTCTACCCCGGCGGGCCCCACGTGCTCGGCCTCGAGCTGTGGGCCTCGATCCCCGGCACCGTCGCCGTCGAGGGGCTGCTCTTCGTCGGCAGCGTCATCCTCTACGCGCGCGCGACGAAGCCCACCGCCCGGTCGGGCACGATCGGCTTCATCGCGTTCGTCGCGTTCCTCGCTCTCGCCTACGTCGGCAACCTGCTCGGCCCGCCGCCGCCGTCGTGGCAGGCCGTGATGGTCGTCGCGTTCTTCTCGTATCTTCTCGTGCCGTGGGCGCACGCGTTCGATCGGCGCAGAGCCGTCGCGTCATCCGCCTGATCGGCGCGCGCCTCTACAGCGCCCGCGCGATCGGGTTGCCGCCCGCGCCCAGCCCCACACGGAACAGGTACAGGCTGCGGCCCTTCGGGTTCTTCGCCTGGCAGTCGTCGGTGCAGGCGTTCTCCCAGCCGTGAATGATCATGTAGTCGCCGCCCTTGTAGTTGAAGAACGACGCCGCCCCCGGCCCGTGCGGCGCGCCCGCGACGCCGGTGCGCAGCCACCCGCGCGACAGCGACTCCTTCGCGCACGCGCCGATGCCCGTCTCTGCGCCGCAGTCGGCGTAGCCGACCGCGTAGCCGCTCGTGCGCCACGCGTTCGCCGAGTAGAAGAAGATCCACCGCTGCTTCCCGTCGGCTTTCGCGAGCTGCACGATCGCCGGGTTCTCGACCAGGGGCCGGTCTTGACCGAGGCCCTGCTCCCACGCCTGGCTCGGGCCGAGCACGTGCTCCCACTTCGAGCCGCTCGCGAACGTCAGCCCGTCGTCCTCGAGCCGCCGCCGCTCGAGCTGGCCGCCGACCTTCGAGTACAGCCAGAAGCCGCCCGGCGCCCGGTACAGGTACGGGTCGATGTTCCAGTGATCGTCGGGGCAGATCGGCTCGCCTGCGCCCACCTTGCGAAACGGCCCCTCGGGCCTCGTCGCCTTCGCCCGCCACAGGCACTTCTTCGTCGAGCTGCCCGCGACCTCGCCCGAGTACCACATCGCGTAGTGGTCACCGGCCTTGCGCACCGTCGGCGCCCAG
>JBGALX010000029.1:0-136304 GCA_044223505.1 Myxococcaceae bacterium
TGATCAGTTCCTTGGTCGACCACAGGGTCCGCTCTGCCACGATTCGGGCGAGGTTCTCCTCCGGCGTCACGTGAAAGAGGTTCGGCTTTGCCTTGGCGAAGTCCTCTTCCGTCATCTGTCGCTCAGTTTCGACGCAGATCCCGCTTGGTCTTGGTCGCGGTGAACGCCGAGTCGTCGCCCTGGTGGAAGAAGATGCGGCCGTTCATCGTCCCGGCCTGATCAACCACCGCCCACCCTCGGCCGCTCGCCTCAGTGCCCTCGTCGTCACCAGTCCACGAGAACTCGACGAAAGGCTGACCGTCTCGGTGCTGGTAGCGACAGTCGAGCCAACCTCGGACGGCGATGAACTGGAACTCGCCGCTCTGCTGGTCGTCGAACCGGAAGTAGCCAGGCCCGAGCAGGTCGATGTCTTCCCGGTCCCACTGCTCCATCTCGTCGATGTGCCAGGTGCCTTCGAACGCTTTCCTCGGTCCCGTTCGGTTCTTCTGAACGTCGGCCTCGGGTCGGGCGTACCGACTTAGGTCGGCCGGCGTGCCCTGCCAGTGGTGAATGACGCCGTTGTTGCCGCAAGACGGGCACTCCCAGGAGATCTCCTGTCGGCTGCGGCTCCTGGTCGTGACGATCCTCCCCGGACACGGTCGCCTTCGCGGCTTTTTGAAGCAGCGCACGTCGGTGCGAATGGTCCCCAAGATCTCCCGGCTGGCCACACGCACCAGCTCGTCGAGGAACTTGGCCAGCCGCTTCGCTGGAGCGGGAGCGGTCGAGGCGGGATCGAGCACTCCATCGAAGTGGGTGAGGTCAGTCACGTAGGTCGACGGTTCGGTTCGGGACATTGGCTCCTCAGGTGGGGGAGAGGTACTTCGCCCGACGTTGTCGCGGCAACTGCCGAGTGCGCCTTCGGCAAGTAGAATGAGTGCGGGGAGCGCACGATGACTTCGAAAACCAAGCCCACGAGCACCGGCAACGTCTTCAAGGACCTCGTCGTTCTCGGGCGAGGCGACGTTGAAGCAGCCACCCTGATTGTGAAGCTCGCGCAGCGAATTTCGAAGAAGGAGCTGGCCATCGAGACGGTGGCCTCGTCGCTCGGGGTCGAGCTCCAGACTCTCGGTGCTCTTCTGAGTGGTCAGCGCAAGGGGTTCTCCGTCTCGCGGCTGCGGCAGCTCATCGACGACCTGGAGCGAGCCTTCCCCTCGAAGAAGAAGGCCCGCTCCGGCCAGCCGAACGCAGCTCCGCGAGCGCCCGGTGTTGCCACGCGTGTTGCCACGACGACGGCAGATTCTGGAGGACTGCTGGGGAGTGGCGAGGAGCAGTCGACTGGCTGAAACCTCTGCTGCACCAAGGGGTTGCGACCCAAAACCGAGTGTCATCGCAATGTTGGTTAACCCCTTGATATCCGGTCAAATCCTGTCTCCCCGACTGAATAGAAACGGTTCGAGGAATGCTGGAGGCGGAAGTCGTCTCCAGCATTCGCCGTTTCTGGGGCCGTTTCCCGGCGGCTGACCGGCGAGGCCACCTGCGGTGACCGCGTGCGCCAGCCTTCGAACGCGCAGCAGGACATGCGCGACACGTGGCGCCTCCCGTCGACTGGAGCGCCGATGCGCCAGGCTTCGGCGGAACCGTCACTTGGCACTCGCACGAGGGTTGCTCGCGGGCGTCGCATGAACCTCCGCCTCGCCGCCACGGTCTCGGTGCTGGTTGCCGCCCTCTCGTCCTGCTTCCACGACTACGCGCAGTGCACCGCGGTGTGTGTGCCGTCGATCACCGCGACGCTCGTCGACGCCCAGGGGAGCGCGGTCAGCCCCGGCACCGGCACCGTCACCATCGGCGGCCGCACCGAGGAGTTCGACTGCCGCCGCGGCACGGCCGGCCAGACGCCCGACGGGGGCGCGCTCGCGCTGGTGGGCTGCTCGAACAACACGTTGAGCATCGGCACCGGCGACGGCAGCCTGGCGAAGTCGCTGACCCTCTCGGTGCGCTCGGCCGACGGCACGCGGCAGTTCAGCGGGGACGTGCCGCTCAGCTTCACCGCCACGGGCGCGTCGATCTGCGGCTCGCAGTGCCGCGTCGCGGCGCCCACCGTGACGCTGCAGTAGCCGAACGTCGAAGCGCCTCGGGCGCTGCAGGCGCGACGATGCGCCGCGGCGGGGCGGGTCATGCGATGGTGCTCGCGTTTGAAGCGCACGGCGCATGTCTCGGTCGAGGTCCCTGCACCGCCCCCGGAGCTCGCGGCGCTCGCCTCCGATCTCGCGCGCATCGAGAAGCTGCACCCGCTGTTGCGGTCGATTCACCTCGAGAGCGACGCCGGCGGCGTCCGCACGTGGCGCTGCGAAGACCGCATCTTCGGCGTGAAGCTCGTCTACTTCGCTGAGCAGCGCATCGACCCGGGCGGCCTTCGCTGGGAGAGCGTCGTGCGCCAGGGCTCGCTGACCCTCACCAACGTCTGCACCGTCACCGCGACCGAGCAGGGCTCGCGCCTCGACGAGACCATGACGTTCGAGGGCTCGGTGCCCGCGGTGCTCTTCGCCGTCAGCGTCGGCGTTCGCGCCCACCGCAAGCTCTTCGCCGCCATCGGCCGCTCGTTTCCGCCGGGCTGAAGCGCCGGTTCACTCGGGCCGCAGCGACAGCAGCGTCGGCACCTGCCCCGGCGCCGTCGCCTGCATCGCGTCGATCAGCGCCCGCGGCTCGGTGAAGCCGGCGGCGCCGTTCTTCCGCAGCGCGCTGCTGCGGGTCGCGCCCCAGAGCAGCGCGGCCACGCTCACCTTCGGCAGGCACTCGATCACGCGCATCGGCGCCGGCGTGATGGCGTTGCCCAGCTTCCGCACCAGCCCCAGGCCCTCGTCGACGGCGCGCGCCAGCTTCCACGACTCGCTCCACGTGAGCCCTTTGCCGCGTGCGTGAGCGCGGCCGACCGCGATCATGAACGGCACCACCATCGCCGCGTGCGTGCGCAGCCAGCTCTCCATGTCGGCGTGGACGACCGAGGGGATGCCGGCGGCGCTGAACGCCTCGGCCCACGCGCGATCGGTGACCGTCGTGATCTGCCCGCGCGTCACCACCTTCGCCGTCAGCACGCCGGCGCCGTCGAACGTCGCGAGGATCGCGGGGAACCCGAACACGAAGCGCTCGGCGCCCACCGCGTCGCGCAAGCGCCCGAGCGGCTCGAACGTGTTGAACATGAACATCACCTGCTTCGCCTTGCTCGCCGCGACCGCGGGCAGCACCGCGTCGACCTGCGGCGCCAGCACCGTGACCAGCACGAGATCCCACGCCGTCGCCGGGTCCAGCGCCGCGCTCACCCGCACCGGCGCATGCTCGCCCGACGACGTCACGATCGCCTGCTCGCGCCGCAGGTGCTCGAGCCGCTTCCCGCGCGCGACGACGGTGACCTCGTGCCCCGCCTTCGACAGGTACAGCGCGAACGTGCTGCCGATGGCTCCCGGCCCGACGATGGCGATGTTCATGCCGCGTGCCCTATAGCGCGGCTCTGGGGCGTGCGGCGGGGCTGACCCGGGAGGTCAGTGCGGCGCCGGCAGCAGCAGGCGCTTCGCGAGCGCCTGGTCGACCACGAGGGCTGCGTCGTTCGCCTCGATGTCGGCCTGGTGCTTCGCCGCCACGTTCCCGTAGACCCGCCGCGGCACCGTCGCCTGGTGAATGCTGCCGTCCGGCGCGACGAGCGTGAAGCCGAGGTCGGTCGCGCCGCGCTCGCGCTCGAAGAAGATGGCGGCCTCGGCCAGCTCGGGCGGCGCCGACGCCCTCACCAGCAGCTTCACCATCTCGACGACCAGATCGTTCAGCTTCGCGCGCGCGATGATCACCTTCTCGCGCAGCTCGTTCGACGTCCTCACCAGCCGCACGCGCAGCGACGCGCTCACCTGCTGGCGCAGGCTCTCTTCGAACCCCGGCTCGAGCGGCTCTGCGGCCGGCTGGTACTGGATCAAGACGCCGAGGTCGAAGAGCGACACGAGCAGCGGCACGTCGAGCACGAGCCGCTTGCCGCACTTGCACGCGACCTGGTTCACCTTGCCGGCGAGCAGCGCGTCGACGCGCTCGGGGTACTTCGAGCCCGTGATCGACTGGTGCACCTCGAGCTCGTGCGCCGCCCCGCACGCCGGGCACTCGAGGCTCCGCGGGTAGGAGAGGGTCATCGCCGCCAGTCATGCAGGCGCCGACGCCCCCTGGCAAGCGCCTTCAGTTGCAGCCGATGCGCGTGTCGTCGATCGCGAGATCATCGACCCACGCCGTCAGAGCGCCCGTGGGGTTCACGTAGAAGATGGGGCCCAGGAACAGCTGCGAGTAGTTCGAGCCTGAGATCTTGGCGCCGCCGTTGTGGTTGTTCGTCACCGCGATCGAGGTCACCTCGGCGCCGTCGACGAAGAAGCGGTAGCTGCCGGCCGTCGTGTCGAGGCTCCACTCGGCGCAGTGCCACGCGCCGTCGTACGCGTAGTTGTACGACGAACCGTTGCAGCACGAGTCGTCGGGCAGGTTGTAGAGGTACTGAATCGTCCGCTGCGGAGACTCGACCGTGTCGACCACGCGCGACTCGGTCTGGCCCTGCAGGCCGATGAAGGTCACGTGGTAGTAGGCGCCGTTCGCTCCGATGGGCACCTGCGGCGAGTTCTGAACCTTGTAGAAGACGCGGCCCCAGTGCTTGTTCGCGGTCGCGCCGAGGCTGCTCAGCGCCTTCTGAATGCGCGTCTGCCCCGGCAGCGCCGTGGTCGACTTGAACGACTTCGTGCCGGCGCCGTGGTGCTGGTCGGTCGCGACGCCGTACTCGGTCGCGGGGTGGTTGTTCCACCCGGTCTTCGCCGTCCACCCGGTGGGCAAGGCTCCCGCGTTGGTCGACTCGAAGTCTTCACACAGCTTCCACGTCGCGCCGACGCAGCCCGTGCCCTGCGCTCCGCCTGCGGCGCCGCCGGTGCCGCCGGCCGTGGCGCTCATGCCGCCCGCGGTCGCGCCGCCCGCCGTGCCGGAGCTGCCGCCACCGCCGGCCGTCGCGCCTCCTGCGGTCGCGCTGCCGCCCGCGGCGCTGTTCCCACCGCCCGCTGACGCGCCGCCCGCGGTGCTGCTCGAGCCTCCGGCGGTGCCGGAGCCTCCGCCGGTGCCTTCCGTCTCGGGCGCCGGGCCACAGGCGCAGACCGCCACGGCCAGAAAGAGCGCTCGCCTCATGTCTTGATCGCGGCGATCTCGCCGGCCTTCGCGTTGTCGCCCGTCGCTCCGAAGTGAGCGGTGGGCACTCCAGCGCCGTTGAGCATCGTGGCCCAGAGCGCGTTGTGAGGCTGGTTGACGTTGCCGGCCGAGGCGTAGTCGTCCCACAGGGCGTCGTAGGCGGGCGCGCTGTTGTTGCCGCGCACGTTCACGAACTGGCCCTGCTTGAGGTAGCCGCCGAGGCTGCCGCCGATGACGAAGGGCAGGTCTTGCCAGTTGTGCGACTGGCCGTCCGAGAGCTCGTTCGTCCAGACGGCGGCCGTGTTCGAGAGCACGCTGCTGCCGTCGACGTCGGTGTACGCCGCGAGCCGGTCGAGCAGGTAGCCGAACTGCTTCGCGTGCCACGTGTCGATCGAGAACAGCGACGCGTTCGCGCGCGCGATGCCGTCGGTCGTGAGGTCGGCGGTGCCGGCGTCGCTCGACGAGCGGTGCGAGAGCGGGTGGTGCCGGTACTCGCTGGTGATGCCGTCCCACGTGTAGAGCGGGCCGCCCGAGCCCGAGCCCATCAGCAGGGTGCCCGAGACCGTGTAGTTGCAGGCCACGGCGAGCGCCATGATCTGCAGCTGCATCTGCGTCACCTGCTTGAAGTACGAGTCGCCGGTGACGGTCATGTTGTTCAGCGCCTGAATCGCCGCGGCGTCGGCCGTCGCGAGCGAGCACGCCTGCACGGGCATGCCGCCGCCTCCGCTGCCGCCGCCGGTTCCGCCGATCGGCGCGGTCATGCTCATCTCGAGCTCGCGGATCGAGGTCAGGTGCAGGTCGAGCTTCTGCCGATCTTGCGTCGAGAGCTTCGCCGCCTTCAGCGTGTCGAAGTCGTCGCGCACGAGATCGATGACGCTCTTGCGCCGCTGCGCCACGTCGATGGTCGCCTGGCCCGCATCGGGAGCGCCCGTCGTGCCCATCGACATGAAGCTGCGGTACGCGTACCAGGGGTTGTTCTCGCCCTTCACCGGCCGCTCGGACGCCGTGTACGAGATGTACCCGAGCACGTTCGAGGCCTGGCCGCCGACCGCGAGCGTCAGCGCAGGCCGGCCCGCGGGGTTCTTCGCGGCCGCGAGCACCTGGTCGACCGACGGGCCGCCGGCGAAGTTGTTGCTGCTCGAGACCAGCGGGCGCGCGGTGAGCTTGTGGCCCATGCCCTTCTGGTGATCGCAGCCCGTGCCGGCCCAGCCGCGCGGCGCCATGTTGATGCCGCGCGCGACGAGCAGGTGGGGGATGTGGCTCACGAGCGGCTCGAGCGCGGTGCCGGTCAGCTGCGCGGCGGTGAGCGCGCCCGTCGTCGACGTCTTCGGGAAGAACTTGTCGATGCGAACGCCGTTGCACTCGAAGAGCACGATCAGCCGCTTCGCCGCGGTCATCGTCTGGCCGCGAGCGGTGCGCGGCGCGAGGCTCTCGAGGAAGGGCAGCCACAGCGTGACGCCTCCGATGCCTTTCAAGAACGAGCGGCGATTCATGGGGTCTCCGATGCGCGGTGGGTGAAGGCCCGCGAAGAAACGAGATCGACGAGCACGTCTTGGAGCGAGAGCTCGCCCTTCGCCATGCCGTCGCTGAGGCGCTCGACCTCGCAAGCGTCTTGCGGGCCGTCGAGCCGGCCCTCGAGGTAGCTGAGCCACATCACCGAGAAGCAGCGCCGCGCGGTGTCGTGCTCGGCGAGCGCGTCTTGCAGCTGCAGCGCGCCGTCGACGTTCGTGGGCGGGTTCGCCTTCCACTTCGTGACGTCCTTCATGCCTGCCGGAGTCGGCAGGGCGCCGCTCGAGTTGACGGTGACGCCGTTGTCGGTGTCGCGCCACTTGCCGATGCCGTCGTAGTGCTCGAACGAGAAGCCGACCGGGTTGAGCGCGCCGTGGCACGCCATGCAGCCCTCGGTCTTCGTCTTCTCGGTGATGCGGTCGCGCGTCGTCTTGAGCGCGGCCGAGACCGCAGGCAGCGTGAAGTCGATGCCGCCGGGAGGCGAGAACTGCGCGCACATCAGCCGCTTCAGCACGTAGGCGCCGCGGTGAATCGGCGAGTCGCTGTCGGGGTACGCCTGCGTCGCGAGGAAGCTCGGCTGGGTGAGCAGGCCCTTGCGGCGCGTCGGGTCGAGCGCGACGCGCTGAAACGCCGTGCCCTGCACGTTGGTCTGGCCGTAGAGGGCGGCGACCGCGCCATTCATGTACGTGAAGTCGGCGGTGTAGAGGTCTTTGAAGGTGCGAGCCGGGTCGAAGGTCAGCTCCTCGAGGTAGCGCTCGGTCTCTTCCTGCAGGTCGGGGCCGATCGCCGCGTTGAACGCCGGGTAGACGGCGGGCACCTTGAAGAGGTCGTGCGTCTCGCGCAGGCCGAGCCACTGCTCGTAGAAGTCGCGCACGATGGGCCGCGCCTGTGCGTCGCCGAGCATGCGCTTCGCTTCGGCGGCGACCCCGTCGCGCGTGGCGAGGCGGCCGTCGGCGGCGGCGGCGAACAGCAGATCGTCGGGCGTCGACGACCAGATCGCGAGCGCGAGCCGCTCGGCGATCTCGTTGCCGTTGAGCGCCACCGCGCCGGTGGCGTCGGCGACGTCAGAGAGCTCGGCGCGGTAGATGAACGAGGGCGACTGCAGCATCGCCTCGAGCGCCATGCGCACGGCCTTCGCGTACTGCGTGCCGGTCTCGTAGAGCGGGCCCGCCTGGGTCCACGCGGCCTGCAGCTTCGTGGCCTGCGACGACGTCAGGGGGCGCCGGTACAGCTTCTTGCCGACCGAGACGACGAACGCGTCGAAGCACGCCTTCGTCTGCCCGCTCGCGCACGGCGCGACCGCCGCGAGCAGCTGCTGCGACGTCACGATCTGCGAGGCGAGCTCTTCGGCCGAGCGGTTCCAGTCGCCGACGAGCCGCGTGCTGGGCGAGAGCGACGCCGCGTTGTTCACGAACCCCCCCGACGCCGCGTCTTGCGCGAACTGGCCGGTCTGCGCCGTCACGCCGAGCGCGACGCGCACGATGTTGCCGTACTGCACGTGCGTGAGCCGGGCGAGGCGCACCGTCGGCGCGATCAGGTTCGGGTCCGTGCACTGCGCCGTGATGCCGCCGCCCTGGGGCAGCACCGGCTCGGGGTCGACGACCGGGGAGCCTGTACCCGTAGCGATCACACCCTCGCACCCGGCGAGCAGCGTGAGCATGAGCGACCAGCGAAGCGCCGGTTGTGGCATGGAGAACTCCTCCTTCACGAAAGAAAGCGAGCGCGCCCTCAGAGCAAGGGCCGCACCGGCGCCGTGAAGACCGTGATTTCGCGGAGTCGCGGGCCCCGAGTGACCTTTTCGGTCAGAGGGGGCTCCCCACAGTGACCATCAGGGTCACTTGAGGTTGTGCTTCTTGATCAAGCGGTAGAGGTAGGCGCGATCGACGCCGGCGGCCTGGGCGGCCGGGGTCACGTTGCCGCGGTGGGCCGCGAGCAGGGCCCGCACGTACTCGCGCTCGAACGCCTCGGCGTGCCGGCGGCGCTCGGCCTCGAGGGGCCGGCCGATGTCGACCGATGACGGTGGCGCCGCCGGAGGCGCGACCTCGTCGAGCGGCAGCCCCGTCGAGAAGAGCAGGCAGCGCTCGAGGTGGTTGCGCAGCTCTCGCACGTTGCCGGGCCAGGTGGCGGCGCGCAGCGACGCGAGGAAGGCGGGCGTGAGCAGCGCCTCGATCTGCGCGGGCTGCGCGGCGAGGCCCTGCAAGAGCCGGCGCGCGATGAGCGGCAGGTCTTCGGGGTGGGCGCGCAGCGGCGGCATGGTGACCCGCAGCACCGCGATGCGGAAGTAGAGGTCGGCGCGGAAGCGGCCCTCGTTGATCTCTTTGCGCAGGTCGCGGTTCGTGGCGGCGATCACGCGCACGTCGGTGGTGCGCGGCGCCGACGCGCCGAGCGGGCGAAACTCGCGCGCCTCGAGCACGCGCAACAGCTTCGGCTGCAGCTCGAGCGGCAGCTCGCCGACCTCGTCGAGAAAGACGGTGCCCCCGTCGGCGGTCTCGAACGCGCCGGCGCGCGTCGCGTGGGCGCCGGTGAACGCTCCGCGCTCGTGGCCGAACAGCTCGCTCTCGAGCAGCGTCGCGGGCAGCGCGCTGCAGTCGATCACCACGAACGGCTTCTCGGCGCGCGCCGAGCTCGCGTGCAGCGCGGCGGCCGTCTCTTCCTTGCCGGTGCCGGTCTCGCCCTGAATGAGCACGGTGATGTCGGAGGCCGCGGCGCGCTCGAGCTGCGCGAAGATCGACCGCATCGCCGGCGAGGTGCCCACGAGCGCGCCGAACGAGTCGCGCTCGGAGGTCGCGATCGTGTTCTCGACGCCGATGAGCTGCACCTCGATCGTGACCGAGCCCAGCACCAGCCGGCTGCCCGGCCGCACGTAGCCCTCGATCACGTTCACCCCGTCGAGCATCGTGCCGTTGCTGCTGCCGAGGTCTTTCAGCAAGAGGCCGCGCGGCGTCAGCCGGAGCTCGCAGTGAAAGCGCGAGACCTGCGGCGCCTCGAGCACGAGGTCGTTAGAGGGGTGCGAGCCGACCGAGCAGCTCAGCCCCGTCGACCGCCACGTGGTCGCGGCGCCCGTGCGCGGCTGGACCTTCAGCTCGAACGCCTGCGCCACGATCGGAGCGACCGTGGGGATGAGCTCGGTGCCGGCCGTGTTGCTCATGTCACTGAGGGAAGGGCTTTCATTGGCAGTAGAGTATGCGCGAATGACGTGGCTGGTCCTGGTTCTGTGGTCGGCGGCACCTACCTCCGACGAGGTCGCCCGCGCCAAGGTGCACTATCAGGCAGGGAAGACACACTACGACCTCGGCAATTATTCCGAAGCGATTCGAGAGTTCGCCGCCGGCTACGCGCTGGCGCCGAAGCCCGAGTTCTTGATCAACCTCGGGCAGGCGTACCGCGCCTCGGGAGACCTCCGCACCGCGATCGACATGTACCAGCGCTACCTCGAGAAGGCGCCCGCGAACGCTCCGCAGCGCACGCAGGTGCAGGGGCTCGTCGCCGATCTGCGCGCCGAGCTCGCGCGCGCGGCGCCTCCTGATGCGGGCTCGAGCCCGACCGACGGTGCGCCGCGCCGAGAGCCCGACGCCGCCGCGCCGGCGGCCGACGCGGTGACGCCGGCGCCCCCGGCGGCGGTGCCCACACAAGAAGAGGTGACGGCCGAGGCGCGGCCCTCCCGGGTGAGCCCGTGGGTCGTCGTCGGTGTCTCGGCCGCGGCCGTCGCGGTCGTCGCCGGTGTGATCGCGGGCGTCGCCGTCGCCACGCGCCGAGCCCCGAGCTGCGCCGGAGCCTCAGGCCTGGGGTGCGCGGATCTCCGCTAGCCATGACGGAAGGGCCGACGCGCTTCGGGCGGTACACGCTCCTCGAGCCGCTCGGGCGCGGCGGCATGGCCCAGGTCTGGCGCGCGCGCGTCGAGGGCGGCTCGGGCTTCGCGCGCGACGTCGTCATCAAGCGCATGCTCGCGTCGGGCCAGCACGCCGACGGCGATCTGGTCGCGATGTTCGCGCGCGAGGCGAAGGTGCTGTCGCTCTTGCGCCACGCGAACATCATTCAGGTGCTCGACTACGGCGACGTCGAGGGCGAGCCCTTTCTCGCGATGGAGTACGTCGAGGGCCTCGACCTCTCGCGCCTGCTCTCGCGCAGCGTGCAGCGCGGCGAGCGGCTCTCGCCCGGCATCGCGGCGTACGTCGCGCGAGAGATGGCGCGCGCGCTGAAGCACGTGCACGAAGCGGTCGGCGAAGACGGCGAGCTGCTCGGCCTCGTGCACCGCGACGTCAGCCCGTCGAACGTGCTCGTGAGCCTCGACGGCTCGGTGAAGCTGCTCGACTTCGGCATCGCGAAGTCGCGCGCCGATCGCTTGCTGACCGGCATGGGCGCGTTTCGCGGCAAGCTCGGGTACTCGGCGCCCGAGGTGGTCGAGGGCAGCCCGCACGAGCCGCGCTCCGATCTCTTCGCGCTCGGGGTCGTGCTGCACGAGATGCTCACCGGTCGCCGGCTGTTCGACGCGCCCACCGACGTCGAGACGTACGCGCTGATCCGCGCCGCCGCGGTCGCGCCCCCTTCCGAGCTCGTGCCTGGCATGCCGGCGTCGCTCGACGCCATCTGCCTCACCGCCCTGTCGCGGCTGCCGGGCGATCGGTACGACTCGGCGCAGACGCTGCTCTCGGCCCTCGACCCGATCGTGCACGAGCTGCAGACCGGGCCCGAGCAGCTCGCCGCCGTCGTCGCCGCGCACATCAAGCCCGACGAGCGCGCGCGCCGCGCCAGCAGCGGAGCGTTCGCCGCCGTCAGCGCGCCGAAGCCACCGGCTCGGCGTCGGCGGCCCCGCACCCTGATCGCCGCGATCGGGCTCGCCGCGGCGATCGGCATCGGCGGGGGCCTCTGGTTCGAGCACCGGCGCACCGTCGCTCGTCTGCCCGTCGTCGTCGGGCCGGCGGTGCCTTTGCCGGCTCCAGCGCCGGCGCAGCCCGAGCCGCCGCCCCCGACGCCCGCGAAGCAGCCCCGCCTTCACGTCGAGCTGCGCAGCATGCCCTCGGGGGCGACGGTGAAGAGCGGCGAGGGCGCGGTGCTCGGCACGACGCCGTTCATCGCGAGCTGGCTCAGCGGCGAGCAGCCGGCGGAGCTCGTGCTCGAGCGGCACGGCTACGCGCGCGCGACGGTCGAGCTGCCCGAAGCGGGCGAGGTCGTCGAGGCGGTGACGCTGAAGCGCGGCACGGCGCCGCCGAAGAAGACGCGCGGCGCCAAGGTCGACTTGAAGAAGGGCGGCACGGTCGACCCGTTCAAGTAGACGGCTCTATTCCCCGGGCTCACTGGTGTGGAGCATCGTGCAGCCGCGCTACGCGTGGCATGCGCCTCGCCGCACGCGATTCGTGCGCGCGCCTGCATCGCGCTCCACCCGGCGAGCGCGTGTCTAGTAGAACTGCAGGCGCACGTCGTCGATGCGCAGCTGCACGACCGCGCCGTTGTTGATCGGCGTCGAGGTCTGAATGAGCAGCTTGTTGGTGGGGCGCAGGCCCGAGGGGATCTCGTAGCTCAAGCGCCGCCACTCGGTGTCGAGCGCGAGGCCGCAGCCGGCTTGCTCGGTGCAGAGCCCCTGCGGCTGCAGCCAGTAGTCGGCGGTGCCGTCTTCACGAAAGACGCCGACGTGCCACAGCGAGGTCTGCGACGCCCAGGCGCGCAGGCTCAGGCGGCGCGGGCGCGCATCGGGGTAGGAGAAGCCCATGCCGTCGTACTGGTGCGTGGCGGGGTACTCGCGGGCCTCGGCGCCGGTGCAGGCCTGCGCCGTCGGCGGCGGCGGAGTGCCGCTGTAGCCGAAGATGAAGACGCGGTCGGCGAGGGCCTCGCCGTAGAACACCTGCTCGTCGGGCTCGGGCGGCGGAGCGGGGCACCAGCTGCGATCGGAGAGATCGATCGAGAGCTGCTCGAAGCCCCGCAGCGACGCGAGCCGCTCGACCCGGTGCCGGGTGCGCCCGTCGAAGTCGAACGCCGTCGCCTCGACCTCGAGGCTGGGAGCAGCGACGAGCAGCCGCAGCGTGCTGGGCAGCGCGACGCCGGCGCCCCCGTCAGGCGGGAAGCTCACGGAGCCGAGCGTCGACCCGCCGGAGCGGGCCTCGACCGTCAAGAGGCGCACCATCGCCTCGGGGCTCGAGAGCAGCTCGACGTCGACCTGGCTGCCGCCCGCGCACCCGCACAGCCAGAGCGAGACGAGGGCGGCGCGGCGCATGCGGGCTCGAAACGATAGAGGCGCGGGCCAGCGCCCACAAGCGGGCGATACCCCGAAAGTGCCCCGCAGCGGGTGCGCCACGCGGTTGTAGATTGGGCCGATGCGCCGGCTCGCCGCGATCGTGCTGTTCGTCGGCGGGGCCGCGGCGGCCGACGTGAAGCTCATCGGCTCGGGCGCGCGCAGCGGCGCGAGCGCGCCGCTCACGCTCAACGCCGCCGGCTCGGCGCGCAAGGTCACGGTCAGCCAGCACCTCTACTCGGCGGCCGAGCTCGCGCTGCCCCAGGGCTCGCACCTCGTCGAGGTCGCGTGGAGCAAGGACTACACGACAGGCAGCGCCGCGCTCGGCTGCGCCGTCGAGCTGTGGCTGAAGAACGTGCCGGCGGCGGCGGTAGCGCTGGCGGGCCCGGTGACGCTCGCCGACGCCACGAGCGGCGCGACGCGCGTCGCCAGCGCTCAAATGTGGCCGGTGCCGGCCGCGATGGGCTTCGTGTCGTTCGGCGCGATCGACTTCGCGTACGCGGGCGGCGCGCTCGAGGTCGTCACGGTCGCCGACTGCCGCCTCGCGACGTTCGATGGCCCGATCCTCTGGCGGTACGACCTCGCCACCGGCCTGGGGCGCGGCGCCATCGGCTCGGCCGCGGTGCCCGCGACGCTCGTCGCGCGGCCCCCGTTCTCAGACCGGCGGCCGCAGACGCGCTTTCACGCGCTCGTGCCGGGCAAGAAGCTCGCGGTGCGCATCCCCGGAGGGGGCGAGATCTCGAACGGCGCGAGCTTCGCGCCGGCTCCGAACTACCTCGCGGCGATGGTCGCCGTGCCGAACCGCTACGAGCTCGTGAACGAGGGGCTCGACGGCGTCGGCATCACGGCGATCACGACGCCGACGATGATGAACGCGGCGGTGACGCTGGTGAACGCGCCGATCACGTCTCTTGCGGGCGGCGAGCGCAAGGTGCTCGAGCTGCAAGTCACCCCGGCGGCGACGGGCATGACCCGCTGGTCGGTGCGCGTCGACAGCGACGACCCGGCGAAGCCGAGCGTGAGCTGGAACGTAGTCGGCACGACGCAGGCGGCCCCGGCGCCGCAGCCGGCGTTCAGCCACGTGACGCCGAGCGGCACGGCGACGCCGCTCGCGGTCGGGGTCGAGACCTCGCTCGACCTGCCGCGCATCGCGGGCGTGCCGTTCGAGGTGCTGCTGCGGTACCACAACTACGGCTCGGGGCCCGGCGGCCCGCTGCGCCTCACCGAGCGGCCGGGCACGATGAACCTGCAGGCGATGGCGCCGGCGGTCATGGGCCTGCTCGAGTCGCAGACCGATCTCGACGCGCCGGTGCGGCTGCTGCGGGCGCCGGGGTCGGTCGCGACGGTCGCGCTCACGCTCGAGATCGGCGCGGCGAGCCGGGGCGTCGTGCTGTTGTGCCCGGTGCCGCCGCCCGACATCGCGGTCTACGAGGTCGTGGGCTTCGACATCGACGAGATCGCCATCGACTCGACCGTCGACGTCGGCCGCGCGGTGGGCCCCGTGGTGCAGGACTTTCTCGTCGAGAACCCGGGCGAAGGCACGCTGTCGCTGCCGCAGGGCGCCATCGTCGAGAACCCGGTCGGCTGCGCGGTCGAGGTCACCGAGCAGCCCGAGTCGTCGGTCGAGCCGGGCGGCGTGACGACGTTCGGCACGCGCGTGACGCCCTCGGGCAGCGGGCGGTGGAAGTACCGCGTTCGAATTCCGAACAACGTCGAAGGCGCGGACCCGTTCATCTTCGACGTGACGGGCGGGCCCGCGCCGAAGATGCAGGTCGAGTTCACCGCGGGCCCGGGCCGGTTCCTGCCCGAGACGATCATCACCGAGGGCTTTCGGGTCGAGCTCGGCGGCCCGATCATCGACGCGCGCGAGACCGGCATGGAGCGCGTGAAAGACGTCGTGACGTACACGGTGCGGAACCTGGGCGACGCCCCGCTCGAGATCAGCGCGATCACCGCGGGCGAGGCGAAGTCGCAGACGAAGACCGCGATGGGCCGGCCGGTGATTCAGCCGACGAAGCTGACGGTCGCTCCGATGGGCGTCGAGACGTTCACGGTGGGGCTCGCCGAGCTCCTGGCCGACCCCATCAACGACAACATGGTCTTCGAGATGACGATCGCCTCGAACGACCCCGAGCGGCCGAAGCTCACGTGGAAGACCGAGGTCTCGAACTACGACACGCCCTTCACGGATCGCTCGTGCCACTGCGACGCCGCGCAGGGGCTGCCGCTCGGCCTGCTCGTAGCGCTGCTGCGCCGCGGCGGCGCGCGGGTGAGGCGAGCCGTCAGAGGTGCCCGGGAATGAGACCGCGCGTCCACGCGAGGGCCGCGGCCGTGAGCAGTGCGGCGATGAGCAGCACCACCCAGGGCCACAGCGCGCGCTGTGGAGCCGCCGCGTCGGCCTCGACGGGCGTCAGGTGGCCCCCGACCGCTTCACGTGACGGCGCCGGGGCTCGCGCGGCTGCGAGGGGCGTGAGGTTCCCCGTCATCGCGTCGCGCGTCGGAATCGGCGCGGCCGACGCCTCGAGCGGCGTGAGGTTCCCCTCGAGCGCGTCGCGTGGGGCCCGAGAGACCTCGACCTCTTCGACGGCCTCCATCGCGTCGCGCGTCTGCACGGGCGTGACGTGCCGCCGCGACGTTCGCGTGGCCTCGGGCCGGTGCGCTGGCACGCCCTGCTGCGTCGGCAGGTCATGCTCGCGCTTCGACGCCACCAGCTCGGGCACGGGGCGGCCCGGCGTGGTGGGGCGGGCGTCATCGAGCGTGGGAAACCCGACCTCGGTCTCGTGCGCAGCTTCGGTGGGCCGCTGCGGCGGCGCGGGGGTCACGACGAGCGGATAGGGGGCAGCCCGCCGCACGGTGGGCAGCACGCTCGAGCCGTCGTCGTCTGCGCGCTCTTGCGGCGCCGTGGGCCGGTTGGGGCCGGGCGCCGCGGGCACCGTGCCCAGCTCGTGCAGCTTCGGGTGCGGAGACGAGCCGCGGCGCGGCAGCCGATCGCGAAGCGAGAGCGCGTGCTCGAGCGCGACCTGGGCCGAAGCCGGGCGGGCAGCGGGCTCCTTCTCCATAAGCCAGGCGACGAGCTCGTCGAGCTCGGGGGGCACTCCGGCGGCGTGGCGGGCGAGGCGCGGCGCTGGGCGCTCGATGTGCCACGTCATCGTCTCGTTGACGTTGCGGCCCGGGAAGGGGCGGCGGCCGCTGATCAGCTCGAACAGCACGCAGCCGAGCGCATACAGATCGGTCGCCGGAGTGACCGGCTGCGCCCGCACCTGCTCGGGAGACATGTAGTCGGGCGTGCCGATGATGGTCGCGACCCGCGTCTCGGCCGTCGCACGGCCGGCCTGCGGCATGAGCTTCGCGATGCCGAAGTCGAGCAGCTTCACGTACACGGGCTGGCGGCCGTGCTCGACGGCGAAGAGGTTCGAGGGCTTGAGGTCGCGGTGAATCACGCCCGCCTCGTGGGCGGCGTCGAGCGCCTCGAGAATCTGCACCGTCCAGTCGACGGCGCGGGGCACGTCGACCGGGCCGTCGTCGAGCAGCAGCTGCGCGAACGAGCGACCCTCGAGCAGCTCCATCACGAGGTAGCTGCGGCCGTCGGGCAGCACGCCGAAGCTGAAGATGTCGATGATGCCCCGGTGGCGGATCTCGTTGACCGCGCGCGCCTCGCGCAAGAACCGCTCGACGATCTCGCGATCGTCCGACACCTCGCGCCGCAGCACCTTCAGCGCGACACGCTTGCCGATGTCGGGCTGCCGCCCCTCGTAGACGACGCCCATGCTGCCCTCGCCGACGACGCCCAGAATGTCGTACTCGCCGACCTGGCGGAGCAGCTCGGCCGTGCGCTTCGGAGGGCTCACGCCCGCCACCGATCGCAAGGCACAGGCCAGAACGCTGTGGGACGATCGCGGAGGGCGCTCCCGTTTTGGCGGGCAGAGGGCGTCACGTGCTGTGTCATGACTGTCCTACGCCGACCTTCGCCGCGCCAGCCCGTCGAGCGTCACGGCGTCAGGCGTGGCGCGGCGCGCAAGACCAGCGCGCCGGCGACCCCGGCTGCAAGAGAGCCCACGAGCACGCCCGCCTTCGCCTGCTCGAGCTCGAGGCCCGACGGGTAGGCGAGGGCGGCGATGAACAGTGAGACGGTGAAGCCGATGCCGGCCACGATCGCGGCGCCGAACAGCCGGTAGTACGACGTGCTCTCGGGCAGCGGCGCCAGCTTCAGCTTCACCGCGAGCGCGGTCACCCCGAAGATACCGATCGGCTTGCCGAGCAGGAGCCCGAGCGCGACGCCCAGCGCGACGGGCGAGGTGAACGCGCCGGCGCCCACGCCGCGCAGCGGCACGCCTGCGTTCGCCAGCGCGAACAGCGGGAGGACCAGCCACGTCACCCAGGGCCTCCACAGGCCGACGAAGCGGCCGAGCGGCGGCTCGTCGTCGACGTCGTGCTTGAGCTGCGAGGGAATCAGCAGACCCAGCGCGACGCCGCTCAGCGTTGCGTGAACACCCGAGCGGTACATCGTGTACCAGAGCAGCGCGCCCAGGCCCGCGTAGAGCAGGCCGTGCAGGCGCACCATGCGGTCGAGCAGGAGCAGCAGCACGATGATCACGACGGCGCCGGCGAGCCAGAGCGGCTGGAACCCGTGGCCGTAGAAGATCGCGATGACCGCGATGCCGCCGATGTCGTCGAAGACCGCGAGCGCCGTGATGAACACCGCGAGCGCGCGCGGCACGCGATCGCCGAGCAGCGTGAGCACCCCGACGCAGAACGCGATGTCGGTCGCGACGGGAATGCCCCAGCCGGCGCCGCCCGGGTTGAGCCAGGCGAAGATGAGCGCCGGCACCGCCATGCCGCCGGCGGCCGCGATCGCCGGCAGCACGGCGCGGGCGCGGGTCGAGAGGGCGCCGCGCGTCAGCTCTTCTTTGATCTCCATGCCGACCACGAAGAAGAACAGCGCCATGAGGCCGTCGTTGATGAACGAGCGCGTCGTCGAGAACACGGCGCGGTAGCTCTCGACGTGCACGTTCGCCCAGAGCATCGCGGCCGCGGCGCTCGCGAAGAGCAGCACGCCTCCGAGCGCAGCGTTCGATTTCGCGCCGTTCGAGTTGGCAGGGTGGGACACGGGTGCCGACTGGTGCGAAGGCGGCCCGACCTTCGCGGTTCCTGCAGCGTCAATCGCTGCACCCGCCCACACCATAGCCGCCTCGGGGCCGGGCTTCTCCTGATACCGTCTCGGCCGTGTCGATCGCCTCGGCGGTGGAGTGCTGGCTCGGGCCGGTCGAGCCCGACGTCGTCGCCGAGCTCGAGCGCGTCGCCGAGGTCGTGACGCTCGCTCCCGGCGCCACGCTCTTCCGCGAGGGCGACGAAGCGCGCGCGTGCTTCCTCGTGCTCGAGGGCCGACTGGGCCCGTTCGCTGCGGGCGACTGCGTCGGGGCTGCCGAGGCGCTCGCGTCAGGGCGTCACCGCGCGACGGTCGCCGCGCACCGCGCGAGCCGGGTCGCGCGAATACCCGCGGCGGTGCTCGAGCCGCTCTTCTCGCGCTACCCCCGCGGCGCGCTCGGGCTCGCGCGCAGCTTCGTGCCTCACGCGCGGGCGTCGCCGGCTCCGGCGCACTGGGCGCTCGTGACGCTCGGCTCGAGCCCCGCCCTCGCCGCGGCAGCCGCAGAGCTCGTCGGCGCGCTCGAGCGTCACGGCTCGACGCTGCACCTCACGCGGAAGAAGCGGCCCGAGCTCGACGCGGCGTGGCTCGAGGCCGAGGCGCGGGCGCACCACCACGTCATTCTCGAGCTCGATCACGAGCCCAGCGCGTGGTCGCGCCTGGCGCTCGATCACGCCGATCACGTCGTGCTGCTCGCCGAGGCCTCGGCGTCACCGGCGCTCGGCGAGCTGGAGGTGGGCCTGGGGGGCCGCCCGCGCACCCTGGTGCTGCTTCACCCCGATCGCCGCAAGAGGCCGAGCGGCACCGCGCGCTGGCTCGCCGGGCGCGCGGGCGTGAAGCACCTGCACGTCGCTGCCGACACGCCCGCTGACTTCGAGCGCGCCGCGCGCGTGCTCACCGGGCGAGCCATCGCGGTCGCCCTCAGCGGAGGCGCCGCGCGCGGCTTCGCCCACATCGGCGCGATCCGCGCGCTGCGCGAGGCCGGCATCCCCATCGACGCGTTCGGCGGCACCAGCACCGGCGCCGCGATGGGCGCCCAGGCGGCGATGGGGCTCGAGTTCGACGAGATGATCGAGCTCAACCGGCGCATCTTCTCGCTCAAGCCGTTTCGCGAGTACACGCTGCCGGTCTTCTCGCTGCTCGGCGGTACCCGCGTCGACCGCGGCCTGCAAGAGGGCTACGGCGAGCTCGACCTCGAAGACCTCTGGCTGCCGCACCTGGCGGTCTCGGCGAGCCTCTCGACCGCGCAGCTCTACGTGCACGAGCGGGGCCGGGTGTGGCGCGCGGTGCGCGCGAGCTGCTCGCTGCCGGCGGTCGCGGTGCCCGTGCTCGAAGACGGTCAGCTGCTCGTCGACGGCGGCCTCATCAACAACCTGCCGGTCGACCTGCTGCGCGAGCGCGGCGCCGGCACGGTGATCGCGTTCAACGCGACCGGCACGGGCGGAGCGATCGGCGGCACGTCGTCAGGGCCGTTTCCCTCGCCGTGGCAGGCGCTGTGGTCGCGCCTCAAGCCGGGCGCAGCCGCCGAGGGCGTCGAGCTGCCGGGCATCGTCGACATTCTGATGCGCAGCGTTCAGCTCGCGAGCGACGGTCACGCCCGCGCGATGGCCGAGCTGGCCGACTTTCACGTGCGCTTCCCGGTCGAGAAGTACGGCCTGCTCGAGGTCGAGCGCGTGCGCGAGATCGCGCAGGCCGGCTACGAGCACGCGAAGCCCTACGTCGCCGGCTGGAAGCTCACGGGTTGATCTGCGGCATGCCGCTGGCGAGCAGCTTCTGCATCGCGGCGAGATCGCGGTTCAGGTCGGCCTCGCGCGCGGCCTTCTGGTCGGGGCTGCCGAACTGAACCTGCGAGAGCTCGGCGCTCGCCGACGCCCCCACGCGCTCGAGGCCCTCGCGGCTGATGAGCCCGCGCTTGAACGCCTCGTTCGCGGCGCCGACGTACGTGTCGAACACCGTGATGCCCATGCTCTCGTAGCGCGCGCGGTCGGCGTCGGACATGTGCGTGACGTTGTGCAGGAAGGCCGCGGCCGTGTCGGTGCCGCTCTTGAGCGCCTTCTCTTCGAGGTACATGTCGCCCTGGCCGCTGTCGCCGAACGCGACGCGCTTGTACTCGGGGTAGAGCTGTCGCTCCTGCTGCCAGTTCTCGAACTTCTTGTCGGCGATGGCGTGGTTGCCGACGACGTGCAGCAGGTCGCCCGAGCGGATGGTGGCCTGCACGTCGTTGCCCTTGAGCATCTTGCGCGTGAGGTCGTCTTCGATGATGCCAGCGCGGTCGTACGGGCGCGCCGAGATGAACGTCACGTCGCCGGTCGTGTCGGGCTGCGCGACGTTCGGCCCCTTGTCGAGCTCACGGTACAGCTCGCGCAGGCCCGGGTAGACGGTCTTGCTCGGGTACCGGTCGTCTTTGAGGTTCACGTAGAAGGTGTCGTCGATGTCGCTCAGCACCTTGACCTGGCCGGTCGGCTTCGCCTCTCGCTGAAAGTGCTGGAGGATCTGCGACCGCACGCCCGAGTCGTCGATGTCGTGGAACACGAGCTGCTGCAGGTCGTGGTAGTCGCCGCCGCCGTCGATCTGCCGCTTGAGGTCGGTGAGCTGCTCGCCCTTCGTGCCGAGGAAGACGTCGCGAATGGCCTTCTCGGCCCGCGAGTCGGTCGTGTGGTACTGCAGCCCGTGAATCAGCTTGGCGCGGCCTTCGGTCGAGAGGTCGCCCAATCGCTCCTGGCTGAGGACCTTGAGCAGCTCGGTGCGGTTCTGCGGCCCGAGCGGTACGCCGAACAGCCGCCGGTCGTCGACGTCGTCGACCATCTCGTGAAAGTCGTGAATCGACATCTGGCCGAGAATGGCGTCGAGCTCGGGCCCGCTCGCCTTGCGGAACAGGTCGATGACCTTCTTCTCTTCGTTGCGGTCGGTGTGGCCCGAGACGAGCTTCTTGATCTGCGCCAGCTGCGCGCTGACGTCGACGGTCGCGCCGCTCTGCTGCCGCGTGCCCGACGGCCCCCAGCCGCGCGCGGTCTGCGGCTGGCCGGTGGTGGGCTGACGCACCGCGGGCTCGTCGGTGCGCTGCGGGGTGAAGGCCGGGCGGAGCGCAGAGGTCGTGGTCGACTTGATCGGCGGCATGCGGGCGCACACTACATCGATTTCCGAATCAGGATCATCTCTGCCCGTGCGAATCGTCTACGGTGCCCCGGCGAAGCATGGGCCACGATCACGACCACGTTTCGTCTTCGACGCCGACGAAGCGGCTCGTGGTGGCGCTGTGCATCACCGGCTCGTTCTTCGTGGTCGAGCTCGTCGCGGGCTTTCTGACGGGCAGCCTCGCGCTGCTGTCGGATGCAGGTCACATGTTCACCGACGCCGGCGCGCTGATCGTCGCGATCCTCGCGCAGCGCATTGCACAGCGGGCGAGAGACAAGCAGCGCACGTTCGGCTACCGCAGGGCCGAGGTGCTCGCGGCGCTCGCGAACGGCGTCGTGTTGGGCGCGAGCTCGGTGTTCATCGTCGTCGAGGCGGTGCGCAGGTTCGGTCAGCCCCCCGAGGTGCACGGCATCGCGATGCTGGTCGTCGCGGCGATCGGGCTCGCGCTGAACCTGGTGTCGGCCCGGCTGCTGCTGCGCGGCGGCGAGTCGAACGCGAACGTGCGCGCCGCCGCGGCCCACGTCATGGCCGACGCGGTGGGCTCGGTCGCGGCGATCATCGCGGGCGGGCTCATCGCGCTGTTCCACTGGCACGTCGTCGACCCGATCATCTCGATCGTCATCTCGATCGTGATTCTGCGCAGCGCGTGGAAGCTCGTGAGCGAGGCGCTGCACGTGCTGATGGAGGGCACTCCGAAGGGCATCGAGCTCGAGGCGCTCGAGAAGACGATCGCCGAGACCCCTGGCGTCGCCTCGATGCACGACCTGCACGTGTGGGCGGTCACCGACGGGCTGCCGGTCGTCACCGTGCACGTGGTGTTGCACGGGGGGCACCACGGCACCGAGGTCGCGGCCTCGGTCGCGCGGCGCATTCACGACGTGCACGACATCGAGCACGTCACGGTTCAGCCTGAGGCGGCGGCTCCGGCGGCGGGGCTCGTGCAGCTGGGCACGCCGAGCCGTCAGAGCTGATCGATCGCCACGATCTGCAGCTTCGGCTGGCCCGCGTGCACCGTGTCCCCGGCGCTCACGCGCGAGCGCTTGACGCGCTGCCCGTTGAGCCACGTGCCGTTCGAGCTGCCGAGGTCTTCGAGGTAGAGCGCTCCGCCGTCGACCCCGAACGCACAGTGCTGCCGCGAGCACGCGCCGGTCTTGCAGGAGATCTGGGCCTCGGCCGAGCGCCCGACGATGCAGCGCTCGCCGTCGGCGAGCTCGATGATGAGCCGCAGCGGTGCGCCGTCGGGCCCGGTGTCGTTGTCGATCGTCAAGCGGAGGCGCGCCACGCACGCCGCAGGCTACTCTCATCGCCCGGCGATGGAAGCGGCCTGGCAGCGCGTGTGCGAAGAGACCGACGGCCGGCCGGACCTGCCGCTCGCCGAGCTCGAGGCGCGGCTGAGCGGGCTGCCGGACGCCGTTCGCGTCGCGCCGCGGCGCTGGGCCCGCGCGCTGCTCGCCGGCGAGGCCCCGCGAGGCCTCGCGCTGTGCCGCAGCCTCGTGTTCGCGGGCGAGCGCGTGCCGGCCGAGCGGCTGGTCGAGCTCGCGCGAAGCCCGCTCCTGCGCGACCTCACCGAGCTGCGGCTGCTCGACGCCGGCCTCGACGACGACGCGGCCCGCGCCTTCGCGGGCGCGTGCGGGCTCGAGAGCCTGCGCGCGCTCTACCTGCCGTGGAACGCGCTCACCGCAGCCGGTCTGCTGCCCATCTTGCGCGCGCTGCCGCGGCTCACCACGCTGCACCTCTACAAGAACCGGCTCGGCCCCGACGGCGTGCGCGGCCTCGTCGACGCCGCTCCGCCGCTTCAGTACCTCAACGTGTGCTTCAACGGCCTCGGGCCCCAAGGCGCGCGGGTGCTCGCCGCCAGCCCGCTGCGCGTCGAGACGCTGCACATCGGCATCAACGCGCTGGGCGACGAAGGCGTCGAGGCGCTGGCGAGCGGCTTTCCCGGGCTCGTCGAGCTCAACGCGCGCGCGAACGGCTTCAGCGCCGATGGCCTCGCGGCGCTGTCGCGCGGCCCGGCGTGGAGCACGCTGCAGCGGCTGCTCATCGAGGACAACGCGCTCGGGCGGCAAGGCGCGGCGGTGCTGGCAGCGGCGCCGGCGGGTCCGCTCCGAGTGCTGCAGCTCGGTGACGCGGGGGTCGGTGACTCCGGAGCGCGGCTCCTCGCGAACGCCGCGGCGCTGCGCGGGCTCACCGACGTGACGCTCTCGCACAACGGCCTCGGCGACGAGGGCATCGAGGCGGTGGTGAGCGCTCCGTTCGCGAGGTCGCTCGAGCGGCTCGACGTCTCGGAGAACCGGTTCGGCGAGCGCGGGGCGAGGCTGCTCGCAGGCCTGAGCGACCTGTCAGCCCTGCGGAGTTGAGGCGGCGGCGGGCAGGGCCGGCGCGAAGAGCTTCGGGAGCAGGAAGCCGCTGCGCGCCTTGTACGCGGCCCACTCGGGGTAGCGCGACATGCTGCGCTCTTTGCGGAGCATGTTGGGGAGGAACACGCCCGTCCACACCCACGCGAGCACGAGCCACGGAGCCCAGTGCCCCGAGAGCGCCGCGAACGAGCCGTACAGCATCATCTCGCCGAGGTAGTTCGGGTGCCGCACGCGGGCGAAGAAGCCGTCGGTGATGAGCCCGCGCCGCGCCTTCAGCACGAAGTGCTTCTGCGCGTCGGAGCCCATCATGAGCACGACGCCGACGGCGTAGACGATGGTGGCGATCGCGAGGGTGCGCGACGGCGCTTCGTAGCGCGAGGTGATGAGCAGCACCGGCGCGAGCCAGTAGAGCCCGAGCACGAGCAGCCAGGCGTTCAGGGCCGAGCCCAAGGTGACCTTCTTCTCCCAGTTGGGGTCGGGGAAGACGGCGTCCTTGAGCAGCCAGAGCAGGCCGTAGCTGCCGTGCAGGGCCGCGTACGTCCACGCGGTGGGGGTGAAGTTGTCGAACGCGAACATCAGCGCGAGCACGAACGGCAGCGTGCCGCCCTTCTGCAGGTTGATGGCCCACGAGAGCTTCACCACCTTGGGCCCGCCGAGGAAGTCCTCCGAGAGGTAGTCGCGCAGCTTGTTCCACTGTTCCAGCATGGGGGCACAGTGCCAGCGAAGGTCTGCGCAAAAAAGGGGACAGGCTACTTTTTTGCGCAACTCGGCACGGCTCTTGCGCCGTTGCGCAGAAAAGTAGCCTGTCCCCTTTTTCAGAAGAGGGCGTCGATGCGGCGCGGGGCGCCGATGCTGGCGAGGAAGCCGCGCAGCCCGAGCTCGGCGACGGTGCCTCCGCCGCCGGTGCCGACACCCGCCATGTCGAGCACGCTGTGGAGCAGCTGCGACACGTTGTAGGTCGACGCCGTGTAGAAGCCGGCGTTCGCCGGGCTCGCGTTGAAGTGAAAGCCGCGCCGCGCCGTGCCGAGGTTGCCGGCCAGCACGTAGCCCATCTTGCCGTGGTGGTGGCCCTGGCCCTCGCCGAGATCGCTCGCGAGAATGCACAGCGTGTTGTCGAGCACCGTCGTGTTCGGCCCCTCGGGGAAGCGGTCGAGCTCGGCCAGCAGGTTCGCGAACTGCTGCACGAAGAAGCGGTAGCCGTCTTGCAGCCGCGGGTCGTACGTCGTCGTCGCCTGATCGCGCCCCGGCCGCAGGTACTCGGTCGTGCCCGGCAGCGGGTCGCCGTGCACCATGCCGTGCCAGTCGTAGCCCGTCGCCGCCGTCGCCGTGTCGAGCGTCGTGTCGAGCCCGCCGATGCCGAAGCGCGGGTTCTGCTGGTTCATGAACTCGAGCCGCCCGATCGGAGCGAGGTTGCACGCCATCGCCTGCGCCAGCAGGCGGATCTGCAGCGGCGTCACCTGGCCCATGTTCGGGTTCGTCAGCGCCGTGATGCCCGTCGGCTGAGCGCACGCCGGCGGCGGAGCCGCGATCAGCTCGACCTGCCGAATGCGCGCGGCGTGCTCGTCGAGCCGGCGCTGGTCGTCGGTGCCGAGGCCCGCGCGCAGATCGCCGAACTCGCGGCGCACGGCGTCGAGCACGCTCTTGTTGCGCTGGCGCAGCTCGCGCAGCGCCTGGTCGGCGCCCGGGTTCATCGGCGTCACGTTCGCGAAGAACCGGTTGAACGCCGAGGTCGGGCTGCAGTCCATCGAGACCGCCGTGCCTCGGCTCTCGAAGAAGAAGCGGCTCGGCAGCGACGTCGGAGTGCGGCGGTCGCCGTCGATGCCGAGGTTCACCGAGTTGAACGGCTGCCCGCTGCGCAGCGCCTGCCCGATGATCTGCTCGATCGACTCGGAGTTCGCGCCGCCCGTCGTGGCCGCGTCGGTGCGCACCTCCGACAGCGCGTTGCCGTTCGTCGTGGGGAAGGCGCCGGTCGTCAGCGTGCCGGTCAGGCACGCCTCGGACTTGCCGGGGTGACCGAACGAGAAGCCGCTGCCGCCCGCGTCGAGCATGCGGTTGTCGATGTCCGACACGAACAGGCAGCGGCTCTTGAACGGGTCGAGCGGCGCCGACACGTACGGCAGCGTGAAGCTCGCGCCCGACGCCGACGGCCGCCAGACGCCGCGCGGCACGCCCATCTGGTACGTCATCACGACGACGCGCCTGGGCCGCGCCGGCATGCCCTGGCCCCACGCCGTCTGGTCGAGCGCCTCGAGCCACGGCAGCGCGAGCGTGATGCCTGAGAGACCTTTCAGCAGCTGGCGGCGGTTCATTTCAGCGGGTCCTCACTCGGGCGCGCGGCGGTAGAAGAACGTGTCGAGCTGGGTGACGGCGACGAGCAGCTCGCCGAGGTCGCCACCGCTCTGCTCGAACGCCTGCTGCAGCGTCGCGACGCTGCACGCGTCTTCGGGCATCTCGATGCGGCCGACGCTGTTGCGGAACCACTGCCGCGCGTAGCAGTCGCGCGCCTTCCGGCCGTCGGCGATGAGGCCCGCGAGCTCTTCGCCGGTCTGAAACGCCTTGAGGCCCGAGCCGACGTCGACGCTGCCCGACGTGTCGATGGTCGCGCCGTTCTCGGTGGTGCGGTACTGGCCGACCGCGTCGTAGCCCTCGAGCGCGAGGCCGAGCGGGTTGATCTGTGCGTGGCAGCCGCGGCACTGCGAGCCCGCCGCCGTCGTCGGAGCGAGCCGCTCGCGCGCGGTGGGCAGGCTCGACGTGGCCATCAGCGGCGTCGAGATGTCGACGTTCGCGGGCAGGCTGAGGGTCTGTTCGCAGAGCACCTCGGTGCGGAAGAAGTTGCCGCGGTGAATCGTGCCGGTCTGCACGGTCTTGCCGAGCGCCGCCATCACCGACGCGCGCGTGAGCAGGCCGCGGCGCTGCGGCACGGCGGTGGGCTCCCAGCCGGCGCCGGGGGCCGCGACGCCGTAGTACGAAGCGAGGGTCGCGTCGATGGGCAGGGCGGCGGCGCCGAGCAGCGTCGAGAGCTTCTTGTCCGAGCGCTCGAGCACGAAGCGCAGCGCCTCGAGCGGCTCGCGATCGAGGCTCTGCACGACCTGCGAGGTGTAGCGGGGGAACAGCGTCGGGTCTTTGCCGGCGCCGGCCTCGTAGAGGTGCAGCCAGTCGCGGAGGAAGGCGGCGGCGGTCGGCAGAAACGCGGGGCTCGCCATCAGGCGGCGGGCCTGCGCGGCGACCTGGGCTTTCGTGTGCAGCTCGCCGCGCCCGGCGGCGGCGGTGAGCTCGGCGTCGGGCGGAGCGTCGGTGAAGAGGAACGCGAGCCGGCCCGCGAGCTCGTGATCGCCGAGCTCGAGCAGCCCCGCGAGCGGAGCCGGGCCGCCGCCGCGCTCGACGCGGTAGAGCAGGGCGGGCGACTGAATGAAGAACTGCGTCACGGCGATGAACGCCTTCGTCGCGCCTTGATCGGTGCGCACCTCGGTGAAGACCTGCTTCGCGATGGCGCGCTCGGCCGCCGTGGTCGGGCGGCGATACGCGGCGGCGCCGAACGACGCGATGAAGGCGTCGATGCAGCCGTCGATCTGCGCGTCGGTCGCGGTGGCCGCGAGCGTGCACGAGGGCATCAGCGCGCGGAGGTACGGCTGCGGGTCGGCGAGCATCAACGACGCGATGCGCTCGGCCTCGTCTTCGATCGCGTTGCTCTGCGTGGTGTTGACCGTGTTGTTCTCGGCGTCGGCGGTGAAGCCCCGCACGATCGGCGACGCGGGGAACCCCGAGCCCGGCACCACGCGCGGAGCCAGCGCGCCGAACAGCCGCTCGAGCGTGTGCCGGTACTGTGTGAAGGTCAGGCGCCGCAGCGGCTGCGTCGCGACGGTGCGGGTCATGCACGCGCGCTCGACCGGTGACGGCTGAACCGGGTCGACCGGCAGCGGGTCGATGGGGTCGCCGCCGCCGCCGGGCGTCTGGCCCGGGCCTGCCGTGATGACGCCGTCGCAGGCCAGCAGCGCGAACGCGAGCAGCAGGGCGGCGGAGCGCATGGTGCAGAAGGAGGATGCTCGGCAGGGCCTCGAAGCTCAGCGCTCGTGGTTTCGGGGGGTTGTCCTTGCGTCGCGGCCGGCAAAGGAAGGCCGAGGGTCTGGCGGCTCGCGCTGGGCTCGTTCTCTTACGGCAGCTCGAACGGCCCGACGTCGACCGGCGCCGCGCGCGCCGCTCCGGTGCGATCGATCGCCGCTTCGGTCGCGAGCTGGCCGAGGTTCAAGAACGGAGCGCCCGCAGCAGGCTTGAACCCGAGCGGATCATTCGCGACCGCGGTGGGGAAGCCGGTGAACCACGCGCTCATGAACTGGGCGTTGACGTGCTCCATCGCGTTCGGTGTCCGGCCGTTCACGGTGCCCGACACGTAGTAGTTGTGCAGGTACGTGTTGGCCGAGACCGTCGCGTCGACCTCGAGCAACAGGCCGTTCGGGTTCGCCGAGACGGTGGTGCCGTTGAGGGTCACCGCGACGAGCAGGTTGTTCTCGACGCGGTTGCGCGTCGAGCTCTCGATGAACTGCAGCGCCTGCCGCCCGCTCTGATTCGTCACGAACAGGTTGTGCAGCACGAGGTTGTCGGAGGAGCCCAGGTTCGCGTTCGGCGTCTCTTGCCAGAAGCTCACGCCGTGCCGCGCGTAGATCGCGAAGATGTTGTTGCGCACGACGCTGCGGCGCACCGAGGTGAAGTTCGCGCCCTGCGCGTTGCCGTGGTGGAAGAAGTTGCCCTCGACGAGCATGTAGTCGCTCGCGCCCTGGCCGAGCGCCTGGTCGGCGTAGCCGTCGCAGCGCGGGTCCGTGTACGGCACGCTCACGTCCATGCACGTCGAGGCGGGGTCGGCGTTGATCTGAAAGTCCGCGCTGGCGTTGCTCCAGAGCTCGTTGAGCCGCGCGATGTTGTAGTCGCTGCCGTTCGACAGGTAGATGCCGTGGCCGTCGCCGGTGCCGGCGCCGTGACCGAGGTTCTTCTCGATGACGAGCCAGTCCGACTGGCCGGTGAAGAACGGGTCGTTGTTCTGATCGTGCCCGTCGTTGTTCAGCACCGCGATGCCGCGCTGGTGCATCGCCGCGGGGTAGTCGGCGCCGACCGCGCGCACGCCATAGCGGCCGCCGACGAGCTCGAAGCCGTCGACCGCGACGTAGCTCGACGCCTCGAGGTTGATGCACGTCTGCCGGCCGGTCGCGCAGCAGTTGATGCGCACGCCGCGCGAGCCGTCCATGTTGCGCTCGGCGTACAGCACGATCGGCTGGTCGTACGTTCCGCTCTTCGTGTCGCCGAGCTCGTAGCAGCCGGCGTACGTGCCGCGCTGAAACACGACGCGCGTGCCGGGCATCGCCGCGTTCAGCCCCGCTGTCACCGATGCGGGAGCCGCCGCGGTCATGCCGGTGCCGGTGCCGGTCGGGCTCACGTACACCGTCGCGAGCGGCGCCCAGGCGGGGTCCGTGTAGTAGCGGTTGAAGCGCTCGGTGGTGCCCCGGTACTGCTCGCCGCGCTGCACCGCCGGAGCGCTCGGCGCCCGCACGGGCGGAATGCCGCCCGGCACCGTGCCGGTGCCGCCCGCGGTGCTGCCGGTGCCGCCCGCGGTGGTGCCGGTGCCGCCCGCGGTGCTGCCGGTGCCGCCCGCGGTGCTGCCGCTGCCGCCCGCGGTGCTGCCGCTGCCGCCCGCCGTCGCCGAGCCACCGCCGGCTCCGCCGGTGCCACTGCCACTGCACGCGACGAGCACGACCGCGAGAACGAGAAGAGGGCGCATGCGCCGCGACGTTACCGCACGTTCACGCGTCGCTCTCGCCCGCATGTTGCATCGCATCACGTCGGGAGAAGGAGACCACCATGCCGCGTCGTCGTTCACGCAAGAAGAAGCCGATCGAGAAGGTGAAGCGGTACATCAGCGGGCTCCTGCGCACCGCTTCGAAGCAGAAGCAGCGGGTGCTGGTGAGCGCGCGCTCGGCGATGGAGCGCCTCTACGGCCGCTGAGCCTGCCGCGGCTTCTTGATGTCGAACGAGGGCTTGCGGTTCGGGTCGCAGTTCGGCGTGAAGCCGTTCGCGTTGAAGTTGTAGGTCACGTCGCCGGTGCGGCCGTCGGCGAGAAACGGCTGCACGGTGAGCACGTGGTCGCCCGCGCGCGCCGGCGAGCAGTACGAGAGCAGGTAGAAGCGCTTCGAGTAGCCCTCGATGCGCGTGGCGATCATGTCGAACTGGGCGCCGACCTGGCCCGGGTCGCGTGAGAGCGCCGAGCCGGAGCGCCCGAGCGCCTGCAACTCGACCTCGTTGATCTCGGCGCCGACGCCGATGACGAAGATGTCGAAGGGCACCGCATTCACCCAGCCCATCAGCTGGTCCTTCGTGGCGCGCGAGGCGTGATCGGTGCCGTCGGTGAAGACCACGAGCGTGCCGAAGCGCAGCGGGGCCGGCGACTTGTCGAGGTGCTTATCGAGCAGCTCCATCGCCTTGATCGCGGCGCCGTTGAGGTTCGTCGAGGGGTCTTGCGTGCTGAAGCCCGAGACGTTCACCGTCGACGCGCCGGGCGCGAAGTCGCGCAGCTTGAAGATGTCGGGCCGGCCGTCGAACGCGTAGACGGCGGTCTCCTGGTACTGGCCGACCTTCGAGGTGAAGGCGTTGACGGCCTCTTGCAGCGCGGGCAGCTGGCCCGACTTCGAGACCGAGCCCGACATGTCGACGAGCAGCAGCGTGTAGTGCTTCGCGGCGATCTCGGGGTTCAAGATCGTCTGCTTCGACTCGTACGGCGAGACGAGCTTGCCGTCTTCGTAGATGTGGAACTGCTCGGCGGTGAGGCCGGGCACCGGGTCGCCGCTGCGGGTGTCGACCGTGAAGTACACGGCGACGTTCGAAGGCTTCTGCACGCTCGCGTCGACGAGCCGCGGTGCGAGCCCCGCGCACCCACTGCACAGCAGCACTGCGCCGATGATTCGCATGGCCGCTGACTCTAGCGAGACGTTTCTGCAGTGGGGGGACAACTTGTCGCGCTGCGTCGCGAGCAAACCTGCGTCGACCTTGAGGCCGCGGCGGCGCGCTTCCTGCTCAGGCTCCTTACCCAACAAGGAGACACAACGATGCGTCCAGTTCTTTCCATTGCAGCAGCGGCAGCGTTGCTGAGCCTCGTCGCGTGCGAGACCGATACGTCGCGCCGACAGGGCCGCTCGCCGTCGCGTTACGAAGACACCACCGTGCGCCCTTCGGGAGAAGCCCGCCCAAACGACTCGAGCCCGATGCGTGGCGACGAGACGTACCCGGGGACCTCCGGCTCCCCTGGCATCGACTCGAGCACCGGCACGTCGGGCGCGGACCTGAGCGGCTCGCAGATCGATCGGGGCTCGAGCGTCGACCGCTCGGGCCGGCGCAGCGGCAGCGATACGACGGTGCGCCCGCGAACGACACCGTCGACGCCCAGCGACGAAAGCGCGTTCGAGAACCCGTACGGCCTCAACGCGGCGAAGAACCCGAGAGACGCCGGCATGACGGGCGGGACCGACGGTGGGACCCGCTACGAGAGCTCGCCGGACCTCGCCCCGTACTGAGCTGACACCATGGCGCGCGCAACGCACGGCAAGAAGGTGAAGTACGCGGTGGTCGGCCTCGGCCACTTCGCGCAGTCGGCGATTCTGCCGGCGTTCGCGCACGCCCCGAACAGTGAGCTCGCTGCCGTCGTGAGCGGCGACGCGTCGAAGCGCGCGAAGATCCCCCGCGCGTACAAGGTGCCGTTCGCCGTCGACTACGACGAGTACGACGACTTCCTCGCCACCGGCGCCGTCGACGCCGTCTACATCGCGCTGCCGAACCACCTGCACGCCGACTACACGATTCGCGCCGCGCGCGCCGGTCGTCACGTGCTCTGCGAGAAGCCGCTCGCCGTCACCGTCGCCGAGTGCAAGGCGATGATCGCCGCGTGCAAGAAGGCCGACGTGAAGCTGATGTGCGCCTACCGGCTGCACTTCGAGCCCGCGAACCTGAGCTCGGTGAAGCTCGTCGCTGACCGGCGCATCGGCGAGCCGCAGCTCTTCGCCTCGACGTTCGCGATGGACCTGCGCGAGGGCAACGTGCGCGGCAAGCCCGTGCCGGGCGCCGGGCCGCTCTACGACATCGGCACGTACTGCATCAACGCGGCGCGTGGGCTGTTCCGCTCGGAGCCCGAAGAGGTGTTCGCGATGCCGGGCAGCGGCACCGACCAGGCCGCGTGCGTGCTGCGCTTCCCGAAGGGCCGGCTCGCGACGTTCGCCGTCAGCTTCGAGGGGTTTCACGACTCGCGCTTCGAGGTGATCGGCACGAAGGGCGTGCTCGCGGCGAACCCGGCGTACCAGCACAAGGGCGCCCTGCGGCAGACCGTGAAGGTCGGCGACCGCGAGCACAAGGCGACGTTCCCGGGTCGCGATCAGGTCGCGGCCGAGCTCATCGAGTTCAGCGACTGCGTGCTCGAAGATCGCGAGCCCGAGCCGTCGGGCTACGAGGGGCTGCTCGACGTGCGCGTCATCGAGGCGCTGCTGGCCTCGGCGAAGAAGCACGGGCCGGTGCGCCTCGAGCCGGCGACGAAGCGGCACCGCCAGCGCCTGCGGCAGCGCCGCCACGCGGGCCCGGCGCCGAAGCCGAAGCGCGCGCTCGTCAAGGTGCAGTCACCCGGCAAGCACTGAAACCCACTCTTCCCAGGAGCAGCCCATGAAAGCCGTCGTATTCCACAAGGTCGGGGACATTCGCCTCGACAAGGTGCGCGAGCCCGAGCTGAAGGAGGGCTCGGACGCGATCGTGAAGATCACCGCGAGCGCGATCTGCGGCACCGACCTGCACCTCGTGCGCGGCACGCTGCCGGGCGTCGAGCCGGGCACGATTCTCGGCCACGAGGCCATCGGCGTCGTCGAAGAGCTCGGCCCCGACGTGCGCAACTTCAAGCGCGGCGACCGCGTGGTGGTCTCGTCGACCATCGCCTGCGGCGCCTGCTCGTACTGCCGCGCGGGCTACTACTCGCAGTGCGACCGCTCGAACCCGAACGGCCCGCTCGCCGGCACCGCGTTCTTCGGCGGCCCCAAGAGCACGGGGCCGTTCAACGGGCTGCAGGCCGAGTACGCGCGCATCCCCTTCGCGAACGTGACGCTCACGCGGCTGCCCGACGAGGTGATGGACGACGACGCCATTCTGCTGTCGGACATCGGGCCGACCGCCTACTTCGCGGCGAAGCTCGCCGAGATCAAGCCGGGCGACACCGTCGCCGTCTTCGGCTGCGGCCCCGTGGGCCTGTTGTGCATCTGGGCGGCGGTGCACCTGCGCGCCGGCCGCGTCATCGCGGTCGACCGCAAGGCCGATCGCCTGGCGATGGCGCAGGAGCAGGGCGCCGAGGTGGTGAGCTTCGACGAGGAGGACCCCGTCGAGGCGATTCGCCGCCTCACGCACGGCATCGGGGTCGATCGCGCGATCGACGCGGTCGGCGGCGACGCCCAGTGCGCGCACTCGGGCCCGGCCTCGAAGCTCGATCGCGCGCAGCGCAAGCGGTTCGAGCAGGAGCGCGAAGAGGTGGCCCCCGTTCAGCGGCCGCACGGCGACAACTGGCACGTGGGCGAGGCTCCGTCGCAGGTGCTGTTCTGGGCGGTCGAAGCGCTCGCGAAGGCGGGCACGCTCGCGGTGGTCGGTGTCTACGGCGACGCGGCGCGCCACTTCCCGATCGGCGCGGCGATGAACAAGAACCTCACCATCAACATGGGCAACTGCAACCACAAGAAGTACGTGGGCGAGCTCATCGAGCTCGTGCGCGAGCGGGCGTTCAAGCCGTCGCAGCTCATCAGCCAGCGGGCGTCGTTCGCCTCGGCGATCGAGGCGTACCAGAAGTTCGACCTGCGCACGCCCGGGTGGACGAAGGTCGAGCTGCGCCTCGCCGCTTGAAAACGCCCCAGGTGGGGCGCACGCGCGCACGTCGGTGCGGTCATCGCGTTGATCCTCAACGAGACGCTCACTGGCACGGCCGGTGAACACGGCACGGGCACATGAAACACCACGCCATGAACCGACGTTTCCTCCTCGTGCCGGCGCTGCTGGCGCTGCTGCTGTCACCGATCGCGGCTCACGCGCAGGAGCGCGTCGCGCGGCCGCACTCGCTCTTGCGAAGCGGGTTCGACAACGCGATCACCGTTCAGCCGATCGACCTCTTCACCGGCAACATCAACCTCGAGTACGAGCGCGCGCTGGCGAGCCGCGTGGGCCTCTACGCGGGGCTCAACTTTCTGGTGATGCGCGGCCTCTTGCTCCCGCAAGAGACGCGGCAGCGCCTCGCGATCGGCCCCGAGCTCGGCCTGCGCATCTACCTCATCGGGCGCGCGCCCGGAGGCCTGTGGGTCGGCCCGTACGTGAACGCCGCGTACGTGCGCGACACCAGCCCCGGCGACGGCTTCACGCGTGACGCGCTCGCGCTCGGCGCAGGCGGCATGGCCGGCCTCAACCTGCTCTTCGGCCAGTTCATGCTGTCGCTCGGTGCGGGCGCCGGCTACCAGGACTACGGCGTCGGCGTCGGCAACCGCACCATCCCCGGCACGTATGGCGTGACGCCGCGGCTGCGGCTCGCCATCGGCGCCGTCTTCTAGCGCCGTGAGCCCGACCCTCGGAGGGCAGATGAAGTCGCTTCACGCGCCACGGCCCGCACGGGTCCACCGGGTGCTCGCCTCGACCGCCGCCGCGGTGGTCGTCGTCGTCGGCTTGAAGCACCTGGGCGGGTTCTTCACGCCCGTGCTGTTCGGAGCCATGGTCGCCGGAGCCTCGGCTCCGCTGGTGTCGTGGCTCAAGCGCCGGCGCGTGCCGGTGATGGTGAGCGCGGCCGTCGTGCTGCTGCTCGACTTCGCGCTGCTCGGCTCGCTGGGCGGGCTCTTGCTCACGGCCGCCGGCGATCTGCAGGAGCGCCTGCCCGGCTACGTCTCGCGCCTGTTGGGCCTGGCGAGCGCCCTCGCGCCGCGCATCGGCCCGAGCGCGACGCACACGATTCACGAGGCGCTCGAGGCCGACCGGCTGACGTCGGCGGTGAGCGCGCTCGCCGAGCACCTGCTCGGCGTCACGTCGTTCGGCGCCGTCGTGGCGTTCGTCGTGTTCTTCACGCTGTGCGAGGGCGAGGACCTCGGCGTGAAGCTCCGCGCGCTGCAGCCGGGCCTCGGCGCGCGGCTCGACAAGCTCGAGCGCGTTCTGCTCGACGTGCGCAGCTACCTGCTCGTGAAGTCGCTCACGAGCTTCCTCGCCGCGGGAGCGACCTGGCTGGTGATGGACCTCTTCGGCCTGCCGCTCGCGTCGCTGGTCGCCCTGTCGATGTTCGTGCTGCACTTCGTGCCGAACATCGGCGCGGCGGTGGCGACGCTCGCGGCGATGGCGGTGGCGCTGGTCGAGGGCGGCACGGGCACGGCGCTGTGCGTGGGCGCGGCGATGGGGCTCATCGGGCTGGTGGTGGGCAGCGTGCTCGAGCCGCAGTTCCTCGGGCGGGCGCTGCGGCTGTCTCCGCTGATGGTGCTGCTCGGCATGCTGTTCTGGGGCTTCCTCTGGGGGCCGGTCGGCGCGCTGCTGTCGGTGCCGCTGATGGTGGTGGCGAAGGCGGCGCTCGAGAACTCGGAGCTGCAGTGGCTCGCGCAGCTGCTCGGCAACCGCGCGGCCGAGCCGCTGCCGCCGGCGCGCAAGCCGGTGCTGGTCTTCAAGCGAAGGGCCCCGGCAGACCCGGAGCTGGCCGGCCGCCGCTTGGAAGCGGCACCGGTTCCGCCCGCCGTGGCGAAGGCATCGGGTCAGAACGCCCCATGATCCGCACGCGGGCTCAACGGTCTGGGTCGGTTGTGTCGCGGTACGCGCGATGCACCCGTTGAGCGCCGCAGTCCCCAACCAATTGGAGAGAGGTCCATGGACAACAACGTGATGGAGAAGGCGCAGAAATACGTGGAGCAGGGCAAGCAGCAGCTGCCCGACTCGGTGATTCAGGGCGCGCGGCAGTTTGCGCACGTCGCGGGTGATCAGCTCGGCAAGGTCGCTGACGTCACCGAGCGTCAGGTGAAGAAGTACCCGCTTCCGGCCATCGGCATCGCGCTCGGCGCCGGTCTCGGCCTCGGCATTCTCGGCACGCTGCTGTTCCGCCCCAGGCCGGTGACGTTGAGGGATCGCTTCTACGACCTCGAGCTCGGCAACCGGCTCACGAACCTCTACAAGAAGTACTTCTGAAGAACGGCTGTACCGGAGGGGGAGCAGTCAAGACCGCGGGCCCCACCTCGATGAGAGGGGAGGCCCGCGGAGGTCTTTTCAGCGCGAGCCGGTCTTGCGCAGCGGCGGCAGGGCGTCTTCGATCTGCACCTTCTCGAGGCTCTTCGTCGCCGGCCCGTCGAGCACGTCACCGCTCAGATCGAAGCGCGAGCCGTGGCACGGGCAGTCCCACGTGCGCTCGACGTCGTTGAACTTCACGAGGCAGCCCATGTGCGTGCAGACGGCGCTGACGGCGTGGAGCCCGTTCTCGTCGTCGCGGTACACGGCGCAGCGGCGGCCCTCGATGCGCAGCACGCGGCCCTCGCCGCGCGCGATGTCGGACACCGACTCGACGCCGGCCGCGGTGAGCCGATCGCCGATGAGATGGGCGGGGAAGCTCGCGTTCTCTCGCACGAACGGCACGAGCGAGGCGATCGGCTTGATGCGCGTCGCGTGGAACACGCTCTCGAACGGGTTCTCGACGCCGAGAATGAGGTCGCTCACGATCAGCGCGCCGGCGGTGCCGAGCGTGAGCCCGTGGCCCGAGAGCCCGGTGCACACGTAGACGTTCTTCGAGGCCGAGTTGCGCCCGATGAACGGCAGGCCGTCGGTGCTCTCGTACAGCTGGGCCGACCACGTGAACGCAGGCTTGCCGGCGCGCAGGTGGCCGCGAGCCCAGTCGACGAGCGCGTCGACGTGGTGGGCCTCTTCGTCGCCGCCGGTCTTGTGGTCTTCGCCGCCGACGAGCACGTAGCGCTCGCCGCGAATCGTAGCGGTGCGCAGGTAGTGGTACGGGTGCGCGAGGTCCCAGAACAGCGCGTTCGACAGCTCGACGTGCGGAAACGCGATGCAGTAGCTGCGGTACGGCGCGAGCTTGGTGTTGAGGAAGAGGAAGTTGTTGGGGCTGTGCGTCGCGAGGAACACCGAGCCCGCCTTCACGGTGGCGCCCGACGTCAGGTGCACGACGCAGGGCTCGCCGTCGTCGACCTTCTCGACGTGGGTGTTCTCGAAGATGCGCACGCCCCGGCGGTGGGCCTCGCCGGCGAGCCCGCGCACGTACGCCAGCGCGTCGAGCTTCGCCTGGTGGCGAAAGCGCAGGCCGGCGCTGACCGAGTACGGCAGCGGCACCGAGGTCTCCATCACGACGTCGACGCCGGCGTCGTGGGCGGCCGCGTGCTCTTGCGCGAGGGTCTCGAGCTCCTCTTCGCTCTCGGCGACGAGCCAGCCGGGCAGGCGCTCGAAGCTGCAGTCGATCTGCAGCGCCTCGATGCGCTTCTGCACGTGCTCGATGGCGTTGCGCGACGCGGCGGCGACGAGCTTCGCTTCGTCGGGGCCGAAGTTCGAGATGATGCCCGAGTACGTGCAGTCGACCTGCTCGGTGAGGTGGCCGCTCGAGCCGCCCGTCGTGCCCGAGGCGATGCGGTGCTGCTCGAGCAAGACGACGTGCTTGCCGGCCTCCTGCAGCCTCAGCGCCGCCGTGAGGCCCGTGATGCCGCCGCCGATGATCACGACGTCGGTCTCGAGCTGCTGATCGAGCGGAGGCCAGATCTGGCTCGGCGGGTTCACGTCCCACAGCGACTCGGAGTGGTTGGTCTTCATGAGGCATGAGCGGTGCAAGCCGGGGGCCCGCTCCTGCGCCAGTCACGCGGCGATTGCGTTCCCGAGCGGGAAGATCGCGACAGGTCGTGATGCTGATTCGGTAACGGACGCTCAGGCGGGCTCGAGCTCGACGCCTGCGTAGACGTCGTCGACCGGGAAGCTGAGCGCGGGCTCGGCGAGGGCGACCTTCTCGCCGGCGCGAGCTTCACGTTCGTCCCAACCCTGGGGGGTGCGCTCGATGAGGGTGATGGCCTTCTTCCGGTGCGAGATGATGAGCACTGCCTTCAGCGCGGGAAGTTGTTTGTAGTGGCTCAGCTTGTCGCCGCGATCGTAGTCCTCGGTCGACTTGCTCGTGACCTCGACCAGAATCGTCGGGTTGGTGACGGCGTTCTTGTCGATCGCCGAGCGAAGGATCTCTCCGCAGACGACGGAGGCATCGGGGAACGTGCTGAGGTCCGACGCTTCGACGCGGATCTTGACGTCCGAGGTGAAGAGGTTGCACCGAGCCAGAAGCGACTGCCGGAGGATGCCAATCGCAGCCGCGCTGAGCTGCCCGTGTGCGATCGTCCCTCGCGCAATCGCGTAGATGACGCCGTCGCAGTACTCGAGCTTCAGCTCGCTCATCTCGAGCGCGCTCTCGTATTCCTCGTTGCTGTAATGGAGCCGCTTGGCCGTGCTCATCGATGTGGATCCTAGCGCTAGAGGGGCCTGGGCCGCAGCGGGTACAGCCCGTGATGCACGCCGAGCAGCTTGAGGCGCTCGAACGCGGTGAGCGCTCCGAAGCCGGACAAGATCACGCGCCGCAGCTGAAACGGAGCCTCGCGCGAGGCGAGCCCGCTCTTCGTCGTGACGGCGCACCGGAAGCCGGCAGCCTTCGCCGCCGCGATCGTCGCCTCGTCGTACGCGCCGTACGGGTACGCGAGCGCCGTGGCCTCGAGGCCGAGCTGCCGCCGCAGCGTCTCACGTGAGGCCTCGAGGTCCTCACGCGGAGGTCTGCGCACATGCGTGTGCGCGTGCGAGCCGATCTCCCAGCCGCGGTCGCGCAGCGCCTTCAGCTGGTCCCAGCTCGCGAGGTCGGTCGGAGCCACGCCCTCGTCGCCGTCGAACGTGACGCCGCGCTCGCCGACGCGCGAGGTCACGACGAAGAGGGTCGCCGGCACCGGCAGCTCGGGCGCCGCCGCCGCCACGCTCGCGAAGCCGTCGTCGAAGGTCACGCAGGCGACGGGGTCGGCCGCCGTGAGCGCCTCGCTCAGCGTGGTGAAGCGATAGCCGCGCGACTGCAGCGAGCGCACGTGGCCCGCGAGCTGCTCGGTCGTGATGTACAGCTTGCGGCGCCGGGCCTCGGGCGGCGGAGCTCCGAGGTGATGGAGCAGCAGGATCAGCATCGGGCGCGAGCGGTACCACAACGTGGGCGCGTGTACTCCCGCCGTTCGTAGACTCCACGGTCACACCGCATCGGTCGGTCGGGCCAGGGCAGGCACCTGCCCAGGAGAGCGCGGATAATCGCCTCGTTCTCTCTCGCGGAGCCCCTCACATGTCCAAGGTTGGAAGCTCGCCGTTCAGCAACGTGATCAGCTCGCTGCAGCAGGCCGCCGACTTCGTGATGCCGGTGCTGAACCCGGTGGGCACGGCGGTGAAGGCGGCGGTGGATCAGTTCACGCCGGCTCCGGCGCCGGGCGCGACGCCGTCTCCGCCGCCTCCTCCGGCCGACCCGGCGCGGGGCCTCTCGGCCGAGCAGCGCACGAAGCTGAACGACGCCCTCGCCGGCAAGAACGGGCCGCAGGCGCAGGCGGCGGCGCAGGCGCTGATGGCGCAGGCGGCGGTGCTGCCCGACGACACGCGGCTGAAGGTGCTGAACCTCGCGACGCGCGATCTCGCGGGCGCCGACGGCCAGAACCTGACGAAGCTGTTCACGTCGCCGGCGTGGCTCTCGGCGACGCCGGATCAGAAGCGGCAGCTGCTCGACGTCGCATCGGTCGCGGGGCCCAAGGGGCTCGAGTCTCTCGCGAAGCTGAGCGGCAGCTCGAAGCTGCTGACGGACAAAGACACGAACGGCAAGACGCTGCTCGACAACCTGGCGCTCCTTTCGAACCAGCAGCTCAACAAGGCGATCGGCGCGGCCGGCAGCGACCCGCAGGCGACGAACGCGATCACGCGGCAGCGGCTCGTCGACTCGGTGCTGGCGGCGACGTCGGAGCCGGCGGGCTCGATCAAGCAGGGCAGCTTCAACACGTGCGTGCCGACCTCGATGGAGTTCGAGCTCGCGAGCTCGAACCCCGCCGAGTACGCGCGCCTCGTCGCGGGCCTGGCGTCGGAGCAGGGCCAGGTGACCACGAAGGGCGGCGCGACGTTCGAGCTGCAGAAGGACTACCTCGATCAGTACATGAAGGGCGACGACCGGCTCGCGTCGAGCGTGCTGTTCCAGGGCGCGGCGATGGAGCACGCGAACGGCAGCGACGAGTACATGGAGGACATGGATCAGCACTTCAAGGCCGGCGCCGACACGTCGAAGAAGGGGCGCGAGGGCCTGATGGGCAGCGAGCAGGCGGTGCTCGGCAAGGCGCTGTTCGGCCGCGAGTACACGAGCGTCGGCGTCGACAAGAACAACGCGCAGGCGGTGCTCACCGAGCTGAAGAAGTACCCGTCGAACCCGCCGGTAATTCTGGCGTTCAAGCAGGACGGCAAGCTGAACCACGCGTGCACGCTGCAGCGCATCGAGAACGGGCGCGTCTACTTCCGCAACCCGGTCGGCGCGGCCGACAGCGACGCGATGAAGGCGTGGGCGAAGCGCGGAGCGAAGGTCGAGAACGCCGCGACGGGCGAGTGGTCGATGAGCGAGGCCGACTTCAAGAAGCAGCTCGCGTCGGTCGCGGGTCCGTCGACGGTCGACTGAGCCCAACGAAGGCGGTTGGCAGGCGACGACCGCTCGACGGCGCGCGGGTCGTGTCTGCGGCGCTGCCGAGCTCGGCGGGTGGGCACGCGGGCGCGCGGTGGCTTGCTGCCAGAGAGCATGGGGCGACGACCGCTCGACCCAGCGCCGCTCGACGGCACACGGAAGAGCGGCGGTCGCGTGCGCGCTCGTTGCCCAGAACCGGCGGTCTGTTTGCACGTTCGCCGACGTGGGTGCGTTTGGCGACCCCCTGGGGGGCGGTAAGTGCACCCACGTCGCTCGGGCGAGCCCAGCACCCCTCATGAGCTCGGCAGTGCACGCTCCCTTGCCGACCGTCGCCTGTCTGCCCGTCGATCAGCGCCGGAGCCTGCGGTTGTCGCTCGGCCTCTCTGGCTGCGCCCAGCGAGAGCCGTCGCTCGGCGTCGCGAGGGCTTCGTACAGCCGTCGTCGCTTCGCCTGCTCACGTCTCCTGGGCCGGGCGATGAACCGCGCCGGCTCGCGCCGGCATGCAGACCTTCTCATCGACCCACGCGAAGGCCACGTCGCCGATCGCCGTGGTGGCGCCTGAAGAGCGCGAGGGCGAGCAGGGGCACGAGGTCGAAGCCGGCGGTGCAGCCGCAGTTGCCCGCGGTCATCGCCTCGCCGCCGCTCGAAGAGCCGCCGGCCGTCGCGCTGCCTCCGGCGGTTCCGGAGCCTCCCGCGGAGCCAGAGCCTCCAGCCGCGCCGCTGCCGCCGGTACCTCCCTTGAAGCCCGAAGCGAGGGCCCACCCCGGGTTCATGGCGGCGAACTTGTACGCGCCGACGTCAGCGACGCCCATGCGCGGGGTGCCGTTGAAGTCGTCGGTGGGGAGCAGGGTCGCGCTGCCGGAGCCGACGAGGGCTCCGTTCATCTTGGGGAAGACGTCGTTGGGCACCTGGCCGCCGAAGTTGGCCGTGACGAAGTCGGCGGTGAGGTTGCCGGCGCCGAGCATGGGGCCGCCGCCGGTGCCGACGTTGTTCGAGAAGGTGACGGTGGCGGTGGAGCCGTTCGTGAAGATCGCCGCGCCGGTCGAGCTGTAGAGCGCGTTGTTCGCGACCGAGACGGTGCCGGCGGCCCCGCGCACCGAGAGCGCGTCGCCGTCGGAGTCGAGCACGGTGTTGTTCACCACCTGTACGTTGCCGGGCCCGCCCGTCACCTGCATGTTCGGCTGCAGCGCGATGCCGTCGCTGCCGGCGCTCAAGATGATGTTGTTGCGGATGCGCGCGTCTTTGGTGACCTGGATGCCGTGATCGCCGCAGCGCCACATCACGTTGCGCTCGACGACGTTCGGCGTCGCGCTGTTGGCCGCCGCGCTGTACAGCGTGATGCACGGGTACTTCGTGTCGTGGATCACGTTGTCGCGAATGACGTTGTTGTAGCCGCCCTCTTTGATCTCGATGCCGTCGCCCTGAATCACCGTGGCGCCGTTCGTGTGGTGCACCCAGTTGCCCTCGATGAGCCCGTTCGCGAAGCGGCAGCCGGCTGCGTTGCACCCGAGGTACATGGCCTCGCCGGTGTCGTTCGTGTGGTGCACGTTGTTCCGTAAGATCTTGAAGCCGTCGTACAGGCCGGTGTCGTTCGCGCGAATCGCGACGTCGCCGGTGTCGTGAATGTTGCAGCCCTCGATGGTGATGAAGCTCGCGGTCTCGAAGCGCAGGCCCGCCGAGCCGCCCGAGAACTCGAGGTTCCTGAACACGAGGTACGTGCCGGTGATGTCGACGAGGTTCTCGGCGGCGTCGGGCCGGTGAATGTGCGCGGTCTCGCCGGCCTTGCTGCGGATGACGATGGGCAGCGCCTGCGTGCCGTTCTTGTTGATGCCGAAGCGGCCCGCGGGGAGCGTGTACATGCCGCCGCGCAGGACGAGCTCGTCTCCCGGGTTCAGCAGGGCGATCTCGGCCTCGACGTCGGCGCCGGGGCCGATCTCTTTCGAAGCAGCGAAGGCGAGGGTGGGGAGCAGGCAGGCGAGGGCTGTGAGGCGCATGCCGCGAGCATCGGTGATCCGTCCCGTCGGTGCCGAGGCCGATTTACCGGCCCTGGCGGCGCTGCGGGTTGAGAGTGTCAGACCCTGAATGTATGTTCAGTAACGTCGATGCTCCCCCTTCGACTCGAACAGCTGAGAGAAAAGCTGCGGGCTCCGCTCGCGCGGGAAGGCCGCGCCGTGGTGGCGGCTCCGCCGTGGTTCGCGCGGGCGCTGCCCGACGGCGGGTTCCCCATCGGCATCACCGAGCTGTCGTCGAAGGCGGCGCTGGGCGGGGCCACGCTGATCCTCTCGCAGACGATCGCGCTCGCGCAGCGGGAGCCGTTCGTGAGCTGCGCGTGGGTCGACCCCGAAGCGACGCTGCACGCGCCGGGGCTGATGCAGCAGGGCGTCGAGCTTCACCGGCTGCTCGTGGTGCAGCCTCCGCGCGAGCGGCTGCAGGCGATCTGCGTGCGCATCGCGAAGTCGGGCGCCGTCTCGGTGCTCGCCGTCGACTTTCATCCCGTGGGGGGCAAGCGGGTGCCGCCGCCGCACCGGCAGGCCGACGAGCGCTGGGTGCGGCGGCTGCAGCTCGCGTGTGAAGAGGGCGGCACGTCGGCGCTGCTGGTGACAGACGCGCGCACGCAGCAGAGCGGGCCGCTGCCGGTCGCGCTGAAGCTCGAGCTCGAGCACCCGAGCCCGTCGAAGCTCTGCATCACCGTGCGCAAAGAGCGGGCGGGGCGCGTCGGGCAGAGCACCGAGGTCGAGCTGCCATGAGTGAACGCTCAGCGCCGCACGTCCTTCATCTTCGAGTCGAGCGCCGACTGCCCTATGAGGGGCTGCGTTTCGATGAGCGTCAGCGCGCGCTCGATCTGCTCATCGAACAGCTCCGAAGCCGCTCCGCCGATCGCGACGCGCGTGACGCCGCCGCTGCCGAGCCGAAGCGCTTCGAGGAGGCGGGGGCGTGAGCGGCGGCCGCTATCTCGCGCTCACGCTGCCCGGCGCCTCGCGCGCGACGCTGATCGCGGCCGCCGAGCTGGCCCTGGGCTTCGGCCCGCGCTGCAGCCTCGACGAGCCGAACGGCACCGTCACGCTCGACATCTCGGGCTGCGGCCACCTGTACGGAGGCGACACGCCGCTCGCCCAGAAGCTGCACGAGCGGCTGAAGGTCTTCGAGTCTTCGGAGCTCCGGCTCGCGGTCGCCGACGGGCCCGCCGTCGCGGCCATGATCTCTCGCGCGTGCGCGGGCACGTGCATCGTGCCGGCGGGGCGCGGGCCGTCGGCGCTGGCTCCGCTGCCGATCGAGATCCTCGGCTACGACGCGAAGACGTGCGCGTGGTTCGCGGGGCTCGGTGTGTACACGGTCGGCGAGGTGCAGAAGCTGCCGCCCGACGAGCTCGAGCGGCGGCTGGGGCCGTCGTGCCGCGCGGGCTTGCGGCTCATTCACGGCGAAGACCCGCCGCCCACCGAGTGGTGGCAGCCGCCCGAGGTGCTCGCCGAGGCGCTCGAGCTCGATCACGGCGTCGAGGCGCTCGAGCCGCTGCTCTTCCTGCTCAAGGGGCTCGTCGACCCCTTGTGCGCGCGGCTCGAAGCGCGCGGCCAGCTGCTCGCGCGCGCCGAGCTCTGGGTGAAGTACGAGAAGCTGCCCGGCCTCGATCGCCGCGAGCACACGTGGGAGGCCGTCTTCCCCTCGCCGCTGCGCGAGAGCAAGGCGGTGCTGAGCGTGCTGAGGCTCAAGCTCGAGGGCGAGCCGCTGAAGGCGCCGATCCGCGAGCTCGCGCTTCGCTTCGTGCAGACGGTCGAGCGGCTGCCGAAGGCGCTGCACCTGTGGACGAAAGAGGCCGCGGCGGTGCGTGCGCTGCCGAGCCTCATCGCCGAGCTGACGGCCGAGCTCGGGCCCGAGCGGGTGGGTTGCCTGCTGGTGCGTGACCGGCACGCAGCGTCGGTGCGCTCGGGGCTGGCGGCGGTGGGCGAGGCGTCGCCGAAGCCGAGATCTCCGTGGGTGCAGCTCACGTACGCGGCGACAGAGCCGCTGCGCGCGTGCAGGAAGGTCGAGCCGTGGGAGGGGCCGACGAGCGGGCGGCTGCTCTTGCGGCGGCAGGGCATCGAGTGGTGGTCGCGGGGCTTCTCCGAGGCGTGGGACTCGATGGCGATCTGGGTGCCGTCGCTGAGCGCGACCGCGTGGGTCGATCAGCGCACCGGCGACGGCTTCGGGCCGTCGGCGTGGCTGAGAGGGTGGCTCGAGGGTTGACCGAAGCATGGAGCTGCACCGCACCGAAGAGCCGAGCGTCATCATCCGCTCGAAGCCGCCTGCCGGACCCCAGTACGTCGAGCTCGACGCCCGCTCGAGCTTCTCGTTTCTGCAGTCGGGCATCTCGCCCGAGAACCTGGTGCGCCGCGCTCACGAGCTCGGGTACCGCACGATCGGGCTCGTCGATCGCGACGGCATCTACGGGCTGCCTCGCGCCTACGAGGTCGGCAGCGAGCTCGGCGTCCGCGTCGTCGCCGGCTGCGAGCTCACGCTGAGCTTCGAGCCGCACCCGACCGTGCGGCTGTACGTGCAGGACTTCGGCGGGTATCAGAATTTGTGCTCGCTGCTCACGCTCGGGCACACCCGCCGCGTCAAGGGCAAGGCCCGGGTTCCCGAGAGCGGCGCTCCACGCAACTGCTACTGCGAGGTCTCGGTCGACGAGATCTGCGCTCGGGCCGCCGGGCTCTGGGTCGTGGTCGACGCCTTCGACTTCGGGGGCGCCCCTCACCCTGTCCCTCTCCCCTACGGGGGAGAGGGGACTCTGCTTCGGTTGAAGGAAGCGTTCGGGGCTCGGTTTTCCTTACGCGTCTACCGCCAGCACGACGGCTTCGACGCCGCCCGCGAGCGCGCCGCCCTCGGCGCTGCCCGGGAGCTCTCGGCTCCCATCGTCGCCACCAACGCCGTTCGCTACGGCTCGCGCGAAGACAAGCAGCTCTTCGACGTCGTGCACTGCATTCGCGAGTGCGTCACCCTCGAGGCGGCAGGAAGAGCGCTCAGCTGCAACGCCGAAGCCTTCCTGAAGGCCGAGCCCCAGATGCTCGCGCTGTTCTCAGACCGGCCCCGCTGGCTCGAGCGCTCGGTCGAGATCGCCGACGCCTGCCGCTTCGAGCTCAAAGAGCTCAAGTACAGCTTCCCCTCCGAGATCGAGGCGCTCGGCCCGCCCGAAGAGAAGCCGTTCGCGACGCTCGCACGCCTCGTCGAGCAGGGCATCCCCGAGCGGTACCCCGACGGCCTGCCGCCCCACGTGCGCGAGCTCATCGACAAGGAGCTCGCCCTCATCGAGCAGCTCGACGTCGCTCCGTTCTTCTTGAGCGTCTACGCCATCGTTCGCATCGCCCGCGAGCGCGACATTCTCTGCCAGGGCCGCGGCAGCGCCGCGAACAGCGCCGTCTGCTACGTGCTCGGCATCACCGCCGTCGACCCGGCGCGCGCGGCCACCCTGTTCGAGCGCTTCATGTCGCCCGAGCGCAAAGAGCCGCCCGACATCGACGTCGACTTCGAGCACGAGCGCCGCGAAGAGGTGATTCAAGAGATCTACCGCCGCTACGGCCGCGACCGCGCCGCGATGGTCAGCGAGGTGATCTGCTACCGGGGGCGAAGCGCGATGCGCGAGGTCGCGAAGGTCTTCGGCTACCCGCTCGAAGAGGCGAACAAGCTCGCGAGCCTGCTCCACTGGTGGAACGAGGTCGACGATGTGCGCGACCAGCGGTTCGCAGAGGCCGGCTTCCAGGTCGACGCCCGGCTGAAGCAGGTCGTCGACCTCGCGACGCGCATTCAGGGCTTCCCGCGCCACCTCTCGATTCACGTCGGCGGCTTCGTGCTCTCTGCGAGGCCGCTCACCGAGGTCGCTCCGGTCGAGCCGGCGACGATGCCCGATCGCACCGTCATCCCCTGGAACAAGGACGACCTCGACGTGCTCGGCTTCTTCAAGGTCGACGTGCTCGCGCTCGGCATGCTCACGGCGCTGCGCAAGGGGCTCGCGATGTGCCAGCACGACGAGCGCGTCACGGCGCCGAGCGCCATCGCTCGCCTCGCGCGCGTGCCCGCCGAAGACCCGCGCGTCTACGACGCCGCGTGCAGGGCCGACACCGTCGGAGCGTTTCAGATCGAGAGCCGCGCCCAGATGGCGATGCTGCCGCGCCTCAAGCCGCGCAAGTTCTACGACATCGTGGTGCAGGTCGCGATCGTGCGGCCCGGCCCGATTCAGGGCGGCATGGTGCACCCGTACCTGCGCCGCCGCATGGGGCAAGAGAAGATCGAGCTGCCGCACCCGAAGCTCGCTCCGATTCTCGAGCGCACGTTCGGCGTGCCGATCTTCCAGGAGCAGGCCATGCAGATCGCCATCGTCGGCGCGGGCTACACCGGCGGCGAGGCCGACCAGCTGCGCCGCGACATGGCCGCGTGGCGCCGCAACGGCAAGCTCGAGCGGCACCGCGAGCGGCTCATCGCCGGCTTCTTGAAGAACGGCATCTCGCAGAAGTTCGCGCAAGCGCTGTTCCGCCAGATCCAGGGCTTCGGCGAGTACGGCTTCCCCGAGAGCCACGCGGCCTCGTTCGCGCTGCTCGGCTACGCGAGCCTGTGGCTCAAGGTGCATCACCCGGCGCAGTTCGCGGCGGCGCTGATCAACAGCCAGCCGATGGGCTTCTACTCGCCGAACACGATCATGCAGGACGCGAAGCGCCACGGCGTCGAGCTCTTGCCCGTCTGCGTGCACGCGAGCGAGTGGGACTGCACGGTGCCCACCGAGCACCAGCTGCGCACCGGCCTGCGCCTCGTGCGCGGCCTGCGCGAAGACACCGTGCGCCGCATCGAGCGCTTCAGGCCCTTCACCAGCATCGACGACCTCGCGGCGCGCACGCACGCCGGCACGCGCGACCTCACGCTGCTCGCGCAGTCGGGCGCGCTCGACGTGCTCGAGCCCGACCGCCGCCAGGCGATCTGGCTCGCCCGGGTGCCGAGGCTCGACGGGCTGCTCGAGGGGGCCGACGCGCCGACGCGGCGCGGGCGCTTCAAGAAGCTGTCGCGGCTCGAGCAGCTCAAGCTCGACTTCTTCACCACCGGAGTGTCGGTGAACGATCATCCCATGAAGCTGTGGCGGCCGAAGCTGCCGCCGCACGTGAAGTCGAGCGCGCAGGTGAACGGCGGCCGCGACGGCGAGAAGGTGACCGCCGCCGGCATGGTGATCTGCCGCCAGCGCCCCGGCACCGCGAAGGGCATCGTCTTCATGACCCTCGAAGACGAGCTCGGCTTCTCGAACCTCGTCTTCTACGAGGACGTGTTCGAGCGCCTGTTCAAGCTCGCCACCGGAGTGCAGATGCTCGTCGTGCACGGCACCCTGCAGCGCGCCGGCGAGGTCGTGCACGTCGTCGTCGAAGACCTCGAGCAGCTCACCGAGGGCCGCTTCGCGCACAGCCACGACTTCCACTGAGGGAATCGTCCGGGAAATTCGGCGGTAATTCGGCGCTGATCGGTAAAACACTTTGCAGGTGGGTGACGTACCCACGTTCTCGGCTTCTCGATACTTGAGTCATGACGACCATTCGCGGAACGACCACCAGCTGCTTCCCTACCAACAACAGCTACCCGGCCGATGAGCGCATGAGGCCGATGCCGGCGACCGACGAGCGCGCGCAGTTTCAGTCGGCGGTGCGGACCATCAAAGAGAACTTCGACAGCCTCGACGGCTTCTCGGTGTTCGGCATCGGCGCCGACTTCGACGTGAACAAGCTGTACGCGGCGGCGCAAGACTCGAGCAACCCGAAGCTGCAAGAGGCGGCGAAGTTCCTGCTCGCGCACCCCGACATGCTGGCCGAGCTCGACACCGCGGACCACGGCGGCAAGACCGACGGCACCATCAGCCTCGGCGACGTCGACTCGCAGCTGTCGAAGCTCGACCGCGAGCAGGCGGTGCGGCAGCTCGCCGTCGACCCGCGCGCGCCCGAGTTCCTCCAGTCGATGGACGTGCTCATCGCGAACTGGGACCAGCTCGACGACGCCAACAACAGCTGGTTGAACCCGTTCGACGGCAAGGACGGCGTCGTGAGCAAGGAAGATCTCGACAAGATCTCGGGCGACCCGAACGCGAGCCCCGAGCTGCGCCGCGCCGCGCTCTTCCTCAGCACCAACCCCGACCTGCTGCACATGCTCGACGTCGCGAAAGAGGGCGGCAGCGGCGACAACAAGATCAGCACCGACGATCTGAGCGCGTGGCGCGACCAGTGCCAGCACGTGCTCGACTCGATGCCGCCGTCGTTCCAGGTGCCCTTCCAGCCGACCTACTGAGCTTCGACTTTAGACGCAGAGTTCCCCTTCTCTGTGTCCGGGCGTGGCATGCCGTCGAGGGCCGGCATGCTGCGCCCGTCTCTTTTTCTGAGCCCGCCGCTCGCGTTCAAGTCAGGCGAGCCGCGGCATACGAGCGTGACGACGCCAGCGCGAAGACCCGCGCGTAGTCTCTCGCGGCGAACGCCTCGGTCAGCTCCGTGTGCTGCCCCGCGCGCAGCTCTCGCAAGAGCTCGTACTTTCGCGAGTGGTACGCGGCCACGGCCCACGCGAGCTTCAGGCCGTCGACGCCGCCGCGCCACGCCGCTCCTTTGAGGAAGGCGTCGCGCACGAACATCGCCGGGCGCTGCAGCCACGGCAGCTTCCCGCGCCGCCCTTCGGCGTGGGCCCGCACCGCCCAGAGCAGCGCGTACGTCTCTTCCTTCTGGCCCCGCTGCGGAATGCCGGTGGCGAAGCGGTGCTCGATGGGCGCGTCGAGCCTGACCGCGTCGGGTCGGCCGAGCGCCTCGTGCACGATCATCTCGGGCTTCCACGCTGCCAGCTCACGCCGCACGAGCCGCGCGCGGTGGTGCGTGCGGTAGAGAAAGCGGCCCGAAGGCAGCTCGGCCCAGTCGTGCACCGGCAAGAGGTGCGCCGGAGCGCGCGAGCCGCTCGCCTTCCACGCCCGCAGCGCCTCGCGCGCCGGCTCCTCGAGGCGCTCGTCGGCGTCGAGGTACAGCACCCAGTCGCAGCCCTCGAGCGCGCGCACGGCCGCGGCCCGCGCCGACCCGTAGCCTTCCCACGCGTGCTTCACGGTGCGGACGCCGAGCTCCACCTTCGTGTCGCCCGAGTCGATGGCCACGACCTCGTCGGCGACGGCCTTGAGGCTCTCGATACACGCGGGCAGCGTCGAGACGTCGCTGCCGTGAATGACGAAGCCACCGAGTCGCAAGCGACCGGGCGATACCACGCCCGACAGAAGAACCCCCTCTCCCCTCGTAGGGGAGAGGGCCGGGGTGAGGGGGCAGTGGACGCGAGAAGAAACCGCGCAGTACTGAAACCTCGACGACGCGAGAATCCCCACCGCACATGCTAGGCACCGCGCGAATGTCGGCAACCGCCAAGCTCGGCACCACGCTCTTCCGCTGGCGGAGCCTCACTCCGATTCCGGTGCTGCTGCTCATCGCGTGGCTCCTCTACCGGTCCCGGGGCCACGAGACGCCGCTCGCGCTCGTCGCCGCCGGCGTGCTCGTGAGCCTGCTCGGGCAGGCGCTCCGCTTCTACACGCTCGGCCTCGTGCAAGACGGCACGTCGGGGCAAGACGACGTGCTCGAGGCGAAGGCGCTCAACACGCGCGGGCCCTACGCGCGCGTGCGCAACCCGCTCTACGTGGGCAACCTGCTCATCTGCGTGGGGCTGATGCTCACGGCGAACGACCTGCTGGCGGCGGCGGTCGGCCTCGCGTTCTTCTTCGGCGAGTACTTCTTCATCATCCGCGCCGAAGAGGACTTCCTCCGCGCGCAGCACGGCGAGCGGTACGAGCAGTACCTGCGCGAGGTGCCGCGCTGGGTGCCACGCCTCAACCCCGCGTACCCGGGGCGCCTCGGCGATCGCTTCGACTGGCGCCGCGCCCTCAAGAAAGAGCACAACCCGTTCACCGCGTGGAGCCTCGGCATCCTCGCGCTCCTCGCGTGGGAACGCCTCGCGCGTGGAGCGGCGTTCCAGTCGCTATGGCCCTTCGCAGCGATCGCAGCCGGCATCCTCGTGTTCTTCGCCGCGGTGAAAACCTGGAAGCGGGGTTGGCTTTCCGGGCGATAGTCGCGCCCACCATGAGAACGAAAAAGGGGACAGGCTACTTTTCCGGAGCGCGCCGGGGAGCTCACTCGTTGTGGGCGCTGATCGGAAAAGTAGCCTGTCCCCTTTTTCTGCTGCTGGCGACGCCGTGTCTCGCCGAGGCGCCGCTCAGCCTCACCGCCAGCGACGGCTCGGGCCTCACGCTCGTCGCCCTCGAGGGGCGCGCCGTCGTCTCGGGCCCGCTCGCGTTCACCGAGCTCAAGCTCACGTTCGAGAACCCGCAAGACCGCGTCATCGAGGGCACGTTTCACGTCGTGCTCCCTCCGCTCGCGACCGTCAGCCGCTTCGCCATGAAGCAGGAGACCCGCTGGCAGGAGGGCGAGGTCGTCGAGAAGCAGGCCGCCCGTCGCGCCTACGAAGACTTCCTGCATCGCCGGCAAGACCCCGCGCTCCTCGAGCAGTCGGCCGGCAACTCGTTCGACGCCCGCGTCTTCCCCATCCCCGCGCGCGGCAAGAAGGAGCTCATCTTGAGCTACTCGCACGCGCCCGCCGGCGCCTACGTGCTGCCGCTGAAGGGGCTGCCGGCCATCGCCTCGCTCGACGTGCAGGCGTTCGCCGACGGCAAGCCGGCCACGTCGCTTCAGAAGAAGGGCTGGGCGCCCGACGCCGACCTGCGCATCGAGCCCGGCAAGACGTCGAGCAACGCGCTGCGCTCGGGCGACTACCTCGTCGCGAAGCTCAAGCCCGTCGCCGCCTCGCAGCCCGATGTCATCGACGCCGTGACCGTGCTCTTCGACACGAGCGCGTCGCGCGCCCTCGGCTACGGCGAGCAGGTCGCGCTGCTGCAGAAGCTCACGCAGGGGCTGCCCAAGGCCCGCGTCGTGGTCGCGGCGTTCGATCAGGGCCTCGAGAAGATCTACGACGGGCCGGGTTCGGGCTTCGGCGACGAGCAGGTGAAGAAGCTGAAGGCGCGCAAGGCGCTCGGCGCGTCGGACCTCGAGGCTGCGCTCAAGTGGTCGGCCGGCGCGAAGACCTCGCGCGTCGTCGTCCTCTCAGACGGCGTCGCCACCGCCGGCGCCGACGGCGGCGACCTGCTCATCGCGGCGGTGAAGGGCCTCAAGACCGCCGGAGTCCAGCGCCTCGACGCCGTCGCCCTCGGCGGCCTGCGCGACGTCGCGACGCTGCGCCAGCTCGTCACCGCGGGCCTGCCGCGCGACGGCGCCGTCATCGACGGCGACCTCGGCGCCGCCGACGTGCTGCGCCGCCTCAACGAGAAGACGTTCAGCAAGCTGAAGCTCGCCGTCGACAAGGCCCGCTTCGTCTGGCCGCAGAGCATCGACGGCGCGCAGGCCGGCGACGAGGTGCTGCTGCACGCAGAGCTGCCCGCCGGCGAGAAGCTCGCCGTCACGGTCGACGGCAAGCCGTACAACCTCGAGGTCTCGGGCATCGCTCCAGAGGCTCCGCTGCTCGAGCGCGCCGTCGTGCAGGCGAGAATCGCCTCGCTCCAGGAGCGCATCGATCGCGCCGCCGACGGCCCGAAAGAGAAGCAGGCACTGAAAGACGAGGCCGTGAAGCTCTCGACCCGCTACCGCGTGCTCTGCCCGTACACCGCGCTGCTCGTGCTCGAGACCGAGGCCGACTACGCGCGCTTCGGCATCGATCGCCGCGCGCTCGCCGACATTCTGGTGGTGAAAGACGGGCGCGTCGCGCTCCAGAAGCGCGGGCCCGAGACGGTTCCCTCGACGCCTCCGCCGGTGGCGGTCATGAAGAAGCCGCCTCCGCCGAAGGAGGCCGAGAAGATGAAGGAGAAGAAGGAGGAGGCCAAGTCGGACGACGCCAGTGCGGACAAGAAGAGCGTCGACCGGGACGAGGGCCAGAACAAGCAGGCCGACGTGCCCGAGGAGCCGGCCAAGGTCGCCGACTCGGCTCCGTCGCCCGAGCCGGTGACGGCGCCGGCGGCTCCGCCGCCTCCTCCTCGGCCCGCGATGCGGCCGCCTGCGACCGAGAGGGCAGTGCGGAGCCCAGGGCCTGCGGCGAGCCAAGGGGCTGTCGCGAGCGGGCTGCCTCCAGAGATGGAGCAGGGCACGCAGCCCTACGACGGCCCGTTCAAGCAGGTGATGGACCTCATCAAGGCGAAGAAGACCGACGACGCGCTCGCGAAGGCGCGCGGCTGGCGCGAGGAGCAGCCCGGCGACGTGCTCGCGCTCATCGCCCTCGGCGAGGCGTTCGAGGCGAAGGGCGACGAGCTCGAGGCGGGTCGCGCGTACGGCTCAGTGATCGATCTGTTCCCCGGCCGCGCCGACCTGCGTCGCTTCGCCGGTGTTCGCCTCGAGCGGCTCAAGGCGAAGGAGGCCCTCGCGCTCGCGGCCGACACCTACGCGAAGGCGGCCGAGCAGCGGGCCGATCACCCGGCGAGCCACCGGCTGCTCGCGTTCATGTGGCTCAAGCTCGGCGAGCCGGCGAAGGCGTTCGCGGCGATCGAGCGGGGCGCGGCGCGCGACTACCCGGGCGGCCGCTTCCTCGGCGTCGACCGCATCTTGCGCGAGGACGCGGGGCTCATCGGCATGGCGTGGATCAAGGCCGACCCGACGAAGCGCGGTGAGGTGATGGAGCGGCTCAAGAAGCTGGGCGCCGCGCTCGAAGACCAGCCGTCGCTGCGCTTCGTCCTCAACTGGGAGACCGACGCGAACGACGTCGACTTCCACATCGTCGACGGGAAGGGCGGGCACGCCTGGTACAGCCAGAAGGAGCTCGCGAGCGGCGGCGAGCTCTACGCCGACGTCACGACCGGCTACGGCCCCGAGTGCTTCACGATTCGCAACCCGCCGGCGCGGCGCGTGTACCCGTACAAGCTGATGGCGCACTACTACTCGCGCGGCCCGATGGGCTACGGCATGGGCAAGCTCGAGATCATCGAGCACGACGGCAAGGGCGGCTTCAAGTTCATCGAGCGGCCGTACGTCGTGATGGTCGATCGGGCGTACCTCGATCTCGGCGCGGTCGACGCCGCCACCCTGAAGTGAAGAACGCGCCCCCTCTCCCCCGTAGGGGAGAGGGACGGGGTGAGGGGGAAGCGGTACTGTCGCGGCGTGCGGTGTCTCGTCGTCGCGCCCGTGTTGCTCGTGGTCGCCTGCAGCAAGCCGGCGGCGGTGCCGACCGACGCCGACGTCTGCGCGCCGGTGCGGTCGAAGCCGCTGGGCAGCGCGGGCTTCCACCCGTACTCGCACTCGCACAACGACTACGAGCAGCCGCGGCCGCTGCTCGACGCGCTGGACGCGAAGATCTACAGCGTCGAGGCCGATCTGTACCTCCGCTCGGGAGAGATCGTGGTCGCGCACGGCGTGATGGACACGCCGAAGGGCACGCTGAAGGCGCTGTACCTCGACCCGCTGCAGGCGCGGGTGACGCAGAGCGGCTCGGTGTACGGCGACGGCGTCGAGCTCGTGCTGTGGCTCGACCTGAAAGACGGGTCGGCCGAGCTGCGCACGGCGCTGGCGGCGCTGCTCGATCAATACCCGATGCTGACGATCTTCACCGACGACGCGGTGACGCAGGGGCCGGTGACGGCCGTGCTCACGGGTGACGAGGCGTCGAAGAAGGCCTTCGTCGACGAGCGCGCGACGCGCCGGGCGATTCGCGATCGAGGCGCCTACGCGACGACCGACGCGCGCGTCGACAACCGCGCGGGCTGGTACGCGCTCGAGTGGGGCAAGTACATGACGTGGGACGGCACGATGACCGCGCCCGAGTCCGAGAAGACGCGGCTCGGCTGTCTCGTCGGCGACATGCACGCGAAGGGCGCGCGCATTCGCTTCTGGAAGGGGCCCGAGACCAAGGCGTTTCGCGAGCTGGCGATCGCCACGGGGCTCGACGTCATCGGCACCGACTACCCGCAGGCGCTGAACGAGTTCCTCGCCGCCGTACCGCCGTAGTGCTGCACTGCAGCAAGCTCCGCCGCTCTGGGGCTCGGAGCGGCATGTTGCAATGCAACATGAACTCCGCTACGAGCGCGGGCATGCGGAGGCTGGCCTGGGTGACCGTGGTGCTGTGCGCGTGCGGGCAGCTCGAAGGGCCGTCGGTCGAGAGCCGGCGCGACGGGCTCGACGCGGTGACGTCGTTCGGCACGAACCCCGGCGCCCTGAAGATGTACCGCTACGTGCCGGCGAGCCTCGAGGTGGGGCGTCCGGTGGTGGTCGTGCTGCACGGGTGCGCCGACACAGCGGCCGGCTTCTCGACGAGCTGGTCGGGTTGGTCGCAGCTCGCCGACGCGCGCCGCTTCTCGCTCGTGTTCCCCGAGCAGCAGGCGTCGAACAACGTGTCGACGTGCTTCAACTGGTTCGAGCCCGGCGATCAGCTGCGCGACCAGGGCGAAGCGGGCTCGGTGAAGCAGATGGTCGAGCGGACCCTCACCGACACCTCGGGAGCGCCGCGCTGGTACGTCGTCGGCTTCTCGGCGGGGGCGGCGGCGGCGGTGAACCTGCTGGCGGCGTACCCGGATCAGATCGTCGCCGGCGCGGTCGCCGCGGGCGTGCCCTACAAGTGCGCCGAGAGCGTCACTGCGGCCTTCGACTGCATGAGCGGCGGTGGAGGCCAGACGCCCGCGACGTGGGCGACGCGCGCGCGGCTCGCCGACCCCGGGTTCAGCGGCGCGTGGCCGCGGGTGGCGGTGTGGCAGGGCCTGGCCGACGGCACGGTGGCCCCGTCGAACCGCACCGAGCTCGTCGAGCAGTGGACGGCGCTGCACGGCGTCGACCAGACCGCCGACGGCACCTCGGCGATCTCGACCGGCGGCACGCGCAGCGCGTTCAAGAACGGAGCGGGCGAGACGGTGGTCGAGCTCGACGAGGTGCCGGGGCTGGCGCACAACGTGCGGCCCGGCTGGCCGACCGACATGGCCGACTTCTTCGGGCTCGCGGCGCCGGCGAACGCAGGCGGTGCCGGCGGCGGGAGCGGCACTGCGGGAGGCAACACCGCCGGAGGCGGCGTCGCAGGAGGCAGCGCGGCGGGCGGCTCGATGGGCACGGCGGGAGGCGCGTCGTCGGCAGCAGGCGGGAGCGCCAGCGCGGGCTCCGGCGGCACGCCCTCTCAGCCCTCGAGCGGCTGTCAGTCGGCGCCGGGCGCGGCGCTGCTCGCGACGCTGGTGCTGCTGACGAGTCGTGGGAAGAGACGAAGCCTCAGGTCCTCTGGCTGCGCCCGCGGACCAGCTCGCTCAGCAGGAACGCGAACGTCCCGGTGAGAAACGCCACGTTCACCTCGCGGGCGAACGGCGGCGCGCCCTCGGGCCAAACCTGCCCGAGCCACACGGGGATGTTCAGCACCAGCAGCACGAGCAGGGCGGCGCGTCGCATGGCTTTAGCCCGGCTGCCCGTACGTCTTCAGCTTCTCGGCGACGCGGCGGATCTCGGAGTCGTCGAGCAGCACCGGCTGCCCCGCCTGCAGCGCGTGCCAGTACAGCGCGGCGACGTTCTCGATCTCGAACGCGACCTTCGTCGCCTCTTTCAGCGAGGCGCCGAGCGCGATGAGGCCGTGGTTCGCGAGCAGGCAGGCCTTCGCGCCCTCGAGCGCCTTCATCGCGTTCTGCCCGAGCTCGGCGGTGCCGTAGGTCGCGTACTCGGCGCAGCGCACCTGCGACACGCCCGCGGCCGCGATCATGTAGTGCACCGCGGGAATCGGGCGGCGCAGGCACGAGATCGTCGTGGCGTAGCGAGAGTGCGTGTGAACGATCGCGTTCACCTCGGGGCGCTGCTCGTAGATCTGCACGTGAAAGCGCCACTCGGACGACGGCACCGGCGAGAACGCGCGCAGCGGCTTGCCGTCGGGCTCGAGCTCGACGAGCTCCGACGGGGTCAGCTCGGACCAGTTGACGCCGCTGGGCGTGATCAAGAGGCCGCGCGGAATGCGCATCGACAGGTTGCCCGAGGTGCCGGGCATGAGCCCGCCCTCCCAGCAGTGCTTCGCGGCGCGCACCAGCCCGAGCCCGTCTTTGATCACGCGCGCACGCCCTTCTCGGTGATGACCGCCGTCACCAGCTTCGCGGGCGTCACGTCGAACGCGGGGTTCCCGACCGGCACGCTCTCGGGGAAGAGCCTCGCCCCGTTCCACGCGCGCACCTCGTCGGCGTCGCGCTCCTCGATGGGGATCTGCGCGCCCGAAGGCAGCGACCGATCGATCGTCGACTCGGGAGCCGCCACGTAGAAGGGGATGCCGTTGTCCTTCGCGGCGAGCGCCTTCAGGTACGTGCCCACCTTGTTGCAGACGTCGCCGTTCGCGGCGATGCGGTCGGCGCCGACGATGCAGACGTCGACCTCGCCGCGCATCATGAGCAGGCCGCCCGCGTTGTCGACGATGAGCTTGTGCGGCACGCCGGCGTCGCCGAGCTCCCAGGCGGTGAGCGCGCCCTGGTTGCGCGGCCGCGTCTCGTCGACCCACACGTGCAGCTTCAGGCCCGCCGCCTTCGCCGCGTAGATCGGCGCCAGCGCGGTGCCCCAGTCGCCCGTCGCGAGCCAGCCCGCGTTGCAGTGCGTGAGCACGCGCAGCGTCTCGCCGCGCCGGGCCTTCTCGAGCAGCGGCAGGCCGAAGTCGCCGATGCGGCGGCACGCCTCGGACTCGGAGGCCGCGATGCTGCGCGCCTCGGCCCACGCGTCTTTCGCCGCGCGCACGCGATCGAGCGCCCACGCGAGGTTCACCGCGGTCGGCCGCGTGGCCTTCAGCGGCGCATAGGCGCGCACGTCCATCGCCAGGCCGTAGGCGGCCGTGACGCCGATCAGCGGAGCGCCGCGCACCACCATCGTCTTGATCGCGCGCGCGACGTCGTCAGCCGTGCGCAGCGTCACCCACTCGAGCGCGAACGGCAGCTTCGTCTGATCGATGACCTCGATCGCCTTGCCGTCGGCCGTCTCGCGCAGCGCCTTCACGTCAGTCTCCTTCGAAGGTCACGAGGCTGTGCACGGCCGCGCCGGCCGCCTCGAGCCGCTCGCGGCCGTGCAGGTCGGGCAGCTCGATCACGAAGCAGGCCTCGACGACGACCGCCTCTTTCATGCGCGCGAGCTTGATGGCGGCCTCGGCGGTGCCTCCGGTGGCGATGAGATCGTCGACCACGACCACGCGCTCGCCGCGCTTCAAGCCCTCTTCGCGAATCTCGACGGCGTCGGTGCCGTACTCGAGCGCGTACTCCATGCGCAGCGTCGCGCCCGGCAGCTTGCCCTTCTTGCGCACCGGAGCGAACCCGCAGCCGAGCTCGACCGCCATCGCTCCTCCGAGAATGAAGCCTCGGGCGTCGATGCCCATGATCTTGTCGATGCGCTGACCGCGGTAGCGATCGGCGAGCGCGCGCACCGTGCGCTTCAGGCCCGGCCCGTCTTCGAGCAGCGTCGTGATGTCGCGGAACTGAATGCCCTTCTTCGGGAAGTCGGGCACCGTGCGGATCAGCTTCGCGAGCCCATGCGGGTCGTGCTTCGGCGCCGCCACCTCGATGCGCAGGCCGGCCGACTTCAAGAGGCGCGCGCGCAGCTCGTCGCGCGCGTGCGGAGCCGTCAGCACCGCCGAGTCGAGCGCCTTGTCGCAGCCCTTCGGGCAGGCCGCGGGGTGCTTGCCCACGAGGGGGATCACGCGGCGCACGACCTCGCGGGCGGCTCTCGCGTTCTGCGTGAACGTCGCCGCCACCTGCGCCGCCGTGACGGCGTCGTGGTCGGGGTGCCAGCAGTCGAAGTCGGTCACCATCGCGACGGTCGCGAAGCAGAGCTCGGCCTCCCGGGCGAGCTTCGCCTCGGGCATGTTCGTCATGCCGATCACGTGCGCGCCCCACGAGCGGTACACGTTCGACTCGGCCTTCGACGAGAACTGGGGGCCCTCCATGCAGACGTAGGTGCCTCCGCGGCGGAAGGGCACCTGCGCGCCCTCGAGCGCCTTCACGGCGGCGTCGCCGACGCGCGAGCAGACGGGGTGCGCCATCGACACGTGCGCGACCAGCCCCTCGTCGAAGAAGGTCGACGGGCGGCCTTTCGTGAGGTCGATGAACTGATCGACGACGACGAACGTGCCGGGCGGCAGGTCTTCTTTGAGCGAGCCCACCGCCGACAGCGCGAGCACGTCGGTCACGCCCAGCTGCTTGAGCGCCGAGATGTTCGCGCGCACGTTGAGCAGGGTGGGGGGAATGCGGTGGCCTCGCCCGTGCCGCGGCAGGAACACGACCTGCACGCCGTCGAGCTCGCCGACGAGCAGCTGGTCCGACGGCTTGCCGAACGGCGTGTCGACGTCGCGCCACTGCGCGTTCTTCAGGCCTTCGAGCTCATAGATGCCACTGCCACCGATGATGCCGAGCATGGCGAGCGGCTCTAGTGGAATTCGGCCCTATTGCCCAGCATCGGGCGGCGCCGCGAGCAGCGGGGGCACGTCGCTCTGCACCACCTCGATCACCTGCATCTTCGAGAGCGCGCCGACCCACTGCATGCCGTCGGCGACGATGCGCCACTGAAACGCGTACTTCCCCGGCTGCAGCGGAGCCGAGAACGGGAAACGGAACGCGACGGTCTGCCCGGGCTCGACCGCGTGCGGCAGCTCGACGCGGCCCATGCCCCACTGCGTGTTGTCTTGCGGAGCCTGCGAGCCGAGGCGCACGCCTGCGCCCATCGGCCACGGCTTCGGGCCCAGGTTCTTGAACACGACCTCAGCCTGGGCCTGCTCGCCCGTCTTCAGCGTCGCCGGCACCTGCTGCGACACGAACTCGGAGCCGAAGTTGGGCCCCTCGCTGAAGCCGACGCGCGCCCAGCACGCGCGCTTGTTCTTGAGCAGCGGCTGCGACTGCAGCCAGTAGCCGGCGGCCTGCGAGACGCGCTGCTCGTCGACCGGGCTGCGCAGGTCGGTGTCGCCGAGCGGCCAGTTCTTCGGGTTCTGACCCGAGTAGCCGTTCATCGTGGGCACGCCGCTCACGAGTGACGCCCACATCGCGTCGAGCTGGTACTTCCAGTACGGGCCGTAGCCCTGCACCGGGCTCATCACGAAGACCTCGCAGCCCGGCTCGATGGCGGCCACCACCTCGGCGATGTCGCGGCGGTTGTTCGCCTTCGAGAACGCGGGCGTGTTGTAGCCCTGCTCGTAGACGAGCAGCGCGCCGAGCGGCAGCACGGCCCACTTGAGCTGGGCGTTCTTCGCGAGCGCGGTGAGCGCGGCGGCGACGCCGACCGAGATGCCGAGCATGTAGACGATCGACGCGCGCGCGACCGCGCGAATCGCCTGCGCCGCGGGGAAGTACGCGTGCACGATGCGCCACGGCGTGGTGCCCTCTGGCCTCGAGTAGAGGGTCGTGATGGCCAGCAGGGTGAGCACCAGCACGCCCACGAAGATGAGCTTGGGCTCCTTGCGGTGCTGCCAGAACGTGATGGCCGTGAGCCCCGTCGCGATGAGGCCGAAGCCGCAGCGCTGCTCGTGCTCCATGGGGATGCCCTGAAACGTCGGCCAGGTCGCGAGCGAGCCCCACAGCCAGCTGTCTTTGCCCATGTGCAGCCACGTCGCGGGCGTCGGCAGCATCGACAGGGCTTCTTCGATGCTGCGGCCGCCGAACTCCCTCGCGACGGCGAGGTAGCGCCAGCCCATCGGGTAGAGCGCGGCGATCGCGAGCGCCGCTGCGAGCGTGAACGTCCACGGGTGCTCCTTCAGCAGCACCCAGAGCTCTTTGCGGGGCTTCTCCCAGCAGAGGCCGAGGGCGAGGCCGACCGCGAACACGAAGACGAGGAACCAGCCGAGGTAGATGCTCGCCCAGAGCTGCCCGACGACGGCGGCGGTGAGAAGAAAGATGTGTGTGACGCGCGCGCGCTCGGTGAGCTGCGAGGCGTTCGCGAGCCGGTACGCCGAGAACGCCGCGATGGGCGTGTAGAAGTGCGGGAACAGCTGCCAGTGCATCGTCTGGTTGATGCGCGCGGCCGAGAACGCGAACAGCGCCGCGCCGACCGAGGCGCCGATCGTCGAGAACGAGAAGGCGCGCTTGAGCAAGAGGTAGGCGGCGGCGAAGTTGAGCGCCCCGAGCGCGAGCCCCCACGCCTGAAAGGCGTTGTGCGGCTCGAAGAAGATGCGCAGGGGGATGTAGACCCAGGCGGCTCCGGCGAGGTTCTCGCTGTAGGCGAGGTGGCCGGTCGCGGGCGCGAAGAACGGCGGGCTCCAATAGTCGGCGTGGTTCGGGTTGCCGAGCAGCCACTGCAGCGCGTGCTCGAGCAGGTAGTGAACGAGCCGGGTGTCGCCGAGATCGTTCTGGGTGACGGCGAAGCCGCTCAGCACCATCTCGTGGTGCGCCATGACGAGCCCCGCGATGCAGACGACGACGGGCGCCCAGCGGTCGATCAGCTTCTCGTTCACGCGGGCGGCTGGTCTAGCGTAAGCAGGCGCACATGGCGCGCTTCTTCGCAGAGGGCGGCTTCTGGATGTACCCCATCGCGCTGCTCGGCCTGGGCGCGGTGGTGCTCGGCGCCGTGGGGCTGGCGGCGAAGTCGAAGGGCGCGGCGCTGGGCGCGATGGTGTGCGCGGCGCTCGTCACGCTGCTCGGGGTCGCGGGCATGATGTGGGGCCGCATGCACACCGATCGGGCGCTGGCGATGGTCGCTCCGGACTTCGCCGAGCAGATCCGCGAGCAGGGCTACCGCGAGGCGAACCGGCCGGTGCAGCTCGCGGGCGGCTTCGTGGTGCTCGGCGCGCTGCTGGGGCTGGCGGGCTTCACGCGGGCGACGCGCGGGTGAGGCGCCTCGGGCTGCTGTTCCTGATGGTCCTGGGTTGCCAAGACCTGGCGAGCGTCACGCGGCCGGCGACGGTGAAGTTCTCGGCCCCGTCGGCTGCGAAGAGCGGCGAAGAGGTGACCGTCTCGTTCGACATCAAGGACACGTCGAAGGGTCAGTCGTACCAGCTGTGCGCGATCGCTCCGTCGGGCGCCGAGCGCTGCGCAGACGTGCCTGGCTCGAGCGTGTCGGTGCGGCTCGACGAGCCCGGCGAGTGGAAGCTCGAGGCGCGCTGCGACTTCTTCAACGGCCGGAAGGAAGACGGCTTCCGCATGGTCGCTGCGCGGCGCGTGCGGGTCGAGTAGACGGCCGACCCCGCTTCGGCGGCCCGCATCGCGGCTCTGCCGACGTCGCGCCTGCTCATCTCGAGCCGATGGAGAGCCTGCTCATCTCGAGCCGATGGAGAGCCCGCTCATCTCGAGCCGATGGAGAGCCTGCTCATCTCGAGCCGATGGAGAGCCTGCTCATCTCGAGCCGATGGAGAGCCCGCTCATCTCGAGCCGATGGAGAGCCCGCTCATCTCGAGCCGATGGAGAGCCCGCTCATCTCGAGCCGATGGAGAGCCTGCTCATCTCGAGCCGATGGGGAGCCCGCTCAGGACCGACACCGCGCTCGATGGCGGTGGCCGGCTCATCTCGCCGCGCCGCCCGCTCGGGGCCCGGCCGGCTGTCTCACGGTCACGAACCGCGGGTGCTCAAGGCGCCGCGCTCAGGAGCGCGCGGCGTCCCCGCTCACCTCACTGCAGGACTTTGCCCTTCTTGTCCTTGCAGTCCTTCTCGGTGACGAGCACCCAGCCCTTGCCCTTGCACTCGTTCGTGCCGGCGCAGCTCGCGCCCTTGTCGTTACCGCAGGCGCCCTTGCCCTTGCACTCGTTGATGCCCTCGCACTTCACCTGCGCGGCGGCCTTCTTCTCGTCCTTCTTTGGGGCCTTGTCGCCTGCGAAGGCCTGGGAGCACAGCAGCGCAGCGACAGCGAACGGGAGCGTCTTCATTGGGCCGGGACCGCCTTCGGGAAGTACGAGCAGGTGAAGTCCACGTTGCAGCCGTCGAGGTTGAAGTCTTTGCCGTCGGTCGACATGTACCGGCCCATCGCGCCGAACATGAAGCCGCCGAGGTTCCACATCGCGTCGGGCTTCGGAGCGTCGAAGCCGTGCTTGCCGGTCGGCACCGGCATTGGGAGCATCATGCCGCTCCAGCCGCCGAGCTTCTCGCTCTGCCGCTGCAGGCGCAGCGGCGGGTTGAGGCGCGGCACGTCGAAGCCGTCGTCGGTGGTCTGCACGTTCGAGTAGTGGTCGACGTCCATCAACACCGGCTCACCGCGCGAGTTCTTGTACGGGCCTGCGCGCTCGACGGCCTCGAGCACGTGGTTGTCGATGAGCACGCGGTTCGCCGTCTTGCCGTAGCGCGGGTCTTTGTGCGTCAGGTCGATGAGGCCGGCGGCGCGCGCGATCTGCACGCCGGTCGCCATCGGCACGTTCATGTCGCCGATGGTGTTGATGATCATCGCGCGCGTGCGCACCTCTTCGCCCGTGCCGTACTTGAGCAGCCACTTCTCGTAGAACGGGGCGGCGTTCACCGGGTCGCCGCTCTCGAGCGCGATCTGCGCGATCGACATGAAGCGGCGGGTCTCGGGCGAGCCGCGGCGCAGGCCGAAGCCGTCGCTGTACGCGAGCAGCGGGGTGCCGGCCGCGATCGTCACGCGGTCGACGACGATGTCGTACTGCAGCGTGTCGATCTTCTGCTTCGGCGTGGCGCCCGAGGTGTCGCAGCCCTCGGGAGTCTTCGCCGGCAGCGGCCCGTCGTAGATCTCGAGCGCGAGGCCGTCGCCCTGATCCGACGAGACGGCGACGCCGATGAGGCCCGTGCCGTACTGCGGGTCCGTGTGCACGCGCGAGCAGCGGTACTCGCCGCTCTTCAGGTTGCGCGCCACCACCGTGTCGCCCTCGTTCGGCTCGGTGTCGAGGTCGGCGAAGTGCAGGTTGTACTTGCCGTTCAGGTTCGGGATCTGCTCGATGAGCTCGAGCTTGTTCGTCGTCGGGTTTCGCCGCGTCGAGAGGAACGGGCCCATCATGCGCCAGTTGACCGCCTCTTTGACGCCGCCCTGAATGCTGCGCACGCCGATGTCCGAAAGGCCGGCGCCGCCCGACACGGGCAGAATCGTCTCCATGTACGGCTCGAGGCCGCCGACCATCGCCGACATGATTCCGCCGAGCGAGCCGCCGGTCATGTGAAACGAGGCCGGCCCGCCGACGTCGACCGTGCCGTCGCCGTCGAAGTCACCGGCGAGATCGTCGTCGAGCTTGTTGCGGTTGACGTCGTACTTCCACGTCGTCGAGCCGTCGAACGTCTTGAACAGGCGAATGAGCTGCATGTAGTCGATGGTCGACTGCTTCACGACGTCGCGCGTGTGCAGCACGTAGCTCGTCCAGTAGTCGGCGCCCGAGTCTTTGCGCCCGTCGTTGTCGAGGTCGACCGCGCGGTCGGTCGCGAGCGCGCCGAAGAAGTCGGCGAGGCCCTTCGTCCGGAAGATGCCCTGCGCGAGCTGCAGGTCTTTGTCGCCGATGTCGACGCCGTGGCTCACACAGTCGATCGCCAGCGTCGCCATGCCGAGCTGCGCGAAGTAGCCGGCGTACGCGATCGCCTCGAGCTTCGCGCTCGTGTAGCCGTGGCCGAGGATCACGACCGGCGCCGGCTTGCCCTGCCGGCCCTTCGGCACCACGAGCCAGAACGTCACCGTCTCGGGCCGCTCGAACGCCGCGCCCGTCACCGGGTCGAACTGGAAGATCTGTTCGTAGAGCGGCAGCGGCGGAGCGACCAGCGAACCGTCGGGGTTCTTCAGCTGCACGCCGAAGTCGTCGACGGCGTACTGACCGTCGTCCTTTGCCGTGCGGCGGAAGAACTGCGGCGAGGTGAACTGGCCGATCGCCGTGTAGTCGACCCACTTGTACGAATCGATGATCGCGCGCGCCGAGGCGTCGACGTTGCCACCGAAGAAGATGGGGATGACGTCGGCCCCCAGCCGCAGCAGGTCGTCGCCCTTCAAAATGTACACGCTCTGGTTCGGGTCGAGCGCCTGGCCCGCCGGGCAGCGGCCCTCGGAGTCGACCGGCACCTTGCACTTGCGCAGCGTGAACAGGTTCGAGAGCTCGGCGGGGTACTTGTCTTTCAGGCGCGACATCGGGCCCACGCCGTACAGGCCGTCGCGCGCGGCGACGTAGTCGCGGGTCGTGCTCTGGGTGGTGAAGCTCCAGGTGAAGGCGACGTCTTCCATCAGCAGGCCGAGCGAGGGCAGGCACTGCTTGAGCGGGTCGAGCGCCTTCGTCTGCTGCGTGTGGTTGATGTACTCGAACGGGCTCTTCACCGGCTTGCCTTCGTCGTCGACGAGCCGCCGCGTGATGACCGCCGCGTAGACGTTGTTCTCGCGCATCGGCAGCACCGGCTTCATGATCAGCGTGTTCGTCTCGCGCTCGTAGAACGACATGACGTCGAACTCGCCGTCGGTCTCACGCGCGTAGTTGCCGCGGTCGAGCACGCCGTCCATGTCGGTGTCTTCGCCGAGGTCGAGCTTGCCGTTGCGGTTCAGGTCTTCGTTCGTCTCGTCGAACACGAGCTGCTGGTTGCGGAACCGGGTGTCGGTGACCAGGCCGAAGTCCTGCCGCTCGAGCACCAGCGGGAAGTTGCCCTCGCCCATGTCGAGCGGCACCGGCTGGCAGAAGTCGGGCGAGTCGGGCGAGACGTTGACGATGAAGACCGCGTCGTCCTGGAAGTCGTAGTCGTCGCGCTGGTGCCGCTGCAGAATGTTCATCACGTCGAGCGGCTTCGTGAAGCCCACCGACACCGGCGCGAACGTGCCCCAGCCATCGAGCTGATCGATGACCTTGCGGGCGCCCATCTCCCAGCTGGTCGAGGCCACGAGGCTCGCGTTCACGCGCAGCTTCGTCGGCGAGCCCGGGTCGAAGCGGGTCGCGAAGTCGTTCGGCAGCGGGATGTCGGGCAGCGGTCGGTGGTAGATGTCGAACTTCACCTCGGCGCCCGTGCCGACCGGCGTGGGCATCAGCCCTTCAGGCGCGGACGACGGGGAACAGGCGGCGGCCAAAGCAACGGCGGCGAGACAAGCGCGCTTCATGGGGTGCTCCTTGGCGGGCGAGGGCGACGCCTCGCGATAGCAGGAAGGGCCGGGGGCAATCAACGCACACGCTCGAGGCCATTTCGAGCAGTACGGAAGCGTGTCTTCAGTTCGGCGGCGGGTCGATGGTGGTGACGGTGGTGAACGTGCCGTTCGCCTCGATGCGCCACTCTTCGATCGGCGACACCGGAGCCCCCGCATCGGGGATGAAGTCGAGGTGCCCCGAGTTGCCCTCGATGTTGATCGACTGGCCGCCGCTGATGGCGTTGCGCATCACCGAGAACTGGCTCGGCTCGAGCGTCAGCGCCGTGCCGGTCGACACGATCTTCCCCATCGCTTCGGCCATCGTGCGCCCGTTCAGCGTGCGGCCGGTGCCCGAGGCGTAGCTCGCGGCGAGGCCGACCAGGTACATCGCGTCGTAGCTGTGTGACGTGAACGAGAAGTCGTTCGGGTCGCGGTTGAAGCGCGTGATGAACGCGTTGCGGAAGGTGGGGTAGGGCATGCCCGCGCCTTGCGCCGGGGCGGTGCCCAGCGAGCCGGCGAGCTCGGCGACGGCGCCCGAGACGGTGAGAATCGACGGGTCCTTCGAAGCGTCGGCGAAGGCCCAGCGGTGGCCCGCGGCCCGCAGGAGCATCGGCTTCTTGAACGCCTCGGTGAGGATCTTCTTGGTGTCCGAGGTGACGCCGATGACGATCGTCGCCTGCACGCCCTGGGTGGCGAGGCGGTTCACGGCCGTGCCGATGAGCATGTCGTCGCCGCTCGTGAACGGCGCGGTCTCGACGGTGCGGGTCGGGCTCAGGCGCCGGAGGAGCTCCGACTGCAGCCCCTGCCCGTAGGCGTCGTTGACGTAGATGATGCCGATCTTGGAGGCGGCCGAGTACGTGGCGTCGCTGAGCACGAGCCCGGCGAGCACGCGGCCCTGCAGCGTGTCGGGCGGCGCCGTTCGCCACAAGAGCCCGTCGGTGTTCGAGAGGAACACGGTGACGAGCTCGGGGCTGGTCGCGGTCGGCGACATGATCAGGGTGCCGAGGCTCTTCGTCGCCGACGAGACGTCGAGGCTCTGCTGGCTGCCCGAGGTGATCAGCGCGGGGACTTTGAGCTGCTTCGCCATCCACGCGGCCTGGGTCTTGGCGCGATCGCCGTCGCGCTGGGTATCGCAGACGTAGAGCGCGAAGTGGCGGCCGTTGGCGCCGTCTTTCTGGTTCATCTCTTCGATGGCCTGCGTGAAGGCGTCGAGGCCGGCGTACTCGCTCTCGTCGCGGGCGCCCATGGCGTCGGTGAGCGGCAGCACTCCGGCGAAGGCGATGCGGTCGGCGACCTTGAAGTCGCCGGGGCCACGCGCGCAGCCCTCGGGCAGGCGAATGCAGTAGCGCTCGAGGCACGCCGAGCTCGCCGCGCAGTCGAGGTCGACCTTGCACTCTTCGAAGCCGGTCGCCGTCGTGAACGAGCACGAGGCGACGAGCAGAAAAAGGGGACAGGCTACTTTTTTGCGCAACGGCGCAAGAGCCGTGCCGAGCTGCGCAGAAAAGTAGCCTGTCCCCTTTTTCAGAACGCCCCCACGATCGAGGCTCCAGTCGGCGTCAGCGCGACGTGCACGTCGGAGGAGCCCAGCGAGCTCCACGGGAACACGGCGACGAACGCGATGCCGAACGCGAGCGCCGCGGCCAGCGAGACGTCGGCGATCAGCGCCCACTGCCGCGTCTGCGCCTCGAACCGCTTCTTCTCTTCGAGCGTCACCGCAGACGTGAACGACGCCTTGCTGCCGTTGGCGAGCAGCCCGAACGCGACCCCCGAGCCCGCGCCGCCGACCGCCAGCGCGCCGAGCACGATGCCCGCGATGCGTCGCCCCGACGCCCCCTTGCTCGCCTCGGTCTTGCGCGCCGCCTCTTTGCGCTCGAACTCTTCGCGCTGCAGGCGAGAGCGCTCGGCCTCCTCTTCGGCCCTCTTCTTCGCGGTCTCGGCCTCGTCTTTGAGGCGCTTCTGCTCGGCGTCCTGCACCTGCTTGTCGGCCTCGCCGCGGGCGACGAGGGCGCGCAGACGATCCATCGCGAGGTTCGCCCGCTTCACCAGCGCCGGGTCGGTGTCGGGCAGCCCCACGTACTGCCGATACGTGTCGAGCGCGAGCTGCAGATCGCCCGCCTGGTCGTAGGCGCGCGCGATGTTGAAGACGAGCACCGGGTTCTTGTCGAGGTCGTACGCCTGCTTCAGCACCTCGGCGGCGTCGCGGTACTTGCCCTCTTTGTAGAGGCGGTCGCCGTCTTTCGCGAGCTGGGTGGCCTTCGGGTTCGCAGCGGCGAACGCCATTGATGCGACGACGAGCGTTGCCAGCTGAGCGAGTCGCATCCCCGGCTGCAGACTACGCGCTCAGGCTGAAAGGCGCGACAGCAGATACTGGCGCATCAGCTCGAGCGTCTTGGGCAGCCGATCGCCGAACTGGCCGAAGAACTCGACCTGGCTCTCGAGCTCGGTCTTCCACTCGCTCTCGACGATGTGGCCCGCCTCGTCGACCTTCTCGGGCGCGATGTCGAGGCCCGACAGATCGATGTGGCCCGCCTTCGGCACCCAGCCGAACAGCGTCTCTTGGGCGCCGACGCTGCCGTGCGCGCGATCGACGACCCACTTCAGCACGCGCATGTTCTCGCCGTAGCCCGGCCAGAGGAACTTGCCGTCGGAGCCCTTGCGGAACCAGTTCACCAGGAAGATCTTCGGCGGGTACATCATCCGCTTCTGCATCGTCAGCCAGTGCTGGAAGTAGTCGCCCATGTTGTAGCCGCAGAACGGCAGCATCGCCATCGGGTCGCGGCGCACGACCCCCTGCTTGCCGGTCGCAGCGGCGGTCGTCTCGGAGGCGAGCGTCGCGCCCAGGAACACGCCGTGCGCCCAGTTGAACGACTGCATCACGAGCGGCACCGTGTTCGAGCGGCGGCCGCCGAAGATGATCGCGCTGATCGGCACGCCCTGCGGGTCATTCACGCGCGGGCTGAGCATCGGGTTGTTCGTCGCGGGCGCGGTGAAGCGCGAGTTCGGGTGCGCGGCCTTCTCGGTCGAGCCCTTCTTCCACGGGCGGCCCTGCCAGTCGGTGAGCTCGTCGGGGGTCTCGCCGTCGAGGCCCTCCCACCAGACGCGCATGTCCTTCGTGACGGCGACGTTCGTGAAGATCGAGTTCTTCTCGATGCACTTCATCGCGTTCGGGTTCGACGAGAAGTTCGTGCCCGGCGCGACGCCGAAGTAGCCGTTCTCGGGGTTGACGGCCCACAGGCGCCCGTCTTGGCCGACGCGCAGCCACGCGATGTCGTCGCCGACGGTGAACACCTTCCACCCGTCGAAGCGCTTCGGGGGGATCATCATCGCGAAGTTCGTCTTGCCGCACGCGCTCGGGAAGGCGGCCGCGACGTACGTGGTCTGACCTTCGGGGTTCTCGACGCCGAGGATCAGCATGTGCTCGGCCATCCACCCTTCGCTCTTGCCGAGCGAGCTGCCGATGCGCAGCGCGAGGCACTTCTTGCCGAGCAGCGCGTTGCCGCCGTAGCCCGAGCCGAAGCTCCAGATCGCGTTGTCCTGCGGGAAGTGGCAGATGTACCGGCGGTCGGGGTTGAGGTCGCCCGTGCAGTGCAGGCCGCGGTTGAAGTCGTTCGAGTCGTCGCCGAGCATGTCGAGCGCCGCCTTGCCCATGCGCGTCATGATGCCCATGTTCAGCGCCACGTAGACGCTGTCGGTCAGCTCGAGGCCGATCTTCGAGTGCTTCGAGCCCAGCGGGCCCATGCAGTACGGCACCACGTACATCGTGCGGCCCTTGTACGAGCCGGTGAACAGCCCCTTCAGCTTCGTGTACGCCTCGTCGGGCGCCATCCAGTTGTTGGTCGGGCCGGCGTCTTCCTTCTTCGGCGTGCAGATGAACGTGAGGTGCTCGACGCGCGCGACGTCGTTCGGGTTCGAGCGGTGCAGGTAGCTGCCCGGGTGCGCCTTCGGGTTGAGCGGGATCAAGATGCCCTTCGAGACGGCGTACTCGGTCAGGCGCTTCTTCTCGTCTTCGCTCCCGTCGCACCAGACCACGTTGTCGGGCTGGCACATCGCCACCATTTCCTTCACCCACGCGTCGACGCTCTTGTTCATGGACCCGAGTAAATGCCCCTCTGTCGAGCGGGTCGCAAGCGCATATGGCTGATGGCTGCCATCAGCCGAGCGGGTGCGTAACGGTTCGCGCACCCGGTGACGCAGCTCGTCAAAGGTCGCTTCACACGAGGGCCGAGATGGGGGTCAAGACCCGGTGAGCAACTACTTCGTCTGGCTCATCCTCTCGCAGATCACGGGCAGCCCGGTCGCGAGCGGTGTGGCCATGCTCGTCTTCTACTGGGCCGTCGATCGCTACACGCTCGGCGTGCTGCCCGACCCGTTCAAGCTCGTTCAGCGGCTGCAGAAGCAGTGGAAGCTCGAGAGGCACCTCAAGGTCGCTCCGCACGACCGCAAGGCCCGCGCCGACCTCGCCGAGCTGTACCTGTGGCGCCGCCAGTACGCGAAGGCGGTCGACGTGCTGCGCCCCAACTTCGACGCCGGCGACGATCACATCGAGTCGGTCTTCACGATGGGCGTCGCGTGCCTCGGCGCCGGCCACACCACGCAGGGCGAGAAGCTGCTCGCCCACGCCATCGAGATGCAGAAGAGCTTCCGAACCGGCGAGATTCACCTCGAGCTCGGTCGCTTCCGGGTGAAGCGCGGCGACTTCGCCGGCGCGAAGCAGGAGCTCGAGCACTTCATCGGCATTCGCAAGGGCACCGTCGAGGGGCGCGTGCTGCTCGCGCAGGCCCTTGAAGGGCTGAAGGACGACGGCGGGGCAGCGCTCATGCGCGATCAGGCGTGGGCCGAGCACGCGGCGGCGCCGCTGTTTCAGCAGCGACGGCAGCGGCTCTGGGCGTGGCGCGCGAGGCCGTCGCGGCCGGCGCTGTACGTGGCCGCGCTGCTGATGCTGGTGCTGCTCGCGAAGTCGCTCGTGCCCGCGCTGCCGACGGGCTCGGCGTGGGCGTCGGGCTTCGACTCGCAGCACGGGCCGCAGGTGCCGGTGATCGCGTACCGCATCGATCAGTTCTGCACCGAGTACTACGACGGGGCCGAAGACTGGGTCGAGGCGATGGAGGAGGCCGCCGAGCGCCAGGACGGCGTCGAGGTGGTGCGCGGCCCCTGCGACACCGAGGGCGCCGTCGCCGTCTGTCAGGGCCCGAAGCTGCGGCAGGTCTGGTACCTCGACTCGAAGCTCGCGCGGCAGTCGTGTGAGGCTTCGGGAGGCGCTCTGACCCTGACGGCGACTCCGCACCCGTGAGCTATGTTGCGGCGGCGTGCGCCGCTGCTCCCTGCTCGTCCTGCTCGTTGCCTGCTCTCAGCCCGTGGTTCGCGCCGGCGACTTCACGCTCACCGCGACGGCGACCGGCTTCACGCTGACGGCGCCCGACGGCGGCGTGCTCGTCGACGCCGCAAACGTCTCGACGCGGCGGTCGCGCGCGCGCATCGAGTCGCAGTTCGGCAGCTTCCGCTTCTTCGAGGCGGCGACCGACCCGTGGGTCGACGGCGTGACGCCGAAGCTCGCGGCCGACGGCGTCGAGCTGTACTCGGCCTCGGGCGAGCGTGTCGCGACGGTCACCGTCTCGTCGCCCAAAGAAGGAGTCGTCTCGCTCGAGCTCAGCGCCGCCGACGCCGCCGCGAACCGCATCGCCTTGAGCTGGGCGTGCCGCGCCGACGACGCGTTCCTCGGCTTCGGAGCGCAGGCCGACGCGCTGAACCACCGGGGTCACAAGGTGCCGATCTGGACGAGCGAGCCCGGCATCGGGAAGGTCGACACCGACGACCCGCCCGATCAGCTCTGGTTCCTGCTCGGCGCCCGCCACGCGAGCAGCTACGGCCTGCCGACCTGGCTCTCGAACCGCGGCTACGTCGCAGCCCTCGAGTTCGACGGCCGCAGCATCTTCGACCTCTGCGCCGCCGACGCCTCGCGCGTGCGCATGGAGGCCTGGGCCGGCAAGGTGAAGCTCTGGCTCTACGCGGGCACGCCGCCGCAGGCGCTCGAGCGCGCGACCGCGGGCATTCTCGGGCGGCCGCGCAAGCCGCCGGCGGTCTCGTTCGCTCCGTGGAACGACGCGATCTACGGCGCCCAGACCGTGCGCCAGACCGCCTACGCGCTGCGCGACGCCGGAGTCCCCTCTTCCGTCATCTGGACCGAGGACTTTCGCGGCGCCAACGACATGCCGTCGATGTACCGCCTCGACGAGGAGTGGGATCTCGACCCCACGCTCTACCCCGACGCCGGCGGCCTCTCGCGCGAGCTCGCCGGCATGGGCTTCGACTGGCACGCGTACTTCAACACCTTCATCGTGCAGGACACGCGCGTCTTCGGCGCGGCGACCGACGGCGGCCACTTCGTGCTCGCCGACGGCGGCACACCCTACCTCTTCGCCGGAGTCACCGGCGTGCCCAGCGGCCTCGCCGACCTCTCTCGGCCCGCGACGCGCGACTGGGTGAAGTCGTACCTGCGGCGCGCGATCGACGACGGCTTCTCCGGGTGGATGGCCGACTTCGCCGAGTGGCTGCCGCACGACAGCGCGCTCGCGAGCGGCGAAGACCCCATGCTCGCCCACAACCGCTACCCGCTCGAGTGGGCGAAGCTGAACGCCGAGGTGCTCGGCGAAGACGGCGTCTTCTTCTCGCGCAGCGGCTGGTTCGGCTCGAACGCGTTCAGCCCCGTGGTGTGGGCCGGCGATCAGCGCACCGACTTTCAGAAGGACGACGGCATGCCCACGGTCGTGCCGATGGGCCTGGGCTTGGGCCTCGGCGGCGTCTCGACCTACGGCCACGACATCGCCGGCTACAACAGCGTCGGCACCGTGCCCTCGACGAAGGACGTCTTCTTCAAGTGGACGGTGCTCGGCGCGCTCTCGCCGGTGATGCGCACCCACCACGGCCTGTCGGCCCGGCAGAACTGGCGGTGGGACACCGACGCCGAGACGATCGCGCACTACCGGCAGTGGGCGTCGTTTCACGTGCGGCTCTTCCCGTACCTCGACGGCGCGTCGGTCGAGGCCGAGACGCGCGGCCTGCCGCTGATGCGCGCGCTGCCGCTCATGTTCGACGACGCGAGCTGGGACATCGCCGACGAGTACATGCTGGGGCCTGCGATGCTGGTGGCTCCGCTGACGAGCGCCGATGCGACGCGCACCGTTCACCTGCCGAAGGGCGCGTGGGTGAAGCTCGACGGCACGAAGGTCGACGGGCCCGCCGACGTGATGGACGACGGCAAGTCGCCGATCTGGCTGCGCGCCGGCGCGATCGTGCCGATGCTGCCCGCCGGGGTGCAGACGCTGAAAGGCACGCTGCCGGCCGAGCGCGACGTGCTCGTGGTGCCCGGCGCCGAGGGCCGGTTCGTCGAGCGCGACGGCACGACGTACGTGCTGAGCCCAGGCGGCGAGCTCACGACGACCGGCGGGCCGCAGCGCACGGTTCGGGTTCAGAAGCTGCCGTAAGCGCTGGGCGTTCGGCGCATGTCGATCTGGGGCGGGCTGCTTCGACATCGAGACATGAACCCGACGAACCTGCTGAACGACGACGGCACGGCCTCGATGGCCACGATGATCATGACCTCTCACCACGCGTTTCGCCGCGACCTCGCGCGCTTCGCGGCCGCGCTGGGCTCGGTGCCGGCGAGCGCGCTGCGCGACGCCTGGAAGAAGTTCGCCGAGCACCTGCACGGCCACCACGAGGCCGAAGACGCCGGGCTGTTCCCCGCGGCGCGCGAGCAGCACCCCGGGCTGCGCGCGGCGATCGACGAGCTCGCGGCGCAGCACGAGCAGATCGCCCCGCTCCTCGAGCGCACGGCGGCCGCGTTTCAGGGGCTGCCCGGGACGCTGGGCGAGGCGAGGGCCGCCGTCGCCGACGCGACCCGGCTCCTCGACGTGCACCTCGACCTCGAGGAGGCCACCGTCATCCCCACCCTGCGCTCGGCGCGCGAGTTTCCGCCGCTGCCGCCCGAGCAGCTCGACCTGTACGCCGCCGGCTTCGCCTGGAGCCTTCACGGCCTCGCGCCCGACGTCGTGGCGCAGATCCTGCTCATGCTCCCCGAGGGGCTGCGAGCGCGGCTGCCCGCCGCTCGCGCGCTGTTCGACGCAGAGTGTGTGCAGACCTTCGGCGCGACGGCGCAGACCCCGGCGTCGCGCACGTCGGTTCCGCAGTGATGACGGGGTAGTGCAGACCCTGCGCGCCGCTCCCACAGCGCGGAGGAGGCGGTCGTCAGGCTAGAGTTTGCAGTGCATGCCCAGGCACCCCGATGAGACGAACCCGGGGGCCCCGTTGGCGTCGCGGGGCTTCAAGGCGGTGCGCGTCGGTCACGCACGCCTCGTTCAGCTCGGCGCCGAGAAGCGAGACGAGGTCGGCCGCGTGCTCGTGCTCGATCGCGACCGCATCGTCGTCGGGCGCTCGGCCGACGCCGCGCTCGTCGTCTACGACCAGGCCGCGTCGCGCCATCACATCGCGATCGAGCGAAGCGCCGACGGTGCGTTCAAGATCGTCGACCTCGGCTCTCGCAACGGAGTCTTGCTCAACGACGACCGGCTCAAGGGCTCGGCCGAGCTGCGCGACGGCGACCGCATTCTCATCGGCGCCGCGACGCTGCTGCGCTTCTCGACCGGCCCCGCCGAGCTCGACGGGCTGGCGCCGACGCTCGAGCCGGGCCGCGCTCCGGCCTGGCACTTTCACCTCGAGACCCGCACCGTGCTCTGGTCGGAGGAGCTCGGCCGAATGCTCAACAGCGAGGTGCTCGCGGGCCGGCGCACCGAGCTCTCGGTGATTCACCCCGACGACCGGCGCCGCGTCGACGCGGCGCTCGTGCGCGCCTCGACGTCGGGCGAGGCCTTCGAAGAGGAGCTGCGCGTCGAGGTCTCGCCCGGCGCGTTTCGCTGGGTCCTGCTGCGAGGGCAGGTGCTCCGCAGCCCGTCTGGCGCGCCCGAGCGCATCACCGGCACCGCGACCGACGTCGACGAGCGCAAGAACCGCGAGCACGAGCTCGGCCGCATGGCGCTGATCTTCGAGTGCCTCTCGGACGGCGTCTTCCTCACCGACAGCACGATGAAGGTGGTCGACCTCAACTCGGCCGCCGAGCGCATGTTCGCGCTCGATCGCGGGGCCGCGACCGGCGGCAACGTCTTCGAGCTCATCGGCGCGCCGAGCCCGACCGAGCTCGAGTCGGTCGCCATCGCGCAGATGCGCGCGTCAGGCCGGTGGACGACCGAGCTCGTGATCACGAAGACGAACCGCGAGCTGCCCTACGAGGTCGTCGGCTTCCCCTTGCGGCGCGACGACGACGTGCTCGGCGCGGCCTTCCTCTTCCGCGACCTCACCGAGCGCCGCCAGCTGCAGGCCCAGGTCGCGTTCTACGATCGCATCGCGTCGCTGGGCACGATGAGCGCCGGCATCGCGCACGAGATCAACAACCCGCTGACCTTCGTCTCGAACAACCTCGAGCACGTGATCGTGAAGCTCGCCGATTCGGCGACCCCCGACGCGGCCGACTCGCTCGACGCCCTGCGCGACGCGCTCGAGGGCACACGCAGAATCGCGGGCATCGTCCGCGACCTCAAGGCGTTCTCGCGCGACGACGTGGCGCCGAAGCCGGTGCCCACGAACCTGAAGCGCGCCCTCGACGTCGCCTTCAAGATGACGAACAAGGTCACGTCGCCGAGGGCGAAGCTCGTCACCACGTTCCCCGACGAGATCCCCCTCGCGCTCGCCACCGAGTCGCGGCTCGCGCAGGTGTTCGTGAACCTCCTCATCAACGCCGCGCAGGCGATTCCCGACGAGAAGGTGGCGACCGGCGAGATCCGCGTCACGGTGAGCGTCGAGGAGCAGCACGTCGTCATCGAGGTCGCCGACAACGGCACCGGCATGAAGCCCGACGTCTTGCGGCGCGTCTTCGACCCGTTCTTCACCACGAAGCCGCTGGGCGTGGGCACCGGCCTCGGCCTCTCGATCTGCCACGGCCTCGTCGCCGGCTTCGGCGGCGAGCTCACGGTGAAGAGCGAGCTCGGCGTCGGCTCGACCTTCTCGGTGCGCCTCGGCCGGGCCGCTCACCGGCCCGTCGAAACCGAAGCGTCGCGAGGCGTGGCCCTGCGGCGCAAGGCGCGCGTGCTGGTCGTCGACGACGAGCCCATGATCCTGCGCGCCCTCGGCCGCGTGCTGCAGCCCCACGAGGTCGTCACCCGCAGCAGCGTCGACGAGGCGCTGCCCGACGTGACGAGCGGCAAGTTCGACATCGTGCTGTGCGACCTGATGATGCCCGGCCGCACCGGCATGGAGCTCTACGACATCGTGCAGCGCGAGCGGCCCGAGCTGTTGCCCCGGCTGGTGTTCGTCACCGGCGGCGCGTTCACGAAGGCGGCCCGCGAGTTCCTCGCCGCGATCCCCAACCCGACGGTGAGCAAGCCCATCGACACCGCCGAGCTGAGCCGCGTCATTCACGAGCGCCTGCAGCTGGGCGGCCGGGTGAAGCCGCCCACGCTCGAGCTCACGCTCTGATCAATAGAGGCTGTCGCCAGCGCCGGCCGCGCGCTGCGACTGCACCTTCATCGACTTCACTGCGTCGAGCTGCCGCGCCGGCGCCATCGGAGCCGTCTGGATCAGGCCGAACGCCTGCTTGTTGTCCGCCTTGTCGGCCGCGACCGCGGTCTCGCCTGCGACCTGCTCGGCCTCGAAGAACAGCGCGTCGTTGTCGCGCGACGCCTTCTTCGCCTCTTCGTACCGGCCGCCGGCCACGGCGTCGGCCATTCGCTTGTAGTTGACCGCGGCGCGCGCGCGGGTCGCGACGACGACCGCGTCACGGTCGCGGCGAGCGTCGGCCAGCGTGCGGTCGGTCGTGACCATCGCGGCGAGCTTCAGCTTCGAGTCGGCCGCGTCGCCCTTCAGCACGTCCTGGTAGTCGAGCGAGAAGTCGGCCACGTCGAACGCCGCGCCGTCGTTCGAGGGTGCCGACGCCCCGAGCTGCACGACGAGCTTCTCGCTCTGCCGCGCCGAGAAGTCGGGCAGGAGCACCGTCACCACGTCACCCGAGCGCGTGAACTGGCGGCCGAGCACGTCGCGCACCGCGACGCCCGCGGGCACGCGCACCGACAGCTTCACGTCGCGCGCCACCAGCGTGCCCGCCTGCTGCAGGTCGCGCTGAATGATCGACGCGAGCGCCGCGGCGTCTTTCAGGTAGCCGTAGCTGCCGCCGCCGACCAGCGCGATCTGCGTCATCAGGTCTTCGTTGAAGTCGTAGCCGATGCCGAGCGACGTCACCGAGATGCCGCGGCCGTGCATGCGCGCGGCGAGGTTCGTCAGCGCCTTCACCGACTGCATGCCCTCGGTCGGCTGCCCGTCCGACAAGAGCACGAGGCGATCGATGCAGCCCTCACACTCGAGCCGCCCCTTCTCGAGGAACTGCTCACCCGTCACGAGGCCCGCGCCGATGTTCGTGCCGCCGTCGTCGTACAGGTTCTGGATGTAGCGGCGAATGACCTCGCGGTTCTGTTCGGTCACCTTGCGCGAAGGCAGGCCCTTCACGTCGCTGCCGTAGTGCACGATGGCCAGGCTGTCGCGGTCGTCGAGGCGGTCGAGCAGCTCTTTCGCCGCGCGCTTCGCGTTCTGCAGCTTCGCGCCCGACATCGAGCCCGAGCGATCGATGACCAACGCCATGTTCACCGGAGCGCGTCGCGCCCCCGGCACGTCGACCGCGCTCACCTCGAGCGTCGCGAACACGTCGCTCGAGCCCGGCACCACGTACGGGTGCGAGAGCTTGCCGGTCAGCGACAGCGAGCCGGGCTTCGACACCGGCGTGACCGGCGGCGGCGGGGGCACTGGTGCAGGCACCGGCTGCACGACCACGACCGGGGCGGGCGGCGGCGTCGGGGCTGGAGCCGGTGTAGGGGCCTTGGCTCCCGGCACACCCACCACCAGCGCAATCAGGCCCAGCGCGCAGGCCGTCACGAGGAATACGGTCGTTCGGTTCATGGACCCCTTGAACGGACCGGGGCCCCAAACGATCTGATATGCGGCACCCGTGGACGACACGCTGCCGACCAACCCCAAGGGGCAGGCGCCCAAACCCCCGACGGGAGACGAACTTCCGTTCGAGACCCCCGGCCGCTACGGCGACGAAGAGACCGAGATCGGCCGCGGCGGCATCGGCCGCGTCGTCGTGCGCACCGACGTGCTGCTCGGCCGCGAGGTCGCGGTCAAAGAGCTGCTCCCCCAGTTCCAGCCCTCGCGCGGCACCGAGGCCCGCGACATCGCCGAGCGCTTCCTCACCGAGGCGAAGGTCACCGCGCGCCTCGAGCACCCGGGCATCGTGCCGGTCTTCGAGCTCGGGCGCCGCGCCGATGGCTCGCTCTACTACGCGATGAAGCGCGTGCGCGGCCGCACGCTCGAGCAGGCGCTCGACGACTGCGCCTCGCTCGCCGACCGGCTCACGCTCATGCAGCACGTGCTCGACGTGGTGCAGACGCTCGCCTACGCGCACAGCCACGGCGTCATCCACCGCGACCTGAAGCCCGGCAACGTCATGGTCGGCGAGTTCGGCGAGACGCAGGTGCTCGACTGGGGCCTCGCGCGCGTGCGCGGCGTCAACGACGTCGGGCCGACCGGCGAGCGGCTGCAGGTCATCTCTCCGAACGACTCGCTCGCGGGGCTGCTCCCGATCGCGGCGACGATGGCCGGGCAGCTGCTCGGCACGCCGGCGTACATGTCTCCCGAGCAGGCCTCGGGCGAGAACGCCGCCGTCGACGAGCGCAGCGACGTCTGGTGCCTCGGCGCCATTCTCTTCGAGGTGCTCACGGGCCGGCAGCTGTTCGAGGCCGAAGACGTGAAGGGCATGCTCGAGGCCGTGAAGGTCGCGCCGGTGCGGCGCGTGCGCCAGGTCGAGCCCGAGGCGCCGAAGAGCCTCGCCGACGTCGCCGACCGCGCGCTGCAGCGCGACCCCGAGAAGCGGTTCAGCTCGGCGGTCGAGATGGCCGAGGCCCTCGAGTACGCGCTGCGCAAGCCGGTCGCGCTGCTCAACGCGCAGCGCGACGCCGACACCGCGCGCTCGTTCGCCGAAGACACGCACGCCACCTCGGCCCGCAACGAGGGCGCGCTCGTGGCCCGCCTCGCCCGCGAGGAGCTCGAGAAGCGCGACTACGCCCGCGCCGATGCGCTCGCGCGCCAGGCGCTGTCGGCGACCCGCGCAGGCGAGGGTGACCCGCTCGCGCGCGGCGTGCTCGCGCTGCTCGAGGGCGCCGCGCGGCCGGTCTTGCGGTGGGAGACCGGCACTCCGGGCTGTGCGAGCGTCACCGCCGAGCGCGGCATGGTCGCCTGCCCGACGTTCGGGGCCGTCGAGCTGCGCAGCCTCGACACCGGCGAGCTCATGAAGTCGCTGTCGACGGGGCCGACCGGCTGGCAGCACGCCGCGGCGTTCATGCCCGACGGCACGCTGCTGTCGGCTGGCGACGATCGCCTCGTGCACGTGTGGGACGCCGCGGGCGGCACCGAGCTCGCGAAGTGGGCGGGCCACCAGGCGCCCATCACCGCCCTCGCGCTGCGCGGCGGCACCGTGGCGACGGGCGGGCTCGACGGCGAGGTCCGCGTCTGGGAGGGCACCTCGGGCAACTCGCACGTGCTCGCAAAGCACGCCGGCCCGGTGCGCGCGCTCGCGTTCACGAAGAACGACGAGCTCGCGAGCTCGGGGCCCGACGGCTTCCGCGTGTGGAGCCTCGAGGGCAAGAACTCGGGCACGCCGAAGATCACGCTCGACATGCCCGCCTCGGCCATGGCGCGCGGGCCGAAGGGCCTGTTCTTCTCGGTCGAGCGCGAGGTCTTCGCGCTGTCGGGCGACGACGCCGTGCCGCTGGCGGGCTCGGCGCTCGACGAGGTGACGGCGGTGGCGACCTCCGACGTCGCGAGCCTGATCGTCGGCGACGGTCGCGGTCACGTTCGGGCGTTCGACGCGCGGCGCACGCTCTTGTGGCGGCTCTCGGGCGTCGACCGTGGCGTCCGCGCGCTCGTGGTCGAGTCGGGCGACTCGTCGGGGCGCGTGCTGGTGGTGGCGTCGCGCGGCAAGCCGCTGCAGGCGTTCGAGCTGCCGGAAGACCCCCGCCTCTGGCTCGACGAGCCGGCGGCGGCGTGGGGCTGGGAAGAGGGCGCTCCGTCGGCGCGCGCGGCGATTCTGCTCGGCGACCGCAAGGGCAAGGTCACGAACGCCGCCGGAGCGACGCTGCTCGCGGGGCCGCTGACGCGCGTTCGAGCGCTCGCGGGCTCGAAGGGGCAGGTGGTGGCGGGCGGCGACGACGGCGTGGTGCGGCTGCTCGGCGAGAAGGGGCGCGAGCTCGCGCGCAGAGACGGCCGGCCGGTGATGGCCGTGGCGGTCTCACCCGACGGCACGCGCGCCGCGCTCGCGTGGGACGACGGCACCCTGACGATCTGGGAGCTCGCGCTGAACAAAGAGGTGTCGACGGCGCAGGGCGCGCCGACGGCGGCCCTGGCGTTCAGCAGGGACGGGCGGTGGCTCGCGCAGGGGCGCTCCGACCGGCGCGTCGCGCTGATCGACGCGATGACGGGCAAAGAGACCGCGGCGGCCGAGGTGAAGACGGCGCCGGTGTCGGTGACGTTCGCGCCGAACGGCAGCTCGGTGGCGGTGGGGCTCGAGCGCGGCGGAGTGATGCTGAGCGCGCCCGAGCTGCAGGAGCAGGGCGCGTTCAGCGGCCCGAACGAGCCGGCCCGCACGCTCTCTTACTCGCCCGACGGCGAGCGGCTGGTCGCCGGCAGCGACGACGGCCAGGTCTACGTCTGGGCGGTGGCGTCGCGCCGGCTCACGCACGTGCTGCCGGTCGAGGCGGGTGACGTGCCGCTGGTGCGCTTCGTCGACGACGAGCACGTCGTCATCGCCGGCGCCGATCGCTCGGTGCGCGCCGTCACCCTGACGAAGTGAGCACGAAGCCCGAAAGAACGTCCCCTCTCCCCTCGTAGGGGAGGGACAGGGTGAGGGGCAACAGAGAGGCTCCTCAGCCGTAGACGCGAAGCGTCTGCTCCGCGCAGCTCGCCCACTGAAACCGCTGGGCGCGCTGGCGGCCTCTCTGCGCGAGGGCGGAGTCGGCGCTCTGCATTGCGCGGATCAGCCCGGTGACGTCATCCGGTGCCACCTGCAGCGCGCCGTCGCCGCAGACCTCGGGCAGGGCGCCGCCGGTCGAGACGATGGTCGGCACGCCCAGGCGCATCGCCTCGAGCGGGGGCAGGCCGAAGCCCTCGTACCGCGACGGAAACACGAACACGCGGGCGCGCCGCATCAGCGCGTAGAACACCGAGTCGTCGAGGTAGCCGAGGTGGCGAATGTCGGCGCCGGCCTCGCGGGCCGCCGAGATCTTGCGCTCGATGGGCCCGCTGCCGAACCAGCGCTGGCCGGCGAGCACGAGGCGCAGCTTTGCGCGCGCGCAGGCCTCGACCACGAGCTCGACGTTCTTCCGCGCGTCGAGCGCGCCGGCGTAGAGCACGAAGTCGCCGAGCCCCAGCGCGTCGAGCCACTTCACCGAGATCTCGTCGGGCGGCGGCACGCCGTCGACGTGATCGACGCCGTGGTGCACGACGTGCACGCGCGAGGGCTCGACCTCGAAGCGCTCGAGCAGCGCGCGCCGCGTCGTCTCGCTCACGCAGATGACCCCGTCGGCGACCCGCAGCGAGCGCGCGAGCCAGAGCCTGAACTGCCAGCGGTACGCCGCCGAGACGGTGTCGGGCAACAGCAGGGGGATGAGGTCGTGCACCGTCAGCACGAACCGCGTGCCGCGCGCGCGCATGAGCGGCAGGTTGAAGTTGCAGACAGCGTGAAAGACGTCGGGCTGCCGGGCCTCGACGAGCTTCGGCACCTCGGTGAGCGTGAAGATCGACGCGCTCGCGCCGGTCGGCGGCGACCAGGCCTCGACCTCTTCCCCGCGGTCGCGCAGCGCCCGCATCAGGCACTTCGCGTAGAGCGAGATGCCCGTGGTGGGCCGGCCGAACAGCGTGCCGTCGAGTGCGATGCGCACGCACCGCGGTTACCACGGAACCGGCGGGGCGACGGTGTTGTCAGGCGCATTCAGATGCGCCTGTTCGCGACGATTCTGGCCACCTGCTTGGGCCTCACGGTGGCGTTCGTCGTCTGGGCGAGGGGCGCTCCCGACCGCGCGCTCATGGCCCTCGAGCGCGAGGCGCGCATCGAGCCGCTCGACGTCGTCTTTCAAGACCTCGACTGTGGGCCGCGGCACACGCACGTCGGCATCGTGCTGCTCGAGAACGGCGAGCGCATGGTGTGGGAGGCCGACGGCGCCGTTCAGCTCACGCCCCTCGCGCAGTGGGTGGCGCGCAACGGGGGCAGCGTCAGCGTCTACCGCTTCGACGAAGAGATGCTGTCGAGCGCCGGCGACATCGCCCGCGAGATCCGCAACCTCAAGCACCACCGCCTCACCTCGGCCGAGCTCATCGTCAGCGCCATCAAGCACGCGACGGCGACGAGCCTGACCGCGCCCGAGCCGTCGCCCGAAGCCCTGGCCGAGTCGCCTCACCTGCGGCTGCTCGTTCAGAAGTGAGCCCGAAAGTCACGAAAGCCAACGAGCTGGGCTAAAGGCCCCGCCCCTGCGCATCCACCAACTGCTCCCCGTCTTCACGCCGCACGACGCGATGTCGCAGGCGGCGCTCGGCTTCCAGTGGCTCTTGCGCCGCCTGGGGCACTTCGGCCACGTGCATGCGACCGAGGTCGCCGCCGGCTACGCGAGCCTCGTGCGCAGCGCCTCGGACCTCAGGCCCGCCGCCGACGACCTCGTCCTCTACCACCACGGCATCGCGAGCGAGCTCTCGTCCGCCCTGCTGCACCTGCCCTGCCGCCGGGGCGTCGTCTTCCACAACATCACCCCGGCGCGCTTCTACGCGGGCACGAGCCTCGAAGAGGCCCTCACGGCCGGCCGCGCGCAGCTCGCGGCCATGGCCGGCCGCGTCGACGTCTCGATCGGGGTCTCGCACTTCAACGCCTCGGAGCTGCGCGTCGCCGGCCACCAGAACGTGCACACCGTGCCGCTGTTCGTCGAGCCGTACCGCTTCGACGCCGACGTCGCCGACGAGCCCTTCGCGCGCGAGCTCGAGCGCCCCGGCACGCCGCTCATCGTCAGCGTGAGCCGCGTCGTGCCGCACAAGCGCGTCGAAGACTTGCTGCGGCTCCACGCCGAGCTCGAGCAGAAGAGCCCCGGCGCCCGCCTGCTCGTCATCGGCCCCTACGCGAAGGGCAGCCGCTACTTCCGCTCGCTGCGGCCCGGCCCGCTCGTCACGTTCGCCGGCGCCGTCAGCCACGCCCAGCTCGTCGCCGCCTACCGCTCGGCCGACGCCTTCGTCAGCATGAGCGAGCACGAGGGCTTCGGCGTGCCCCTCGTCGAGGCGATGGCCTGCGACGTGCCCGTGCTGGCGTTCGCCGCCGCCGCGGTGCCCGAGACGCTCGACGGCCGCGGCGTCGCCTTCGACGAGAAGAGCTTCGCGCTGCTCGCCGAGCTCGTGCTCGCTCTGCGTCACGACCACGCGCTGCGAGCGCGCATCGTCGAGGGGCAGCAGCAGCGCGTCGCCGAGCTGTCGCCCGAAGCGAGCCAGGCCGCGCTCGAGCAGGCGCTCGAGCTGCCGCGCCCGGTCTCGCGCCGCCACCACCGCGCCGGCACGCCGAAGGTCGCGATCGTCGTGCAGCGCTACGGCGAGCGCATCGTCGGCGGCGCCGAGGCCCACGCACGGCAGGTCGCCCAGCACCTCGCGCCGCGCTGCGACGTCACCGTGCTCACCACCTGCGCGAGCGATCACCTCACCTGGGCCGACGTGCTGCCCGAGGGCGAAGACGAAGACGGCCCGGTCACCGTGCACCGCTTCCGCTGCGGGGGCGAGCGCCGCATGCGCGCGTTCAATCGCCTCTCGGACGAGCGCTTCGCCGAAGCGCAGTCGCGCGTCGACGAGGAGCACTGGCTCATGGAGCAGGGCCCCCGCGCGCCGGGCCTGCTCGAGCACCTCGCCGACACGCGCGGCCGCTACGACGCGTACGTCTTCTTCACGTACCTCTACGCCCCGGCGGCGCTCGGCCTGCCGCTCGTGGCGCAGCGCTCGCTGCTCGTCCCGACCGCGCACGACGAGCCGCCCTTGAAGCTCGACCTCTACGCCGACGTGTTCGAGCTCCCGCGCGCGCTGCTCTGCAACACGCCCGAAGAGGCCGCGCTCATCGCCCAGCGCTTCCCGCGCGCGGCCCGCGCCCGCATCGTCGGCGTCGGCGTCGACCCGCTGCCCGACACCGGGTGGCGGCCGGTGCCCGAGCCGTACGTGCTCTACGTCGGCAGAATCGAGGCGGGGAAGGGACTCAAGGACGTCGTGAAGCAGCACGGCCGCGACCTGCCGACGCTCGTGCTCGCCGGCGGCGGCGACCTCGAGCTCAAGGGCGTCAAGCAGCTCGGGCGCATCAGCGAGCAGCAGAAGTACGACGCGCTGAGGCACGCGACGGCGGCCGTCGTGCCGTCGCGCTACGAGAGCCTGAGCCTGCTCGCGCTCGAGGCGTTCGCGGTGGGCACTCCGGTGGTGGGCAACGCGCAGTCGGCGGTCGTCGCGGGGCACCTGAAGCGCAGCGGCGCGGGCGTCGCCTTTTCGGGCGCCGAAGGGTATGCCTCCGCGGTGAAGGAGGTCGGGGCAGGGCGGGGGAACCTCTCGCAGAAGGCAGTCGCGTATGCGAAGCGGTTCCGCTGGCCGAAGGTGGTAGAGGCGTACCTCGAAGAGATCGAGCGGATCCGGCACGCGACATGAAGCTGATGGGCAAGGACATCACCGGTGAGAAGCTCCTCGAGGAGCTGCGCTCGCGTCTGCAGCAGCGCGGCCTCGAGGGCCCGACCGGCGGCCCGATTCGCTTCGACGGCCTCGAGCCGCGCGTCGACCCCATCGCGTTCAACGTCGAGGCCCTGAGCGAGCACGCCGACCCGACGCGGCCGCTGCCGATCGAGACCCACCGCGCCGGCCTCGGCCGCGCCGTGCTGCTGGCCAAGAAGCTGTTCCGCGCCGGCGGCCAGATCTTCATCAACGAGGCCTTCGCGCGGCAGAAGCGCTTCAACGGCCACGTGCGCGACTCGTACGCGCAGCTCTCGGCCGAAGTGAAGACGCTCCGCGAGCGGCTCGACGCCCTCGAAAACCCCCCGGCACCGCCAGCAAAGAGGAAGAAGACGAAATGATCGCCTTCGCGTTGATCGTGTTGCTCAACCAGGCCGCCGAAAGCGCGGCGAGCGCCGACGCCGAGGGCGGCGAGAAGACCGGCGAGCAGCGCGCCGAGATCGACAAGGCGTTCGCCGAAGAGACGCCGCGGCAGGTGCGCGTGACGCTCAACGACGGCCGCGTCATCTCGGGCAGGCTGCTGATGCGCGACGATCTGCAGATGCTGGTCGAGACCGAGAACGGCGACCCGGTGCACATCGACGTCGAAGACGTGCAGCGCTACGTCGAGCCGCTCGGCAACAAGAACCGCTCGCGCTACCTCTTCGCCGGCAGCGCGCTGATGCCCGACGAGGGCCAGGTCAGCCTCACGCAGGTGCAGGTGCTCGCCACGCTGTTCGAGGTCGGCGTCTCGAAGAACTTCAGCTTTCAGCTCGGCACCGCGGTGCCCGCCTACTTCCTCGGCGCCGACGGCATCAACGCCTACGCGGCCGTGAAGGCGGGCACCTCGTTCACGAAGTACGTGCACCTCGCGCTCGATCTCAAGGTGCTCGCCGTCGGAGCCCTCGCCCGCGCCGCCGGCTCGGCGACCGCGGTGCCGGCCGCCGCGCTCGCCGCCGTCACCATCACCTTCGGCACCGAAGACCTGAACCTCACCGTGACCGCGGGCCCTCCGTTCGTGCTGTCTGAGCTCACGCGCGCGAACGGCCGCGTCGTCGGGCTGCCGGCCGTCGCGCTCTCGGGCTTCGCGCGCGTGCACAACAACGTGGGGCTCATCACCGAGAACTGGCTCATCCCCGAGGCGAACCCGACGGACAAGCAGTGGTTCGTCGCCGATTCGCTCGCCGCGCGCTTCTTCGGCGAGCGCTGGGCGATCGACCTCGGCATCGTCGTGCTGCCGATGCAGTTCGTGACGACGAGCCCGGTTCCCGGCGTGCTGCCGTGGCTCAACTTCACGTTCCACTTCACGTGACTCAAGTGATCAAGAACCTGCAAGAGCTCTATCGCTACCGGGCGCTCCTCTGGAGCCTGACCGTGCGCGAGCTGCGCGCGAGGTACCGCGCCAGCGTGCTCGGCTTCTTGTGGACGTTCTTGAACCCCACGCTGCAGATGACCGTCTACGCGGTGGTGTTCGGGGTCGTGATGAAGAACTCCGACCCCCACTACCCGTACGTCATCTTCGCGGGCCTCCTGCCGTGGATCTACTTCGCCTCGTCGGTCACCGGCGGCACCACCTCGGTCAGCGATCGCCGCGACCTGCTCACGAAGGTGCGCTTCCCGGCGCAGGTGCTGCCCGCCACCGTCGTGCTCACGAACCTCATCAACTTCCTGCTGTCGCTGCCGCTGCTCGTCGGCCTCGGTCTCTTGTTCCACGTCACGCCGACCTGGCACTACGTGCTGGTGGTGCCGATCGTGCTGTTGCAGACGCTCTTCACGCTGGCGGTCGCCTACGCGCTGTCGTCGCTCAACGTCGCGTTTCGCGACCTGCAGCACATCGTCACGAACCTGATTCAGCTCGCGTTCTTCGGCACCCCCGTGATCTGGGACGTCGCCCAGGCGCCGCGCTGGTACTTCTACGCGAACCCGATGGCCGCGCTCGTGCGCGCCTATCGCGACATCTTCGTGGTTCAGCAGCTCCCCAACCCGAACCCGCTCATGGCCGTCGGGCTCATCTCGCTCGTGCTGCTGCTCATCGGCTCGACCGTCTTCGAGCGGCGCCGCGAAGAGTTCGCCGAGCTCGTGTGAGCACGCAGACCGTAGGCGATCTGCGCACCCTCGTGATCCGGCGCGCCGGCCAGGGTCGCCGCGTCGCGCTCCTGTCGACCGACGCCGCCATCGCGAAGGGCATCGAGGCCAACGGCTCGAACGTGCTCGCCGACCCACACGGCTCGTTCGCCTTGAGCACGTTCAAGCCCGACGTCGTCGTCGGGTTCGACGCCGTCGCCGACCCCCAGGCGCTGCAGATGATCGCGCGCACGGTGCCCGAGGCCGAGCTCGTCTTCTCGTGCGCCAACGCGGGCAGCGCCTCGACCCTCATCGCTCAGCTGCTCGGCAAGGCGTCGCCCCAGGGGCAGACCGAGCGCCTGGTGCACGAGTGGCTCGGCGCCGCCGGCTACGAGGTCGTCGCGCGCGATCGCGTCGTGACCGCGTTCGAGCCCACCGGCCTCGCGCTCGACGCCGAGGCCGCCCTGCGCGCGCTGCTCGAGCAGCTCAACCCCGAGGCCGCGGCCGATCGCTGGCTCTGGGTGTGCCGGCGCGGGCCGCCGCGGCCGCTGCCGCTGCGCGCGGCCGGCCTGTTGAGCGCCGTCGTCTTCGAGGGCCCCGGTCGCGAGCTCACGGTCGCCGCGCTCGAGCGGCAGTCGCAGAAGCCGCTCGAGATCGTGGCCTCGGTCGAAGAGGCGCGCGGCCAGTACGTCGCGCTGCTCATGCCGGGCGACACGCTCACGCGAGATCACTTCGCGCGGCTCGTGCAGGCGCTGCAGCGCGGCGTCTCTGCGTGGGCGCTCGAGTCGAACACCGCGCCTCTCGAAGCGCTCGAGCGCGGCGCCGTCGATTGCTGCGCGTACGTCGTCGACCGCGAGCGCCTCGGGCCGTTCACGCTCACCCTGCCGCGCGGCGCTCCGGCGGCCGAGGCCGTGCTCTTCGCGCGGCTCAGCGCGCTGTTCCCCGCGGCGCTGGTCGCCGGCGGGCCCTCGTTCGAGCGCGCCCAGAAGCCCGCCCCGATCGCCGACGCGCTGCCTGCGCTCCGGGCGCGGCCGCTCCGGCTGCTGCTCGGGCTCGAAGACGCCCTCGCGAAGTCGCCCGAGCCGTCGCTGCGCTCGCTGCTCCGTGACCGGCTGGGCAACCTCATTCGCTGAAGGCCTACCGCTCGCCGGGCCTCGAGCGCACTTGGGCTGCCTTCAGCCCCACGCCCTGAGGGGAAACGGAGCCGGGTTGCGACCGCGGCCGTGAGGCCCGGCTACGGCCTCTTCGGCGCCGCGCCGAGCCGGCCCTCGTACTCTTCGACGACCTTGCGCACCGCGGGCGCCTCGGAGTCGTTCGGAGCGAGCCGCAAGAACTCGAGGTACTGGCTCTTCGCGTCCTCCGAGTAGCCGAGCTGGGCGAACGTGGCGCCGAGCATCTGGTGACACGCCGGAAACGCGGGGTACGCGTTGATGCACTTGTCGAGCGTTCGCGCGGCGTCGCCCCAGCGCCGCTTCTCGTACTGCTGGCGGCTCTTCATGAGCAGGTCGGCGGCGCTCTCGGTGAGCTTCTCGCCCGGAGCGAGCTCGATCGCCACGGTGCGGGCGTAGGCGTCGTCGAGCTCGAGCACCGGCACGGTCAGCCACACCGACTTCGGGTTCTTGAGCAGCGTCTCTTTCTGATCGAGCACGATGGCCCTCGGCGTGCCCGAAGCAGTGTTCTGCTCGGCCACGAACAGCACCGGCCACGGCGCCCGCACGTCCTTCACCCGCACCACCCACGACTTGCCGTGCGGAAACGACCGCACCTGGTACCGATCGTCGGGCTCGACGTTCACGACGGCGCGCACGAGCGGGTGCTCCGTGCCGTTGATGCGCACGGTCGCGGTCGCGCTCAGCTGCTGCTCGAGGCTGCGATCGGTCAGGCCGAACGTGCAGAGCGTGCCCTCGTCGGCTCCGGTGATCTCGCCCGCCACCGGCCACAGCTGCGCAGGGCCCTTGCCCTGGAACAGCGCGAACAGCGGCAGGGTGCGCGTCGTGTTGTACGTGCCGTTGTAGGCCACGTTCTTCATCACCGGCTCGCCGTTCTTGCCGACGCCCAGCCGCGGCTTGCCGGGCGGCGTCGAGTTGACCCGCAGCGCCTCGCCGTGGTCGAGCCGCCACCGCTTGCCGACGGCGACGCAGTTCGTCGTCGGCACCACGACCTGGTGTGCCTTCGTCAGCTTCACCGAGACCGGCGCGGCCTCGGCGTCGAACGTCACCTCGGGCACCGCGTCGACCGGAGCCGCCGAGGGCGTCGGGTCGACGATCGCCGGCCGAGCGTCGGGCGCCACCTGCACGGCCGGCACCTGCCCCGGCCGGCCGCCCTGCATCGACCGCGCCTCTGACCCCGCGAGCCCCTCGGCCCGGTCGGCGTTCATCACCTCGAAGCCGATCACCGAGGCTGCGGCGATGGTCAGCGCCCCGGCCAGACCGAGCAGGGGCAGCGGCGGCCCGCGCCGGGCGGCGCGAAGGTCCGTCGAAGACCCGGCGGGCGCCGAGGGCGTCGTCGACGGGCCGGTCGGCGCGTCGCCGCCCAGCCCCGGCTGCTCGGGCTGCGTCGTGCGCTGCAGCGCAGGCACCAACTGGGTCGCGGCCGGCAGGTCGCGCCGCGGCTCGAGGGCGCTCAGCTTCGTGCGCGCGGTCGGCTGTGAGACGAAGAGCCGGCCGTCGCCGAGCTGCTCCTGATCGAACAGCTGGCCGAGCAGCTCGCGCAGCACCGCGCCCGAGAAGTCGGGCGACAGGCCGTAGAGCCAGCGCGAGAGGGGCTCGAGCATCTCTTGCGCCGACGCGAAGCGCTGGTCGCGCGAGGGCTGCATCGCGCGCTCGATGATCATCGCGAGCGGCTCGGGCACGTCGCCGCTGCGCGCGCGCGGCGGCACGTAGTCGCCGCTCACGATCGCCTGCATCACCGTGTGCTGCTGGCCCGCGAACGGTGCTTCGCCCGTGACGAGCTGGTACAGCACGACGCCGACGGTGAACAGGTCGCTGCGGGCGTCGAGCGGCTTTGCGACCGCCTGCTCGGGCGAGAGGTAGCGGAACTTGCCCTTCACGAGCCCGGGCTCGGTCTCTTGCCGGCCGGCCATCGTCGTCTTCGCCACGCCGAAGTCGACGAGCTTCACCTCGCCCTCGAACCCGAGCAGCACGTTGTCGGGCGAGATGTCGCGGTGCACGAGGTTGAGCGGCTTGCCGTCGGGCGCCGTGCGCGTGTGCGCGTAGTGCAGGCCCTTCAACAGCTCGGTGACGATGAACACCGAGAGCTGAAACGGCAGCCGCGCCCAGCCGAGCTTGCGCCCGCGCTCCATCGCGGCCTCGAGCGAGCGGCCGTCGACGTACTCCATGGCGATGAAGTACTCGCCGTCGACCTCGCCGAAGTCGAAGACCTGGGCGATGTTCGCGTGCGTGAGGGTCGCCGAGACGCGCGCCTCCTGAATGAACGCGTCGACGAGGGCCCGGTCGGCCGCGAGGTACGGCAGCATCTTCTTGATGACGACGGGCTTGACGACGCCCGCGGTCGCGACGAGCTCGGCGCGAAACGTCTCGCCCATGCCGCCCTTCGCCAGGCGTGCAACGAGCTCGTACTTGCCGAACCGCGTGCGCCCCGACATGCGTGCCGCAGCCTACGCCGCCTTGCGTTGCCGCCGCCACTCGTGCTGTCGCGCGACCACCGCCTCGAGCACCGCCTGCATCTGCTCGGTCGGCGTCGTCGACGTGACGTGCACGAACCCCGCCGTCGTCGCGTCGGTCGGGCCGAACGTGTTGGCCAGGTTGAAGCCGAGGTAGTTGCACAGGTACGCGCTGCGATCGGGCCTGTACGCCGGGTCGCTGAGCGACGTGCCGACCACGCGGTCGGCTCCGAAGCGCGACAGCGCCGCGGTGATCCCCGCGACGGGCAGATCGGTCGGCAGCGTTCGCGGAGCGCCGGGCCGCACCTCGCCCGGCGCGATCGGCTGGTTCTCGCCGTCTTCGCCGGCGCCGACCACGTTCTCGGGCTGCTCCTCGAGCTGCGAGCTCGAGCTCACCCCCATCGAGAGGATCACGTCGGGCGGGCTCTTCTTCATCTCTTCGATGAAGGCGTCGACGCCGGCGTGGGTCACGTCGAGCCGCCGGTACTCGATGATCGCGCCGGGCATGCCCGCCTCGGCCAGCCGCTGCGCCATCGCGGCCGACGGGTTGTCCGTGATCCCCATGAACTTGCCGTAGCCGGTGACGACGACGCGCAGCGGCTTCTCGCCGGGCTGCAGGCCCAGCGCCGCCGGCTTGTAGAGCACCAGGTGCGCCGCGGGGTCTTTCTTCGCCGCGCGCAGGCCGCCGTACGACTCCATCTCGTAGAGCTTCGCGTCGCCGCCGAGCACGGTGCCGCTGACCTGCGGCGGCAGCTGCTTGCGAACCGCGCTCAAGATCTTCTCGGGCCCGTCGCCCGCCTTCACGCGCACCGAGATCTCTGTGCCCTCGATGGCGAGCCTCAAGACGCCGCCGCTCGCCGCCCGACCGCTCACCGCGAACGTGTTGTCGAACAGGCCGACGCGCACCGTGAGGCCCTTCACGTCGGTCGCGAGCGTGCCGTACCGCCCCTCGACGTCGCGCAGCGCCTGCCGCGCCTCGAGGTTCACGAACGCCGCCGTCTGCCCCAGCGCCGCCAGGTGCGAGAACAGCCGCTGCTTGCCCGAGTCGTCGAACGTGTCGGCCGCGCCGAGCAGCTCGGCCCGCTCGGCCGCGTCGAGCCCGCCGCCGTCGCGCGCTTCGAGCATCAGCTGGTCGAGCTTCCGCGCGTCGACCTTGCCGTCGGTGCCGACGAGCTGAGGGAGGCTCTGGCGAATGCGGTCGACGGACATGGTAGAGGGTTATCGACGTGAGGTCGGCAAAGGTGCCCCTCACACCCACACATGCCGAGCTACAAAGCCAATCATTCGAGGTGGTTCTCAGCTTACGAGAAGGCCCGCGCGAAGAACCCGGAGCGCAAGAGCCGGTTTGCGACGACGAGCGGCATCGAGCGGCCGCCGCTCTCGTCGCCCGAGAACGACGAGATCTCCGAGTCGCTCGGGTTCCCCGGCGAGTTTCCGTTCACGCGCGGCGTGCAGTCGACGATGTACCGAGGCCGCTTCTGGACGATGCGCCAGTACGCCGGCTTCGGCAGCGCGAGAGACGCGAACCAGCGCTACCACTACCTGCTCAAGTCGGGGCAGACGGGGCTGTCGGTCGCTTTCGATCTGCCGACGCAGATGGGCTACGACGCCGACTCGCCGCGCGCCCGCGGAGAGGTCGGCAAGGTCGGCGTCAGCATCGGCTCGGTGCGCGACATGGCGGTGCTGCTCGACGGGCTGCCGCTGCACGAGGTCTCGACCTCGATGACCATCAACGCGACGGCGCCGGTGCTGCTGTGCCTGTACGCCGCGGTCGGCGAGAAGCAGGGCGTGCCGATGAGCGAGCTCTCGGGCACGGTGCAGAACGACGTGCTCAAGGAGTACATCGCGCGCGGCACGTACATCTACCCGCCCGGCCCGTCGCTGCGCCTCATCAGCAACCTCATCGCGTTCTGCAGCAAGAAGGTGCCGAAGTGGAACCCGATCTCCATCAGCGGGTACCACATTCGCGAGGCCGGCTCGACGGCCGCCCAGGAGATCGCGTTCACGCTCGGCGACGGCATCGCCTACGTCGAGTCGGCGCTGAAGGCGGGCCTCGAGGTCGACGCGTTCGCGGGCCGCCTCTCGTTCTTCTTCAACGTGCACAACGACTTCATGGAGGAGATCGCGAAGTTCCGCGCCGCCCGCCGCCTCTGGGCGCGCATCATGAAAGAGCGCTTCAACGCGAAGGACCCGCGCTCGATGATGCTGCGCTTCCACGCGCAGACCGCGGGCTCGACGCTCACCGCCCAGCAGCCGCTCAACAACGTCGTGCGCGTGTCGCTGCAGGCGATGGCCGCGGTGCTCGGTGGCTGCCAGAGCCTGCACACGAACTCGTGGGACGAGGCGCTCGCGCTGCCCTCCGAGAGCGCCGCGACGCTGGCGCTGCGCACGCAGCAGATCATCGCGTACGAGACCGGCGTCGCCGACACCATCGACGCGCTCGGCGGCAGCCACCACCTCGAGGCGCTGACGGGCGAGCTCGAGGCGCGCGCCGAGAAATACCTGCAGAAGATCGACGAGCTCGGCGGCATGGTGCGCGCCATCGAGAAGGGCTTCCCTCAGGCCGAGATTCAAGACGCCGCGTACCAGGCCCAGCGCGCGCAAGAGTCCGGCGAGTCGGTCGTGGTCGGCGTGAACAAGTTCGAGGTGAAAGAGAAGCCGCCCGAGGGGCTCTTGCGCGTCGACGAGTCGGTCGAGCGCGATCAGCGCGCGGCGCTCGAGGGCCTGCGGAAGACGCGCGACAACGCGGCGGTGACGCGGGCGCTCGACGCGCTCAAGCGCTCGGCGGCCTCCGACGACAACCTCATTCCCCTCATCTACGAGGCGGTGAAGGCCGAGGGCTCGCTGGGCGAGATCTCAGACGCGCTGCGCTCGGTGTTCGGAGAGCACAAAGAGAGCGTGGTGCTGTAGCCTTCACGCCGCTCCATGGATGAACCGCAGCCGCTGCAGATCTTCGTTCGCAACGACAAGGGCAAGGTGTGGGGCCCGCTGGCGCCGGCGACCGTCGAGCTGCTGATCGACAACGGCGCCATCGATGGCCGCGTGCAGCTCTCGCTCGACGGCTCGCAGTACGTCTTTCCCGGGCGGCTGCCGAACCTCCGCCAGTTCGTGCCGAAGCAGCTGTGGGGCGACACCATCGTGCCCGGCGACGATCTGCAGAACCCTCCGCCTCCGCCGCCCATCCCGGGCTCGGCGCAGGCCGGCGGCCCGCCCATCGCTCCCGCAGGCGGGCCCATCGCCGGCCCCGGAGCCCTGCGCGCCGGCCCCGGCGCCGTCGCGAACGCCGCCGCCCGAAACGCCGCCGCCATGGCGGGCCCCGGCGCCCGCGCCGCGATGGACAAGCGCCACGCGCCGAACCTCGGCCAGCCGGTGCAGCGGCCGCCGCCGCCGGTGATGACTCCTGCGCAGCCGGCGCCCTCGGCTCCGCCGCCTCCTGCGCCGGCGCCCGTGCACGCGCCGCCGCCCTCACCGGTCGCGCCCGCGGCGCACGTCGCGACGCCGATCAGCGACGGCACGATCGCGCCCTCGGGCGACCTGTCGAAGCTGCCGGTGCTGCACCTCTACTACCTGATCGCCGCGACCGACCGAACGGGCCTGCTCACGCTCGAGCTGCCCGATCGGAAGATCGAGGTGCACTTCCGCAAGGGCAACCCCGAGTACGTCGACTCGACCCACGCCGACGACGCACTCGCCACCTTCCTCGTGCGCGCGCAGCTCGCGAGCTTCGAGCAGCTGGGCCGCGCCGAAGCCGAGAAGGCGAAGTTCGGCGGCGAGCTGGTCGGTGCGCTGTTCGGCCTCGGCATCCTCCACCCGTCGACCGCGTTCACGCACCTCGCCACGCGCGCGAACAACATCTTGATGCGCGCGTTCGCCGCAGAGACCGGCGCGTTTCGCTTCGAGCCGAAAGAGCTGCCCGCCCACAAGGCGATGCCGCTCGGCAACCGCTGGTCGGTGCTCGCCGAGCAGGCGCGCCGAATTCCCATCTCCGAGATCCGCCGGCGCATGACCGACGTCGCCGACAACCCCGTCATGAAGTCGGGCGGGCGTGTCGGGTTCGACATGCTGCGCCTCACGCCGCACGAGGCTCGCGCGCTGTCGTACTTCGACGGCGTGCGCAGCCTCTCGCAGCTCGCCGCGGCCCACCCGCCCGAGGCCGATCACCTCTTCCGCGTCGCGTGGCTGTTGAAGGACCTCGAGATGGTGTCGTTCGCGGCCGTGAAGCTGCCGCCGCCGGCCGCCGCAGAGCCGCTCGTCGAGGCCGAGCCGCTGCTCGAGGCGACGGTCGAGCCCGAGCCGCCGCCGCCGCCGCCGCCAGCTCCGGTCGCCGCGCCTCCGAAGCCGGTCGCGGCGCCGTCTGCCCCCGCTGCTCCGCGGCCGCCGCCGCCGAAGCTGTCGCCTGCCGCTCCGGCCGGGCCGCCCCGCCCCGCAGGCTCGCCGGGCGCCGCGGCGGCCCCGCGACCGCCCCCCGTCATGCACCCGCAGGCGGCGGCGCCTGCGCCTGCGCCGCCGAGGCCCGCGCCGGTGGTGGCGGCGGCGCCGGCGCACTCGGGCGAGTACGACGGCGAGGTCAAGCAGCTGCAGGAGCTCTTCAAGAAGATGAAGGGCCAGAACCACTTCGAGATCTTCGGCCTCGGGCCCAAGGCCGATGCGGGGCAGATCAAGATCGCGTACTTCAAGCTCGCGAAGCAGTTTCACCCCGACACGGTTCCTCCCGGAGCGCCCGACGCGCTCGCGAAGGCGAAGGCCGACGTCTTCGCGCGCATCGGCGAGGCGAACCGCACGCTGGTCGACGAGAAGCTGCGCGCCGACTACATCGCCGAGCTCGAGGCCGGCGGCACCGGCGAGCAGGTCGACGTCGCGCAGATCCTCGCGGCGGAAGAGATGTTCCAGAAGGGCCAGATCCTCGTGAAGGCCCGCAAGTTCCCCGAGGCCGTCAAGATGCTCGACGAGGCCATCAAGGCGAACCCCGAAGAGGGCGAGTTCTACTCGTACCGGGGCTACGCGAAGTTCTTCATGAACTCCGACCGCAAGGCGGGCTACGTCGAGGCGATGAAGGACATCAACGTCTGCCTGAAGAAGAACCCGCGCTGCGCGAGCGTGCACTTCCACCAGGGCATGATGAGCAAACTGCTCGGCGACTCGAGCGGCGCGAAGCGGCACTTCCAGCAGACGGTGCAGCTCGACGCGAACCACATCGACGCGCAGCGAGAGCTGAGGATGATGAAATGAACGTCATCGACGACCGAAAGCCGCGCCCGGTGCGCCCGAAGCAGGGCCCGCTCACCGGCAAGCAGCGCCACAAGCTGCGCGCGCTGGGGCACCACCTCGCCGTGATCGTCCAGGTCGGGCAGAACGGCGTCACCGACGCGGTGAGCGAAGCGCTCGACGAGGCGCTGCAGCGGCACGAGCTCGTGAAGGTGCAGATCGCCGACGAGCGCGACGCCCGCCACGCCGCGGCCGAACAGCTCGCCGAGTCGACGAGCTCGGTCGTCGCGCAGGAGCTCGGCAAGACCGTGCTCTTCTTTCGCAGGCGAGACAAGAAGTCGAAGTTCGCCGACCTCTGACGCCGGCGCGCCGGCCTACTTCGCCCTGAACGTGCGCACGAGCTCGCGGCGCGCGCCGGCGGGCAGCAGCAGGCGCTCCTCGAACTGGGGCGGGTCGCACAGCGGGTTGCTCAGCCGAACCGTGTACTCGCCGGCGGCCAGCATCACGGGCTCTTGCGGCGTGTGCCCCATCGAGCGGCCGTTCACGAACACCTCGGCCGTGCAGCCGTGCGTGATGAAGTGCACCTGCGCTCTGCGCCCCGGTGCCAGCTGCGCCTTCGGCTTCGGCGCCGGCTCCGGAGCGGGCGGCTCGGGCGCCTCGAGAACGATGGGCGTCGGCCAGAGGGGCACGGCCGGTGGCGGCTGTGGGTCGGGTGGCGGCGCGACGAGCGCCGGACGCTCGGGGGGCGCCGGCGTCACGACAGGCGGCTGCCCGGCGCCCGGCTTCACGACGAGAAGCGCCCCCGTGCCGGCGATCGCGAGCGCCGCGGCGCCGAGCAGCACCGGCAGCGCCCCGCGGCTTCTCGGCACCGGCGGCGAGGCCGGCTGGGTGTCGGGCGCGCTCATCGGAGCGTCGAGCGTCGACGGGGTCGCATTCGCGCGGTGCAGCTCGGTCGAGCGCGCTTGCAGATCGTCCGGTGGCTTCACCTTGTGAATGCGCGTCGGCTCAGCCTCGAGCTCGCGGCGAACGCGCTTGAGCTCGCCGCGAACCGCCTCGGCCGTCGGCGGGCGCTGGTCGGGCTCCTTCGCGAGCAAGCGCAGCACCAGGTCTTCGAGCGCCTCGGGAATCGACGGCTGGAGCGCCCGCGGGCGCGGCGGCGGCTCGGACACCTGCTTCATCGCGACGGCCAGCGCCGAGTCGCCCTCGAACGGCACCTTGCCGGTGAGCATCTCGAACGCGATGACGCCGACCGCGTAGAGATCGGCGCGCCCGTCGACGGCCTTCGCCTGCGCCTGCTCCGGAGCCATGTACTCGGGCGTGCCCATCGCGACGCCCTCTTGCGTGCGGCGCTCGGGGGGCACCGACGCCGGCGGCGGCTTCGCGAGCCCGAAGTCGAGCACCTTCACGTAGCGCGTGCCGCTCGACTCGCGGACCAGGAAGAGGTTGCCCGGCTTCAGGTCGCGGTGAATGACGTTCTTCGCGTGCGCGGCCGAGAGCGCCGCGAGCGTGTCGTCGAGAATCGAGATCACCTCGGTGGCCGACAGCGGAGCGCGCGCGCGGAGCTCTTCGTCGAGCGGCACGCCCTCGAGAAAATCCATCACCAGGTACTGGCCCAGCCCGTCGAGCTCGCCGAAGCCGAAGACGTCGATGATGTGCCGGTGGCGAATCAGGCTCACCGCGCGGGCCTCGCCGAGCAGGTCTCGCGTCACCTCGCGGTCGGGCCGAATCACCTTGATCGCGACACGCCGCCCGATCTGCGGGTGCTCGGCCTCGTAGACGATGCCCATGCCCCCTTCGCCGATGCGCCGGCGAATGACGTACTCGCCGACCGTTCGCCCCACGGCGAAGTCGCGGCGAACCGTCTTCTCCCAGGCTTCGTTCTCCATCGTGAGCGCCGTGCTTTCGAGCGACCTTAACGTGTAACGGAAGACGACAACTCTGCGCTTTGGAAATCGAACGCGAGGCGGCTCCTCCCTCTCGAAAGGAGCACATACATGCTTCGCGTCACCACGGCAGCAGTGCCTGCCTACGCCCCCGGCACGTCGTCACAGAACGTCGGCCAACCCACCAACCCTCCGTACAAGAACGCCCCGGGTCAGCGCAGCCGAACGGCCTACGACAAGGTCATCGACCAGTTCTCGGTCGCAACGAACCCGCGCTACTTCATTCGCGACACCAGCGGCGACGGCATCGACGACACGTTCTGCAACATCTTCGCGTGGGACGTCGCGTCGGCGATGGGCGTGCAGCTGCCACACTGGGTGTACGTCGACGGTCGGCCGGCGCCCGCGGGCTATGGCAACGGCGGCTACGAGCTCGACGCGAACGGCGTGAACGACTGGCTGCACGACAGCGGCTCGAAGTACGGGTGGAAGAAGATCACCGAGGCCGAGGCGCAGGCGTACGCGACCCAGGGCATGCCGGTGGTCGCCTCGCAGAACAACGCACCCGGCATCGGCCACATCGGCGTCGTGCGGCCCGGCGCGGCCACGAACGGCCCCGCGCTCGCGCAGGCCGGCGCACGCAACTTCAACCACGGTCACGTCTACGACACGTTCTCGCGCGGCCAGGTCGAGTTCTACGTGAACCTGAGCGGCGACACGCCGAAGCCCGCGCCGCCGCCGCCGAAGCTGCCCGTCGACCCGGTCACGAAGCAGGTGCCGCAGACCGAGCTGAAGCAGGGCGATCGCGGGCCCGACGTGCTGAAGCTCGAGAAGGCGCTCGTGAAGCTCGGCCTGCTCTCGCAGTCGAACGACTACTTCGGCCCGACGACGACCGCCGCCGTGAAGAAGCTGCAGCAGCAGGCCGGCATCCTCCCTGCGCTCGGCAACTACGGCCCCTTCACCCGCGCCGCGCTCTGGGAGGCCGTCGCCGCGAAGGAGCCCAAGGCCGTCGCGCCGCCGCACGGCCTTCAGCGCGGAGACGAAGGCCCGCAGGTGCAGCAGCTCAAGACCGCGCTCTACCGCCTGGGCTACGTCAGCAAGGCGCTGCTCGACGCCCACCCCGACGAGTTCGGCAGCGGCACCGAGGCGGCGCTGAAGCGCTTCCAGAAAGACCACGGCCTCGCGCCGTCGGGCAAGTACGGCACCGGCTCCGAGGCGAAGCTGAAGGCCGCGCTCGCGAAGCTCGGCCCGTCGTCGCAGCCGACGGCGCCGGCGCCCGCAGGCCCGAGCGCCGCGAAGATCGACGCGCTGTTGAAGGGTACGGGCCTCGCGGGGCAGGGCGCGAACATCGCGCGCTTCAGCCAGCAGTACCGCGTGCCCGCCGAGCTCGCGCTCGCGATGTTCTGGCACGAGGCGCAGTTCATGACGACGGGCATCGCGCCGCAGAACAACAACCCCGGCAACCTGCGCTTCGTCGGCCAGCCCGGAGCGGTCAGCGGCGTCAGCGGCTTCGCGAAGTGGCCGACGGTCGGGCAGGGCGTCGAGGCCTACTTCAAGCTGATGTCGACCGTGTACCGCGACTTCATCGATCGGAAAGACTGGCCCGGCCTCGTGCACACGTACGCGCCGTCGTGGGACGGCAACGACGAGGCGCTCTACGTGCGGCGCATCGTCGACGGCATGAGCTCGTACCGGCCCAAGATCGACTGAAGTCGTGTCACCGCATGCTGCAGTTGAACGCGTCGGCGGCCCGGCCTGCGTCTGCGCCGGCTGCGCCTGCGCCGCCGTCTGCGTGGATCAGCACGAGACCCAGGCTCGCGAAGCCGGCGTCGCCCGAGCAGAGAATGGCGATCGACGGGCCTCCGGCGCCCGGGCCACCCGAGCCTCCGCGACCTCCGCGCCCTCCGTTACCGCCGCTGCCTCCGCTGCTCTGCGCGGGCCCCGAAAGCAGCGCGCCCGGGCCTCCGTCGAAGCTCAGGTCTCCGCCGCTGCACCAGATCTGCACGCCGGGCCCGCCCGGAGCGCCTGCGCCTCCCGCTCCGCCCGGGCCGCCCTGGCCGCCGGGCGCGCCGCTGCCGCCGTTGCCCGCCGCCACGCGCACCTGCTGGAGCAGCGGCGATGCGTCGATCAACAAGAGGCCCAGCGACGCTCCGCCGCTGCCTCCGCCCAGGCCGCCACGGCCGCCGCAGCCCGGTGCACCGCCGCCTCCCCCCGAGGCCGTGGACTCGAAGATGCCGAGGTTGCCGGTGACGAGCGACCACGCCGAAGCGCTCGCGCCGCCGGCGCCTGCGCCGCCGGGTCTGCCGGTGTTTCCCGTCGCGCCGTTCAGCGGCTGCCAGAGCGTCATGCGGCTCACCGCGCCGCTCGGGTTGCCTGCGGCCCCCGCATCGCCCTCGGCGCCCGCGTCGGCGTGCTCGCCGTCGAACCCGCCGAGGTCGAGCGTGCCGCACGCGCAGTTGACGCGGCAGTCCTGGGTCGCCGAGCCGAGCCCCGGCATGCCGCCCTCCGCTCCGCTCGTGCTCTTGCCCGCCTGGCCGTTCTGGCGGCGCACGCCGTCCCCTCCGTTGCCTCCGTTCTCGCCGCAGCCGCTGCGGCCCCCGTCGCCTCCCGCGATGCGCGCGGCGGTGGACGTGACCGGGCCGCTCGCGCCCGGGAGGCCGGCGTCGCCGTCGTCGCCGCTCGCGCCGTCGGTGCCGGGCAGCCCCGGTGCGCCCTGGCCCGCGAGGATCTCGAGATCGCGCAGCACCGTGCGCGTGCCTCCGCCGATCACCGCGAGGCCGATCGAGGCGCCGCTGCCCGCGTCTGCGGCGACGATGCACAGCGACTCGATCGTCACGGACGCGTCGGCGGGCTTCGAGATGAGCGCGATCGCCGCGCCGAGCAGCAGCGGCCGGCCGCCGTCGCCGCAGCCGCCGGCGCCCGCGAGGTCGCGCAGCCAGCCGCCGTCGCTCGTGCGCGAGTACCCGCCCTGCACCGAGAGCGCCTCGAGGTCGATCGTGCTCGGCTCGACGATCGTCCCCTCCGCGACGAAGACCCACGCCTTGTTGTTCGTGCGCGCCTGGCCGACGCCCTGGCTCAACGTCTTCACCGGGCTCACCGCGTCGCCGAAGGCGTTCGCGAGCCCGTTGATGGGGTCGACGAAGATGCCGTCGAGGCCTGGCGACACTCCGCCGGCCGCGCCTCCGCCCGCCCGGCCACCGCCGGCCGTGTTGCCTCCTGCTGCGCCGCCACCGGCCGTGTGGCCTCCCGCCGCGCCGCCGCCGTCGCCGCCGGCCGCGCTCTCGCAGAGGTTCTCGACGCAGCGCTTGCCGGGCGGGCACTGCCCGGTCTCGTCGCAGGCGTACAGGGCGTTGGGGTCGATCTCGGCACACTGACACCCGACGAAGAGGAGCGCGCATGCAGCCACCGCACACCGCATCAGGAGCCCCGGAGGATCGAGAACGTGAGATCCACCTGGCTGCGCATCGCGCCGAGCAGCGACTCGAGCTGCGATGGGGTGAGCCCCAGCTCCTGCAGCCCGCTGCGCGTCGACTCGAGCACGCGCTGCGTGAGCCGCGTCAGCCGGTACGCCACGGTGCTGCGCGGGATGCCCAGCGCGTCGGCGAGCTTCTGGTGCGTCTCGCCGCCGAGGAAGTGCCGCGCGAGCAGGCTGCGCTCGTCTGGGCCCAGCGCCTCGAGCGCCCGCTCGAGCACGCCGCGTGCCTGCCGGTGCAGCGCGCGCTCGAGCCCCGTCGACCCGCTCGACGTGATGGCGCCGGCGAGCCGCACGAGATCATCGTCGGGCGTCTCGCGCTCGGCGAGCTTCCGCTCGGCGCGGCTCTCGCGCAGGGCCACGACGTGCAGCCAGCGCGAGACGCGGCCGCGCCCCCGGTACTGGCGGATCTTGGGCTCCGATCCCGTGAACAGCCGCTGCATCACGCGCTGTCCGACGTCCGCGCGGATGCGCTCTGGCAGCGGCGCCAGCGCCGGCTTGAGCGCATGCCGCTCGAACAGCGCCAGCGAGCGCGGCACGTTGAGCTCGCAGGCCCTCACCAGCCAGAGGTCTTCGACGTTGGCGTCGCCCGCGCCGCCCGTCCGCGCCTCGAGCCAGCTCAGGAAGGCCGGCTCGTCGAGCTCGAGGCCAGGCCAGGCCGCGTGCGCGCGCTCGAGCGCCGCGAGAGCCTCCTTGTTCGGTCGGGCCATCGGCCTCCTAAGATACGTGAGGTCGCCGTGAACGAGTGCCCGGAAGAAGCGCAGCTGCTCGATTTCGCCGAGGGGCGACTGCTCGGGCCCGCCGCGCTCCAGCTTCAGAAGCACGTCGACGGCTGCGAGAGCTGCCGCGACGTCGTGAGCCACCTCGCGGCCGGCGACGCCGCCCTCGAGCGCACCCGCCGCGTCGACCCGCTGATCGGCGCGACGGTCGGCGAGTACCGCATCGAAGACCGCATCGGCGAGGGCGGCATGGGCATGGTCTACCGCGGGCTGCAGCCGGTCATCGGCAAGCCCGTGGCCATCAAGGTGCTGCGCCCCGAGCTCAGCGGCTCCGAGAGCGGCGATCGCCGCTTCGTCGACGAGGCCCGCGCGGCGAACGCCATCGGGCACCGCAACATCATCGACATCTTCAGCTTCGGGAAGCTGCCGTCGGGCGAGCAGTACTTCGTCATGGAGTACCTCGTCGGCGAGCCGCTCAGCCGCTACGTCTCGCGCACCGGCGCGCTGCCGGCCCGCGAGGCCGTCGAGCTGCTCGTCGAGCTCGTCTCGGCGCTCTCGGCCGCGCACGCCGCCGGCGTCGTGCACCGCGACCTGAAGCCGTCGAACCTCTTCCTCGTGCACGAGCCCGACGGCAAGCGGCTGCTCAAGGTGCTCGACTTCGGCATCGCGAAGCTGCTCACGAACGAGCGCCCGAACACGCAGCCCGGCTCCATTCTCGGCACGCCCGAGTACATGTCGCCCGAGCAGGTTCGCGGCGAGCCCTCGGGCCACGAGGCCGACCTCTACGCGGTCGGCGTCATCGCGTTCGAGCTGCTCACCGGGCGGCGGCCGTTTCACGGGCGCACCGCCGAGGTGATGTCGCAGCACCTCGACACCGAGCCTCCGGCGGTCTCGACGCTGACGCCGACGGTTCCTCCTGCGCTCGAGGCGCTCGTCGCGCGACTGCTCTCGAAGCAGCCGCAGGTGCGCGGCACCGCCGAGCGTGTGCTCGAGATGCTCACGTCGCTCGCTCGCACGCTGCCCGGCACGAGCGCCGGCGCGCTCGCGAAGGTCGCCGCCGACGACACGACCGAGCCCGTCGGCCGGCCGCTCGGCGAGGGCGCGACCGTCACGGCGCCCGAGGTCGCAGCGCCGCGGCGGCTGCCGCTCGTCGCGATCGCCGCCGTCGCCGCGCTCGTGGGGTTCGCCGCCGTCGCGACCTTGGCGGCGCTGAGGCGGCGGCCCGAGCCGCCCGTGCCGCTGATCGTCGTTCAGCCGCCGCCTCCGGTCGTGGCCCCGCCCGAGCCGGCGCAGCAGCCCGCAGCGGCCGAGCCCGAGCCCAGGAAGGCACCGGCGCCGCGCCCCGTCGACGTGAAGACACGGCGCGCCGAGCTGCTCGCGCAGATCGACTCGCTGCGCCGCGCCGCGAAGTCCGACGCTGCCGCCGCTCTACTGCTCGACGACGCCGAGAAACGCGCGCGCGCCGCCCAGAGCGTCGACGACCTCAAGAAGGTCGAGCGCGTGCTCGACGCCGTGCGCGCCGGCTACGTCAAGAAGCGGTAGCCGGCGCGGCGCGCGTGCGCCGAATCGGGTGAGCCCGGTGGTAGCCTGCCCGCGCTTGCTGGCACTGCTCGCGTCGGCGCTCGTCGCAGCCCAGCCCACGGTCGCCATCGTGGTCTCGCGGCGCGTCGACGTGGGGGCGCCGGTCGTCGCGAAGGTGACCTCGGCGCTCGAAGACGCGCTCGACGCCGAGCAGATCACCGGCGTCGTCGGCGCCGCCGAGGCGAAGAGGCGCATGGCCGCGAGCGGCGTGCAGAGCGCCGAGAGCTGCGAGAACGATCGCGTCTGCCTCATCGGTCTGTTGCACCTGCTCAAGGTCGACGTCGTCATCGCCGTCGACGTGGGCCACGTCGTCGACCAGTACGTGCTGCGCATCTCGGCGCTCGACCCGTCGCAGCCCGCGCCGCTCGCCGAGCGCGCCACGCTGGTGAAGCTTCCGAAGCTCGGCGCCGTGCTGCCCGACGAGGCGCGCGCCTTCGCCCGCGCGCTGAAGCCCGCGCTCGCGAGCCTGCCGCTGGCGGCCGCCCCCGAGCCGGCGGCGGCGGTCGCGGCGCCTCCGGTCATCGTCGTGCCCGCTCCCGCCGCGGCGCCGCCGGCCTCGGCGCGCTCGCTGGGCACGGGCGCCGTGTTCGCGCTCGCCGGCGCGAGCGGCCTCACGTCTTTGGCGGCCGTGATCGCCGGCAGCGTGCTCAAGGGCCAGCTCTACGGCAGCTACTCCCCGAGTCGGCCCCAAAGCTCGCTCTCCCTCGACCGCGCGCAGTCGCTCGCCAACCAGGCCAACACGGCGTTCACCGTCTCGCTCGTCGCGGTGCTGCTCGCGGGCGTGGCGCTCGCCGCCGGCCTCGCGCTCTGGCTGCTCTCGTAAGCGGGCCTTACAGCCGGGCGAATTGGAGAAATCGGCCGAGCGCGCTCCTCCCCTTCAAAGGAGCCGCACATGACCCCCATTCAGAAGAGCCCGTTTTCCGTTCACACCGCGCAGTCGATGACCCGCACCGCGCTGACGGTGCCGACGCCCACCGAGCGCATGATCCGCGAGCACCTCGGCGACACGCTCGAGGATCCGCGCCGCCGGCCGCTGCAGCTGACCGACGGCACCGAGAAGCTGCGCCACGACGCGCTCGAGAAGTGGGCCTACGCGCGCCAGCTCGGCGGCATGAGCGGCGAGCAGCTGAACGCCGAGATCGCGAAGCAGCAGGAGCGCTACGACGAGGCCACCACCGGCGTCGACCGCGACCCCGCGAAGGCCGAAGCCGCGGCGTGGCGGCTGGCCGCCGCGCAGGCCGAGCTCCAGCGCCGCGAGCTCGTCGACCCCGCGACGCCGATCGACGTCTACCAGGCGCGCCTGAAGCAGCTCTCGGACCCCGAGCTCGCCGGCGAAGAGAAGCGGCTCATCGCAGCCATCTCCTCGGACACGGACCCGCAGCACGTCGCCGCCTACGTCGAGCGGCTCGCGGCGGTGCGCGGTGAGCGCGCCCAGCGCATCGTCGACGACCCCGAGACGACGCCCGCCGAGTACGGCGAAGCGGCGAAGGCGCTGAGCGACGGCGCGCTGGTCGCCGAGCAGGCGCAGCTGAAGCTCGAGCTCTCGCTGCTCGAAGCGAGCGGCGGTGACGCTGAACGGATCGCGAAGCTCGCCGGCCGCCTCGAGCTGCTCGACGTCGAAGTGAAGCGGCGCGGCCTCGACGCGCCTCCCGAGCCGCCGGTCGGCGCGAAGGGAGCGTCCGAGGCGATCGCCGACGCCGCGGCGAAGGTCGAGCAGGCCGAAGAGAGCGCGAAGACCGAGCCGTACACGATCGCTGACGGTGACACGCTCGGCGACATCGCGTGGCGCATCAGCAGCGAGCACGGCGGCACGCCGAGCGCCGACCAGGTGCTGGCCGACATCCTCGCGCTGAACCCTCAGGTCGAGAACCCCGACGTCATCACCGCGGGAGACCCGCTCACGCTGCCGGTCTACGGCTGACGGCCGGCTGCGACGGCAGCGCCGAGCGCCGACCAGGTGCTGGCCGACACCCTCGCGCTGAACCCTCAGGTCGAGAACCCCGACGTCATCACCGCGGGAGACCCGCTCACGCTGCCGGTCTACGGCTGACGGCCGGCTGCGACGGCAGCGCCGAGCGCGTCGAGCAGGGTCTTGTCGTAGTACTGCCGTTTCGCTTCGCCCTCGCCGCGCTCGACGACCTCGGCGGGCTCGACGTAGCCGAGGTACCCGTTCGCGAGCGAGAGCGGCGTGACGCCCAGCGCCTGCGCCGAGCCGAGCGTGATCTCTGCGGGCAGCGCGACGAGCTCGAAGTCGCCCAGCTTGAAGACGCCGATCTCGGCGCGCCGCGGCGCCGAGGCGCAGAGGAAGTTGTGGCCGGGCATCGCGAACAGGCGCGGCACGAGCCGGGTCGCGTCGGGCGCGGGCGGAGTCACCTCCACCCGCGTCACCGACAGCGTCGGCTCGCTGAGCGCCTGCAGCCCGAGCGCGTCGAGCGCAGTCGTCGCGGCCGTCACGACGTCGCCCTCGGTGGTGGCGTTGCCCCCGGCGGACTGGAGCACCAGCCGCGTGCCCGCATCGCCCGCGAGGCGCGCCGGGTAGTCGGGGTCGAGCGCCGCGGCCGGCGGCTTCAGCGTCGTGGGGTGAGCGGCGAGCAGCACGAGCTCGGCGGCGTCGCCGAGCTTCAGGCGGTGAAGCCCGGTGTCGCTCGCAGGGCCCGAGCGGGGCACGCTGCCGCTCCAGGTGCCGTGGCCGGCCTCGGCCGTGACGGGCGCGAGCTTCAGCGCGGCAGCCTTGAGCGCTTCGAGCGAAGCGGCGACGACGGCGTCCCGGGCGTCGCTGCGGAAGCGGCCGGTGCCGGCGAGCTCGGCGACGAGGCGCTGGTCGAAGCCGCCCATCGAGCTGTGCGTGTGCGTGGCGGCGACCCAGGTGTCGCCGAGGCCGCTCTTGGCTCGGACCTCGACGGCGATGTCGTCGGGCACGAGCAGGAGCTCGACCGCGACGAGGCCGAAGGTGAGCTCGCCCTCGCGCAAGACGATGGCGCGGGCCATGACGGGAGCACCGGAAGAGACGACGGCGCGCAGCGGCGGGCCGTAGCCCGCGGTGACGATGGGGTAGGGCACGTGGATCTCGACCGCCGCCGCGCCGGCCTCGAGCGGGCCGTGGCCCTGCAGCCGCGAGACGATCTTCGGCGCGGGGCCGTCGCTGCGGGGGCACCAGTCCCAGCTCGCCAGCGCATACGCGCCGCCGACGGCGAGCAGCACCGCCATGCCGAGGGCTTTGAGACGGTTCCGCTTGGGCACTGCCCCGCCTCATACCAGCCCCAGAAACACGAAGGGCCCGGTCCCTCGACGAAACCAGGCCTCCTTCTGCAGCGGCCCACGAAGCAGCGCGCCGGGAATCGGACGTCACCCCAGAAACACGAAGGGCCTGACCCCTCATCGGAGCCAGGCCCACTCGCGGAACGCGCGCCCGGTCCAAGCGTCGCGCTCCTTCACAGCATTGGTGGAACGTCGGGACTACTTTTTCGAGTTCCGAGGCTGAACCTTTTTGCCAGCCGGCTTCTTCCCGGCGCCGGCCTTGGGCGCGGCGGCGACCGACTTGCCGTTCGCCACGAGCTCCGCGCTCGAGAGGATGATGCCGCTGTCGTCGTCGTTCGCGAGGCCGCGCACGGTGATGAACTGGCCCTTCTTCACCTTCGCCTTCGCAGGCAGCGTCGCCGTCACGCCGGCGGGCTCACCCGTCACGGAGTCGGGCGTGTTGAAGATGACGATCGTCATGTCGACGTCGGTCTCGACCGCCGCGACCTGGCCCTTCACCTCGAGCGTCTTGCCGTCGTAGTGCGCTTGGCGAGCCATCAGCTCGGCCGCCAGCTTCGACGCGTCGATCTGCACCGGAGCCGAGTCTGCAGCAGCCGCCGCCGGAGCCTCGCCCGCCTCGCCGTTCGCTGCGACCGCCGGCTCCTTCGCATCGGCCTGCTTGTTCAGCGACGCGATCTCGAGCTTGTAGTCGTAGCCGCCCTTCACGGTGTCGCCGACCGAGTCCTTCACCGTCACGGTGTACGTGCCGGCCTTCACCTCGACCGTCGTGCTCGTCTTGCCGCTGTACTCGGTGACCTCGGCGATCTGCTCACCCGACGCGCTCTTCACGGTGATCTGCGGGTGCAGCGTGTACGTCTTGCCCGTCGGCGGCGTGACGCTGACTTCGTACTTGCCGTCCTTCGCGACCGTCCACGTGTAGTCGTTGCCGTACTTGCTCGTCACGTTGTCGTCGCAGGCCTTCTGCACGTCCGCGATCTGGCTGTGGCACGAGGTGTCATCCGCCGGGTCCGCCTTCGGCCCGAAGATCATCAGCGGAATCGCCGCCACCGCTCCGACGCCGCCGCCGATGAGCGAGAACTTCTTCTTCTTCGCCGTCGAGGCGAGCAGGCCGTCGCGGCCCTTGTTCGAGACCATCAGCGAGCGCCAGCCCGGCTTCACGATCTTGCCGCTCTCGATCTTGCCGAGCACGAACAGGTTGCCCTCGACCGGGATGAAGCGCTCGGTCGCCTTGAAGCCGATCGTGTGGCCGTCGGACGACGAGATCACGGGGATGTCGTACGAGAGCTCGCCGAACTGGATGTTCGAAGACCAGCCACGGCCGTTCAGCTCCTTCTTGTAGCCGGCCTTGAAGTTGTCGAAGTCGCCGCCCTTCGAGAAGTCGACGGGAATCGCGCCGGTGCCGTCATCGAGCGTCGCCACCGCGCCGCCCTTCAGCGTGTCGAGCGTGCTCGAGCCCTTCACCGTCTTCCACCCGTCCTGCGTCTTCTCTTCCTTCTCGTACAGGCGCTCGATCTTCACCTCGTAGTAGAGGCACGGCGTCTTCGAGCACGGCGACAAGAGCTGCTGCGCGGGCGGGTTCACCTTGCCCTCGGTGCTCAGCGCCCCCTTCGGATCCGACGACGTCGGGTCGCGAGCGATGTCGCCCGTCTTCTTGAACGGCGCCGCGAGAATCCGCTTGCCCTTGAGGTGCTGCAGGAAGCCGAAGCCGAGCGCGGCCAGGCCGATGACGAGGAGAATGAGACCCATCTGGACACTCCAGTAAAAGGGGCCCCGCGGCCCCGGTAAGTTGTGAGGGAGACGGCCTTGTGAGAACTGCCGGCCGTCGTGGCGTTAGGACCCACCCCGGCACCAGGGTGTGCAAACAATTTCCCCAGGCCTGAGAGCCCTTCAACTCGCCGGATTCTGCGCCGTTTTCGGGCTCGAGCCCGTCGCGGTCGTCACCTGCCCGCGCCCCGCCCGCTTCGACGCATAGAGCGCCGCGTCCGCCACCGCGAACAGCCGGTCGGCCTCGGTGCCGTGCTGCGGAAACAGCGCGATGCCCGCGCTCGCTCCGACCGTGAGCGTGTGCCCCTCGAACGGCACCTTGAGCTCCGTGATGCCGGCGACGATCTTCGCCGCGTACGCCATCGCGCCCGGGCCGTTCACGTGGTTCAGCAGCGCGACGAACTCGTCACCGCCGAAGCGGCCCGCCGCGTCCGACCTCCGCGTGATGCGCGCGATCACCTCGCCGACCGCGCGCAGCACCGCATCACCCGCCGCGTGCCCGTACGTGTCGTTGATCGGCTTGAAGCGGTCGAGGTCGAAGATCACCAGCGCTCCCGGAGTGCCGTGCCGCCGGCTCTCGGCCAGGCAGCGCGCCACCTCTTCATCGAAGCGCCGCCGGTTGAACAGGCCCGTCAGCGGGTCGCGTGTCGCGATTCGCTCGAGCTCGGCCAGCTCGCGCTGCACCGACAGATCTCGAATCGCGAACACCAGGTTCGTCGTGCCCGGCGGGTCTTCGAACTGCCGCCGCGACACCTCGACCGGCACCTGGCCGCCGTCGCAGCGCGCGGCGAACCCCGCGTGCGCGTCGCCCTCGAACGGCAAGAGCTTCGCGAGCGCCCGCCCGCCCAGCGGCGCTCCGAAGAGACGCTCGGCCGCCGGGTTCGCGTACACGATCGACCGGCCCGGCGTCGTCACCACCAGCGCCTCGCCGATCGACTCCGCGATGCCGCGGAACCGGTGCTCCGACGCCGAGATCCGCGAGAGCGTGCTCACGAGCTCGATCGCCTGGCCCACCGGCCCCGCGACGGCGTGCGCGACCTCGAGCCAGTCGTCCGACATGTCGTGCTGGTGCGTCGCGAGCACGATGAGCCCCGCCGTGCTGCCTCCGGCCGTGAGCGGGATCAGCAGCGCCGACGACACCTTCATCTGCTCGAGCCAATAGCGGCGCTGCGCGTCTTGCCCCTTCAAGGCGTACGGCCGACCGCTCACCGTCAGCGCGTCGAGCAGGTCGAGCTCGCGCCAGAACGGCGGAACCGAGGTGGTCGATGTCCCCAGCCCCAGCTGCGCGCGCAGCTCGAGGCTGCCGCGGTTGCCCCGCAGGTACGCCGCTCCGCACGAGAAGCCCGAGGCGTCGATCAGCGCCACCAGCACCTCGTCGAGCAGCTCGGCCAGCGGGCGGCCGCGCGCGACCAGCCCCAGGCGCGAGAGCACCACCGACATCGCCTTCCACATCTTGAAGCGTCGCGCCGAGTCCGACCGCTGCGCGACCGCCGTGCGCATCTTCTCGATGAGGCTCGAGCTCGGCGAAGGGGCCACGTCGCGGCCCTCGAGCACCGCGTCGACGGCCGTCTTCAGCTCCGAGAGATCGGCCGACCTCTGCACGATGCCCTGCGCGCCTGCCGAGCGCGCGAGCTGCGCGACCTCGACGGTGACCTCGTGCGCCGTGGTCAGCAGCACCGGGCCCCGGTGACCCCGGCGCCGCAGCTGCTCGCACAGCGTGAAGCCGTCGACCGCGCTCAACAGATCGGCGACCACCACGTCGGCGCCTCCCTGGCGCAGGCGCTCCAGCGCGTTGCCGGCGTTCGAGGTGCGCACCTCGAAGCCCGCCCGCTTGAAGCACTCGAACATCAGCCGCAGCTGCGCCACGTCGTCGTCGACGACCAGCACGCTCCGGCTCGTCTTCAGCACGGCCACCTGCGGCAGGTAGACGTTCACCGTCGCCGCCAGCGACGTGACGTCGAACGGCTTTCTCAGCACGCCCGTGAAGCCTGCGTCGAGCAGCGCTTCGGTCTCGGGGTGGCTCGTGAACGCCAGAATCGGCAGCGCGCCAGGCCTCAGCTCGCGCAGCTTGCCCACGAGCTCGAGGCCGTCGATGTCCGGCAGCCCCACGTCTTGCAGCACCAGGTCGACCGGCAGGCTCGAGAGGTGCGCGATGGCCTCGCTCCCGCTGCCAGCCTCGAGCACCGCGTGCCCCGCCTCGAAGAGGCTGCGCCGCGCGACCTGACGCGTCAGGGGGTTGTCCTCGACCAGCAGCACGGAGCCCATGGGCCAAGGCCCCCGGGTGCGAGAACTGCGCCAGCCTCAACGTCAGCCGCTTGACGCGCTCAGAGGTCGAGCGCGAGGCCCAGCGTGCCCGACGGCAGCGGCAGAAACTGCAGCGCTCCGTTCACCATCAGCGCGCCGGCCGCGAAGTCGAGATCGAGCGCCATCGACACGACGCTGAAGAGCTTGAGCCGCGCCGTGCCGCGCAGGGCGAGCACCGGGCACGCCGCCGCCTCGGTGCGGATCTCGCGCTGGCCCGCCGCGTTCTCGAGCAGGCCCGTCTCGACGAACGCGCCGCCGCCCGCCTCGGGCCCCACCCCGAACCAGAAGCGGCTCACGTTGAAGGCCCAGCGGTAGCCGATGCGCCCCATCACGCCGCCGACCTGCAGCCCGCCGCTCTGGTAGTCGCGCCCGCCGATCATCGACGGCAGCTGACCCCACACCGAGAAGGTCAGGCCGTCGCCGATCGTCGGCTCGAAGCCGAGCCGCAGCACGGCCGAGAGGCCCATCGGCGCCCCCACGAGCATGTCGGCCAGGTCGCGGCTCATGCCGATGCCGAGCGACACCGACGCCGGCACCCGCACCGCGGGCTTGGGCTCGGGCAGCCGCGTCGCGAGCTCGTACTCGGGCCCGCCTTCGCCCTTGCGCGCCACCGCGATGCCCGTCGCCTGCTGCGTCAGCTCGTCCCACTTCACGATGCGGCGCATGCCTTCGCTCAACGTCACGCGCCCGCCGAACGACTGCCCGCCCCTCATCAGCCGAAGCCCATACTGGCCGGGCGACAGCGCGACCTCGCGAATCGGCCCCGGCGGCAGCTCGACGATCACCTGATCGCGAACCACGTCGGTCACCAGCGACCGCTCGGAGCCCTCGGGCACCACCAGCGTCGCCGAAGGCTTCACGAGCGACGCGAGCACGAGCTCACCCTGGCCCGAGAGCCGGAAGTCGTACGAGGGGTGCTGCACGCCGACCGGCAGCACGCTCGTCGCCGAGACGGTGCGGTCGTACGCGAAGCGGTAGGCCTCGGCGAGCGTGACGAGCTTGTCGCCCGACGAGTCGGCCGCGCCGCGCAGGCCCGAGATCAAGTTGTGGGTGAAGTAGCTGCCCATCACCTCGCTCGACTCGAGCGCCGACTCGTCGGCGGCCGACGACATGATGAACGCGTCGCCGCTCGCGACGAGCGTGTCCGACAGCTTGATGACGAACGGCTCGGCGGGGCGCCCGCCCTTCTCGCGGAAGCCTGCGCCGCTCTTGCACGCGTCGACGATCGCCACGCGCAGATCGGCGCCGGTGCCGAGCAGCATCGCCTTGAGGCGCGCGTACGGCAGCATCTCTTGGCCCAGCTCGAGCGACTCACCGTCCGAGTGACCCGAGAAGAAGAAGATCAGCACGGCTCGTGTGTCGGGCACGCGCTTGAACGCGCTGACGCGCTCTTTCGCGTCGGCGATCGCCCGCTCGAGGTCGGCCATTCGGCGACCCTGGAGCAAGAGCACGTCGTCGGGCCCCACGTCGCCCAGCTCGACGAGCACGCGCGCGAACTTGCCCGCGTCGTTCTCGGCGTAGCGCAGCGGCGCGAGGTCACCGCTGCCGGCGTTGTTCCCCACCACGATGGCCACGCGGCGCGTCTCGGCCGAGGCTGAGAGCGCCGCGAAGACGATCGCGAGGGCGAGGCCTCGCGAGATCATCTGGCCTTCACGAACTCCCATGACACCACTTTCGCCTTCTCGATCTTCGGGTCCTGCGGGCTCGACTCGAGCGCCGACTTCACGGCGTCGGCCGGCACCGGCGAGTCAGAGAACACGGCGATGAGCCGCTCGCTGCCGGTGACCTCGTCGAGCTCGACGCTGCCCGGCAGCTCGACGCGACCCGTGCTGACCTGGCCGCTCTGCTGGGCTCCGAACGGGTGGTACACGGTGAACGCTCCGGCGCCGTCGCGTGAAGCGATGAGCAGGTACTTCGAGCCTGCGCTGTTCACCACGAAGCGGATCTTGTCTTTCGGCTTCAGCACCGTGCCGGGCTTCACCGAGAAGAACTGGTTCGACTCGGGGCGGTTCGCGAAGACCTCGAGCGACGCGCTGCCCTTGATGCCGATGTAGACGTCGTCTTCGGTCTGCGTGCGGTCTTTGCCGCCGACGTAGACCGCGGCGGCGAGCGACGCGGCCACGATGCCGGCCGCGGCAGGCACGAGCAGCTTCCAGCCGGCGCGCAGGCGCTCCATCAGCGTCGGAGCCGCCAGCCGCTCTTCGAGCTTCTGCAGCGTTCGCGGGAACACGAACTGCTCGAAGCGGGCCTTGTCTTCGTTCAGCTCCGTCCACCGCTTCTGGCAGAGCGGGCAGCCGTCGAGGTGCGCCTTGGCTTCGTTCTGGCGCTCGCCGGTGAGGGCAGACATCAGGAGCAGGTCGATGGTCTCGGAAGAGAGATGTCCGCGGGCATTCATACGGTACCTCCGCGCACCATGAACTTTCGGGAGCGGCTGGTGAACTCGGCCAGCCGGTTGATGACGGTGCGTCGCGAGATGCCCAGGGTCCGGGCGACCTGCTCCTGCTCCAGGCCGTCGATGTAGTACAGCACCGCGGGCGCACGGAGGTTCTCGGGCGCGCGCGAGACGAGCTGCATGGCGAGGTCGCGGTCGAGCATCTCGGGTTCAGGATGCTCGGACGGGCTCTCGGGGATCTCGTCGACCGGCTCTGCCTGGCGACCCCGATCGCGGATCAGGTTCAGGCAGTAGTTCGTCGAGATGCGGTAGATCCACGCGAGCGCCGCGGCATCGTCGGGTGCCGATTCGATGTGGCGCATCACTCTCACAAAAACCTCCTGCGTCGCGTCTTCCGCGAGCGCGTCATCTTTCAAGAGCCTCCGGCATCTCGAATAGATGGCGGGGCCGAACTTTCGGTACAGGCGTGATACCCGACCTGCGTTGTCGACCCCCGGGGTTGCCAAAGTGTGAAACCTTTCTGTGGCACTTCCTTCAAGGGATGTGCCCGATTGACTCGCTGCGCCGTATCTCAACAGGAGGGTTCCTGTCGAGACGACCCCCCGACCAGTCAAGTGGGAAATGGGCCCCCGTTATTGCTAGAGCCTCTTCACCATGTGTGGAGTCTTCGGAGTTTACGGGCATGAGGAAGCAAGCCGTCTCACGTACCTCGGCCTGCACGCGCTCCAGCACCGGGGCCAGGAGTCTGCGGGCATCGTCTCGAACGACTCGGGGGCGCTGAAGTCGTACCGGCAGATGGGGCTGGTGGCCGACGTCTTCACCGAGCCGATCTTGCAAGACCTCAACGGCCCCGCCGCGATCGGGCACGTGAGGTACTCCACCGCGGGCGGCACGATGTGGAAGAACGCGCAGCCGCTGGTGGTCGCCTATTCGGGAGGCCAGCTCGCCGTCGCCCACAACGGCAACTTCGTCGACCACGACGCCACCCGGAAGAAGCTCGAAGAGGGCGGAGCCATCTTCCAGTCCGACTCCGACACGGAGGCCGTGATCCACCTGATCGCGCGCTCGAAGGCGCCCACGTTCGAGGACAAGGTCGTCGACGCCCTGCGCCAGATGCGCGGCGCCTACTCGCTCCTCTTTCTCACCGACAAGAAGATGGTCGCCGTTCGCGACCCCCACGGCTTTCGGCCGCTGGTGCTGGGGCGCGTGAAGAACGCGTACGTGCTGGCCTCCGAGACGACGGCGCTCGACCTCATCGAGGCCGAGCTGCTCCGCGAGCTCGAGCCCGGCGAGATGGTCGTCATCGACGACTCGGGGCTCAAGTCGTCGCGGCCGTTCGACGCCGCGAAGCCCGGCCGGTGCGTGTTCGAGCACGTTTACTTCGCGCGCAGCGACTCGACGCTGTTCGGCCTCAGCGTCTACGAGACGCGCAAGCGGCTCGGGCGCCAGCTCGCGAAAGAGCAGCCGTGCGACGCCGACGTCGTCATCGCCGTGCCCGACTCGGGCGTGCCGGCCGCGATCGGCTACGCCGAGGGCTCGAAGATCCCCTACGACGTCGGGCTCATCCGCTCGCACTACGTCGGGCGCACGTTCATCGAGCCGCAGCAGTCGATTCGCCACTTCGGCGTGAAGCTGAAGCTGTCGGCCGTGCGCGCGACGCTGAAAGACAAGCGCGTCGCCGTCATCGACGACTCGATCGTGCGCGGCACCACGTCGCGGAAGATCGTCAAGATGCTCAAGGCCGCCGGTGCGCGAGAGGTGCACCTTCGCATCTCGTCTCCGCCGAACACCTGGCCCTGCTACTACGGCATCGACACGCCCTCGCGCACCGAGCTCATCGCGGCGTCTCACTCGGTCGATGAGATCGCCCGGTACGTCACCGCCGACTCGCTGGGCTACCTCTCGCTGGAGGGGCTGGGCGAGGCGGTGGGTGATCCGAAGTTCGACTCGTTCTGCAACGCGTGCTTCTCGGGGAAGTACCTCACCAAGCTCGCCAGTTGAGACGGAGCGGGTAGGGCGCTCGGGGTCGGGGCCGGCTCGGGGTACGCGCCAGGGCCGGGGCACGCGACCGGGTCCGTTGACCGGCCGGGGCCCCGAACCGCCTCAAGGGGCGGAAACACGGGCATCGACCGTGCCGCCTACCCGCCCCCGGGCCGCTCCACGCTCCCGGTCCCGGTCCCGGGCCCCGACACGTTCCCCTCCCCGGTTCCTTTCCCGTCCCCGGTTCTTTTCCCCTCCACGAACTCAGCGAGATCCGCCGGCAGCGGCGACTCGAACGAGACCTTCTGCCTGCTCACCGGGTGCAGAAACTCAATCGCCGCAGCATGCAGCGCGTGCCTCGGCAGCCTCAGCCGCTCCCACGCCTCTTCTTCGAGGCACTGCTTCGAGAACCGGTCGAAGTACCCGGGGTCGGGCCCGTACATCTTGTCGCCCACGATCGAGAAGCCCGCCTCCCTCAGGTGAACGCGGATCTGGTGCTGCCGGCCCGTCAGCGGAAACGCGCGCACCACCGCGAAGGCCCCGAACCGCTTCTCGACCTTGAAGCTCGTACGCGCAGGCTTGCCCGCCGCCGCGTCGATGCGCACCGCGATGCGGATCAGCTCGGTGCCCTCTGCGATCGGCGCGTCGACCTCGAACGTGTCGGGCGGCGAGCCCTCGACGATCGCGAGGTACTGCTTCTTCACCTGCCCGCCGCTGAACGCCTCCATCAGCCGCTGCGACGCCTCGAGCGTGCGCCCGCACACCACGATGCCGCTCGTCTCGCGATCGAGCCGATGCGCGGGAAACGCCTCGAGCCCGCGCTCCTTCAGCTGCGACACGAGCGTGCCGTGGTGGTACCGCGCCGTCGGGTGAATCGGCAGCCCCGCCGGCTTGTCGAGCACCAGCAGCTGATCATCGGAGTACAGCGTGCCCAGCGCCGACGGCGGCGGAATGTCGTCCGGCTCCGACAGCATCCGCCGCCGGATCCGGATCACCTGCCCCCGCTTCAAGAGGCTCGACGCCTTCAGGCCGCCGACGAGGTCCCGCTCGATGATCCGTTGAACCCGCGTCCGCGACAGCCGGCGGATCTTCACGCACAGGTACTTGTCCAGCCGCCAGCCGTCGTAGTTCGGCTCGACCACGAACTCGATCTCCACCACGGGCTGGCCACCGGCGGGCACCACACGCTTTGTATAGCTCGACTCGGCACGTCTCCCGTGTAAGGTGTCCGGCCCAATGCTGGGGCTGGTACTGGCTGCGGCGCTCTGTGCCGCCGAAAAAGAGAAGATCGCGATCGTCGACCTCGACGCGCCGCCCGGGATGCTCGGCCTCTCGACCCAGGTCCTCAAGAGCATCATCACCGAGGCCCAGAAGTCGAAGCGCACCGTCATGACGCCCGACGAGCTGCGCGAGAAGCTCGGCAACAAGACGCTCAACGAGCTCACGAAGTGCGCCGACAAGCCCGGCTGCGCCGCCGAGAAGCTCACCGCCATCGGCGCCACCAAGGCCATCACCGGCAAGCTGAACCGCGACGAGAAGAACTACGTGCTGCAGCTCTGGCTCCTCGACCTGACGAACCTCTCGGTCATCAGCGAGGTCGATCGCTCGATCCTCATCGCGTCGCGCCGCTTTCAGAAAGACGTCGACGCCGCCATCCCCGGCTTTCTCCGCGGCGAGCGCGAGGCCCTCGGCACCCTCACCATCACCGCCACCACCCGCGACGCCCAGGTCAGCATCAACAACGAGTTCATGGGCGTCGCCCCTCTCACCCAGACGCTCAAGCCGGGCAAGTACGAGGTCAAGGTCGAGAAGCCGAAGTTCCTCACCGTGAAGCGCTTCGTCAGCGTCGAGCAGAACCAGAAGTCGACCGAAGAGTTCCGCATGCTGCTCAAGCCCGGCGAGACCGAAGACGAGATCGCCCCGCTCGCCGCAAAGCCCAAAGAGGAAGAAGACGACGACAAGCCCGGCTTCTCGGTCACGGCACCCACCATCGTCGCCGGTGTCGCCACCGTCGTGACGTTCGGCACCGGCCTCGCCTTCGGCTTCCTCTCGAAGAGCTCCGCCGACAGCCTGCTCAACGGCTACGACGCCGCCTCCGACACGTACAGCGGCACCCGGCAGCAGGCGCTCGACGCCCAGCGCAACGCCCTCATCGCGAACGTGTTCTACGGCGTCTCTGGCGCCGCCCTCGTCGCCACCGTCGTGCTCCTCATCCTCGACATCCGCCGCCCCGTCGACGGTGAGACCGACGTCGAGGTGACGCCCGCTCCAGCCCCGGGCGGTGGCGGCATCATGATCGGAGGCCACTTCTGATGACGAAGCGCCTCCCCATCGCCCTGCCGCTCGTCGCGCTCGTCTTCGTCGCCACCTGCCGCTCGCCCGTCGACCCCAACAAGGGCAAGTTCTCGTGCAAGACCGCCGCGGACTGCGGCGGCGGCTATGAGTGCATCACCCAGTTCGGTGGCGGAGGCCTCTGCTTCCCCTCCGGCATGTGCGGCACCGAACAGTGCAACGGCACCGACGACAACTGCGACGGTCGCATCGACGAGACCTTCCCCATCGCCGGAGACGCCTGCATGACCGGCGCCGAGGGCCCCTGCGGCGAAGGCCGCAACATCTGTGACGGCGGCGTCGTCGCCTGCGTCAGCGACTACGCGCCGAAGGCCGAGATCTGCAACGACATCGACGACGACTGCCGCAACGGAAAAGACGACGGCTTCGTGTTTCGAACCGACAACAACCACTGCGGCGCCTGCAACGTCGTCTGCGCCGCCGGCACCCAGTGCTCCGAGTTCGTCTGCCGCGAGACCGCGTGCGGCGACGGCGTCGACAACGACACCAACGGCAGCATCGACTGCGCCGACCCCTCGTGCCTCAACGTGTCCTGCACCGCCGACGGTGGGTCCAACTGCGGAGGCCGCTTCGACCCCGTCGACGCCGGCCCCTTCGACGCCGGGCCAGCCGACGCCGGCATGACCGATGCGGGCGTCACCGACGCCGGTATGAACGACGCTGGCCCGACCGACGCCGGCGAGGTCGACGGCGGCGACGTCGACGCGGGGCTCGATGCGGGCTTCGACGCAGGTGTCGATGCCGGTGTCGATGCCGGGGTCGACTCGGGCACGCCGATGCCCGCCGACGCCGGCTTCGTCTTCGTTCAGGCCTGCGTGCCGCGCGAAGCTCCCTGCAACAACGGCCGTGACGATGACCACGATGGGCTGCTCGACTGCGCCGACTCCGACTGCAACGGTAAGGCGTGCGACGGCGGCACGTGCATGATGGGAACCTGTAGATGATCAGGCAGTTGATGTTGGCGGCGGCGCTCGCATGCGCCGCGTGCAAGACCACAGAACCGAAGCCGGAGCCGGCCCCGCCGGCGCCCTCGACCGCGCCCGCCGCCGCCCAGCCGGCGACGACCGAGCCCGTTCACCTCACCCTCATCGGCACGAACGACATTCACGGCTGGGTGATGTCGGTGGCCGAGAACGGCGTGCGCGCCGGTGGGCTCGCGGCCTTCGCGACGTACCTCGACGTGCTCCGCAAAGAGAACCCGGGCGGCGTGCTGCTGATCGACGCCGGCGATCTCTTCCAGGGCACGCTCGCCTCGAACCTCTCCGAGGGCGAGGTGGTCATCGCAGCCATGAACGCGCTCAGCTACGACGCCGCGGCGATCGGCAACCACGAGTTCGACTTCGGCCCCGTCGGCCCGCACGTCACCGTGCACGACCCCGAGGAAGACGTGTTCGGCGTGCTGAAGGCGCGCATCGCCCAGGCGAAGTTCCCGCTGCTGTCCGCGAACATCTACGAGGGCGACTCGAAGCTGCGGCCCGAGTGGCTGCCCGGCGACGGCACCCTCATCCTCGAGCGCAAGGGCATCAAGATCGGCCTCGTCGGCCTCACCACGCCGCAGACGCCACAGACGACGATGCCGATCAACGTCGCGTCGCTGCGCTTTGCACCCCTCGCTCCCGAGGCAGAGACCGCCGCACACCGCCTGCGCGAGAAGGGCGCTGCCGTCGTCATCGCCGTGATGCACGCGGGCGGCAAGTGCGGCCAGGTGACCGACCCCTACGACACCTCGAGCTGCGACATCGAGTCGGCCGAGGTCTTCACCATGCTCTCGGCGCTGCCGCCGGGCACGTTCGACGCGGTCGTCGCCGGTCACGTGCACGCGACGATCGGCCAGTTCTTCCAGCGCACGCCCGTCATCGAGACGCCGGGCATGGGCAAGGCCTTCGGCACCATCGAGCTCTGGGTCGACCCGGTCACGAAGTCGGTGAAGACCGCGCTCACGAAGCTGCAGCCGGTGCAGCCCATCTGCGAGATCGTCGACGAAGCCACGCAGTCGTGCGACGCGCGCGCGCTCAAAGGCAAAGACGTGAAGCCCGTCGGCGCGGTCTTTCACGGCACGCCGATCGCGCCCGACGCCACCGTCGCCCGGATCATCGGCCCCGCGCTCGACAAGGTCACCGAGCTCCAGAACAAGCGCCTCGGCCTGAAGGTCCTGTCGCCCCTCGGCCGCAACTACGAGGCCGAGAGCACGCTCGGCAGCTTCCTCGCCGACTCGCTCCGCGGAATGGAGAAAGCCGACGTCGCGTTGGTCAACCCCGGAGGGTTGCGCGCCGACCTGAAGGCCGGCGAGCTCACGTACGGAGCCGTGTTCGAGGTGATGCCGTTCGACAACGCCGTCGCGACGCTGACGTTGAGCGGCGAAGAGCTGACCCGGTTAATGAAGGCTGCCTACGCGGGAAGGAAGGGTGTGTTTCAGGTCTCGGGCCTTCAGGTGAAGCTCTCGAAGTGCGTGACGCCCGAGCGGCTGAAGGGCCTGACGCTCGAGGGCGGCAAGGCGATCGCGCCTGCGGGCACCTACCGCGTCGTGATGCCCGACTTTCTCGCGCGCGGCGGCGACGGCCTCGCCGGAGTGCTCACCACGATCGACCCGTCGCGCATCGACCTCGGTCAGAACCGCGAGCTGAACTTCCGCGATGCGATGGTCGCGTTCTGGCAGAACAAGAAGGCGCCCCTCGAGGCGCCCAAGCTCGGGCGGGTGACGCTCGTTTCCGACAAGGAAAAGTGCCCCCCGTCCGAGGCCGACGGCCGCGGGCAGTGAAATCGATCGCCGCGTTGATCTAGTCTTCGCACCAGCAGAACGGAGAGGGAGGAACCGTGCTCTACAAAGTGACGCCGATGCTCACGCCGGCGCCTGAGAAAAAGGTGAAGGCGCCGCGAGACCCCAACGCTCCGAAGGAGCCGCGGAAGCGTCGCAAGTCGGCGGTCTACGACGCCGAGGGCAACGAGGTGCTCATCACGATGATGTGCCTCAAGTGCCGGTCGATGAAGCCCCTCACGCAGTTCGGTCTGCGCAAGATGGCCGACGGCGCGATTCGCAATCAGCCCTGGTGCCGCACGTGCCGCTCGGGCGCTGGCGCGCCGAAGGGCTCGAAGAAGGAAGCTCCGCCGGTCGAGGCCGAGGCCGAAGCCCCCGAGGCTCCCGAGCCGCAGGTGATCGAGGTGGCGACCGAGACGACGCCGCTTCCTCCACAGACCGTGCCCGCCGACACCGAGCCCGCGCCGGCGTGAAGCTGCCGCTGTCGGGCGTTCGCGTCCTCGACCTCTCTCGCGTGCTCGCGGGCCCGTTCTGCACGATGGGCCTGGGCGACCTGGGCGCCGAGGTGATCAAGATCGAAGAGCCGAAGGGCGGCGACGACACGCGCGCGTTCGGCCCTCCGTTCGTGAACGGCGAGTCGACGTACTTTCTGTCGATCAACCGCAACAAGAAGTCGGTCGCCATCGACCTGAAGAACGCCGAGGCGAAGGCGCTCGTTCAGCGGCTCGCGGCGAAGTGCGACGTCGTGGTCGAGAACTTCCGGCCCGGCGTCGCGGCGCGGCTCGGCCTCGGCGCGAAGGAGCTGCGCGCAGCGAACGCACGGCTGATCTACTGCTCGATCAGCGGCTTCGGGCAGCAGTCGCAGACGCCGGGCTACGACGCGGTCGTGCAGGGCCTATCGGGCCTGATGGAGGTCACCGGCCAAGAGGGCGGGCCCCCCACGCGGGTCGGGGTGCCGATCAGCGATCTGCTCACGGGCATGACGGCGCTGCAGGCGATCCTGGCGGCGCTGTACGCGCGAGAGAAGAGCGGTGAGGGCGCGACGCTCGACGTCTCGATGCTCGACGCGACGGTGCAGGTGCTGACGTTTCACTCTGCGGGAGCGCTGAACGCGGGCACGAAGCCGCGGCGCCTGGGCAACCGGCACGCGTCGATCGCGCCGTACGAGGTGTTCGAGGCGAGCGACGGGCTGTTCAACCTGGCCGTGGGCAACAACTCGCAGTTCGTCGAGCTGTGCGCGCTGCTCCGCTGCCCCGAGCTCGTGAGCGACCCGAGGTTCGCGACGAACCCCGAGCGCGTGAAGAACCGGCCGGCGCTGCAGGCAGAGCTTCAGTCGCGCTTCAAGAAGCAGACGGTGAAGCACTGGCTCGAGGCGCTCGAGGCCAAGGGCATACCGGCGGGCGCAGTGCTCGACGTCGGGCAGGCGCTCTCGCACCCGTCGCTCGCCGAGCGAGGCATGCTCCCGACGCTCGCGCACCCGAAGGCAGGCAACCTGACGCTCGTCGGCAGCCCGCTCCCGGGAGCCGATGCCTCGAGAGCAGCGCCACCCCTACTGGGGCAGCACACGAAGTCGGTGCTGGCAGAGCTGCTGGAAGTGACCGACGCAGACGTCGACCGCCTCACGAAAGCCGGAGCGCTGAGAACGAGCTGAGCGCGAACGTGATCTTCGACGCAGGTCGCGATCATTGGACGAAGGACGATTGTTGAAAGCGCTCGCGCTCGTGTGATCGCGGTATCCTCCGCCAGCCACAGTGCCGACCACCGGAAACTTTCCAGCGCTCGAACGCGAAGGCTACGCGGGCAAGAAGCTCGGCCGCTTCGACGTGATGGCGAAGCTCGGAGTCGGCGGCATGAGCGAGGTCTTCCTCGCCTGGCAGAAGGCGGTCGGCGGCTTTCAGCGGCCGGTGGTGCTCAAGCGCATCCTCGAGACCGTCAAGCGCAACGAGGAGTTCCTCCGGATGTTCGTGAAGGAGGCGAAGATCACCTCGGCGCTCAACCACCAGGGCATCGCGCACCTCTACGAGCTGGTGCACGAAGACGACGAGCTGTTCATGGTGATGGAGTTCGTGCCCGGCGCCACGCTCGTCGAGGTCGCGCGTGCGTGCCACCAGGCGCAAGAGCCCATTCCCATCGGGTTCACCGCCTCGGTCGTGCGCGACACTGCGCTCGCGCTCCAGTACGCCCACACGTTCACCGACGCCGCGGGCCGCTCGCGCCCCGTCATTCACCGCGACGTCGCCGAGAAGAACATCATGGTGGGGCTCGACGGCACGGTGAAGCTGCTCGACTTCGGCATCGCGCGGCAGACCGACACGCCGAACCTCACGCAGGCCGGCACCGTGAAAGGCACCGCGGGCTACATGAGCCCCGAGCAGGTGCGCGGCGAGAAGCTCGACGGCCGCACCGACGTCTTCTCGCTCGGAGTCGTCCTTCACGAGTGCCTCACCGGTCAGCGGCTGTTCCGCCGCAACACGCTGCCCGAAGAGGTGCAGGCGCTGCTCGAGGCGCCGATTCACCCGCCGAGCGCGAAGAACCGCGAGGTCCCCGCGGCGCTCGACGCGGTCACGATGAAGGCGCTGCAGCGCGATCGCACCCAGCGCTACATGTCGGCGAAAGAGATGTCCGACGCGATCGAGAAGGCGGCCGGCGACGAGATGTGGTCGCAGCAGACGCGGGCCGAGTTCATTCAGCGCCACTTCGAGGTGCGGCAAGCCGACATCCTCTCGATGATCGGCGACCCATCGTCGACCGACCTGGGTGACTTGCTGCCCGAGGTGCAGACCCGCCAGCGCACGACGCGCGACGAGTTCAAGACCGTCACCGAGCGCCCGCAGAAGGCCCTCGCCGAGGAGCGCACCGCCGAGGTCCGCACCGTCACGAACACGAAGCGCAAGATGCCGGTGCCTCCTCCGGGCTACCCGGAAGACGAGCCGCGCACGGTGCTCGCGCCGCCGCCGCAACCCGAGCTGCCGCGCACGCTGCTCGAGGGGCCGCCGGCGCTGAAGGGCAACGCACGGCGAACCGAGCCGGCTCTGGAAGAGATGACGCAGCAGGGCCGCCCTCCGCTCGACGCGAACATGCCGAGCACCGAGAGCGTCGCGATCCTCGACGAGGGTCGCACGATGATCGACGGCGACTCAGACCCACCGCAGCAGCGCACCGACGAGGCCCCTTCGAAGCAGGAGCTCGTGCCCGGCCGCCGTCGCTCGAAGAACCTCGCCGCTCAGAAGCAGGCGCTGCTCATGTGGATCGCGATCGGCTCGGGCCTCGTGCTGGGCATCGTGCTCGCCGCGTTCCTGATTTTCGGATGAAGCGTCTCGAAGTCGCGGCGGTGACAGAGTGGAGGTGGACGGGATCGAACCGACGACCTTCGCATTGCGAACGCGACGCTCTCCCAACTGAGCTACACCCCCGCACACCGCCGCGACTTCTTGACGCGCGGCAGATACTTGAGCGCAACTCGGTGTGTCAAATGTCAATTGACCCGCTAGACGTACCGGTGCCATAGAATCCCGTCTTTCCCGATGGCTGGCCCCCAAAAAACCTTGAGCCCGGCAGAGCTCGCGAAGCTGGAACACGCCTTCGCCACCGATCCCTCCTCTGAGGCGTACCGTCCGCTCGCCGAGGCGTACCTCGGTATGGGCCGCTTCATGGAGGCGATGGTCGTCTGCAAGAAGGGCGTGAAGGCGCACCCGAACAACGCCGACCCTCGCGTCCTGCTCGCCCGCGTCTACGCCGATCAGGGAAAAGAGAAGAAGGCGCTCGAGGAGCTCGCCGGCGCGCTGCAGGTCGCTCCGAAAGACAAGGCCGCGCTGAGGCTCACCGGTGCGCTGCAGATCAAGAGCGGCGAGGGCGAGCCTGGCAAGGCGAACCTGCTCAAGGCGTACGAGCTCGACCCGAACGACCCCGACACCCTCGAGCTGTTCAAGCAGCACGGCGTGCCGGTGCCCGTGAAAGAGGCCCCGCCGCCGCCTCCTCCTCCGGTTCAGGCGCCCACGAACGGCGCCAACGGCACGAACGGCGCGAGCGGAGCGCAGGCCCAGGGGCAGAAGCGGCCTCCGACCGTTCCTCCCGGCACGCTGCAGACGCCCGGCCCGCAGGTCGTCGGTCAGCCCGCGCAGGGGCAGCCTCAGCAGCGCAGGCCGCAGACGCAGCGCCGCCCTGCGTACGTTCCTCCCGAAGAGTCGCAGTCGAGCATCAGCGAGATCAGCGAGCTCCCGGCGCGGCGCCGCGGCAAGAAGGGCGGCTCACCGACGCTGACGATCGGCATCTTGATCCTCGCGCTCGCGGGCGGCGGCGGCTTCGCGTTCTGGAAGAAGTGGGACTCCGAGCGCAAGGCGAAGGCCGGCAAGGCGCTCAAGGCGGCCGCGTCCGAGCTGAAGCACGACAGCTACGACTCGTACAAGAAGGCCATCGAGAACGCCGACGAAGCGCTCGCGGCGGTCGCCGAGTCGGTGCAGGCGCACGGCATGCTGGCGTACGCGCATGCGATTCGCTGGGGCGAGCACGGCGGCGGCGACGAAGATCGCAAGGCGGCCGAAGAGCACCTCGCGCTCGGCCTGAAGACCGGCGATCGCTCGGTGTGGCTGTACGCGGCCGAGGGCCTCATCCCGTTCTACGCGGGCAACTCGAAAGAGGCGCTCGAGAAGCTCGCGAAGCGCATCGAAGAGACCAATGGCCGCTCGGCCCAGCTGTACCTCACGCAGGGCATCATCATGATGAACGATGGCAACCTCGACGGAGCGCGCGAGGCCATCGAGAAGGCGCAGCAGCTCAATCAAGACGACGCCCGGGTGTACGCGGCGCTCGGCAACCTGAACCGCCGCCGCGGCCTCGACCGCGACGCCCTGCAGAACTTCGACACCGCGAAGCGGTTCGAGCGCAACCACGTCGACTCGATCCTCGGCACGGCGACGCTCGTGCTCGATCAGCCCGAGCCGGCCGGCGGGTACATCAGCCAGGCCGCGGCCATCAAGGGCGTGATCGAGGCGAACCCGCCGGCGTCACCGCGCCAGCAGGCGCTCGCGTACATGCTGAAGTCGCTGCTCATCTCGCGCGCTGCCAGCGACATTCCGCAGTACGCCGACCCCGAGTTCCAGAAGAAGCTCTACGACGGCACCGGAGTTCCGAAGGACAAAGACAAGGCCCGCGCCGACGCGCTCACCGCCGAGAACCAGGCCTTCAGCCTCGACAAGAACGACCCTGAGCTGTCGCTGATCAAGGGCAAGCGGCTCTTCTTCGAGGGCCGCATCGACGACTCGGCCGCCGAGATCCGCAAGGCGATCGCGGCGAACGGCACGCGCGTGCACTACCGCATCGAGATCGGCAAAGTGCTGATGGCGAAAGAGGGCGGCGAGAAAGACGCCGAAGCCGAGCTTCGCAAGTCGCTCACCGCCTTCCCCGACAACCTGAAGCTCATGACGATGCTCGGCTCGGTCGTCTACAAGCAGAAGCGCTTCGACGATGCGATCAGCGTGCTCGACAAGGCGACTCAGGCCGCGCGCCAGCCCGAGTCGAAGCAGCGCACGCCCGAGGCGTTCTACATGCTCTGCAAGATCTACAAGGAAGAGAAGAAGAACATCGAGAAGGCGATCGAGAACTGCATCCTCGCCGGCCAGCAGAGCTTCGCCAACGCCCAGACCGCTTCGCGCATCTACGACGAGCTCGCCGCGATGTTCGACGGCAAGGGCGACAAAGGCGCAGCGCGCGGCAACTGGGAGAAGTCGATCAACGCCGACGCTGAGAACCCGGCCGCCATCTGCCACTTCGTCCGCTTCCTTCGCAAAGGCGGCGACGCGAAGGATGGCGAGCGCATCAAGGACCTCGCGAAGAAGTACCTCGAGGTCGAGCCCAAGGGCGAGTGCGCTGGCGAGATGAAGTAGTCGCCTCGTTCACGAGTCGTCCGCGCGCGCGAACCGGTTCACCCTTTGACCTGGCCGCGTTTACCCTCAGCCGTTGAGGGCAGACGCAGCCGCGTTCACGGGCGGCTGCTGAAGCGCACCGTGCGGCTCGGGCGTCGTCGTGGCGACGCGGGCGACGACGACGAGCGCGAGCCAGACGCAGTCGGCGACGAGCAGGTGCACGATCTGCAACCACACCGGAGCGAGCAGCGCGACGTTGAACGCGCCCACGGCGAGCTGCAGCCCGAAGAGCGCGGCGAAGGCCGTCAGCGGGCGTCGGGTGCCAGGGCGCTGCGCCCAGAGCTGCGAGCCGATGGCCAACAGCAGCAGGCACTCGGTGAGCGCGAGCAGCGGGTGGGAAACCCGGAGGCCGATGAGCACGTCGACGAACGCGTTCCTCACTCCGTGCTGGGCGAGGGTGTCGCCGAGGGCAGCGATGGCTCCGCTGATGCCGACGACGACGAAGCCGAAGATGCCCACCCTCAGCGCGAGGGTCGAGCGCACGCGCGCACGGCCGGGGCCGGCGAGCGCGTGCCAGGTGCAGGTGCCGAGGGCGGCGAGCAGCGCGAAGGTGTTGGTGAGGTGCAGCGACATCGCGACCGCGCGGCGCACCGAGGCGTCGAGGGCGACGAGCTCGAGCAGCACGAGCCCGGCGCCCAGCGCGGCCTCGAGCAGCATGAGCACGAGCGAGGCTCCAGCGGCGCGGCGCACGACGTGACCTGCCGGGTGGGCGCGCACGGCGGCGATGAAGAGGGCGATCACGAGCAGCAGCGACAGCCCGCTCGTCACGCGGTGCGTGTACTCGATCAACGTCTGGGTCGACGGCGCGCGGGGCACGATGGTGCCGTTGCAGACGGGCCAGTGGGCTCCGCAGCCGGCGCCGGCGCCGGTGGCGCGCACGTAGGCGCCCCAGAGGATGACGCCGAGAACTGCGGCCAGCGTGAAGGCCGCGAAGATCTGAAACGAGCGTGGAGACCGCTGCAGCATCGCGCGCGTCATTACCTGGACGTGTGCAGGGTCGCAAATCGCCTAATCCCTTCCACTTGCTGGAATCGCTCATGAAGGCTAATGGACCGGCCCGAAACGATGCGCGTCGTCGCCGATCAGGTCGAGCCGAGATCTCTTTCGTCGGTGATTCGCGACGTCGTCTCGCTGACGAAGCCACGGCTGTCGCTGCTGGTGCTGTTCACCTGCGCTGGCGGCATGTGGCTGTCGGGCCTCGAGCTGCCGGCTCATCTGTGGCTCGTGACGCTGCTCGCGACCGCAGGCACCGTCGGCGCCGCGAACGCCTTCAACTGCTACATGGAGCGCGACTCCGATCGGCACATGGCGCGCACCGCGGTGCGGCCGCTGCCTGCCGGCCGAATGGACCCGGCGTTCGCGCTGCTGTTCGCGGCCTCGCTGACCGTGACGGCGGTGCCGGCGCTGTTCATGGGGGCGGGGGCCCTCGCCGGTGCGCTCGGGGTCCTTGCGCTGACGAGCTACGTGCTCGCGTACACGCCGCTGAAGGCGCGCACGCACTGGGCGATGGTGGTGGGCGCGCTGCCGGGGGCGCTGCCTCCGCTGATGGGCTGGGCGGCGGCGACCGGTCGAGTCTCTGCAGGCGGCATCGCGCTCTTCGCGATCTTGTTCGTGTGGCAGCTGCCGCACTTCATCGCGATCGCGCTGTTCCGGAAAGAGGAGTACCGCAACGCTGGGCTCACGAGCCTGCCGCTGGCGAAGTCGGACGCGGCGGCGTGGCGCTGGGCCGTGGGCTATCTGGTGGTGCTCGTGCCGGTGGCGGCGGGGCCGTATCTCGTCGGGGTGGCCGGGCTCGGCTACTTCGTGGGGGCGGTGGTGTTCAGCGCGGCGTTTCTGGCGGTGGGTGTGCGAGGGCTGTTCGCGCAGACGGCAGGAAATGCGCGGAGGCTGTTCGGAGCGTCACTGCTGTACTTACTCGCGCTGTTCGTGCTGCTCGGGCTTGACGCGGCCGTGCGGTAACAACGCCTACGCGGCGCTTGTCTCCACTCACCGGTTTCCTGTACGTAGATCAGGCCCCGAAGGGCCGGTAGGGGGGCAAATTCTCTGAAGAGTTCTGGAAGATGGCAGTGACGCTGGCGAGCGTGTTGCGGGTGCCTGACGAGACGGCAGCGCAGCGGGTTCAAGGGCGCTGGGCTGCGGCGACGGCGGACGGCGGGTTCCACCAGTTCGAGGATGAGGGTGGGGTGTCGGAGGTGGGGGAGCGCATCATGGATCTGGTCGATGGGAAGCGAAGCTTGGGCGAGATCGTGTCGATGTTGTGCGAGGAGTTCGACGTGGAGCGCGCGACGTGTGAGCGAGAGACCGTCACGTTCGTGACGGAGCTGGTCCAGAAGCGAGTGCTCGAAGCGATTCGATGAATGTGTAGGCCTTGAGCGGGTACATGGGTGGGGCCGAAGGTCCGACGGCTCCTCACCTCGAGAGGAACTGACGATGCGAGGAGCGACTTCGATGCGGTGGATGGCGGCGGTTGCAGCGATGGTCTTCGTGGGGGCGTGCCGATGCGGCACCGAGCCCGAGATGTGTGGCACCGTCGACGTCACGTTCGAGACGCCGATGGAGGGCGCGAACGTGGGCGGCACCATCGATGTGACCGTGAGCGCGAAGCGCGCCGGCGCCGACGTCGATCTCACCAGCGCGTCGCTGTCGACCCGCCTCGAGTCGAGCACGATGTTCGGGACCTCGCGCATGGGGACCGTGAGCGGCAACAAGGCCACCTTCACCGGCGTCACGCTCGAGACCGGCACGAACCTGGTGCGCGTCGCGGTCGAGACCCCCGGGGTCGGCGACCAGGCCTCGTGCGCGGGTGCGAAGACGATTCAGGTGACGGTGTCGGCCACCGGCGCTCCTGACGTGACGAGCTTCACGTTCATGGGCGACACGGCACCGACGGGCGTGCTGAACGACGCCGAGATCACGGCGGCCGGAGGCATCATCGCGAGCATCGCGACGGTCCGTGCGGCCGGCTGCTCGCTCGCCGTCGTCGAGCAGGGGTCGGGAGCCATGCGCGGCATGGTCGCAATGATCCCGTCGAACGGCGTCGCCAGCGTGACGCTCGCCGGGTTCACGAACCCGAACGAAGGCTCGTACAACCTCGAGGCGCGCATCACGTGCACTGGCCGCACGCATGACGTCTCGATGGACCCTGAGGCACGTACGTTGCTGGGCATCGATCGGGTGAAGCCGACGTGCATGGTGATGGAGCCGAGCGTCACTCTGATCGGGCCGGCCGATGACGCCGACACGACCACGCCGGGTTTCCAGCTGCGCACCTTCGGCACGTCGATGGGCGCGACGAAGATCGAACTCTCGCTCACGGGCGGCGCGGCGCCCCAGATGACGGGAATGCAGCCGCCGATGAACGACGGCTTGCTGCACGACTTCACCATCCCGGCAACCGGAACTGCGACGTACAGCGTCGTCGTGACGGCAAGCGACAATGCAGGGAACACGTGCTCGGCGCCCCGGCAGGTCGAGGTCGACTTTGTCGGCCCGGTGGTCAACATCACGTCGCCTGCCGACGGCGGCACGTACAACATGTTCACGATCCCCGTGACGGCGACCGTCAATGATGGTGCCAGCCCGCATCTGATGGGCGTCGACATGCAGTGCACGTCGAACCCGCCCGGCATCGGTGGGCCGTTCCCGATCAGCAACGGCGTCGCGATGGGCACCGGGAACTTCAACGTTGGCTCGTACACGATCAGCTGCACGGTTCGTGATGCCGCCGGAAACCTGAGCAACACGGCGATGTCGTCGTTCACGGTGACGGGCGGCATGGGGTGCCCGATCTCGTTCGCGACTCCGGCCACGAGCCCGGCAACGCTCACCCGCTCGAGCGGCATCGTGATGAACAACCAGCTCGCGTACACATTCGTCATGCAGACCAGCACCGCATGTGCGGGTCGCACCGTACGGTTGGAACAGGTCAGCGGCGCCATGCGGACCTTGATCGGCATGGGCGCGGCGAATGCTGGCGGCACATTCCAGCAGAGCACGATGCTCGCGAGCTCTGGCGGAATGACGCTGCGGTTTGAAGCGACGATCGACGACGGCATGGGCAACATGACCACCGCGACCGTGTTGGTCGTCGTGAGCCTCGAGACGCCTACGATCGTGACCCCCGCGGCGGGGACGCTGAACGTTGCGCAGGACCTCGCGGCGGGCACTCCCGGCGTTCAACGCCAGCTCACCTATTCCCCCGCGCCGCCTCCAACGGGTAGCACGTGCACCATCTGCTCCGACATCCCGTTGACCGACGCAGGTGTGACGTGTCCCGACGGAGTCGGCTTCGTCTATCAGACCAATGTCCCCAGCCCGGCTTCGACCTTCACTTTCCCCGACGGTACCTACAGCCTGAAGCCTGTCTTCGTGACCGCCGGCGGCATGGCCGACCCAGGGGCATTTGTCGCGTACATCGTCGACGCCGTTCGTCCGCGAGTGACCGGAATCACCTTCGCCGCGGACTCGAATGCCGACAACATTCTCAACGCGACCGAGCTTCCGACGGGCGCTCCTGTGATGAACATCACGTTCGTCGGTATCGAGAACGGTCGCTCCGTCACCGTCGTGAATCGCGCCGACATGAGCACTGCCGGTTCCGGGACGACCGCGGCCAACGCTGCTGCCGTCACGCTCTCGGGCCTCGGCGTGACTGCGACCACTGACGCGACGTTCGATCTCGAGGTGCGTGTGGTCGATGCGGCAAACAACGCGAACAACCCCTCTGGGTCGACGACGGTCAACCCTGAAGCGGTCGCGAACCTGCGCATCGATCGTGTCGCCCCTACCTGTGCCTTCACGCTTCCGAACAAGGCCCAGCTCGGCATTGCCGACGATGCGTCGGCTGCCGCCGGGTATCAGGTGCGCGCCAGCGTCAGCACCTCGACGGACGTCACTGGTGCGATGGGGGTTACGATCGCAATGACCGGCGGCGCGACGCTGTCCGCGGGCGGCGCCCCTGCCGGCGGGGTTTTCTCGAACGACTTCACCGTCGCCTCTACGGGAGAGGTCGACTACACGCTGACGGCGACGTGTCGCGACACCGCCGGCAACGCCGCGACGACCACCGGCCTCAATGTCCGTGTCGACAATCAAGCTCCGAGCGGCTGCATGCTGACGGCTCCCATGGGGTCGACCGTCTTCAGCAACCCGGCGATTCAGACCACAGTCGTTGCAGCCAACGCGAACGGGCTGGTGCCCGTGATCACCTCAACGGCTGGCGGCGGCGGAAATCTGCCCGCTATCGCCTCCGGTTCCTCGACCGGCATCATCAACTACATGAACGGCGCGATGCAGACCGTCACGGCGACAATCACGGATGTCGCCGGCAACTCATGCCAGGCCACTCAGGTCATCAACGTGATGAGCGCCGGTTGCAATGTCTCGTTGACTGCCCCCGCGAGCACTCCGGCGCTCTTGAACAAGTCGAACGACTCGACGCCTGGATCGACGACGACCCTTGAGTACACGCTCACTGGAACGGCGCCCAACTGCCCCAATGCGCTCGTTCGACTTTTCCGCGGCACTCCAGGTGTGCAGGTCGACATGGCCACGACCAGCGGCGTCGGCGGCTTCTCCTTTAACGTCTCGCTGCCCGAGGGAACGGAGCACCTCGAGGTCCGAATGGACAACGGTGTTCAGCCGACGTTCGACGCCGTCGATGTGACGGTGGACCTGACGGATCCGATGATCAGCGGCGTCTCCCCTGCCGGCTCGACGCTCTTCCTCGTTGCGCCAGGCAACGAGAACGAGCGCCAGGGAGTCGCGGGCTATCGCTCTGACGCGAACCCCGGCGCGCAGGACGGCCAGCTCCTCATCAGCCTCACGGTTGGCTCGGCCATCGGTGGTACGGCCCAAGTCCTCTATGGCGGCGTGAACCCTCCCGGTGGTGCGCCAATCTCGATCACGCTGGCTTCTCAGCCTGTCAGCTTGATGGTCACTCTCGGCCACGACACAACCGGCAGCCTCGTCATTCGCGTCGAAGATGCAGCCGGTAACCGTGTCGACACGACGCTCGCCACGACGGTCGACGTCGTCGCGCCTGCGGATCCTGTGCTGACAGCGAACCTCGTTGCCGGTCAGGAGCGCACCGCCCAGGTCTCGCTGTCGTGGACCGCGGTGGGCGACGACGGCGCCACCGGGACGGTTACGGGCTACGACGTCCGCTGGACGACCGCGCTCGTTCAGCCAACGGGTCTGGCAACCGCCGCTGACTTCTTCGACACGACCCGCGCCTACGCCGAGGCTTCAGGCATCACGATGACGTCTCGCACGGCTACCGTGCCGACGCTGAACTCGTACTTCTTCTACGTTCGCGCGAAGGACGAAGTCGGCAACTACTCGAGCCTCGTCCCCGCTACGCGCATCGACAATCTGCTCACGAAACAGACCTTCGCCAATCCCCGCGCCGGCGGCGGTCTCGCGACCGATCGGTTTGGCGCCTACATGGCTGTCGGCAAGATCAACAACGACGCCTTCGACGATCTTGTCGTCGGTGTCGACAACAACACGCCGAACCTCGTCTACGTCTACTACGGGTCGGCGACGGGGCTCGGCACCACGCCGCAGCAGTTTGGGCCTCCCAGCGGCAACGCCTCCTCGGGTTGGGGTCGAGACGTCTCGACGGGCAAGACGACGGCGTCCTCGCAGACGAGTGCGGACGTGCTCGTCGGAGGGTTCAACCACGCGGGACTCGGCACGGGTACGCCAGCCGCCGCTGGCGTCGCCGTCCTCTATTTCGGTGGCGCCGCGGGTCAGCTCGACACGAGCATGGCGAACCGCATCGTGTTCACCGGTGAGACCGCCAGCGGGAACTTCGGCCGGTCTGCCCAGATCATCCCCGACATCAACGATGACGGTCGCGATGACATCATCATCTCTGCGCCCGGAGAGACCGCGGCGAACAACCGCGCTGGTGTGGTGTACCTCTGGTACGGGCGCCCTGCTGGTTCGTGGCCGGCGTCTCCGATTCTCGCGTCGACCGCTGATCGCAAGTTCCAGGGGCCGACCCCGCCGGCGGCCGTGAACTTCCGCTTCGGTCGCCGCCGCGGTGGTTTCACGAACATCGGCCGTGTGGGCGCATCCGGGCCCGCCGACTTCATCATTCCGGAGTCGTTCCAGCTCTACAACTCGCTGTACCTGTTCTCTGGAGCAACCGTCGCTGCTGGGGCAGCGGGGGCGACCTTCCAGACGACGTCGGCATTTCAGACGCTCGCTGCACCCTCTGACACCAATGACGGTGAGCGCGGCTTCGGCTCACGTGCCGTCGGTGGGCAGAACATCCTCGGCGGCACCGCGACAGACCTCGTGGCCAGCTACCCGATCTTCGATTCGGTGCAGATCTACGCCGATCGCACGGGGGCCGGGTTCCCCGCTTATGGGTCGCAGTCGATCACCATCACCAAGCCGACGCCGTCGTTCTTCGGAAACGACATCTGGGCTTCTGACTTCACCGGTGGTGGCACGGTCGACCTGTTCGTGGGTTGTTTCTCCGATACGGTCCTCAGCGCGAACACCGGCCTGTTCTTCTTCATGAACCGTGGTGTCTCGGGCATGGAGTTCGACACGACGGCTGGAAACGGGTTCTTCCAGTCGAAGATCTCGCCAGCGTCCGGCGGCTCTTCCATGGGGACTGCGGTCGTCGTTGGCGACTTCAACAATGACTCCAAGCCCGATGTCGCGGCTTCGGACCATCTCGACGCAACAGGAAAGGTCTTCGTATGGCAGTGAAGTCGTCGCACGCCGGGAAGCGAAAGTGGGTTCGACCAGCGGTGCGGTCGATTGCCATCGTAGCCATGGGGCCCCCATTGTTGATGGTGTCGTGTAACCCTCAGACGGAAGAGCTTTGCCCCATCACCGGTACTTGCATTCCGATTGGTGGCGACTGCCCGCCCTGATGCGTCTCGGAAGCTCAAGCCTCTGCGTTGACGTCTTTGTGAAGCCGTATTTCGTGTCGCTACCGCGAGAGTGAGCGGTCACCGCTGTTTGGTATGCTGAGGACCGCAATGCGACGATCATGCTTGTTTGTCATCGCGGCCGTCTCGATCACTGAAGCGTGCAGCAACTACGAATGTCGCTTCAACCGCGACTGCGCGGTGGGACAGATTTGCCACCGTGGCATGTGCATCGCGGATGACGCTGGCGTTTCTGGAAGTGGTGGCGGCGTCGGCACATCTGGCGGCAACACTGGCGGTGGGAGCAATGCGGGAGGGGCGGGCGGAAGCATGGCAGGCGGAGGTTCCGCGGGCGGCGCAGCGGCTGGCGGCGCAACCGCGGGTGGCGCGACTGCAGGAGGCGCAACCGCGGGTGGCGCGACTGCAGGAGGCGCAACTGCGGGAGGCGCAACTGCGGGAGGCGCAACTGCGGGAGGCGCAACTGCGGGAGGCGCAACTGCGGGTGGCGCAACCGCGGGTGGCGCAACCGCGGGTGGCGCAACCGCGGGTGGCGCAACCGCGGGTGGCGCAACTGCGGGTGGCGCGACTGCCGGTGGCGCAACTGCCGGTGGCGCAACTGCCGGTGGCGCAACTGCCGGTGGCGCAACTGCGGGCGGGAACGTCGGCGACGGCGGCGTAACCTGCACCCCGGATTTCGAGTACTGCAGCTTGTGCAATTGCTGCATCGAGAAGAACACCATTTGCCCTCCGGAGCTGTGACGCTCCTCGGGCTGTTCGCGAGTAGACCTCGCGGAGCCACACAGTGGTTCCGCGCGCTCGGCACCAGCATGGTGCCGCTGCTGCTCAGTGGAGACCAGATACTCGTCGAGCGCTGCGATGCCGACGACCTTCACACCGGCGACGTTGCAGTCATGGTCCTCAGTGGTCAGTTCGTCGCCCACGTTGTCGCCGAGACGTCGCCGCTCACGACATCGAGTTACCTCGGCATCCTCGATCGCGAGCAGGGGCGCGTACTCGGGCGGGCGATCGCAGTGAAGAAGCTCGGCCGCCAGGTCCCTTTGAACCGCACGCCTGTTCTGTTCGGCCACCTCGCTCTCTCGAACCCGCTCGTGCAAGGGGTACTTCGCGGCATCACACGAACGGCGCTGCGGCTCGCGAGCCCCGCGCGGCGGCTCGCCTTCGGCAGCACCGCGGTTCGTGAGGTCGACCGAAGCGAGATCGAGCTTGCCGTTCAGCTCGCAAGCGGAGTGCTGGGCGCGACTGTGGCCGGTCCGGTCGCGGCTGGCTGCGGCTCGCGAGCCCCGCGCGGCGGCTCGCCTTCGGCAGCACCGCGGTTCGTGAGGTCGACCGAAGCGAGATCGAGCTTGCCGTTCAGCTCGCAAGCGGAGTGCTGGGCGCGACTGTGGCCGGTCCGGTCGCGGCTGCCGGCGCTCGCGGCGAGCTGGTCGTCGTGACGTCGCGAGGCGGGCGCTGGCTCGGAGTGGGTTGGCGCTCGCCAGCTCGAACCATCGCCGTACCGTCGTGGGCTCGCGACATCGGGGTCGAAGAGCAGCTCGAGCGGGCGCTGTCATGACCACGCTGCTGTGCGCGGGGCAGCTCCTCGACGTCGAGCCGGCGCTGCTGGCGCTCGCCGCCGAGCGATGTCTCCACCTGAACTTCACGCGCCCCACAGCGGGGCGCCCCGCCCTACGGGTGCTTCGGGCGATGCAGCTCGACGGAGCGCGTCCACTCGAGGGCTCGCCGGCACCGTGGGGGTTCTACCGGGTACGGGGCGACGTGCTCGAGGCTCACATTCCCGAAGACAAGTGGGCAGCAGAGTCGGTGCTCCGCATCGCGTGGCAGATCTCGACGTTTCGTCAGGGCGGCGTGCTCATGCACGGCAGCGGTTTCGCGTGGGGCGACCGTGGCTTTGCGGCGATCGGCCAGAGCACTGCTGGCAAGTCGACGCTCGCGCGACTCTCGTGCGGGCAGCCTGGCGGTGCGACGCTCCTCACCGACGAGATCGTGCAGCTGTTCCCCGATGGCAGGTTGTTCGGCACTCCGTTTCGCTCCGACACCGAAGCGCCCGGCGCTCCTGGCGACGTGATGCTGCAGACCGTGCTCCTGCTCGACAAGGGACAGGAGGAGCGGCTGACTCCGCAGACTCCCGCGCACGCGATGCCCGAGCTGCTCGCCCAGCTCTACCGCGGGACGAGCGAAGAGATGTCGCAGGCTGAGGCCGTGCGCCGTGTGCTCGCCCTCGTCGACCGCGTCGGGGTTCAGCGGCTCACGTTTCGGAAGGACCCTGCTGTGGGCATCTTCCTCAAAGGCCGCGTCTCTCGAAGGCCCGTGTGACCCCTGCCGGGTATCAACAATCGCCTGACGGACACGCGCTGCAGCTTGGCGCACACGTGTTGCCGGTTGGATCATCGGCGAGGCATTCGAATTGTCCTCCGAGACACGCGGTGCAGCGGCCACCGACGCACCGCTTCGTGCCTGAGCAGCTTCCGCCGTCTCCGCATGCGCAACGTCCCGCGTCGCAGTTGTCTGCAAACTGCGAGTCGCAGGGGCTACAGGCGGCACCTCCCTGACCGCACGCCAAGATCGAGCGATTCACGACGCAGGCGTTTGCGGAACAACATCCGTTTGCGCATACGAACGGGTTGCAGGTGCACCCAGCGGGACATTCGCTGCAACTCGCTTGATAGCAGCCGGTGTCTGCGGGACACGGTTGCTGCCCTGGCTGGGTGCACTGTTGGATGCAAGATCCCCCCATACAGCGCTCCCCAAACGGACAAGGACCTCGGGTTCCGCAGCCACAGCTTCCCGCGTCGCACACGTTCGCGCGGATGGCATCGCACTCGCGGCATGCCGCTCCACTTGCTCCACACGTGGATGTGGTCGGCGCGGTACAGACCCCCCCATTACAGCAGCCGGCGCAGGACGCGTTCGAGCATCCTCCACCGCCGGCTGCTCCACCGCCGGCTGCTCCACCGCCGGCTGCTCCACCGCCGGCTGCTCCACCGCCGGCTGCTCCACCGCCGGCTGCTCCACCGCCGGCTGCTCCACCGCCGGCTGCTCCACCGCCGGCTGCTCCACC
>JBGALX010000030.1:0-131650 GCA_044223505.1 Myxococcaceae bacterium
CTAGCGCACCGGCACCATGAGCTGCGGCGAGCTGATGGGCAGCTCCATGCCCGCCATCGGCATCGTGATGTTCGGGGCGGTCACGGTCTGGCTGGTGCGCTGAACGATGACGCCCGCCTGGCCGGTGCCCTGGGTGACGGTGCTCTGCGTGAGGCTCACGCCGGCGCCGCCGGTGTCGACGATGAGCTGCGCGCGCTGGTTCGACTCGAGGGTGACCGAGGTGAGCGCGACGTCGCCGGTCGAGTCGAAGACGCCCACGCCGTCGCCGATCATCATCGTCACTCCCGGCGTGGTCGTCTGCGCCGGAGCGAGCCGGGTGTTCGCGATGCGGCCACCCGTCACGCGAATGCCGGTCGACGCGCGGGCGCCGAGGCCGGCGATGGCGTTGCCGTCGAGCGTGCAGCCGTCGAGGGTGAGGTTCGGCGCCGCCATCGTGCCGGTGAGGCCCTGGGCCCAGACGCCGCGGCCGGCGTTGTTGCGCACGGTGACGGTCGACAGCGTGGCGCGGGTGTCGCGCGCGCCGTCGACGAGCACGCCGAGCTCCTGGTTGGACTCGACGGCGGTGCCGTTCATGGTGAGCTGGGCGCCGTGGCTCGCGACCACGCCGTAGCCCGAGCCGAGGCTCGTGCCCTGGCTCTCGGCGAAGCGGCCCTGCTCGACGGTCACCTTCGTGCCCTTCACCCAGAGGCCGACGCCGCTCTTCGTGACCTCGACGTCGGTGAACGTCGACGCGGGGTCGGTGCGGCAGTCGTCTTCACACCAGGCGACGACGCCGGTGCCGGCGCTCGCGACCTTCACCGACGACAGCGTCGCGTGGCGATCGACGAAGACGGCGATGCCGGCGGCGGAAGAGATGGTCACGCCCGAGAGGCTCGCGCCGGGCCTCAGCGTCACGACGGGCATCGAGCCCATCGACTGCAGCTCGGTGGTGCTGCCGGCGGTGGCGGCGAGGTGAACTCCGGGGGGCACCGTGAGGGCCTGGCGCGAAGTGCCCGAGGGCAGCGCGACGCAGTCTCCGGCCGCGGCCGAGGCGAGCGCGTCGAGCGCGTGCTGCCGGTTGCAGGTGACCCCCGGCGGCAGGTCGAGCGCGGCCGGGCCGCACGCCGAGATCAAAACGACAATGATGACGGCAAGTTGGGTGACCGGTCGCATGGGGTGCGCCTCATGACTACACCCGGGCGAAGTTTTTGTGCAACGGGGTGCGGGAGGCGACGTCGCGCGGGCATGAAGACGAACTCGACTGCGATGAAGCTGAACGCCGCCGCCGCCAGCTGCCCGGCGCGGCGCCTGACCTCCCGGGAGCGCGCGAAGCAGCGCTGGCTGAGCCCCGAGCGGATCCGCTCGATCACGGGTGAGCTGTACGCGAAGCACCAGCGGGCGGTGACGGCGCGGCTGATGATGCTGGGGCTGAGCGCGGCCGACGCCGAAGAGGTGTGCACCGAGACGTTCGTGGTGGCGATGCGGAAGCTGCCGACGTTCGAGGGCAGCTCGACGCTGTCGTGCTGGCTGCACGGCATCGCGCGGAAGCTCGCGGCCGATCACCGCCGCTCGGCGCGGGTGCGGTACGAGCAGCTGGTGGGCGAGCTGCCCGAGCAGCTGGGGTTCGGCACGGTTCACGACTGCGCCGAGGAGCGCGAGCGGGTGCGGGCGGTGCGCGATCAGGTCGCGGTGCTGAAGCCGGGCCAGCGCGACGTCGTGCAGAGGTTCTGTCTCGACGAGCAGCCGATGACCGAGTACTCGAAGCGCGCGAAGCTGCCGCTGCACACGGCGTACGCGCGGCTCTACGCGGCGCAGGGCGTGCTGCGCGAGACGCTCGCCGGGGTCGTGCAGTGACACGTATGCTCGTGCGCGATGGAGTTCATGGCGCGGGACAACCGGCGCATGCCCCGGCTCGTGGTGGATCTCGTGGCCACGCGCCGCGACGGCACCCGCGACGTCGTCGATCGCGTGCTGAACCTGTCGGTGACCGGCGCGATGCTGCTGACGCAGCACCCGATCGCGCGGGGAGCGTTCGTGGCGCTGCGGCTCGGCGACGAAGAGCCGAAGATCGAGCTCGCGTGCGAGGTCATCTGGGCGAAGGCGAGCAAGCGCTGGCCCGGCACCGAGGCGGGCGTGCGGTTCAAGGGCATCACCGCAGAGAACGGCGCAGCGCTCGAGCTGCTCATGACGAAGCTGCTCGCGTCGAAGCAGGGCCGGCGGTCGAGCATGCGGTTCAACGTGACGGTCTCGGCGATCTGGCGAGGCGCCGGGGCGTCGACCATGATCCCCATCGAGCTGATCGATCTGAGCCTGGGCGGCGCGATGATCAGCGGCGACACGGTGCCCGAGTACGGCGAGCGCGGGCTGTTGTCGCTCGATCTCGGCGACGGCGTCATCGCGGCGGCGGCGAACGTCGTGTGGCGCGACATTCACCGGGTGCCGAACGCCTCGGGGCTGTCGTTCGACCCCGGGCCCGAGGTCTCGGAGTTCGTCGCGAAGATCGTGCGCGCCCAGCTGCTCGAGCGCGGCGAGACGACGGTGACCGAGCAGCTCGCGTCGCTCTTCGACGGCCTCGACGCCGAGAAGACCGAGCGGGTGCTGGTGCGACCGCCGCCGAAGAAGTGAAGGCCACGGAGGCCACGCTTCCTTCACCGTCGCAGCGCGCACCCCGCGCAGAAAGAGGCCTGCGCCCCGCCGCCGCGCGGTAAGAAGCGCCCGGTGGAGACGGCAGGCAGGGCCTGGAAGCACTTCCTCGAGCGGTGGTGCACGGTCGACACGCGCACCCTCGGCGTGTTCCGCATCGGGCTCGGGCTGCTCTTGCTCGCGAACCTCTACGACCGCATCGGCGGCACGAACTTCGTGTCGTTCTACACGAACGAGGGTGTGCTCCCGAACCACTACGCCCTCTTCCTGCCGCCCGCGCCCGGCTACTGGAGCCTCTTGCTCGGCTTCTCTTCCCCCTGGGAGGTGCGCATCGCGTTCACGTTCGTGTGGGTCGTGTACGCGCTGTACACGCTCGGGTGGAACACGCGGTGGCTGCAGCCGCTCGCGCTCATCGCGTACGAGTCGGTGAACAACCGCTTCATTCTCATTCAGCACGGCGGCAACGTCGTCGTGAACGTGATGCTGGTGTGGTCGCTGTTCCTGCCGCTCGGCGAGCGCTACTCGCTCGACGCCCTGTTGCAGTCGCTGCGCAAGCACCGCGAGGGCGACCCCGCGGCGCTCAACGCCCGCGCGTGGGTCGGCACCGCGGCGCCGGTGGCGGTCGGGCTCGCGTACTTCGGCTTCTGCTTCAACTTCGCGGCCATCTACTTCTTCAACGCCCTGCACAAGATGGGCGGCAGCTGGCGCGACGGCTCGGTCATTCACTGGGTGCTCTGGCAGAACCGGCTCGCGACCTCGCTCGCGGGCTGGGTGCGAATGCACGAGCCGTTCTGGCTCTCGCCGATGCTGACGTGGGGCACGCTCGTCATCGAGTGGGCGCTGCCGGTGCTCATTCTCGTGCCCGTGCTGCGCGTGAAGGTGAAGGCGCGCGGGCTCGCCGTGCTGTTCGTCTGGGTGCTGCACGGCAGCATCGCGCTGCTGTGCACGCTCGGCCCGTTCAGCTACTCGATGATGGTGACGTCGCTCGTGCTGCTGCAGCGCGAGCACTTCGACTATGCGCGCGCGTGGCTCGGCGCGCGCAAGGCCCCGCGCACGGTGCGGTACCGCGTCGACGACCCCCTGCAGGTGTTCTGGGCGCGCGTGCTGTCGCGCCTCGACGGCTACGGGAAGCTGACGTTCGAGGCGGGGCCGAAGCTCGAGGTGGCCGAGGGCTCGAAGCTGCACGCGGGCTCGGACGCGGTGGCCGCGGCGCTGAGGGCGCTGCCGCTCGGAGACGCGGTCGCGTGGCTGCCCGCGACGCTCGGCGGCTTCGTGCTGTGGCTCATGCGCAAGGTGCACGAAGGGGCGAAGGGCACCGACGCGCGCGCGCCGCGCCCGCCGCTCCTGCCCGGCACGGCGCGCGTGTGGCGGGCGGTGAGCGTCGTCGCGCCGGCGATGGTGCTGACGGCGGTGGTGAGCCAGCTCTTGATGGAGAACTGGGGCGTTCACCCCGCCATCAAGCTGAAGACCCGCCCCGCGTGGATGACGGCGATCATCGAGTACCTCACCATTCCCCAGGGCTGGAGCATGTTCGCGCCCGACCCGCCGCACGACGACGGCCGCATGGTGGTCGACGCGACGCTCACCGACGGCACCCACGTCGATCTGCTCACCGGCCAGGCTCCCGACTTCGAGCCGTGGAAGCACGGGCCCTGGGGCTTCGACCAGCACTGGTGCGAGCTCCACTCGCGCATGCGCAACTGGGGGCACCACTGGCGAAACTTCCGCGACTACCTCGTGCGCACCCCGCGCCGCGACGGCTGGGCCACCGAGGCCGGCATCGCCGACTTCGAGGTGTTCTACGTCGGCAACAGCTGCCCGCCGCCCGGCTCGACCGAGCCCATTCCCACCGAGAAGAAGCGGCTGTTCGGCATGCGCGACTGGCCGCTCTGAGGCCGGTCAGCTTTGACGAGGGCCGCCCACCCGACTCGAAATTCCAGAGCCGCGTTGTCGGGTGCACCTGACACCGGCAACGGGCGGTGTGGCCCTCGGCGGCCGCAAGCGCCCGCGGTCGTTGAGGCCCGCGCGCCGTCGAGCGACTGGCACCGCCGCTGCTCATGCAGGCCTCCGACGTACCCACTCGAAGGAGACCCGCATGCACCGCAGCCCCTCATGTTTCGCCCTTGTCCTCGCCGCCGGCCTCTCGGCCTGCGGCCTACCTGCCGAAGACGACGCCACCGCGAGCCGCGAGAGCCCGCTCGGCATCTCGCCGCCCATTCTCGTGTGCGGCGGGCTGACCGAGCAGCAGTGCGCTCAGCACTCGACGACCTGTGAGGCCGTCTACTCTGGCGGCATCTGCCCGCTCGGCGCGTGCAGCCAGACGAGCTGCCCGCCGTGTCCGCCGCCCGCGTTCACCGAGTGCCGCACGCGCTGCAGCGCGCTCGACGAGGTGGCCTGCACCGCGCGGTCAGACTGCCAGGCCGAGTACGCCCGCGAGGTCTGCCCGGCCAGCGCCTGCCGGCCCGGCACCGAGTGCCCGCCCTGCGTGAAGCGCTTCACCGGCTGCTCGGTCGCGCCGCCGCGCACGGGCGGGGGCAGCACCGCGTCGGGCGTCGGCAGCGCGGCGCCCGGCTCTGCGGGCCCCTGAAGCGTCACGGCGCACAGACGAGCACGCCCTGCGCCGCACCGTCGCCCGTGACGTAGCCGACGACGACGGTGCGGCCGGGGCCCGGCGCGAGCGTGAGCGCCCCGCCCGCGTCGGCTGAGAACGAGACGGCCGCGCCGACGAGGCCTGCGTCGGTGAACGCGTGCAGGTTCACCGAGCCGAGCACGCGCGCGACCAGCAGGTACCCCCCGTCGGCGGGGATGACGTCGAGCGACTCGGCGCCGACGCCGGAGGTCGGAGCCAGCGCGAGGACGCTCTGACCGACCGGTGCCCCGATGAGGCCGCTCACGGAGGGCACCGTGAGCGCCGGCGGCGTCACGCCGCCCTGCCACACGGCGACCGGGCCCTCACCGACCCGCAGCGCCATCAAGTCGTGGTCTCCCACGCACCCGCCCTCGAGGTTGCCGCCATTGCCCCCCATGACCGCGAGCCCGAGCGCCCGATCTCGCACCTGGCCGACCATGCCCTGCCCGCCGTCCGCCGCGCTCTCCCACGCCACGAGGTACCTGTCCGTGCCCACCCCCGTCAGCTCGACCCGGCTCGGCGTCACGATGTTGCGGCCGGCATCCGGAATCGCCGGCCCGCGCGGCTCGCAGACGTCGGGCAGCAGGCTCGGCCCCGAGAGCAGCGCGCCGTCGTTCGCGTCGAGCTCGGCGAGGAAGGCGCCCGCGTCGGTGCGAGGCCAGCCGACCGCGACCCGCGCCGCGTCGCCCGAGACCGCGATGCCCGGCAGCCCCTCGACGTCCGAGGGGCCCACCTGCACCGGGCCTCGCAGGCCGGCGCCGCCGTCGGGCACCAGCCACCGGTGGGCACCCGCCGCGTCGATGCGCGCGACCACCAGCGACCTGGGGCACGTGTTCGAGCAGGTCGACGGCGCCTCGACCCACGCGGCCACCACCGAGTCGCCGAGGCGCCGCACCGCGAGGGCCGACGGGTTGGGCCCGCTCGTGACGCCGCGCGGCCCGTCGATGCGCGTGAGCTGCGGCGCGAAGCGCGCGCTGAACACCGACGGCGCCAGCGCGCCACCCACGCGCGCGACGCCGACCGCGACGAGGCCTCCGTCGGCGGTCGCGAGCAGGCGCAGCTCGCTGGCCCGGTCGGCTGGCGGCAAGAGCGACACCGCGCGCGAGACGTCGGCCCGGCCGTCGCAGTCGTTGTCGAGCCCGTCACAGCGCGTCTCGACGTCTTCGAACAGCGCCCCGTACGTCTGCGGCGCGCAGACGGCCTCGAAGCCGCCGTCGACGCAGCGGTGCGTGCTCGCGGCGCACAGCCCGCCCTGCCGCTCGCAGGGCACCTGGTCGCGCAGCTCGCCGCCGTCGCTCTCGCGGTCGACCTTGCCGTCGCAGTCGTCGTCGACGCCGTTGCACGCCTCGGCGGCGGGGCTGCCCGGGGTCGCGCTGCAGCTCAGCCCTCCGTCGACGCACTCCCAGCTGCCGGAGCGGGAGCAGGCGCCGAGGCCGCGGGTGCAGCCCATGCCCAGGCGCCCGTCGGCGCAGGCCTCGAACGCGAGGCCGGCATCGCCGGCGCGGCAGCGGCCGACTCCGTCGGAGGCGCTGACCCAGCACCCGAAGCCGGGGGGGCACACGTCGGTCGTCGAGCACAGCTTGCCCTCGACGACGAGCGCAGGAACACAGCCTGCGAAGACGAGGGCGAACGAGAGGAGTCTGCGCATGCGCGAGGCCGGAGCGGTGAAGCGCGGCAATGTACTAAGCGGGTCGCCATGTCGGGAACCCTGAGTGTCAGCGTGCTGACCGATGCGCGCGGCGACGCCACCGGCTTGCGCCTGCCGAGCTGGCTCTTGCGCGTGGTGAAGGGCCCCGACAAGCGGCGCCAGCTCGGCGGCGCCGGGCCGCGCAGGGTCATCGGCACCTCCGAGAGCGCCGACTTCCGCCTCACCGACCCGACCGTGAGCGCGCTGCACTGCGAGGTGCTCGCCGACGCGAGCGGCCTCAGGGTGCGCGACCTCGACTCGAAGAACGGAGTGCGCCTCAGGGGGCGGCGCGTGCGCGAGGCGTGGCTCGCCGAGACCGACGAGCTCGAGCTCGGCGAGAGCGTGGTGCGCGTGAAGCGGCTCGACGAGCACGAAGATCGCGCGCTCACGCTCCGCACCGGCTTCGGCCGGCTGTGCGGCGCGTCGGTGCCGATGCGCGAGCTCTATGATCAGCTCGAGCGCGCCGCGCGCACCGACGTCACCGTGCTCGTTCAAGGCGAGACCGGCACCGGCAAGGAGCTCGCCGCCGAGGCCATTCAGTCGACCGGGCCTCGCCGCGATCGACCGCTCGTGGTGGTCGACTGCGCGCGGCTGCCGCCGACGCTGGCCGAGAGCGAGCTGTTCGGGCACGAGAAGGGCGCCTTCACCGGCGCGAGCGGGCGCTTCGTCGGCGCGTTCGAGCGGGCCCACACGGGCACGCTCTTCCTCGACGAGATCGGCGAGCTGCCCGCCGCGGTGCAGGCGAAGCTGCTCGGCGCGCTCGAGCGCCGCGTGATTCAGCGCGTCGGTGGGGCCGAGAGTGTCGCGGTCGACGTGCGCATCATCTCGGCGACGCACCGAGACCTCGAGGCGGCCGTCAACCGCGGCACCTTCCGCGCCGATCTGTACTACCGGCTCGCCGTGCTGCGGCTGCGGCTGCCGGCGCTGCGCGAGCACCCCGAAGACATCCCGCAGCTCGTCGCGCACTTCCTCGACGAGCTGCGCCCCACCACCCCGCTCTCGCCGCAGGCGCTCGAGGCGCTGTACGGCCGCGACTACCCCGGCAACGTGCGCGAGCTGCGCGCCGCCGTCGAGCGCGCGGCCCTCGGCGTCGACTGGGAGGCCCCGGGCCCTCCGCTCGCGGGCGCCGCCATCGACCTCGACGTGCCGTACCGCGTGCAGAAAGACCGGCTGCTCGCCGGCTTCGAGCGCGCGTACTTCTCGCGCCTGCTGGCCGCGTGCGAGGGCAACGTGTCGCAGGCCTCGCGCAGGTCGGGCATGAACCGCGTGCACCTACACGAGGTCATCCGCCGGCTGGGGCTCAAGTGAACGCTCCGCCGAGAGTGCTCTACGATGGCGAGCGCTTGGCGGCGAAGTTCGAGAAGTGCGTGCGGCTCGGTGCGGGAGGCATGGCCGAGGTGCACCTCGCTCGCATGGAGCTCGGCGACCAGAGCGAGATGGTCGCGCTCAAGCGCCTGCGGGGGGGCTTCGAGGGCGAGCCGCACTACCTCGAGATGTTCCAGCGCGAGGCGCGCATCTGCGCGGTGCTGGCCCACGAGAACGTGGTGACGCTGCGCGACCACGGCGTCGACGGCGAGGGGCCGTACCTCGCGCTCGAGTACGTGCACGGCCGCTCGGCCGCGGCGCTGATCAGCGCGCTGGTCGCCCGCGGAGACCGCATGCCGCTGAGCGCCGCGCTGAGCATCGCGCGCGACGCCGGGCGGGGGCTCGAGTACGCGCACCGCGAGGTGCAGGTGCTGCACCGCGACGTGTCGCCCGACAACGTGCTGCTCTCGTACTCGGGCGTGGCGAAGCTGTCGGACTTCGGCATCGCCAAGCTCGGCGACAGCACCCGCCTCACGCACACCGGCACCGTGAAGGGCAAGTACGGCTACCTGTCGCCCGAGCTGCTCGACGGCGCCCCGGCGAGCGTTCAGAGCGACCTCTTCGCGTTCGCCGCCACCCTCTACAAGCTCGTGTGCGGGGTCGCGCCCTTTCAGGGCCGCAGCGAGGCCGAGCTCGTGCGCGCGGTGCTCACCGCGTACGTGCCGCGCCCCTCGTCGTACCGGCCCGACCTGCCGCCCCCGATCGACGCCTGGCTCACCCAGGCGCTCGCGCGCGACCCGGCCTCGCGCCCCGCGGGGCTCGGCGAGCTTGTCGCGGCGCTCGACGCCCTGCTGCCCGTCGAGCAGGGCCGCGCCGCCGTGCGCGACGCGCTCTTGAGCGCCCGGCCCGAGGGCGCCGAGCCCCTCGACGAGCACATCACCGCCGCGCTCAAGCGCACCCGCACGCGCGCTCCGCGGCCGCCGCGCCCGCGCTGGCCGCTGGCGGTCGCGCTCGGCGCCGTGCTGCTCTTCGCCTCGGCGGCCGGCGTCGCGGTCGCGCAGCGCGGCGGCGCCGTCGAGCTGCCGGCTCTACAGGCGGCGCCCGCACGGCCTTCGGTCGCGGCGGCGCCGACGCCCGAGCCTGCGCCGCCACCCGAGCCTGCTCCGGCGCCTGCTCCGGCGCCTGCTCCGGCCGCTCGAGCGCAGACCGCGCGGGCGCACCCGAAGGCGCGCGAGCGAGCCGCCTCGGTGAAGGAGCCCGCGCCCGAGGGCGGCACGCTGCGCATCAAGGTGAAGCCGTGGGCGTCGGTGTTCGTCGACGGCGAGCCGCGGGGCGACACGCCGCTGCCGCCGTTCGCGCTGCCGGCGGGCACGCACTCGGTCGTCGTGGTGAACAACGAGCTGCAGGCGCGCCGCGCGTACCAGGTGACGGTCTCGCCGGGAAAAGAAGAGGAGCTGCGCGTCGTGCTCGACGAGCCCTGAGCGGCGGGCTCGAGAATTTCGGCGGCGGGCGGGCCACTGACCGTATTCTGAGAGCCCGATGTGGCCGTTCGCTGCCCTCGCCGTCTCGCTCGCCGCCGCGCCGACGGGCAACCCGCTGCTCGACAAGGCGCTGGGGCAGCTCGACGCCCTCGACGAGGTGGCGGCTCTCGCGACGCTGACGCAGGCGAAGGCGTGGCCCTCGAACACGCCGCACCAGCTCGCGCTCGTGCACCTCTACACGGGGCTCGCGCATGCGGGGCTCGCGCACGAGGCCGAGGCGCTCGAGGGCTTCAAGAGCGCGCTCGTGCTCGAGCCCGAGCTCTCGCTGCCCGCGAGCGTCTCGCCGCGGGTCCGGGCGTGGTGGCTGCGGGCGGGGGGCAAGGCGCCCGAGCCGCCCGCGGCGAAGAAGCCGGCAGACGCCCCGCGGCTCGACGCTCCGCCGAGCCTCGAGCCTGCCGCGGCGCCGCGACCGGCGGTGCTCGAGCAGCGCGAGCCAGAGCCCGGCGTCGGCGTGCGGCGGCCGCTCGGCGTCGCGCTCGCGGTCGCGGGGGTCGGCGCGCTGGTCGCCGCGGTCGTGCTGTCGGTGCAGGCGGTCGAGCTGGGGAACCGGGCGAACGCCGAGGGGCGCACCATCGGCGACGCGCAGGCGCTCCACGCGGCGGCCGAGCAGCGCGCGCAGCTCTCGACCGGCCTGTATATCGGCGGCGGCGTGGCGCTGGCCGGCGGCGGCCTGCTCGCGCTCATCCCCTGAGCGCCGTCGAAGTGGAGCGCCGCCGCCCGGGCGTCAAGCGCGCCTTGACCTCGCGGTCGTGGGCGCGCGTGCAAGGGCTCGGGACCGCGGGCCGCGCCGCCAGGCACCCGGCTTGCTCAGGCGAAGGGCGTGATGGCGAGCGCGTCGCGGCGGTTGATGGCGGGTCTGTTGCTGTGCGCGTGCGAGGCCTCGATTCGCACTCCGGCGGTGCAGGACACACCTCTGCCCGACGGGCCCCAGCCGGTGGCGCTGGTGGCGCCGACGCTGTGCCCGACGCCGACGCAGCCGGCGCCGACGGTGCAGCTGCGGCTGACGCGAGGGCAGTACCTCAACGCGATCGCGGCGCTCTTGCCTGCGGGCGCGGTCGCGGCGGCGGCGGCCGAGCTCGCGTCGCTGCCCCAGTCGCGCGCGGGGCGCTTCTCGTCGCAGCAGGCCGAGGTCTCGACGAGCGAGGTCGACGCCTACCACGCCGTCGCGTTCAAGGTCGCGTTCGAGGTCGCCGACCACCCGTCGCAGCTCGGGGCGCTCGAGCCGTGCCTCGCGAGCACGCCCATCAGCGCGAGCTGCGTGCAGACCTTCCTCGCGCGCTTCGGGCGGCGCGCCTTCCGCCGGCCGATGGGCGCGGCCGACCTTCAGCACCTCTTGCGGGCGTACCAGCTCGGCTCGGGCACGAGCCCCGAGGAGGGCGTGGGGGCAGTCCTCTACACCGTGCTCACCGACTTCGAGTTCCTCTACCGCGTCGAGCACTCGGGCACGCGCGCGGCGGGGCCCGGCGAGGTGTGGGTGCTCACCGACCACGAGCTCGCGTCGCGGCTCGCGTTCGCGCTGTGGGACGCGCCGCCCGACGACGCCTTGCTCGACGCGGCCGACCGGGGGCTCGACGGGGCGGCGCTGTCGGCCGAGCTCGACCGGCTGCTCGCCGACCCGAGGGCGCGGCCGACCCTCGCGCGCTTCTACACCGAGTGGCTCGGCGTCACGGCGAGCCCGACGGTGCCCGCGTACCTGAAGGCCTCCGACCCGGCCGCGCTGGGCGCCGCAGTGCGGCGGGAGCTCGAGGCGTTCGTCACGCGCGTCACGCTCGACGAGCAGGGCTCGTACCGCGACCTGATGACGCGGCCCACGGCGGTCATCGACGAGCCGCAGCTCGCGGCGCTCTACGGGCTCCCACCCTCGGCGGTCGGCCAGGTGGTGACGCTGCCGGCTGCGGAGCGCGCGGGCGTGCTGACGCGGGCCGGCTGGCTCTTCACGCCGGCGGTGAAGAGCTCGAACGCGGGCCACGTCATCAAGCGCGGGGTGCGCTTCTCAGAGGTGCTGTGCCGGCCGCTGCCTCCGCCCGACCCGAACCTGTTCCCGCCCGACAACCCGGCCGACCCGGCGACGGCGCCGGGCATGACGATTCGCGAGCGGTTCGGGGCGCTGACCGCGCAGGCGCAGTGCAAGGGCTGCCACGTGCGGCTCGACAGCTGGGGCGGCGCGTTCGGGCGCTACGGCTCGGCGGGGCAGCACCTCGACGGCGAGGTGGTGTTCGACGCGGCCTTCGCGCCGACGCAGACGCTCACCATCGACGCGAGCGCGCAGGCCGACCTCGACGAGACGCTCGAGCCGCGCGTCGACGGAGCGCTCGAGCTCTCGGCGCGCCTCGGAGAGAGCCTGTCGGGGCCGCAGTGCCTCGCGAAGCAGCTCTCGACGCACCTCAGCGGCCGCGGCTACACGCCGGCCGAGGGCTGCTGGGTCGAGGCGGCGTCGCAGGCGCTGCAGCGCGGGTCGATTCGCTCGGCCATCGTGGCGCTGCTGACGGCGCCGGAGCTCAGGCTGAAAGCGCACGCTGGGGTGACGCCATGAAGGTACCGGTGCAGGTCGATCGACGCTCGTTTCTCGTGGGGGCGGGCGGCCTCGCGCTCGCGATTCCGTTTCTGCCGTCGCTCGCGCGAGCCCAGACGGCGGCGCCGAAGCGCTACTTCTTCTCGTGGCGCATCGCGAACGGCTACTTCGGAGACCAGTGGTACCCGTCGGCGGCGGCGATGGCGGCGGCGCCGGTGGTCGAGCCGAACGTGCGCGAGCTGGCGCTCTCGAGCCTCACGGGGCCGATCTCGCCGATCCTCGACGCCGAGTTCGACGCGTTTCGAGATCAGATGCTGCTCTTGCGCCACGTCGACCACCTCTCGTGGATGACGGGGCACAAGGCGAGCACGGGCCTCACGGGCTGGTGCGACTTCGCCGACACGGCCGACTGGAACACGCTGAACCCGGGCGTCGACGTGACGAAGCTGCCGCCGTCGATCGATCAGCTGATGGCGAAGAAGCTGTACGGCGCGGTGGCCGTGCCGCCGGTGAACCTCTCGATCAACTACACGGCGAACAACGGCTGGTCGTGCTCGTACACGAAGGGCTCCGACGGCCGCTTCGTGGCGCAGCCGGGGCTGTACCCGCACGCCGCGTACAGCCTCTTGTTCGCGGGCCTGACGGGCACAGGCACCGTCGCGGCGCGGCGCGCGCAGCTCAGGGCCGACTCGATCGACCTGGTGCGCGACCACTTCACCGCGGTGAAGAACAACCCGGCGCTGTCGAGCGAAGATCGCCGCAGCCTCACGCGCTACGTCGACGAGGTGCAGCAGCTCGGCCAGCGCCTGCGCACGATGTCGGGCGGGGCGTGCACGCCGCCGGCCGCGCCCCCAGTGCTGCAGCCCGACGAGGCGACCGTCGATCAGATGGCGCGCGCGCACGTCGACATCGCGCTCGCCGCGGTGCAGTGCGGCCTCACGAAGGTCGTGAACCTGTACCTCGACCCCGACGTCGTGATGCCGGGCATCAACTCGCGCGGCCACCACTCGGCCTCGCACGAGACGACGGCGACCGACGTCGGGTACGTGCTCGCGGCGCACCGCTGGTCGATGAAGCACCTCAAGCGCCTGCTCGGCGGGCTCGCCGGCACCATCGACCCGAGCAACGGCAAGTCGTACCTGCACAACTCGCTCGTGCTGCTCACGAACGAGATCGGAAACCAGTCGGGCCAGAGCGGCACGAGCGGCGCCGACCTGAACCACGAGTCGTACGACATGCAGGTCGCGCTGTTCGGCTCGGCGAACGGCTACCTGCGGCCGGGCTACCTGCTCGACTACCGCACCGACCACCGCCGCGGCCGCTGGAGCGAGTGGGTCGGCATCGCCTACAACCGCGTGCTCATCACGGCCATGCTGGCGATGGGGCTGCAGCCGGCAGACTGGGAGGTCAACGGCACGCCGGGCTACGGCTCGCTGCGCGGTGACCAGTACCAGCAGACGCCGACGGGCAAAGTCGTCATCGGCAACCTGCGCAGCCCGCTGCCGCGCGTCGCGGCCTGAGCGCCGCGAGCAGCGTCACCGCAGCGCTTCGAGCTTCGTGCGGCACGACAGGCCGCCGAAGTGGCTCAGCGTGTCGGCGCTCAGGCTCTTCGAGATGAAGTGCACGCGCGAGAAGCGGCCGGGCAGCGCGTCGAGCCGGGCGATGACGTGCTGCTCGGCCCGCGCGTCGCCGCCGAGCGCCACGTAGAACCGCTCGCCCTTCGCGTTCAGCGCGGCCTCGCCGTTCAAGAAGTTCATCGCGCCGCGGCCGGCGACCGGGGCGAAGACGCCGGCCATGCGGTGCACGACGAGCCCGGCGGCCTCGAGATCTTCGGCGGTCAGGGCCTCGACCCGGGCGGCGGCCTCGGCGCGGGCGGCCTCGCCCGCGAGCGCGGCCTCGAGCTTGCGGCCGACCTGCTCCCACTGCGGCAGCGCGGCCGGGTCGGCGGGGCGCCCTCGCTGGTGGTCGTCGCGCAGCCAGCCCGCCTGGAGCGCGGCCGCCTCGACCGCGTCGTTGACGACCGCGTGGCCGCCGGGCAGCAGCATCATCTTCATGTCGAGGTGAAAGTCGCCGGGCTGCTCGACCTCGAAGACGCAGCCGGGCGTGACGCCGCAGTCTTCGGCGACGCGGCTGCGCAGCTCGGCCAGCGTGACGGGGCGGCCGAGCTCGTGCTCGAGCAGCGCGCGGCTGGCGACGAGGCTGTCCTTCCCGATGACGACGTAGCCCTGACCCGACGGCAGGGTGCCGGCGAGCGTGTTGCCGCCCTCGAGGTACGTGGTGGCCGTGCGCAGCTCGCCGCCGCGGCCGACGGCGAGCGCGGCGAGGGCACGCTCGGCGCGGCGGGCGCTGACGGCGCCGACCACCGCGAAGCGGTCGGGGGCGGCGCCGGGCACGAGCCGGTCGCGGAGTCGGGCCTCGCGCTCGCGGAGCACCTCTGCGCGCACGGCGTCGTCGCGCTCGAGCCGCGGCAGCACCGAGACCGTGCCGTCGAGGTGCAGCTCGCCCTGGTCCTCGGACCACGCGTCGAGCCGGTCGGGCCCGTGGAGCGTCGCGCCCGAGATGGGCTGCAGCTTCACGTTGTCGAGCTTGCGGCGCTGCAGCTCGACGCCGAGCGCGTCGACGTGCTCGGCGGGCACGCGCAGCACGACGCTGAAGCCCTCGCGCTGGCCGATGCGGGCGAGCGCCCAGGCGTACTCCTGGCCTCCGTCGCGGAAGGCGGCGAGGTGAAACGCGCGCACCCTCACGCTGCCGTCTTCGGGCGTGATGCGGGCGACGGGCCTGGGCTGCCGCGCGGCGAGCTGGGCGGCGCGCACCCCGGCCTGCACGAGCGTTCTCGCCTCGAGCTCGCCCTCGCTCACCTCGCGTAAGCGGGGCTCGGCGGGCCGCTCGATGAGCTCGAGCGTGCGCAGGCCGACCTGCGTCGCCGAGCCGTTCGCGAGCAGCCAGCTGCGCTCGGTGTGCTGCTGGAGCGCGAGGTCGGGCTTCAGCGCAGGCGCCAGCTCGGGCTGCCCCGCGGCGCGCGCGCCGTCGCGGAAGCCGTCGGCGCGGGGCGGAGCTGCGGGCCGCGGCGGCGCCGGCTGGGGCCGTGCCTCACCCGAGCGCGGGAGCGCACGAGGCGGGGCGCGGCCGGTGGGCGTCGTCGGCACGTCAGGCGGGCACGATCTGAAAGCGCGTGGGGCTGCCGACGATGCAGAAGCGCTTCGCGAGCCGCGCCTCGAGCTCGGCGAGCAGCTGCGACGGCGTGAGGCCGGCCGTGAGCCGCACCATCACCTTCTTGCCGCCGACGTCGAAGCTCGCGAACGCCGGGAGGAAGCCGGCGTCGCCCGCGGTGCCGCGAATGCGAACGCGCCAGCCGTCGGTGGTGATGGACATCGAGGTGTCGTTGGCCGACACGTCGACGGGCACGGCGGAGCGCAGCGGAGGAGCGAGGCGACGAGCGGGGGTCGAGAAGTCCATGTGCATGGGCGGCGTCAATTCAACCCTCGTGCCCGCCCCGCCGGCCCGGCGGCCCCGAGGGTTGGCCGCGACAGAGCCGCTCGCCGGTCAACGACGGCTTGACGGCCCGGGCGCGGCGGCTCCAGCGGCTCACGGGTCATTGATCGAGCCGCCCTGGCAGCCCAGGCCGAGGTGGCAGCCGACGCGGCGCTGATACGCGTCGCGGTACTGCGGGTGCGAATCGAACGGCGTGGTCTGCCAGCTCGGGAACTCGCCGTCGCCCGGGTAGGGCACGTCTTCGGTGAAGGGGCGGTGGGCCTCCTCGCCGCGAAACGAGACGTAGGTGCCGAGGGCGGTGGCGGCGTGCGGCGGCAGCGTGAGGAGCGTCGAGCGCACCAGGGTCAGCGGAGCGGCCGTCGGCACGCCCGGGAGCGCCGCCATCGCGTCGACCTTCTGGAAGTAGTCGCGGTTCGCGCACGCGCTGCCGTCGGTGGTGACCCGGCACTCGCGCTCGTCGCGAAGGGCGCCGTCGTCGAGCGCGAGGCCCTGGGCGCTGCGGCACGCGCCGCCGACGCCGTTCGGTCGACCGGCCGAGCAGTGGGTGCGGGTGAAGGCGCCGAAGAGGTCGGTGCGCGCGGTCGCGACGCACGAGCGCGCCTGCGTGGGCGGCAAGACGCCGTCGATGCGCCGCGGCTGGGTGATGGCGACCGACGTCGTGCTGCACCGCACGTCGAGGCCGGCGCTGGTCGAGGCGACGCCGGTGCGGCGCTGCGCGCCCGAGGTGCTGCTGCGGCCGTCGAAGTCGGCGTAGCGGCCGCGGGCGGCGGCGGCGTAGGCGTCGCCGACGGCCGGGCGGCGGTCGGCGGTGCCGTCCCACAGCGCGCTGTCGGCGGCCTCGGCGACCTTGAGCGACGTGAGGCCCGACTCGAAGAACGCCCAGCCCAGGAGCACCACGGGCACGAGCAGCGTGAGGCCGAGCGCGAGCTCGACGACGGCCTGGCCGCGGCGTGCGCTCATCGAATCCCCCGGTAGCCGGCGGCGTAGAGCTTCGTCACGGCGTCAGCGGCCACCGGGTCCGACGCCTGCAGCGCCGCGCGCAGGTCGGCGGTGCGCGCCTGCTGGTCGAGGTCGGCGCGCACGAGCCCGGCGCGCCAGAACGGGTTGAAGAGGTTCGGGGGCTCTTTCCAGTGGCCCTTGCGGTGGTAGTAGGCGAGGCCCGTCGAGAGAGCGGTCGACCTCGAGAGGTCGGTGCCGTCGGCGGCGGTGAGCGGGCGCAGGTCGAGCCGGGCGCCGGGCCCGGAGGCCGAGAAGCGGAAGCGCAGGGCCAGCTGAAACGGGTCGGGCGGCGCCTGCGAGCGGTCGATCTGCACGACGGCGTAGTTCTTCGGCTGACCGAAGACGTCGTCGCGGTCGTCGACCACGGCCTGGTTGTAGTCCTGCCAGTAGAAGAACATCGCCGGGCACTCGACGTTGGTGCACGTGTTCGCGGTGTGGATGATCGAGGCGGCCTGCCCGTCGTCGTCGCCCGGCGCGGGCGCGGGCGCCCACGCGTGGCGGTCGCTGCCATCGCTCGAGTCGGTCGAGCGCAGGTAGCCGCTCACCCCGAGCACGCGCGCGGGCGCCGAGCAGCCGCGGCCGCGGTACTGAACCCCGAGCAGGCCGTGATCGTCGGCCCACGACGCGGTCTTGTCGACGGCGCCCAGCGAGTTGCCGTGGAAGTTGGGCCCGAAGTACGCGGTGCCGAAGTGGGCGAGCACCACGGGCTCCTGGTTCTGGGTGACGCGCCTGAGGGCCTGCTGCACGGTGGTGGCGGCGTCGAGCCGCGCGGTCGTGAAGGGGTTGCCCGCGGTGCCCATCGCGGCGCGCACGCCGTGGGTGCGGCCCATGGCGCCGTCGAGCACCGCGCCCGCGGTCGACCGCGGCGGCCCGACCTCGCGCACGTTGATGGCGTCGACGGGCACCGCGCGCCAGCCGGGCCTCCCGGCCGCGACGCGGCTCACGACCTCGCTCGCGAGCTTCGCGCCGGCGAGCTCGGAGTCGAACAGGTGGTCGCGCCGGTGGGCGTTCGCGAGGCCCTGCAGGTCGGTCGCCTTGGGCAGCGCGTCGAGCGCGAGGGTGCCGGCGGCGGCGTCGAGCGGCTTCCACACGAGCGCGATGCGCTGCTGCTCGGCCGCGACCCGGGCGCGCAGCGTCTCGAGCTCGCTCGCACCGGCGCAGCCGCAGCGCAGGCCGCGGCGGCAGGCGCGCCGCTGAGCGTCGCGCTCGTCGCGGTAGTAGGCCTCGAGGGCGTTGAGGTAGCCGCGGTACGAGCCGGCGAACGAGATGAGGCTCGCGCCGCCGGCGACGGCGACGAAGTGCGCGAGCTGGGCGCGGGTGATGAGGGCGCTCGCGTTCATCATGCGGGCGGTGGCGACGGCGTTGTTCCACGCGGCCTGGTCGGCGGCCGAGCCGAGCTCGATGCGCTCCTTCGCGCGCTCGGCGAGCGAGACGGTCATCAACGCCAGCAAGAGCGTCGAGAGCATGAGCAGCGTGAACAGCACGAGGGCCTGACCGCGGCGGGGGCTCACGGGGGCTCCGGGGCGCCGTCACAGCTCTGCCGCTGGAAGTTGGCCGCCTTCGCGGGCGTCAGCATGCGCATCGTCCACGAGGCCTCGATGGGGAACACGAGCTCGCCGCGCTGCGCGCGCGCGACCGCCTCTTGCGCGATCTCGCTCTGCAGCGCGTACGTCGAGCGCTCGGGCGCCCGCGCGCCCTGCTCCAGCATGAGCGGGTTCTGGGCGCCGTACGCGACGAGGCCGTGCTGCGCGAGCCACATGCGGCTCATCACCCAGTTCGCGAACGGCACCTCGAGCGGGAACCAGAAGACGAGCCGGGTCTCGAGCCGCATCGGAGGCCGGTCGTCGTCGAAGTCGAGGTCCTGAGGGCCGAGCGCGCGCACGGCCGAGGCGAGCGGCTGCTCGCGGAAGAGCCAGACGATGCTGCCGGTGTAGCGGGTGGGCGCGCCGCCGGCGCTGAAGGTGTGGTCGAAGCGGTTGCCGCGCACGCGGGCGAACGCGGCGGCGAGCTTGTCGCCCGCGGTGCCGCCCGCGCTGCCGCCCATGAAGGGCTGCACCGCCGGCAGCACCGAGAGCAGCGCCGCGTGCGTCATGCGGCCGCAGTGACCGTGGTTCGTGCTGCCGACCCGGGTCGCGCCGTAGGCGCCGAGCTGCGCCGCCACCCGCCCGTTCGCCATCAGGAACAGCTGCAGCACGAAGAGGAAGAGGAACACCGTGAGCGGCAGCGTCAGCGCCGCCTCGACCGCCGCCTGCCCCCGCTCTGCCGTGCCCACGGCCGCGAGCCTTCGCGTCGCGACGCACCGTCTCGATTTGCCGAGGGCCACGCGCACAGGCTCCTACAAGGACCAGGCCACGCGCAGACCCAGGAGGTTCGCGGGCCTTTGCGGGCGCCGCCGGGGTCGGGAGGTCAAGGTGCGCTTGACGTGTGGAGCCCCGAAGCACCACCCGGCGCTTCAGTCGCGCTCGAGGCCGTAGCGGGCGGCGACCTGGTGGAGCAGCTGGCGCGAGACCCCGAGCAGGCGGGCGGCGGCGGCGTAGTTGCCCCCCGAGGCCTTGAGGGCGCGGCGCAGGTGCTCCTGCTCGAAGCGGGCGAGGGCGTCGGCGCGGGCGGCGTGCCAGGGCTCGACGGGGTTGCCGCTCGGGGTCGCGAAGACGGGCGGCTCCCCGGTGACGGCGAGGCGCTCGACGACGTTGCGCAGCTCGCGCAGGTTGCCGGGCCACGTGTGCGCCTCGAGCATCTGCAGCACGCCGTCGGGCAGCGCGTCGAGGCTCCGCGGCGGCTGGGCGCGCGAGAGGAAGTGCTCGACGAGCAGGGGAATGTCTTCGCGGCGCTCGCGCAGCGGAGGCAGGCGCACCTCGAGCACGGCGAGGCGGTAGTAGAGGTCTTCGCGAAACGCGCGCGCCGTCACCGCGGCCTTGAGGTCGCGGTGGGTCGCGGCGACGACGCGCAGGTCGACCTCGACGTCGCTGCTCGCGCCGACGGGCTTCAGCTTGCGGGTCTCGAGCACGCGCAAGAGCCGCGTCTGCAGCGACAGCGGCAGCTCGCCGATCTCGTCGAGGAACAGCGTGCCCTGATCAGCGGCCTGCAGCAGCCCCGTGCGGCTCTCGGTCGCTCCCGAGAACGCGCCCTTCACGTGACCGAACAGCTCGGCCTCGATCAGCTCGGCGGCGAGCGCGCCGCAGTCGCACACCACGTACGGCCCGTCTCTGCGCGGCCCGAGCTCGTGCAGCGCGCGGGCGGCGGCGTCTTTGCCGGTGCCGGTCTCGCCGAGCAGCAGCACGGTGGCCTCGGACTTCAGCGCCTGGCCGAGCGCGGCGAACAGCGTGCGCATGGGCAGCGACGCGCCGAGCATCTGGCCGAAGCGGCTCGACTCCGACAGGGCGAGCTCGATGGGCTGCTTGCCCAGCTCGATCCACAGCTTGCTGTCGCCGAGCTCGAGCACGGCGCCCGGCTCGATGAAGACCTCGACGATGCGCGCGCCGCTCAAGAGCGTGCCGTTGCGGCTGCCGACGTCGCGCACCGAGACGCCCTTCTCCGAGAGCTGCACGACGCAGTGCCGCCGTGAGACCGCGGCGTCGTCGACCACCACCTCGCACGCCGGGTCCGAGCCGACGGTCACGGCGCCGAGCTGCAGCTGCCGCTCCTGCACCTTGCGCCCCGTCTGCACCTTGAGGTGCACGTCGGCGATCTGCACCGCCCGCTTGCCGCGGTACGTGACGGTCAGGGTTTTCGAGCGATGCCCCAAGCGGTGAGCTCCGAGTTGAGTGCCGAGCGCGGTCGGGGTCAAGCGCTGCGCCGCCTGGCTCACGGCTCCCTGCCTTGCAGCACGAGGCGAACGAACTCGTCGACGCAGCGGGTGGCCTCGGCCTGCTCCTCGCGCTGGAGCTGGTCTTCGCAGTAGTCGAGCGCGTCGTCGTACGGCTTCGTCTGGCTCTTGGGCATCGATCTCTTCTGGGCCGCCCAGGCGGCGCGCACCCGCTCGAGGCGCTGCAGCAGCGGCGAGCGCTTCGACACGCCCGGGCCGAGGTTCAGCGTGCGCCGGCGCTGAGGCTTCGCCGCTGCGGCGCGCTCGGGAGCGACCGGCTCGGCGCGGCTGGGCACGGCCTTGCGGTCGGTGGTCGGCGCCGGCTCGGGGGTCGAAGGCGGCGGCGGCGCGACGGGAATCGGGCTGACCTCCGAGAGCGGCGGCAGCGGCTCGGGGGCCTGTGGCGAAGGAGCGGGCTCGAGCATGGCCCAGGCCCAGACCGCGACGGCGGCGAGCAGCGCGGCGGCGACCCCGAGCACGAAGCGGCGCCGGCTGCGCCGGGTGGGCGGGGCCTCGAGCTCCGAGGTGATGACCGGCGCGACCTCGGCGGGGGCGCTCGGGTCGGGGGCGAACGGCGCGACCGGGTGGGTGCTGGGCGCGGGAGCGGCGGTGAGCCGGGGTCGAGCCGGGGGCGCGAGGGCACCGGCGGCGCCGTCGGGCGGCAAGAGGAGCCGCGACGAGGCGGCGAACCTCGCCTCGGCGCGAATGAACTTGAGCTGGGCGCGCACCTCTTCGGCGGTCTGCGGGCGGCGCGCTTCGTCTTTCTCGAGCAGGGCGAGCACGAGGCGATCGACGTCGAGCGGCACGCCCGGCACGTGGGTCGACGGCGGCTCGGGAGCGAGCCCGACGTGCGCCTTGAGCAGCTCGGGGAGCGCGAGGTCCTCGAACGGGTGGCGGCCGGTGAGCAGCTCGTAGGCGACGACGCCGAGGGCGTAGAGGTCGGTCACGGGGCCGACGCGCAGCCCGCGGAGCTGCTCGGGCGCCATGTAGTGCGGCGTGCCGCGCACGTGGGTGACGCTGGTCTGGTCGACCTTGCCGTCGCTCCACGACGAGACCTTGGCGAGGCCGAAGTCGAGCACCTTCGCGAAGGTCGAGCCGTCGGGCTGTACGACGAGGAAGATGTTCGAGGGCTTGAGGTCGCGGTGAATGACCTGGGCGTGATGCGCGGCGCCGAGGGCGGCGGCGACCTCGTCGAGGATCTGCAGGGCGTCCTGCAGGGGCAGCGCGCCGTGCGCCTCGAGGTGAGCCTGGAGCGAGACGCCCGACAGGTACTCCATCACCACGTAGGCGCCGCCGTCGTCGGTCTTGCCACCCGAGAAGATCTGCACGACGCCGCGGTGCTCGACGGCGTTGACGAGCTTCGCCTCGGCGAGCAGGAGGTCGGCGGCGCGCGCGTCGCCCTCGGCCTTCAGCACCTTGATCGCGACCCGCTTGCCGATGAGCGGGTCGTAGCCCTCGTAGACGACGCCCATGCCGCCGCGCCCGAGCTCGCCGCGCAGCTCGTACGGGCCGAGCCGAGCGGGAGGCGCCGCGGGAGGAACGGGCGGTTCAGTCACGTCGAGGCGAGACGCTAGCCTCAGTCGGGCAGCCAACCCCACCTCGGGTTCTCGCCGCCGGCGCCGAGGATGACGTCGACCACCTGGCCGTCGCCGAAGTCGAGCTTGTCGAGCCGCTCGGGGTGCTCGAGGAGCTTCACGCGCTCGTAGCCGGGCTTCTTCTTCAGCTCCTCGACGGCCTTGCGAATGCCCTCGTTGGTGGGCTCGAACATCGCGAGAATTCCGGACACGAAGTTGGGGTCGACGGCGCCGCCCGGCGCGCTCGGGCCGATGGAGTTCGAGGGCAGCCACTGCAGCCGCTGCACGCCCGGCTCGGCGCCCATCGCGTAGATGAGGTCGACCTGCTCGAGCTTGCCCGAGGGCGAGGTGATGGTGACCTTGTCCATGCGCTCGTGCTCGACGGGCTCGACCTTGAAGCCGAAGGGGGCGAGCTTCTCGGCGAGCTCCTTCATCATGGCGCGGGCGTCGTCGTTGTTGGTGGGGGCGGGGCGGCCGCCGAAGTAGTGCCAGAAGAGATCGTGTGCGCTCGTGGGGTCGACCGGGCGGCCGAAGACCTTGGCGCCGCTCAGATCGGGGCGCTCGACCTTGGGGACGTCGAGCCGAACCGGCGGCGGCGTGTACGGCGTGAAGCCGTCGTCGGCTGCGGGGCCGCTCGGGCGGGCGCGGGCGGCCGGCGGGCGAGCGTCGAGCGGTGCGCGATGGAGCTGGAGTGAGCGCTGCGAGAGGGGCTGGGTCTTCATCGTGACGGGCAGCAGTACAAGGCGCGTGCCCGGCGGCGCGGCAGCAGGACCCCTGAAGTTCCGAGCTCGCGTCTGGCGGCGAGCGGCGCGTGGCTGCTCCACGGTCAAGGAGCGCTTGACCGTGGGGCGGCACGTCTCACTTCTTGTCTTTGGGGATCAGGTTGCCGTTCTGGAAACCCTGACGCTGTCGCTGCTCGAACTCGTCGGCGACGTTCCGCGCCTTCTTCGACGTGAGCACCTTCGTCGCGACGTACGCCCCCGGAGAGGTGATGGCGAGGGCCGTCTCTGCGGCCTTCGTGGTGGTACGAGCGGCGGTGCCGGCGGCGTGCTTGATGCGGTTGATGAGGCTCATGTTCGCTGCAGGGTGTGAGTGGACGACTGCCTGCGACATGATCCCAGTGGCTCCACTCACGCGAACGAGCTCACCCGGCGAAACGTACAGGCGTTTGACAGCTCAGGCTCAGAAGACGTCGACGGCGCCGAGCTGGTAGCGGCGCGTGCCGACCTCGGTGAGGTCGGAGGCGAGGGTGATGTCGGTGGTCTGAGTGGCGGGGTCTTCGAGGCCGACGAGGAGCGTGTAGCGGCCGGCGGCGGCCGGAGCGGTGAGCGTGGCGCGCAGCGCGAGGTAGGGCGAGCCCTTCACGAGCTGGGTCATGTCGGCGGGGGCGGCGGCGCTGGAGACGACGGTGTTGGAGCCGTCGACGAGGAAGACCTTCACCGAGCGCGCCCAGGGCAGCCGGCCGACGGCGACGTTGCGCCAGTCCATCTCGACGGTGAGGGGCTGGCCGCGCGCGGTCGAGCTCCACTTCGCGCGGGTGAGCTCGAAGCGGTAGCCGATGTTGAGATCGACGCGGCGGAAGAACGCGGGGCCGCCCGACCAGCTCTTGAGCGAGAGGTACGACGACTTGTAGCCCCAGGCGCCGATGGGGAAGTAGTTGGCGTGAACGGCGAGCATCTGGTCGAGCGTGTCGTCCATCGTGGCGTTGGCGCCGCGATAGCCGTCGTAGACGGGCCCGCCGCAGCTCGCCGTGCCGGAGGGGCCGCAGTTCTGGAGGTTGAGCACGGCGTCGTAGCCCATGCCGTTCTCGGGCACGACGATGGCGTCGCGCCAGTGCGCGATGAGGAAGTCGACCTCTCTCTGGGCCATGCAGCAGTTGAAGCCGTCGCGCTTCATCCACGAGGCGCGGCCGGTGGTGCCGCCCGCCACGCCGTAGTCGACGGCGGTGTCGGCCGGGTAGACGTGGCCGAACGCGGGGTCTCCAAACTGGTCGGAGGCCGTCTGCTGCACGAGCCGCGTGCTCTGGAACGCCGCGAGCATCGGGTTCATGAGCGCGATGGTGGTGGCGCGCTTGCTGACTCCGGTGGGCCACGGCCGCGTGGCGTGCCAGCGGTGACCTTCGCCCCAGAACCCGAAGGTGCCGAGCTGCACGTACTCGAGCCCGGCGCGCCCGTCGAAGTGAGCGCCGAGCGCGGCAGAGAAGCTGCTCCAGGCCGACTGAAAGGCGGGCAGCTCCCAGGCGGGCTCGTAGAACGTGGTGAAGCCGAACTGCTGCGCCATCGCCGGGTTCTCGTAGAGCGGCACCGTGCCCGTGCCGCCGGGCGGAGCCATGAAGCCCGCGGGCGGCGGCGCGGCGAGCCAGCGCGGGGTCGCGAAGTTGGTGTTGTGCCAGCTCGCCATCGGCGTGGTGAACGACGCGCGCCGCCCGTTCGCGACCGCCTGCGTGATGAGCCCGTCGAGCGCCGTCCACGTGCGCACGCCCGACGTGGGCTCGGCGTCTCCCCACGTGATGCCGTTCGCGAAGAGCACGTCCGCCTCGGGCGCGATCGGGTCCGTGCAGGCGCCCGCCCAGCAGTACTGGATGAAGCCCATGCCCGGGTTTCGCAGGTGCTGCGTGAGCGTCGGCCCGGGGAAGATCTCGGTCACCTGCGGCACGCCGCCGCCTGCAGTCGCGCCGCCTGCCGTCGCTCCGCCTGCCGTCGCTCCGCCTGCTGTCGCTCCGCCGGCTGTCGCTCCGCCTGCTGTCGCTCCGCCTGCTGTCGCTCCGCCTGCTGTCGCTCCGCCTGCTGTCGCTCCGCCTGCTGTCGCTCCGCCTGCTGTCGCTCCGCCTGCTGTCGCTCCGCCTGCTGTTCCGCCGCCTGATGTTCCGCCGCCGGCTGTTCCGCCGCCGTCGCGTGGAGCGCCCACCTCGCCGTCGCAGCCGACCAGCGCGATGACACTCAGCAGGGCGAGCAACCGCACGCTGAAGAGGGAAGCACCAACGAGGCGCCGGCTGCAAATCCGCGCGCGGCGCCCTACGTCCACAGCGTCTCCACGATCGACCTTCCCGTCGGCCCCGAGATTGGGGGCGCTCCGTCAGCAAGCGCGGTGCCCACCTCCACGGCGGCCGCGCCCCCAGAGGTCAGAGTGCCGGCGGGGAGCGCGCGCGCTCCAGCGGTCAAGCCGTCGTTGACCGGAACAGCGAACGTCGCCTTACACCGCCCTGCGGCGGCGCGAGCGGCACCGACCTTGCTCAGGCGCGGCGCCATGAACTTACGACTGATGGGGTGCGCGTTGGTGCTGGCGGGCTGCGACGCAGCGAGCATCGGAGCGGGTGACGACACGGCTGCGGCGACGAGCCGCCGGCTCGGGGCGATGCAGCTTCACCTGCAGGCGATCGACGGGCCGTACGTCGCGGCCGAAGAGGGCGGCGGCGGCGACGTCAACGCGAACCGGCCCGCCGGCGGCCCGTGGGAGACCTTCGACGTGCGCGACCTGAACGGCGGCGCGCTCGAGTCGGGCGACGCCGTCGAGCTGCGCACCGTCGACGGCCAGCACGCGCTCACCGTCGAGACCGGCACCCTGCGCGTGACGGCGCGAGCCGGAGCCGGCGCCGGCGCGACGTTCGCGCTCGAGCGGCTCGCCGGGCCGGGCCCCATCGCCTCGGGCGAACAGGTCGCGCTGCGCGCAGGCGCGCTCTACGTGGCCGCCGAGGGCGGCGGAGGCGGCGTGCTGCACGCGAACCGCACGGCCGTCGGCCCGTGGGAGTCGTTTCGCATCACGCTCGGCGCCACGCCGCCGGGCCCGATTCACCCGCCGTCGTCGCCCGTCAGCGTCGACGTGAGCCTGAAGAGCCACGCGGGCCTCTACGTCGTCGCCGAGCAGGGCGGCGGCGCCGCGGTCAACGCGAACCGCACCGGCGCCGGCCCGTGGGAGACGTTCACGCTCGTCGACCTGAACGGCGGCGCGCTGCAGCACGGCGACACCGTGCGGCTGCGCACCATCGACGGCGTGCACTACCTCTCGGCGCCGGGCGACGGCCGGCTCGTCACCTCGACCGCTCAAGGGCCGAACGAGGAGCTCGTGCTCGAGCGCGCGGCGGGCGCGGGCCGCGTCGTGAACGGCGAGCGCATCGGCCTCAGGGCGTTCGACGGCCGCTGGGTCGTCGCCGAGGGCGGCGGCGGCGCCGAGGTGAAGGCCGACCGGCCGGGCATGGGCCCGTGGGAGGAGTTCACGCTCGAGGCGCACGGCGGCCTGCCCTCGCCGTCGCGGCTGGTGGGCCGCCTGCGCATCGACGCGCTCTCGTTCGTCGACGACACGGGGCCGGTGCTGCCGGTGTTCTGTCACTTCGGCGAGGCGTTCTCGCGCTACACGCGCGACCCGAACGCGGTGCGACGGCAGCTCGACGTCATCGCGAGCGCCGGCTACGACGGCATTCGCTTCTGGACGACGCTCGGCGGCGCCTACTGGGCCGGGCGCGAGGTCTCGGAGCAGGTGACGCCGAACTACTGGGGCCAGCTCGAGGCGTTCATGAACGAGCTGAAGAGCCGCGGGCTGCGCGGCGTCATCAGCCAGGGCGACATCGCGCGCATCACCGACCGCCCGGGCTTCGCCTCGCGCCTGTCGGACGTGCTCGATCGCGTCGGCACCGCCGAGTCGGTCGCCATCATCGAGGGTGGCAACGAGGCGTGGCAGACCGGCGAGCCCGACCCGCAGCGGCTCGCCCAGTTCGTGGGAGCGATCGAGAGCCGGCACCCGCAGGTGCTCTACACGCTCACGAGCCCTCCGAGTGAGCTCGCGGTCGACCTCGACGCGTACTCCATCGGGCCGGCAGACCTCTTCGACGTGCACGGCTCGCGCGACGGCCACTGGTGGGACAAGACGCGGCACATCTTCAGCATCACGTACGAGGGCAAGCCGAAGAAGCGGCTGGGCTGGCAGGGCGAGCCCGCCGGCCCGGGCGCGGCCGTGAGCGTGACCGAGTTCAAGCACGAGCTCGACTCCGACACGCTGGCCGCGATGGCGGCGATGAGCCTGATGTCGCGGCAGGCCTGGTGCTTCATGAGCGGCCCCGGCGTGCTGTTCGACTCGCCGCTCGAAGACCAGCCCGGCTTCTGGTCGGTGCCGCGGGTGCGCGACGCGCTGCCGCGCGACGTGATGCGCTTCGACCGGCTGCACCACGGCGGCTCTACGTGGGCCAGCGAGCGCGTCTTCGCGCCCAACGGCGAGACCCGGTGCGACCACGCCTCGAACGGCGACGGCCGGTTCGTCGCCATCATCTACGGGCCGACGCTCGACTACAGCCAGGTGCGCAGCGCCACGATCGAGAAGGTGACCGACCTGGGCAACAAGGCGCGCGTCGTCGTCGGGAGGAAATGAGACGCGACGAGCGCCGCGAGACCTCGTCGAGGCCGCATGCGACTCGACGTCATGCTCCTGCTCGGGCTGTGCAGCGCGTGCAACTGCGGCGGGGTCGCGGTCGTCGAGCGGCCCGCCGTGCCCCAAGAGGAAGAGGACGCCGGCGTCGTCGTCATCGAGCCTGGCTGCGAAGCGTGCGGCCGCGCCGACTGCGCCGGCCTCGCGTGCACGTGCCTCGAAGGAGGCTGCACGCCCGACGCGTGGAGCTCCTGCGCGGCCACGGGCTCGGCGGCATGCGCGGGAAGTCAGACACGGCGCGCTCCGCAGTGCGTGGCGGTCGGCCGCTGCGAGCTCGCCGACGAGGTCCGCGCGTGCCCGCGCAGCGGCGACGCCTGCGGGGGTGCCGGCATGGCGGGGCCGTGCACGCCGTCGAGCGCCCAGTCCTGCCTCGGCTCGCGCTCCATCGGCGCCGGCGTCTGCGAGGCGGGTGCGTGCACCGGCAGCGCCGTCACGACCGAAGCGTGCGCTGTGCCCGCCGGCACCGCGTGCGGCACGGCCTCGGCCTGGAGCGCCTGCCTCGGCGACGGCGGCACCGACTGCATGGGCTCGCAGGCGCGCACCGTGAAGCGCTGCCTCGACGACGGCGGCTGCGGCAGCGCGCTCGAGACGCGCGGCTGCGCGCTGGCCGACGGCACGTTCTGCGGCGCCGCCGTCTCGACGGGTGCGTGCGCGCAAGCGAACCCGCTCGCCTGCAACGGCACCCGCAGCGTGACGCGGCCGGCGTGCAGCGCGGGCGCCTGCACCGGCTCGCGCGTCGAGCAGCAGGCGTGCAGCGTGGCGGCGGGCACCAGCTGCGGCTCGTCGGTGTGCTGCGGCCAGGGCGTCGCCGAGTACGCGCGCTGCCCCGTCGTCGCGGGCGGCAAGCGCGGCTGCGGCAGCGAGTTCTACGACGGCACCTGCCTCGCGAACGGCACGTGCAACCGTCTCTGCAACCGCGTCGTGTGCTGGAACGGCGTCGGCAACGGCGAGTGCGGCATGGGCGGCGAAGACACGCGCGTGAACCTCGCCTGCCCGCTGTAGTCAGCCGAGCAGGCCGCTGAGCAGGCCCTTCGTCACGCCGGCCCACCGCTCGGCGGCCGGCCCGCTGTCGAAGACGGCGTTGCCCGCGCGCGTGAGGAACTGGAGCTGGGGCGACGCGCCGACCGTGACCGAGGCGGCGCGGCGGAAGCGACCCTCGGCGCTCGCGAGCTGGCCCGTCGAGACGACGACGACGTCGGCGCGCGCGCCGTGCTCGTCGCTGACGCGCTCGATGGCAGCGGTGGCGCTGTCGGCGGTCGAGAGCGTGAGGCGGCCGCGCTCCTGCCACTCGCGCAAGAGCAGCGCGACGACGCCCTGCTCGGCCTCGAGGGCGTGGCCGCCTTTGCCGCGCACGAAGACGAGCTCGAACGAGAGGGCCTCGTGCGACAGCCAGCTCGAGAGCTTGCGCACCGCGGCGGTCACCGACGCGAGCGCCCAGAGCAGGCGCTGGTGGCGCTCGCCCTCGTCGAGCAGGCGCGCCGAGTCGAGCGAGGCGTCGATGACGACGCAGAGCGTGCGGCTCTTGCGCAGCGCCACCGACTCGTCGCGCGCGTAGTAGAGCAGCTCGCCCTCGACGAAGCGCACGTCGAAGAGATCGGGCCGCTCGTTCTCTTCCATGTAGATGAGCTCGCTCGTCACCATGCTCTCGGGGCTGCCCGAGTTCGCGAGCGACGACCAGCCGCCGACGGGCAGCGCGGACTCTTGCTCGAGCGCGGTCGGGGCCTCGCCCTCGTTGCGCGACGGCATCTTCATGCGGCTCGGCAGGCGCTCTTCGACGGCCTGGGCGGCGTCGGCGAGCTGGCCGAGCGCGACGCGCGGCCCGAGGCCCTCGAGCGTCGCGACGTTCTCGAGCAGAAACACCTCGGCGTCGGACAAGAGCGTGCGCTCGCGGCGGGCGGCCCTCGCGAGCGCCTCGAAGCTCGCGGTGAGCGCAGGCGCGAGCTCGGGCTCGGTGACGAGCGCGGCGAAGCCCTCGTCGGCGACCTCGCGCGGCGTACGGGTCTGAAGCCTGCGCACCGCGGCCTGGCTGAAGGGGCCGGCGTGGGGCACCTGCAGGCGCTGGCAGAGGCGATCGATGAGCAGGCCGGCGGCGGTCGGCCGCACGGCGACGGGCGCCGCGAGCAGGGCCTCTTGCAGCGGGAGCCAGCGGCGGTCGCTGACGAGGCGCGCGAGCAGGTGGTCTTCGTAGCCGCGCAGCGCGGTGGCGAGCGCGCCGGTGACGGCGTGCTGAGCGGGCATGAGCCGCTCACCGGCGAGCAGCAGCGCGACGTCGAGCGCGAACGTGGGCGAGCCGAGATCGGGCACCTCGACGAGGGCGGCCGAGAGGCCGAGCACGCAGGGCACGAAGTGCTCGGGGGTCGCGACCTGGGGGCGGGCCAGGGCGATCGAGGCGGCGAGCAGCGTGTCCTGGCTCACTGCAGGCCCAGCAGGCGCGGCACCTTCTCTTCGAGCAGGTCGATCTCTTCTTTGGTCTCGCCCAGGTACGAGAGCAGCCGCAGGTCTTCGCGCTCGACGGCGCCGCCGTGGAAGATCCACGCGCGGGTGCGCAGCAGGCGGTAGAGCTTGATGAGCTTTCGGTCCGAGACGAAGACCTCGTCTTCGCGCTGCAGCGTGCGCACGACCCGGCGGAACTCGCGCAGCACCTCGTCGCGGAAGAAGCGCTCGCGATCGCGCGGCTCTTTCTGCGCCATCAAGAGCGAGAGGTAGCGGTGCGCCTTCAGGAAGTCTTCGAGCGAGGCGAGCCCCTCGACCCAGGGCTTCTGCTGCAGGTCCTTCGCGACCTGCGAGTCGAGGCCGCAGTCGAGCAGCTCGACGAAGTGCGTCTCTTGCACCGGGCGGCACGCGGCCTTCAGGCAGAAGCGGTCTTTGAGGGCGCCGAGCTCGGCGTGCTCGGGCACCTCGTTGGTGGCCGCGAAGAGGATCTTGAGCCGCACCGGCACGGGCGCGCCGTCTTGATAGAACTTGCGCTCGTTGATGACGGTGAGCAGCGAGTTCAAGATCGCGCTCGACGCCTTGAACACCTCGTCGAGGAACACGAGGCGCGCGGTCGGCAGCTTGCCCTGCTCACGGCGCAGGTAGCGGCCCGAGCGCAGCTCGTTGATGTCGATCGGCCCGAGGATCTCGGAGGGCTCGGTGAAGCGCGTGAGCAGGTACTCGAAGTACTCGGTGCCGGCGAGCCCCAGCGCGTCTTTGAACTTCACCACGAGGTCCGACTTCGCGGTGCCGGGCGGGCCGACGAGCAAGAGCGGCTCCTGGGCGGCGGCGGCCACCGTCATCAGGTCGATGAGCCCCTGCTTGTCGACGAAGTGGCGCCCCAGCGCGAGGCGAAACCGGTTCAGCCGCTCGCGCAGCGCCTGCGACTCGGCCTGCAGCTGCTGGAGCGTCAGCTCGTTGATGGAGTCGAGGGTGTCGGTGCGCGGGAGCTTCGTCACGGCACCCGCGTCATATCAGCCTGAACCTCCGACCGCCTCGATCTACTCGGGCCACTCGTCCCCCTCGGGCAGCGGCGTGGCCTGGGCGTCCCACTCGGCCGCACGGGGCTCCGACCTCTCGAACGATACCTGCAAGCCTTCGATGTCTTCGATGTCGAGGCAGACGAGCACTTCGGCGAGTGGCGAGAGCCCGAGGGCCCTTCTTCAGCTCTTGCGTCAGCGACAGCTCGCTCGCGAGCAGCTCGAGCCGGTGCGGCGAGCCTGGGTGTCGGGCGCACTCGTCGCGCCGGGCTGGAGCATCGATGTCTCGCACCCGGGTCGGGCGGCGGCGCCGCGCTGCGCCGACGCTCCACCGTCGAGACGACGGGGCGTTGGCAACGGGCAGCCGTCTTGCACACGCGGCCGCGCATGAACCGTTCTGCGACGCTGTTGCTGTTGGCTGCGACCCGCTGCGGACCCGTGCTCGAGTTTGCTCCTGAGACCCCTTGCCAGAGGGCGCAGGGACTCGAGCGCGGCGGCACCTGGGACTTCTTCGGCGACACGTTCCCTCAGGGCGCGCGCTTGACGGCCTCGTCGGACGGCGCGGGCGAGACGTGGCACGCCACCACGCGCATGTACGGCGGCCGGGTCTTCCTCACGCTGTACCCACCGGTCGTGAGCGGAACGCTGCCGCGCCCGGTCACCACCACAGCGGGCTGCGCCCTCAACGACCGCGTCGAGTTTCGAGACGACGCCGACGGCAAGCTCTACCCGGCGACCGCGACGCTGGTCGTGCACGACGGCGGTCAGCCCGGCACCGTCACGCTGGACTTCACGCTCACCGGCCTCACGTTCGAGAGCCCGACGCGCGGCACGGTGAAGATCGACGACGAGAGCAAGGTGCTCCCCTGACGTGAAGCGCGCGCTCGAAGACGGCGACCGGGGGGGAGCGTACGCTCGCCGCCGGTGCTCCCCTTCGTGCTCGCGCTGAAGCTCCTGTCGTCGCCCGTCGACCCGGCGCAGCTGAAGTGCGAGCCGGTCGCCGAGGCCGACGGCCGAGAGCTGCTCCCGCGCGGCGACGGCTGGAGCGACGACGAGCACCCCGCCCTCGCGCTGTGCGGCCGCATCGCGCTGCCCGGCAAGGCGTGGGCGGTCTTCGTGCGCGAGACCCTCTCGGGCCAGGTGTGGGACCGCGACTTCATCTACCTCGTGCCGCCCAAGGGCTCGCCGGTCGCCGTGCACGGCCGGCAAGATGAAGAAGGCCGAGCCGGCCGCGAGGAGCGCTCGGCGGTCGTGTCGAGCTCCGGCGTCGAGCTCACCGTGCGCAGGTTCAACCCGGTGCTCGAAGACGTGGTCGAGGGCGGGTACTCCATCGCCGAGCTCCGCCGCGAGCGCTGGGCGTTCGATGCGGGGCGGCTGGTGCTGACGTCGACCGTGTACCCCGAGCTCGACGGCGCGTGGCGCGACCGCGAGAGCGGCGCCTGGCTGTTCATCTCGGGCGCGCGGCGCTTCTTCCTCGCGAAGGGCGCCGAGCGGGCGAGCGAGCTCCAGGCGCCGAACCCGCGCGAGGTGCTGCTGCCCGACGGTCGCCGCGTGAAGCTCGAGGTGCTGGCTCGGGGCACCGCGCTGCGGGCCGGCGCGCTGCAGCTCGAGCGCGCGTGGTACCCGTGACCGCGCGTCAGCCCGTCGCTTCGCGGTGAATGCGGCGGCGCACGCGGTACTCGTCTTCCTCGAGGAAGGTGCGCGTCACCTCGCTCAGCGTGAGCTCTTCGCCGACGTGCCCGACCGCGATGATGTCGGCGAGCTCGACCACCGAGAGGCAGAGGTACGTGTTCAGCGAGTTCATGTCGGTGACCCACGGCAGCGGAGCCACCAACCGCCGCAGGCCCTTCAGCGCGAAGTCGGCCGGGCCCATCGTCAGCGCGCGCGCGACGACCCGCGCGAGGCGGCCGGTGTCGCCCGCGTTGCGGCGGAACATCGGGCTCGTCTCGTTCGCGAGGTGCGCGATCGCCTCTTCGATCGCCGGAGTCGCGAGATCGACGCGCCCCAGGTACGCGAAGCCGCCCGCGACCGCGACCCGCGCCGCGAGGTGATCGCGGTTGTCGCCCTTGAACGCCTGCGACGCCCGCGACAGCATCGCGTTCGCTTCGTCGCGCAGGCCGAGCCGCCGCAGCGTGCGCACGCCCGCCGCCAAGAGCTGCGCCGCGCTCGCGTTCTCGTCGGCGCCCAGGTCGGCCGACGGCGGCGCCGTCGCGAGCTCGGACATGAGCGAGCCGATCTGCGCCACGAGCTGCTTCACGAGCTCCGACCGCCCGAAGTGGCCCGCGATCTTCACGGCGTCTTCGAGCACCGTGGCCTTCGGCCGCGCCGGCAGCGACTGCGCCGCCGTGATCAGCCGGTTGAGCAGCGGCAGCGCGACCGACTCGGGCAAGAGCAGAAGAAAGTCGAGCAGCCCGTCGGCGAGCCGCGCGCGCTCGGCGGCGTCGAGCTGCGGCGACTCGGTCTGCTCGATGCGCACCTCGATGGCGCGGGCCAGCTGCGTCACGTCGGTGATCTCGCGCAGCGCGCTGAGCTCTTCGCCGTGCATGGCGCCCGACGCGCGCGCAAAGCTCCAGAACGGGTTCAGGTGCTCGTGCGGCTCGAGAATGAGCGAGCGCTGGCGCAGGCGATCGAAGCTGTAGCGGTCGTCGCGGTTCAACCCCTTGATGATGGTCGCGACCTCGGTCGAGAGCGGCGTGTCGTGCGAGACGCCCTCGGCCGCCTGCTGAATGCGCGCGCGGTAGAGGCTCACGAACGCCGCGTTCACCGGCAGGTTGAGGTCGAGCGCCTTCACCCCCTCGCCCTCGAGCTCGCGCGCGCGCGCGACGTGACCGAGGCGCGCGAACGCCCACGCGAAGGTGATGCGCACGTACGCGCGGGTGAGCGCCTCGGGCGCCTCGACGAGCGAGCGCTTGCGCTGCGTGCTCACGAACGCCTTCAGCAGATCTTCGAGCTGCTGCACCACGCGATCGACGCGCGCCGCGTCTCGCGACGTGCCCGGCCCGACGCTGCGCACGAAGCGCGGCACGTCGCGCTCGAGCGAGAGCCCGCGCCGCAGCCGCGACAGCACCCGGTCTCTCGCCCGCGCGAGCCCCAGCGCATCGCCGCCCGACAACAGCGACAGCGCCACGCGCCCCAGCCACAGCGAGCGCACGTCGAGGTTGTCGTCGTGGCGATCGAGCCAGGCCTGCGCCTGCGGCAGCCGCGCGCGCGCCGACGCGTCTTTCGCGAGCGCCGCGGCGAAGAGCTGCGCCACCACCGCGCGCGTCTGCGCCTCGCTCGGCGTCGCGTTCTCGAGCAGCACCGGCAGCGAAGAGCCCGCGCTCTGCGCCCACTGGCGGGCGGCGGCGACCGCAGACTCGCCGCTCGGCAGCTCCCAGAGGGCGTGGGCCCACGACAGGCCGCTCTCGCGGTGCCGCTGCAGCACGGCGTAGAGCCCGGCGAGGCGGCCCCACGCGCCGATGCGGTCGGGCGAGTCGGCGGGCGCGTCGAGCGTGAGGAAGGCGGCCTCCTCGGCGGCGAGGCGCTCTTCGAGCTCGGCGACGGGGCGCGAGACGACCTCAGGCTGCTGCAGCGACAGCGCCGGAGCGCTCTGCCCCTTCGGCGCATCGGGCTTCGAGGTCGTGCGGCGCGCGGGGCTGCGGCGCGGGCGCGGGGCCTCGTCTTCCTGTGCGGCCGCGTCGTCGTCGCCCTCGCGATCGGCAGCGACGGGCGTCGGGCCCTCCCACTGCTGGAAGTCGAACGTCGACGACTGGATCCACGCCTGCAGCTCGGGGGTCGAGGTGTCGATGACGTAGTCGACCCACTCCGCGAGGGGGCGAAACGCGCGCTCGGCGATCGCCTGCCGCTGCACGCCGCCCTTGGGGTCGCGCTCGAGCCAGACGAGCAGCTCGGGGTCGGCCGCCAGCCACTCGCGCAGCCGCTCACGCGACAGCGGCGGCTCGAGCGACGCCCCCGCCGGAGCGAACAGGTTCGGCAGCTCGGCCACGCGCGTGAAGCCCTCGCCGGGCAGCGCGGCGATCGCCTTCTCGCGGCCCGCGCGCACCTTCAGCACCACGAGGTTGCCGGCGACCGCGAACAGAATGCCGCCCAGCGCCTGCTCGGGGGCGCCGCGCACCAGCGCCTCGACGCTCTGGAGCCCGTCGCGCACCACCCACAGCGAGACGTCGCCGCTCTTCGATGTGTCGAGCAGCCGCATCTGCACCGGCAGGCGCGGCGGGTCGCCGGCGGGCTCGTGGGCGCGCGGCGGTGCGAGGCCGACCGGCACGATGAGCTGATCGAGCGCGGTGAACGGGCCGTCGGGCAGCACCTCGAACGCGCCGTCCTTGTGAACGAGCAGCGTGCCGCCCTCGGGCCGCTCGAACGCCTCGGCGAGCGGGTGGTGCCAGCCGAGCTCGAGCCACACGTCTTCGGTCGCGGTGGGCGCGAAGACGGTGAGGCGCTCGCTGGGCTCGCTGGCCTTGGCGACGACGAAGAACGGCGCTTCGCGAACGCGGACGAGGGCGCGGCCGCCGCCGAGCATGCGCACCTCTTGCCGGTCGCAGCCGAGCCGCAAGAGCTCGCCGCAGATCGAGAGCAGGCGCTGGGCCGCGTTCTCGACCACGAACAGCACGAGCGGGGGCACGTGGTCGGGCTCGCCGAGCCAGGTCGGCTGCAGGGTAGCGGCCCAGCAGGGCACCTCGCGGGTCGCGCCGCTCGCAGGTCGCTCGACGACGCCGGCGCTCTGCAGGCCCTTGGTGCGCTGGGCGCCGAGCGGCTCGAGGGGCTCGAGCTCGACCTCGCCGGCCGGGCTGCGGCGAAAGCGAACGGCGCCACGCTGAACCGCGGGCGGAACGAGGCCCGCGCGCAGGGCCGCGCAGAGGGCTTCATCGCTGGGGAAGACGAGCGCCACGAAGGGGAGCAGGCTACCAGCGTAAAAATGGGGACAGGCTACTTTTCCGAACGTCGGCAGTGGCGACAGCCGCAGCCTGCGACCGGAAAAGTAGCCTGTCCCCATTTTTGCGCTGTCCATTTTTACGCTGTCCCCATTTTTGCGCAGCACCGTTGAGAAAGTGGCGGTGGTTCCAGGTTAGACGTCGAGAGCGCGTGCTCCCTGCTCCTCCGCTGCCCGACTGGCTCGATCGCCTGCTCCCGTTTCGCCGCTATCGCGTGCAGGTGCGAGAGCACGCGATGCACGTCATGGAGTCGGGCCCCGACGACGCTCCGGCGCTGCTCTTGCTCCACGGCAACCCCACCTGGGGCTTTCTCTGGCGCAAGGTCGCCCTCGCGCTCGGCCGCACGCCCATACGCGTCGTGATGCCCGACCTCGTCGGCCTGGGCCTCTCGGACAAGCCGCCCGCCGAGCTCCACACGCTCGACTTTCACGCGAACCAGCTCGAGGGCCTCGTGCGCGCGCTCGGCCTGAAGGAGCTCGTCTTCGCCGGGCAAGACTGGGGCGGCCCCATCGGCATCGCGGGGCTGCTGCAGGCCGCCGACGCCGTCACCGTGAAGGGCCTCGTCGTGCTCAACACCGTGCTCGGGCCGCCGAAGCGCGGCTTCCGGCCGACCGCCTTCCACCGGTTCGCGCGCCTGCCGCTCGTGTCCGACGCTGCGTTCCGCTTCGGGCAGTTCCCCCAATCGATCCTCGGCTTCGCCCAGGGCGATCGCCAGAGCATCTCGGGCGACGTCGCGCGCGCCTACCGCTGGCCGCTGCGCGAGCGCGCCGAGCGCATCGCCCCGCTCGCCCTCGCCCGAATGGTGCCGAACAGCCTCGAGCACCCGAGCGTCGGGCCGCTGCGCCGCATCGAGGGCTTCGTGCAGCAGTTCAAGGGCCCCGCGGCGATCGTCTGGGGCGAGAAGGACCCCGTGCTCGGCCGGCTGCGCCGCCGCATCGAGCACCTCCTCCCGCACGCGCGCGTCACCTCGACCAACGCCGGCCACTTCCTCCAGGAGGAGGTGCCCAACGACATCGCCGACGCCATTCGCCACGTCGCGGGGAGCCGGTGAAGGCGAGGCTCGTGCGGCGCGTCGCCGGCCCGCTGTTCGGGCGCGAGGCCGAGCTCGCCCTGCTCGAGGCGCTCGCCGACGGCCCCGACCGGCTCGTCGTGCTCGTCGGCCCCGCGGGCGTCGGCAAGACACGGCTCGCCCGCGCGGCGCTGCAGCGGCTCCCCGCAGGCCGGCGGCAGTGGTGGGTCGACGCGACCGTCGCCGCCGATGCGCGAGGCCTCGTCGCGGCCGTCGCCCGCACGCTCGACGTGCTGCCGGGCACCGTCGACCCGCTCGCGCTGCTCGCCGAGACCGCCGAGGCGCTCGAGCGCTCGGGCGGCGTGCTCGTCATCGACGAGCTCGAGCACCTCGGCACCGCCGGAGCCGCCGCCGTCGCGAGCCTGAGCGACGCGGCCCCGTCGGCCAGCGTGTGGTGCACGTCGCGAGAGCGCCTCGACGCCGGCGAGCGCGTGCTCGAGGTGAAGCCGCTCGGCCTCGACGAAGCGACCGCGCTGCTCGCCGACCACTTTCACCGCGCGGCTCCGTCGCGCCGCCTCGACGGCGACGTCGCCCGCGAGATCGCCGCGCTCACCGAGGGTCTGCCGCTCGCGCTCGAGCTCGCCGCGACCCGCGCCGCGGCGGTCGGGCCCACCGAGGTGCTGAGCGACCTGAAGCACGCGCCCGGCCGAGCGCTCACGCTGAGCCACGTTCACGACGCCATCGCCCGCACGCTCAAGCGGCTGCCGCCCGACCTGCGCGACGCCTTCGCCGCCGCCTCGGTCTTCGACTCAGGCTTCGACGCCGCTGCCGCCCGCGCCGTGCTGCCGCTGGCGGCCGGCTACTCGGCCCTCGACCTGCTGCAGGCCCTCTGCGACGCCTCGCTGCTCTTCTCGTACGACGAAGGCGCGTCGACGCGCTTCGGCATACTCACGGTCATTCGCGCCGACGCCGCCGCGCTGCTCGAGCGAGACGCGGCCGCCGCCGCGAAGGCGCGCCTGCTGCACCTGCGCCACTTCGCGACGCTCGCGACCGCCGGCGAGTCGCCCGAGGGCTGGGCGCAGCTGCAGCTCGAGCGCGGCAACCTGAGCGCCGCGTGGGCGCGCGCCGCGACGCGCGAGCCCGCCTCGGCCGCGCTGCTGGCGGTCGCGCTCGAGCGCGTGCTGCTCACGCAGGGCCCGGCCGAAGAGCACGAGCGCGTGCTCGCCGCGGCGCTGGGCCTGGGGCCGGTGGCGGGCGAGCGCCCGTACGTCGAGCTGTTGCGCGCCGAGGGCCGGCGCCTCGCGCTGCGCGGCCACCACCGCGCCGCCCTCGCGCGGTTCGAAGACGCGCTCGCGCGCGCGCGGGTGTACGGCGAGCCGGCGCTCGTGTCGTCGACGGCGTCGCACGCGAGCTTCAGCGCGCGGGCGCTCGGCCAGCTCGACCACGCGTGGCAGCGCGCGACCGAGGGCTTCGAGCTCGCGCTGACCTTGAAGAGCCCGCAGCTCACGGCGCTCGCCGAGACGATGCGGGGGCTCATCGCGTACGCGCGCGAAGACTTCGCCGCGTCGTGGGCGCACCAGCGGCGGGCCGTGGGCGCCGCGAGCTCGCCGCGCACGCCGCGGCTGCTCGGCATCGCGTGGGGCAACCTCGCGATGGCGGCGCACGCGAGCGGCGCGCTCGACGAGGCCTTCGACGCCGACGTGGCCGCGATCGCCGCGTTCGAAGAGGCCGGCGACCGCATGCACATCGCTCACATCTCGGCGCACTACGCCGAGATGCTGCACCGGCGGGGCCGCACCGACGAGGCGAAGCAGGTGATCGCCGCGGCCCTGCCCGTGCTGCGCGGCCGGGCGCACCTCGAGGGCGAGACCGAGCTGTGCCTGACCGCGGCGCTGATCGCGGCCTCCGCACGCGCTCCGCAAGAGGCCCGCCGCCGGCTCGACGAGGCCGAGGCGCTCGCGGCGCGAACCGACGACGTGCTGTTGCAGGCGCGCGTGAGGCAGGCGCTCGCGTTCGCCGCGGCGCCCGGCGCCGAGGGCCCGACGCTGGCGCTCACGCACGACGCCGGCCGGCTCGTGCTGCCGGGCGGCCACGGCGTCGACCTCTCGCGCCGCGGCACCCTGCGCCGGGTGCTGCTCGCGCTCGCGCGGCGGCACCTCGAGGCGCCGGGCTCGGTGCTCGACATCGACAGTTTGCTGGCGGCGGGTTGGCCGGGCCAGCGCATGCTCCACGAGTCGGGGCTCGCGCGCGTGTACATGGCGGTGCGCCGGCTGCGCGAGCTCGGGCTCGAGGGCGTCATCACCACGCGCGACGGCGGCTACTGCCTCGACCCTGCCACTCGGCTGGCGTTCGAGAAGTCAGAAGATGTGAGCTGATTCACCGCGCAGCGCGCCGGAATGATGCGCGCATGCACCGCTCGAAGCTCTCGCCCGCGCTCGCGCTCGTCGTCCTCTACTCGTGCTCACCGCCGCCGGTGGAGCCGCTCATGCCCCAAGACGCGGGCGTGATGGCCCCCGAAGACGCGGGCAGCGGCGATGCGGGCGAGGTGCCTGATGCGGGCGAGCCGTTCGACGCGGGCCTGCCGGCCCCGGCGATCCGGTGGGTCGACTGCCCGCTGCACAGCGAGGGCGGCTCGCCGGTGCGGGCCGAGTGCGCGACGGTGCCGATGCCGCTGCGCGCGGGGCAAGACGGCGGCCCGACCATCGACGTGTTCGTGAAGCGCTGGGCGGCCGACGCGGGCACGCGCGAGCGCCAGGTGTGGATGTTGATGGGCGGGCCCGGCGGCTCGGGCATGGGCTACGAGAACGTCGCCGAGCAGATCGGCGGCAAGTTCACCGACCTCGAGTTCTACATTCCCGACCACCGCGGCACGGGCCGCTCGAGCCGGCTGGGCTGCCTCGAAGAGGCCGCGGTGACCGAGGGCGGCATGTTCATCACGCAGGGCGAGTGGCCCGGCTGCCTCGACGGCGTGCGCCAGACCTACGGCGACGACCTGGGCGCGTACGCGACGACGAACGCGGCGAACGACCTCGGCCTGCTCATCGAGAAGGCGAAGAGCCCGTCGCAGAAGGTGTTCGTGTACGGCGCGTCGTACGGCACGTACTGGGCGCACCGGTACCTGCAGCTGTACCCGCGGCAGGCCGACGGCGTGGTGCTCGACTCGATGGTGCCGTCGCCGGGCAGCCTCGCCGAGCAGGACGAGGACGCGAACGAGGCGGGCAAGCTGTTCTTCGACGGCCCGTGCAAGAGCGACGCGAAGTGCTCGCAGAAGCTGGGCGCCGACCCGTGGGCGACGGCGAACGCGACGCTTCAGAAGCTGAAGACGGGCCACTGCGGCTCGTTCGCGGCGCCGTACGGTCAGCCGGCGCACGTGCTGCTGCGCCGGGCGTTCGGGCAGATGATGATGGGGTTCGCGCTGAGGCCGTACATCGCCGCCGCGCTGTACCGCGCCGATCGGTGCTCGGCGGCCGACGAGCAGGCGCTCGCGCGCATGATGACGGTGTTCTACGGGCCGCTGACGGCGGCGAGCACGACGCTCTACAAGCTGTGGGGCTGGGTGCTGAGCAACAACATCTTGTTCTCCGAGCTGTGGCCCGCGGTGTCGCCGACGGCGGCCGACCTGCGCGCGATTCGCGAGGCCTCGGTGGTGTCGCGCGACGTGACGAGCGCGATGGACGTGCTGGTCGGCACCTGGCCCACGTACCCGAAAGACGCGTACGTCGGTCAGTGGGCGCAGACCGACACGCCGATGCTGATGCTGGCCGGCGGGCTCGACCCCGCGACGCTCATGCGCAAGGCGCTCGAGGTGAAGCCGCACTTCCAGGGAGCGCACCAGACGTGGGTCGAGTTCCCGCTGGGCGCGCACGGCATCTTGAGCTCGAGCCCGACGAACGCGGGCCCGTCGTGCGGCACGGCGATCATGGTGAGCTTCATGCGCTCGCCGATGTCGCCGCCCGACCGCACGTGCATGAGCGACCTGCGCGGGCTCGACTTCACCGGGGCCGCGACGCCGGCGACGACGATGCAGCTGTTCGGCGTCGCCGACCCGTGGGACTAAGGCGCGCGGCTCACATCATCTGCCAGCGCTCGACGCTCACGCGCGCGGCGCAAGCGGCGGCTTCGTTCGACTATCGTCCCGCCCGTGCGCCTCACCCTCACGCTCGCGCTGCTGCTCTCGACGTCGTGCAAGAGCCCGCGCGACCGCTGCGAGCGCGTGGCGCGCAGGCTGATGCCCGAGCCGCAGGCGTCGTTCATCGAGCTGTGCGTGAGCCGCTTCGAGAACGACCCCGAGACGGCCAGGACGATCGACTGCCTGCTCGCGGTGGGCCCCGAGGGCGTCTACGAGAAGGACCTCGAGCGGTGCGGCGCGAGCGAGCACCTGCCGCTGCTGATGCAGTTCTGACCCTCGCCCGAGCGGCGCCCGGCCCGTCACGGAGGCGGGAGCTCCCAGACGAAGCTGCGCGACGAGGCCGAGGTGCTCGCGCCGTCCCACACGCGGACCTCGACGGTGAGCGTCTTGCGCAAGAACGTGGGCGCGATGAAGTACGAGCGCGGCGCGAACGACAGCGTCTGCGTGTAGCCGAGCGTGAACGTGCCGGCGTCGCTGTGCAGCAGCCACTGGTAGCTGAGCAGGTCCGAGTCGGTCGCGCTGACCGACAGGGCGAGCGGCACGTCGAACGTGTCGTTGACGATTCCGCCGGCGGTGACCTCGCTGCCGTCGCTGCGGCGAATGTGGAGCGCCGTGATCACCGGCGGCGGGTTCACCGGTGCGGGGCTCACGACGAAGCTCTGCACCGTCGCGCCGAGGAGGCCGTAGCGGTCGTCGGCGTTGAGCCACACCTGCCGCGAGCCGGCGCCCGCGAACGTGATCTGCACGTCGCAGCCGGTCGCCGGCGACACCACGTCTGGAGGGGCCACCGCCCAGCGCAGGCTCGCGCAGTCGACGCGCCCGCCCGGCTCGTTGACGTCGAGCGCGTAGCCCGAGAACGGCGTCGGCGTGCCCGCGTAGATCGTGACGGCAGGGCCGTCGATGTGCGGCTCGGGCGGCGGGTTGTCGACCACCACCTCGAGCTGCTCGTAGCTGCTGACGCCGGCCGAGTCGGTCGCCGAGAAGATCACGGTGTACCTGCCCGCCTCGGGGAACGTGATGTTCGCGGTGCGGCCGGTGCCGGCGACGACGGGGCTCGCCATGGCGCCGGTGAGCGAGTACCTCCACTGCATCGAGACGTGCGTGCCGTCTTCGAAGTCGACGGCGTCACCGACGAACCCCGTGGGCACGCCGGCGTGAACGACGACGCCGGCGGCAGGCGCGGTGATGCGCACCTCGGGGTGCTGGTTCATCACCGCTTCGCCCGCGTGAAACGCGATCGTCTTCACGTCCTGCAGCACGTCGTTCTGGTACAGCGCGAGGCGGAACGATGCGTTCACCGGCGACGGCAGCCCGGCGAGCCACGTCTCGAGCTCGGGGAAGCGCGCGTCGACCTTCGCCTGGCGATTGGGCTCGACGACGAGCATCTGGCTGACGGTGTGCGCGGCGGTCTCGGAGCTGCCGACGAACAGGCCGACGTCGAAGCGGTAGCGCCACGGCTCGTTCGTGAGGTTCATGACGCGGGCGCTGAGCTGCGCGCGCGCGGTGCGGGGGATGAGGAGGCCGAACTCGGCGTCGCTCGCGAGCGTGCCGGGCAGCGCGCCCGTGCGGAGGCCGCCCTCGAAGTAGTAGCCGTTCGGGTAGGGGTCGCCGTCCCAGGTGTAGCGGGCGAACGCGCGGTCGTGGTTGTCGGTGAAGACGAGCGCGTTGCCCTCGGCCCGATCGCCCGGCACGAGGAACAGCGAGCCGCGGCGCTGCGCCTCGGGGCGCGGCGTCTGCTTGATGATGACGGTCGTGAGCTCCTCGTTCGGGTCGCCCGGGCAGCCCGCGTCGGCGCTGCGGCCTGCGGGCATGAGGCAGTTGCCGTCACGGAAGCCGGTCCAGCTCCCCGAGGGGTGGAGGCCCTCGGGAATGTCGTTGCTGTTGTTGAACCACGCGTAGTCGGCGTTCGAGCCGGTGATGATGAACGCGTGCGCGTTGCGGTCGGACTCGGTCTGCACCGGGCGCGGGGCCCAGCGGGCGCCTTCAGGCGACGTGAAGCCCGCATTCCACTGGCGCACGTAGCGCGTGAACGGGTTCGCGGGGATGAGGTCGGCCTCCCAGCGCAGCGTCTCGAACATGCGGTCGGGCACGCCGAGATCGCGGAGCACGCGCTCGCTCCAGTAGCCGCTCGCCGCGTCCTGGTGGCTGTTCCCCGCGAGGAAGGTGTTCGAGTAGCGGCCCTGCGGAGGCGCGCGGCCCGGCAGCGGCTCGAAGAAGTTGAGCGTCGCCGACATCGACGTCGGCACGCACCAGCCGAAGCCCGCCTGCCAGTAGAACGGCACCTGCAGCGAGCTGTGGCCGTCTTCGAGGGGCTGCTCCGACACGCCCGCCTTGTCGGGCGAAGGAACTTCGCGCGCCGAGAAGTCGCCCGAGCGCAGCACCGCGCCCTTCACCGTGCGGGCAGACGCATCGAGCACGACTGCGTGCGCGCGCAGCGAGGTGCCTCCGCGCTCGGCGTCGAAGCCGCGCTCGAGCCAGACGACGCCGTCGGCGTCGACGTCTCGCTCGAGGCGCACGGTGAGCGTCGCCGGCGCTTTGAGAATCGCGCCCCCGAGGTCGACGCTCACCTGCTTCGAGACGGGGAGCAGCAGGTCGGACTCGTTCGACGCCTCGCCGACCGTCAGCGTGACGAGCGCGTCGTGGTCGAGCGCGTTCGGGGGAATCTCGAGGGTGACGCCGCCGGCGTTCACCGTGGCGCCGCGCTCGGCGACGACGATGGGGTTGCCGCAGGCGACGAGCGTTGCAACGAGCAGCGTGCAGGTCAGCAGTCGCGTCATGGCCTGCACCTTCTTCACGGCGCGTACCGCCGGCGGCGCGAGCGATTTCGGCCGCCTTCACCCGCGCGCGTCGACGGCGCGGCTACTCGCTGTGAACCCGTCGTTCACAGAGAGCAGCGGGGCGTGCTCACGGCGCGAGCCGCACGACCAGGTTGTCGACGTAGCCCTGGCCCTCGAGCGCGATCGACCTCGGCGCGACGGTCAGCGGGAAAGAGCCGATGAACGTGCCGTTCAGGCTCGCGCTCACGGTGCCGGCGAGCGGGTCGACGTGCAGCTTCACGGTGTTGAAGCCGAGGAGCATCGTGCCGCCCGTCGCGAGCACGGGGCCCGTGGAGCCGCCGGCGCGCAGCTCGTACGTGGCGGTGAAGCCCTGAAGCGGCAGGTCCTGGCGCAGCGACAGGTAGTACTGGCCGACGCTCGAGAGGTTGTCGCTCAGCGCGCCGCCCGCCGTGAAGCCGACCGACAGCTGAGAGCCGGCGAGCACCGCGGGGTAGATGTCTGCGGTGAGATCGTACGGCGTCGCCGGCGCGGTGAACGGCACGAGCGCGGTCGGGTTGCCGACGATGCCGTCGAACCACCACGACATCACGACGCCGTTGAACGGCTCCTGGTCGACGGGCGACGGCAGCGTCTGGTTCGGGTTCAGCGACGCGCCGGCCCAGCGCCAGCCGATGTGGTTCGCGTCGGGGTCGGCGGCCGACCACTGCATCGCCTTGCCGCTGGGCCACTCGTTCCAGAAGCCGCCGAGCGAGAACGACGCGTAGACGGGCTTCATCGTGCCCTTGCCGCCGGTGGGGCGGGCGTTGTCGGGGCCGGCGCCGAACGACTCGCGCAAGATGACGTCGGCCGCGGGCGCGCGCGTGGGCAGCGGGTTGGGGAAGGTGAGGCCGCCGCCACCACCACCGCCGGAGGCGTACGACGAGACGGACAGCAGGCAGACGAAGAGCGCGAAGTGGGGCTTCATGGTGTGACCTTTCACTGGGGAGCGAGCGGGGGTTCAGCGGTGGCCGGCGGCGTCGTCGTTGCCGTTGCCGTGACCGCCCTGACCGCCGTGGTCGTCACCGGCATCGAGCGCGTCGTCGGCGCCGTTGCCGCCGCTGCCGTGGTCGTCGCCCGCGTCGGGCGAGTCGTCGCAGCGACGCACGGCGAGGGTGCCGAGGCGCTGCAGCTCACCGCGCATGCGGTGGTTCTCGAGCTTCGTGGTGAGCACGCCGTGCTCGACCTCGTTCTCGATCTCGGCCAGCTCGGCCAGGCACTCGGACTCGACCGAGACCTCGCCGGTCACCTTCAGCACGAGGCCGCGCGGCTCGATCTCGAACTCGCGCTCGCCGTGCCGGGGCTCGACCTCGCGAACGCTGATCAGCGTGTCGTCGCTGACCGCTCCGGGAGGAAGCGTGACCGTCAACGCCGAGCCGAGGCTCACGCTGCCGCCGGAAGCGCCCACCGTGCTCGACGCCTGGCCGAAGCCCGGGCCGCACGCCGTGAAGAAGGAAACAGCCACCGCGAGGGAAACGACCAGTTCGATTTTCATGCCCCGAGCACCCGCGAAGGGTCTTCGGGCGGACATTTTTCGTCGAATGAATGTTAGGCACCTCTGGTGCACCTGAAGGAGCCGGTCCAATGACTCCTGAGGAGCGCGAGATTGCCCGGCTGTATCAGCAGCTGGGCCCTGTCGTTTATCGCCGCGCCCTCAAGCTCCTGCAGAACAAGGACGACGCGGCCGATGCCACCCAGCAAGTATTTCTGAAGGTGCTCAAGAACGCGCAACTTTTGCGCGAGGGCGCGGCTGCGGTTCCGTATCTGCTCGAAGCCACGACCAACCACTGCTTCAACCTGATGAGGGACACGAAGCGGCGGTCGGCGCAGCTCGAGGGCGAGGCGCAGACCCGCTCGGAGGCCGGAAAAGACCTGGAGCTCGAAACAGGTGACCGGCAGCTCGCAAGTCAGGTGTTGAAGAAATTGGACGCGCACGGCGCCGAGGTCGCCGCGCGGGTCCTGGTGGCCGAGCAAGACCACCAGACCGTGGCGAACCAGATGGGCATCTCGGAGAAGACCGTGCAACGCAAGCTCAAGCGCTTCATCGACCAGGCGAAGAAGCTGATCACGAGGAGCACGTGATGACCTGCTTCGACGACGAGCTGCTCGAGCGTCACCTGCTCTCGCCCATCGCGGCGGTCACCTCGCACCTCGAGGGCTGCGAGGCGTGCCGCACCCGCGTGAGCGAGGCCGAGGCCCAGGGCCGCCAGTTTCGCGCGTTCGTCTTTCCCCGCACCGTCGACGCGCTGCTCGCGCAGGCGGCGCCGCGGCCGGTCTGGGGCGCGTGGAAGTGGGTGCCGCTCGCGCTCGCGGCGACGCTCGTCGGCGGCGTCCTCCTCTTCCCGAAGGGCGCTCCCGACGACGCCTACGTGGGCCTCAAGGGCACCGGCGCGCTGCACCTGTCGGTCTTCACCGCGCAGCCCGGTCGCGAGCCGCTGGCCGTCGGCGACGGGGCGCGGCTCGCTCCGAAGTCGTCGCTGAGGTTCCGCGTCGCGCCCGGCTCGGCGTGCTCGCTCTGGGTCGTGTCGGTCGACATGCGGGGCGAGGTCTCGCGCATCTTCCCCGCCTCGGGCCCGGCCGCGCGCATCTCGGCCCTCACCGACCTGCCCGGCGGCGCCGTGCTCGACTCGGCGCTCGGCCCCGAGCGCGTCTTCGCCGTCTGCAGCCCCGAGCCGCTCTCGTTCGACGAGGTCGCGGCCGCAGGCAAGCGCCTCGGCGTCGGCGCCGAGCCCGTGCGCGCGGCGCGCGAGCTGCCCGGCCTGCCGCCCGGCACACGCCAGGCGACGCTGCTCCTGGAGAAGGGCCCTTGAGGCTCCGCTTCGCCGCGCTGCTCGTCGTGCTCTTCGCGCTGCCGGCGTGGTCGGCCGCCCGCTTCGCGCTCGTCGTGGGGAACAACCGGGGCGCCGCGAACCGCGCGCGGCTCTGGTACGCCGAGCGCGACGCCGAGCGGGTCGCGAAGGCGCTCGTCGAGCTCGGCGAGTTTCCGCCCGCGCAGGTGACGCTGCTCAGGTCGACGAGCCGCGACGGCGTCATCGCCGCGCTCGACCTGCTCGAGGCACAGCTGCGCCTCGCGCACCAGCTGGGCGAGCCGACCCTGCTCGTCGTCTTCTTCTCGGGCCACGCGCGCGGCGAGGGGCTCGAGCTCGGCAGCGACACGCTCGCCTTCAGCGAGCTGAAGGCCTACGTCGAGCGCAGCCAGGCCGACGTGAAGGTGGCCATCGTCGACGCGTGCGAGGCGGGCGCGCTCACCCAGGTGAAGGGCATCGCCGCGGCGCCCGAGCTCGACTTCCCCCTGCCGAAAGACGACAGCGCGCGCGGCGTCGCGTTCATCGCATCGACCGCCGTCGGCGAGGCCGCGCAAGAGTCTGCGCGCCTCGGGGGCAGCTTCTTCACCGTGCACCTCGAGACGGCGCTGCGGGGCGCGGGCGACACCGACGCCGACGGCCGCGTGACGCTCGCCGAGGCGTTTCAGTACACGGCGTCGCGCACGGTGAGCGGCACGAGCGGCAGCGACGAGGGCCCGCAGCACCCGACCTACAACTTCAAGATGTCGGGCCGCGGCGACGTGGTGCTGTCGGACCTGCGCCGCGCCGAGGCGAGCCTCACGCTGCCCGGCGACGCGCGCACCGCGTACGTGCTCTCGAGCGAGAAGGGCGCGCTGCTGGCCGAGTCGGCCGGCGGCGTCACCCTCGCGCTGCCCGCCGGCCGCTACCGCGTCGACCAGCGCATCGGCCACGCCCACGCGCGCGGCGACGTCACGCTCGCGCGCGGCGAGACCGTGGTGGCCTCGGGCCTTCAGCCGGTCGAGGCCGAGCAGGTGCGGCGAAAAGGCGGCGGCGACGTGCTCGAGCTCTACGCCGGCGTGCAGCTCGGCTCGTCTGCGCTCGCGGGCGCGGCGGTGTGGCCGGGCGCGAGGCTGGGCACGCGCCTGCCGCTCGGGCGACGGCTCGGGCTCAAGGTGCAGGCCGACTGGCTGCCGGCCGAGGGCAGCTCGAACGGCGTGAGCTGGTCGATGCACCGGCTCGGCGCGTCGGTGGCGCTGCTCGTGCCGTTCTTCTTCGGGCCGGTGCGCGTCGAGCTCGGGCCCGAGCTCGGCTACGGCCTGAGCGTGCAGAGCCTGCCGAACGGGCGCACGTTCACGGCCTCCGAGGGCACCGCGGGCGCCGCGCTCGCGCTGACGCTGCCGCTCGGGCCGGTGCTGTTGGGCGCGCAGGTGTCGGGGGCGGCGCGGGCGTTCGTGCTGAACGGCAGCCTCGCGTGGGGGCCGAAGGTCGACGGCGGAGTGGTGGTGGGCCTTGAGCTCTAGGCTCGCGTGCGCCGCGCTCGCCGCGCTCTGCGCGTGCGGCACGCTGATGGACTCGGGCGGCCGCTCGGGCATCAGGCGGCTCGGGCCCGACGGCGGCACGGTCGACTCGGACCTCGGCGTGAAGCTGTGGCTGCCGGCGGGCGCGCTCGCCGCCGAGACCACGGTGATGCTCGTCGTGCAGCAGCCGACGCCCGACGGCGTCGAGCGCGCGGTCGAGGTGCGGCCCGCAGACGTCGTGCTCGCGAAGGCCGGCATTCTCACGTTCGCGGCGCCGAAGGCCGACCGCGCCAAGGTCGCGCGCGCGGCCGCCGCCGGCGAGTGGGCCGCCCTGCCCGGCCGGCGCCTCGACACCGCGTCGCTCTCGGCGCCCATCGGTGCGTTCGGCCTGTTCGCGGTCATCGGCTCGAGCGAGCAGTGCACGGGCGGCGTCGACGACGACGGCGACGGCCTCGCAGACTGCGCCGACCCCGCGTGCGCGGGCGAGCCGTCGTGCGGGCTCGCGTGCACGACGAGCTCCGACTGCGCGTGCGGCGCCGCCTGCGTGGGCGGCGGCTGCAGCGCACCGAACCCGCGGTTCTGCTCGGCGGCGAGCGACTGCAGCGGCGTCGCCTGCGCCATGCCCTCGAGCCGCGGCACCGCGTGCGGCTTCACGGCCTGCGCGGTGCCGAGCACGCTGCCCGGCTCCGACGGAGGCACCCAGCCGCGCGTCGTCGCTGCCTGCCCCGCCGAGGCCGACGAGTGCGCGTGCGAGGCCTGCGCCGGCACCAACGAGTGCCCGCTCGGTACGACGTGCCGGGCCGCGACGCACAAGGGCGGCCGCGAGCTGTGTGGCCGCGACGTCTGCCTCTGAGGGACATCGGCGGCGCGATTGGCTACGTGAAGGTGATGGAGCCCTACGAGCTCGTGCCCCCGTGGTGGGTGTCGCTGGCGGCCGGCGTCACGCTGGCGGGCACCGGCGTGCTGCTGTACCGCTGGGTCTCGCGCGACGAGCTCGACCGCGTCGGCGGCCGCGTGCGCTCGGTGATCGCGGCCATCGTCTTCTCGATCGCGATCGCCATCACGGGCTGGGGGTGCTGGCTGCTCGCGGCGCTGCCTCCGCGCGAGGCGGTGTTCGCGGTCATCTGGGTGTTCGTGTCGGGCTACTTCGTGGTGGCGGCGGGCACGTTCAAGACGCAGATGAAGCGGTACGACACCTCGGCCGGGGCGACGGCGCGGCACCTGTTGCAGGCGCTGTTGTGGGGCCCGATCATGGTGCTGATGCTCCTGCCGCCGCGCAAGGAGCTCCCGAGGGACTGATGGACGACCGCACCTGGCGCGACCGCATCGAAGCAGCGCAGGCCGAGACGAAGCAGCTGCGTCAGGCGCTCGTCGACGCCCAGTTTCGCGCGGCGAAGGCCGAGGTCGAGGTGGCGATGCTGCGCGCGCTGCTCGAGTCGGCGCGCCTCGAGCAAGACCGCCTCGCGGGGCTGCTCGTCGGCAAGGCCGTGAACCCCGAGGGCCAGACGAGCGCGTTCGGCGTCGACCAGGTCGCGAGGTTGATGGCGTTCTTGAAGAACAGCTGAGTGTGGGGCAGGTTCGGCGGCCATGCGCCAACTCCTCTATCTCTGCGTGCTGTCTGTCTCCTCGCTGGCGTTCGCCCAGAAGCCGGCGGGCGATCTCACCGGCTTCTACTCGGTGAAGGGTGCGAACCCGGGCGGCTCGGGCGAGTACGCGGGCGAGCTCAAGCTCACGAAGAACGGCGACGTGTACAACGTCGAGTGGGCCATCGCGAACTCGCCGCCGTACAAGGGCGTGGCGCTGCTCAACGGCGACAACCTCGGCGTCGGCTGGGGCATGGGCGCGGCGTTCGGCGTCGTCGTCTACAAGGTGAGCGGCGGCAAGCTGCAGGGCAAGTGGGCGACGGCGAGCTCGGGCCCGAAGGCGGGCTCTGAAGACCTCGAGGGCCCCGCGGGCCTCAACGGCACGTACAAGATCACGAAGGCGGCCGGCCCCGACGGCAAGGGCTACACCGGCAACGTCATCATCAAGCCGAACGGCGACGTCTTCGAGGTGACCTGGGAGCTGCCCAAAGAGAAGTACAGCGGCGTCGCCATCAAGCAGGGCGACCTGCTGATCGTCGGCTGGGGCGCGGCCGACAAGGCCGCCGGCGTCGTCAGCTATACGGCCGGCCCGAAGGGCCTCGACGGCAAGTGGGGCGCGCCGGGCTCGAAGCAGCTCGGCACCGAGACGGCGGCGAAGAAGTAGCCGCGGCCGCTCGCCCGCTCACGCGTCATCTCGAGGGACGAGCGACAGCGCGAAGATCGCCGCGGCGACGGCGACGTCATTCCACGCGGGCGAGCCCACAGGCCGATCGCTCGCGAGCGACGCAAAGACCAGCCACACGGCGAGCCCGCTCGTCGAGAACCGCGCTTCGTCGCGCCAGAGCCCCGCCAGCGCGCTCGCGATGACGAGCGCGCCGACGACGATGACGTTGACCCGCGGCCCGGCCCAGACCGCGCCCGAGACCACGAGCCAGGCTCCGGCGAGGGCGGCGATGACCCGTGCGCAGCGCCCCAGCGCGGGCAGACGGCGCGCGGCGCGGTGGGGGTGCTCCGGGTTCACGAGCGCGAGCGGGCGCTGCGGGCGAGCGCCGGGTGGCTCGCCGCCTTTCCCTGCCGCTCGTCGCGGCGCGCGCGCTCGACGGTGTGTCGGTCTGGCATGGGCTCCTCGCTTCAGTGGGGTTGGGGTTGACCGTGGCTGCCGTCGGTCTCGAGGCCGCGCGGGTCGAGGTGGTGCTCGCGGTACCAGGCGGCGGGGTCGCCGTGCAGGGCGTCGAGCATCGCGGGCAGCGTGCCGAGCAGCGTGCGGCGGGGCTCCCAGCCGAGCAGCCGCTTCGCGCGCGTGAGGTCGAGCTCGTAGTGGTCGTCGGCGAGGTCGATCATCCACGGCTTGATGAACGGCTCTTCGCCGGGCGTGTGCTCCTGCAGCCAGGCGCCGGCCTTCGCGAGGGCCTTGGGAATCTGGCGCGTCTCGAGCGACTCGCCGTGGAGCTGCTTCGAGATCGCCCGCTGGAGCGTCTCGTACGAGTACGTCACCGGCTCGCCGATGAGCACGGTCGTGGCGCGCGGCAGCGTGGCGCGGCGCTCGACCGCGCGCGCGATGGCGTCGACCAGGTCGTCGACGTGAACGAACGGCTGGCCGTGCGTCACGTCGCCGGGGAAGACCTGACCGATGAGCTTCCTCTCGAAGATGCGCTGAATCTGATGCGCGACGGGAATCGAGTGGCAGCGGTCATCGTAGACGCCGGCGATGCGCAGGATGACGAGCGGAATCGCGCGCCGCTGCTCGCGCAAGAGCTGCTCGGTGGTCGCCTTCGACCGGGGGTAGTCCCACTTCGGCTGCAGCGGTGAGCTCTCGTTGAGCCGGTCGCCCTTCGCGACGGGCGCGTGCACCAGCATGCTGCTCGCGAAGAGCAGCTGCTCGAGCTCGAACGCGTACAGCGCGCGCAACAGCCGCGCCGTGCCGCGAACGGTGACCTCGTCGTAGAGCGGGCTCGGCTCACCCGAGAAGTCGTAGTACGCCGCGAGGTGAATCACCGACGCGAGGCGGCCGCCGTAGGCGACGCGCAGCTGCTCGAGCGCCGCGTTCACGCTGTCGTCTTTCGTCACATCGAGGTGAATGTGCTCGCGGAGCGCGTCGAGCCGGCGCGGCGGCCTGCTGTCGAGGCCCACGACGTCGTGGTGCAGGGCGAGGCGGCGGGCGACGGCCATGCCGATGAGCCCACTCGAGCCGGTGATTGCGACGATGCTGCGCACGACGTGAGGCACAGCATCAGCCGTTCCACCGCCACGACACGGCAGGTTGCGGCGCGGCTGGCGGGGCGACAGATCTCAGCATGTCGCTGTTTGCCGGAGCCGCAGGCACCCTCGCCGTCGAGGCCTCGGAGCGCGTCGAGCGCGGGCTCCTCGGCGAGCTGCCGGTGTACGCGGCGAGGCGGCTGTTCGGCGGGGAGGCGCCGGGCGCGCTGCTGCGCTGGGTCTACGGGCCGCTGCTCGGCTTCGTCGCGGGGCACCTCTTGCGCCGCCGGCGTCTCGAGCCGGTGACGCAGGCGCTCGCCATCGCCGTCACCGTCTGCGCCTTCGAGCTCGTCGCGCTGCCCGCCTCAGGAGCCACGCCGCAGCTTCGACAGTGGCCGAAGAGCCACCTCGTGCTCTTGCCGCTGCACACGCTCGCGTTCGGAGCGGGCTTCACGTGGGCGCAGCGGCGGTGATCGCGCAGGCGGTGCCGAGCGAGTCACGGCACCTTCGGCAGCACGAGCTCGCCGAAGTAGTCGACGCTGTCGGCGCTGAACGAGGCGCTGCGCGCAGTGAGCGCCGAGCCGCCGTCCGCGAGCTGGTCTTCGATGACGTTCATCCGCAGCCGCCTGGGCGTGCCCCCGTCGCTGCGCAGGTCCTCGTCCACGACGTAGCCGCCGACCTCGCGGAGCAGCTCCTTCGGCGGAGCGAACGAGACGGTCTCGCTCTCGAGCGGGGCGAAGGGAGGCTGGCGGTCGACCCGCAGGCTCGCCAGCTTGCCCTGCGCGAAGGTCAACGAGATGAGGGTGAGCTCACCGACCTGGCGCTGCGTCTGGTAGTGGCCGTCGGGCGCCGGCAGCGCCTCGAGACACGTCTGCGAGTTGATCGGGCACCACGTCAGCTCGCACAGCGCGCGGGTCGAGCAGCTCGGCAGCTGGCACCTGCGGCCCACGGGCTTCACGTCGCCGGCGCACGCCGTCTGGCACCTCGGAGCGTCGATGCGCGCGGCGAACTTCCCGATCGCACCGCGGCATTTGTAGTTCGGTGTGACGGTACCGCCGACGTTGATGTAGCCGGCCAGCCGGCAGAGATCGCCGTCGAAGTCGCCCCAGACGACGTCGCCGCTGCGATGAAGCGACACGGTGAGGCGCTTCGCGTTCGCGTCGTACGCGTTCGTCGAAGCGAACGTCTGACCGCCAAACTCCACGACGCTCTGAATGCAGTCGGCTGCGGTGTAGTCCCGCTGGCCGAGCGGCGTCGTCAGCGTGAGGTTCTCGGTGCTCAGGGTTCCCAGGCCGTAGCCCGTCTCGATCATGCCCTTCGCGCTCGACTCGTCGTTCGCGAAGCCGTTGACGTTGAAGACCTGGTGCGTGCGGCAGCCGCTCGCGCCCAGCTTGGGGTAGCCCGCCGCCACCTCGATGGTGCAGTCGCTCGCGCCACCGTCGTGGGCGCCCAGCGGCTCGCCTCCGTCGGTCGGGCCCATGGGTTGACCACCACACGCTGCCAGCAGGAGACCCACGATGAGAAGTCGCATGGGTGCGACGCATGAGCACGCGCCCGGGTGGCAGCCCGACGTGGGTTTGATTCTCAAAACGATGACGCGTACGCCCACCTCCTCCCGTGAGGTGCTTCCCATGAACCGGCTGCTTCTTCTCGCTGCGACCCTCGCGGCCCGCGCGGCGCTCGCGCAGATCGACCTCGTCGCGGTGGGCTCGGAGCTCATCGACCCGGCCTCCGGCATCGCCACCCGCGTCGGCTACTTCGGTGAGGCCGGGCTGATTCGGGCCCGCGTCGCGAACACCGGCTCGGTCGCGAGCGGCCCGTTTCGCGTGCTCGTCGCGCTGTCGACCGACACGAACCTCTCGCTCTTGAGCGACACGCAGGTCACCGATCAGATGACGGCGAGCGTCGCGCCGGGGACGACGGCGACCCTCGATCTCGCGTTCACGCTGCCGCTCGTCGACCGCAACAGCGCGGCGCTCGCGAGCGGCCTCTACGTGCTCTTCGTCTACGTCGACGCGGCCGGCGCGGTCCCCGAGACCGACGAGATGAACAACACGATGACCGTCTCACCGGGGCTCGTTCAGCTCTGGGCGCCCGGGCAGGACCTCGCGCTCGCCAGCGTGAAGGCCCCCTCGGTCGCGGGCGCCGGCGAGAAGGTGCTCTTCCAGCGCATCATCCGCAACGCCGGCAACCGCGCCTCGGCCGCGACCGCGTACCGCTGCTACCTCTCGAGCAACACGTTCATCTCGAGCTCCGACACGCCGCTCGTCACGGGGTCGGTGACGCTCGCCGCCGGCGCCGTCGACGTCGCGACCGAGACCGCCACCCTGCCCGCCGACACTGCCGCGGGCGTCTGGTACGTCGGCTGCGTCGTCAACCACGACCGCGCCGTCGCCGACCGCTCGGCCGACAACGACGTCGCGGTCTCGGCGGCCGTGGCGGTCGACGGCAGCGGGCTGTTGCGCGTGAGCTCCTGGGTGCCTGACGCGGTGCTCGGGCAGTCGTACGGGTGGCAGCTGACCGCGAGCGGCGTGAGCCCCGGCACGGCAGCGGTCTGGTCTGTCGCGCAGGGCTCGCCGCCTCAGGGAATCACGCTCTCGGCGACGGGGCTCTTGTCGGGCACGCCGACCGCGATGACCGTGAGCACGTTCACCGTGTCGGTGGCGAATGCGGGTCGCACTGCCACCGCGCCGCTTTCGCTGCGGGTCGTGCCCGCGCTGGTGCAGCTGGGCATCGACACCGTCACGCTGCCGCCGGCGACTCCGGGCCGTGCGTACGCGGCGTCGCTCGCGGCCTCGGGCGGCGCGGCGCCGTACACCTGGCTCTTGACCACCGGCACGCTGCCGCAGGGGCTCACGCTGTCGGCTGCGGGCGCGCTCTCGGGCACGCTCGCGGCGACGGTCGCCGAGGGCACGACGCCGCTCGGGTTCGAGGTCACCGACGGCACGGGCGCGCGCGCTTCCCGCGAGCTCAACCTGCGGGTGGTGAACGACGACGCCCTCGTCATCGCGACGCTCTCGCTGCCCGACGCGAAGGTCGGCACGGCCTACGACCAGCAGCTTCAGGCCACCACGCTCGCGGGCGCGGCGGTGCCGGCAGGCGGGGCGACGTGGAGCGCCGCAGGCGATCTGCCCCCCGGCCTCTCGCTCGACGCGGCGGGCGCGCTGCGAGGCCAGCCCTCGCGCGCGGGCCTGTATCGCTTCGCCGTCACGGCGCGCGCGACGAGCGGCCGGTCGGACACTGCTTCCTACGTGCTGCGCGTGACGGCGTCGCCGCTCATGCTCAGCGCGACGGGCCTGCCTGCGGTGGTGCAGCCTGGCGAGACAGTGATGGCGAGCCTGACCGCCGGGAGCGGAGCGACCTTTCGCCGCGTCGCCGGCTCGTTTCCTCCGGGCGTGACGCTCTCGGAGAGCGGCGAGGTGTCGGGCACCGTCGCGGCCACGATGTCCGAAGGCGTCTACGACTTCACCGTCGAGGCGGCCGACGCGAGCGGAGCCACAGGCCTCGCGGCGTTCGTCATCGAGGTGCGCCCGGCCTCGGGTTCGGGCTGCAGCGTGGCGGAGCTCGGCCTCGGCGTGCCGCTGCTCGCGCTCGCCGGCGTGCTGCGGCGCAGGCGGCGCGCGTTCGCCCTCCTCGCGCTCGTCGCGGCCTCGCCCGCGCTGGCCCAGGGCTACGACCGCTCGGGCCCGACGACGTCGGCCTACGTGCCGCTCACCAACGGCACCATCGTGAACGCCGGCGCGCCGGTGGCGCTGCCGTTCCCCGTGCGCTTCTACGACCAGGCGCTGACGTCGGTGACGCTCTCGTCCTCCGGCTACCTCGCGATCGCAGGCAGCGCGTTCTGGTCGAACAACCCCGGCATCCCCCACAGCGTCACGCCTTCGCCGCCGAGCGCGTTCATCGCTCCGTGGTGGGACAACCTGACGACGACGAGCTCGATCTATCGCTACGCGGTGCAGGGCTCGGCGCCGAACCGATCGATCACGTTCGAGTGGTTCAACGTCGCCACGAGCGGGAACACCACGCGCTTCGCGTTCGAGGTGATCCTCTACGAGAGCGCGAATCAGATCCGCTTCGCGTACGGGCCCACGGCGCCGGGCATCGCGACCGCCTCGGCGGGTCTTCAGCGCGCGCTCGGCGACGGGCAGTCGGCGCTGTCGTGCACGACCGCGGCTCTTGGCAACTGCCTCACCGGCGACTTCCCCGTGGGCTCCGTCATCACGTTCTCGGCGCCGCCGAACCTGCGGCTGCCCGCCGTGACGGGCGACGTGTTCGCCTACGCCGGCCTCGCCTACGGGCTCTCGGCGAGCGTGCAGAACACCGGCGGCCGGCTCGCGAGCGTCGTGCGTGTGCGCGCGTACCTCTCGAGCGATGCAGTGCTCGACGGCGCCGATGCGCTGCTCGGCGATCTGCCGCCCGTCAACGTGCCGGGCGGAGCGACGGTGACCGTGACCGGCACCGTGCCGATGCCGATGCTGCTCGCGCCCGGCTGGGTGCTCACGCGCGTCGACCCCGACAACGCGATCGTCGAGAGCGTCGAGACCGACAACGCCGGCCCGCCCGCGGCCTTCACCATCGGCACGCCCGCGCCCGACCTCGCGCCGATCTCGGTGACGGGCCCCGGCTCGGCTCAGCCCGGCGCGCTCGTCATGCTGAGCGCGAGCATCACGAACCACGGCAACGCCGCCGCCGGCGCCTTCAAGTACACGTGGCTGCTCTCGGAGAACCGCGTCGCGGCGACGTCCGACCTGCCGCTCGGCGGCGGCAGCTTCACCGTGCCGTCCCTCGCCATCGGCGCGACGTCGAACCGCAGCGACCCGGTGACGCTGCCGGCAACGCTGCCTGCGGGCCAGTACTGGCTCGGCGTGTGCGTGAACTTCGAGCCCACCGCGATGCCGCCCTTCGCGCTCACCGAGGTCTCGCTGCTCGACGACTGCGCGGCGTCGACGGTGCCGATCACGGTGACCACGGGCCCCGTCGCGATTCCGGCGCAGACCTTGCCTCGCGCCGCGGTCGGGCTCCCGTACGGCGCGCACCTCGTCGCGACCGGCGGCGACGGCACCTACGCGTGGAGCGTCACCAGCGGGACGCTGCCGCCGGGCCTCACGCTCTCGGCGGCCGGCGACCTCGCGGGCAACCCGACCGTCGTCGGCACGTCGATGTTCCAGGCGACCGTCACGAGCGGCGGCACGAGCGCGAGCGTGATGCTTGCGGTGGAGGTGTCATCGTCGGCTCCCCTCTCGGTGCCCGATCAGGTGCTGCCTTGGGCGGAGGTCGGCATCGCTTACTCCGCCGAGCTCGGAGCAAGAGGCGGGAGCCCGCCGTACTCGTTCAACCCGACAGCAAGCGGCTCGATGCTTCCGCCCGGCCTGCGGCTCTATCCAACTGGCCTCATCGCGGGCACGCCGACCGCGGCGGGCGACTTCACGGTGCGGCTGGCAGTCCTCGATAGAAGTGGAGCCGGCGCCGACGCGACCATCACGCTGCACGTGCGCGAGCCCGCCCCCGCGCTGCACTTCGACACGAACGCGCTCGCGAACGGCACCGTCGGCCAGACGTACTCCTCGGTGCTCGCCGTCAGCGGAGGCCGCCCGCCGTACGTGCTCGACGCCGTCGAGCTCCGCGAGCTGCCGCTGGTGCCGGGCGACGAGGCGGGCGAGCCGGTGAAGGACGGCGCGGCGGTCGCGCTGCTCTCCGTGCTCGGGCTGCAGGTCGACGGGCAGGCGCTGAGGGGCGCTCCGCTCGGGGCGGGGCTGTTCGAGCTGACGGTCCGCGCGACCGACGCGGCCAGCGCGACGCGGCGGGCGACGTTCACGCTGCTGCTCACGCACCCCGAGCGGCTGAGCATCGTCACGAGCGCGCTGCCAGACGCCGTCGGCGGCGTGCCGTACTCGGTGCAGCTCGCGCACGAGCCCGCGGCGGCGGTCGTGCGCTACACGCGGGTCGGCGGCGGCCAGCTGCCGAACGGGCTCTCGCTGTCGCAAGACGGCGTGCTCTCGGGCACGCCCGAGCTGACCGACGCAGAGACGGTGCACAGCTTCGTGGTGCGCGCGGCCGACGCGACGGGCCGGCGCGACGTGCGCGGCTTCTCGATTCGCGTGGTGCCGCCGGCGCGCGGCGGCTGCTCGGCGTCGGGGCTCGCTCCGCTGGCGCTGCTCGCGGCGTTCACGCTGGTGCGGCGCCGGCTCGCGCGCGCCGTCATCGGCGCCGCGGCGGCCGCGCTCGTGCTGCTCGCCGCGTGCGGCAGCGGCGGCCCGTGCAACCCGAAGAGCTGCAGCGGGTGCTGCCGGGGCGACACGTGCCTTGCGGGGAACACGGCGGACTCGTGCGGCAGCCGCGGCGGGCAGTGCGCGACGTGCGGCGCGGGCCAGGTGTGTGGCCTGACGGCGTGCATCGCGGCGCCGGCGCCCGGCACCGGAGGCGGCACCGCGAGCGCCGCGGGAGGCACCGGCACCGCGGGCGGCACCGGAGGCACGGCCGGAGGCGGAGCGCAGGCGGGCGGCTCGGGAGGCTCCGGCGGCGGAACGACGAGCTGCTCCGGAGTGGTGTGCGGCGACCGCAGCACGTGCGACGCCGCGACGGGGCTGTGCCGCTGCAACGGGCTCGTGTGCGCGGGGGGCACGGTGTGCCGCTGCCCCGGCAGCCAGACGAGCTGCGCCGAGGCGACGAAGTTCTGCGCGGCGCCGACGGGGTGCTCGGGCGTGACGTGCCACGGCGGCACGGGCTGCGACCCCATCGACGGCGTGTGCCGCTGCGGCGGGGCGAGCGGGCCTGCGTGCGCGTCGAACGAGATCTGCCTCGCCGGGCCACCCGCGCGCTGCTTCGACGGCACGTGCACTCCGGCGTGCGGCGCGAACATGACGTGCAGCCCCGACGACGGCAGCTGCCGCTGCGGCGGCATCGCGTGCGCGCAGGGCGAGCTGTGCGTCTCGAACGCGCTGGGGCTCAAGTGCCGGGCGCCGTGCGACGTGCGCTCGCCCAATTGCCCGGCCGGCCAGTCGTGCTGGTTCGACACCTCGGCGACGCCGAACGCGGGCTACTGCGCGGCCCCGACGGGAATGCAGGCGGAGGAAGCGGCGTGCAACGCGCCGACGGCCTGCTACTCGAGCGTGACGAGTCGCGCGCAGCACTGCAGCGGGCTCGCGCTCGGGCAGAGCGGCATCTGCCGGCCGTACTGCGACGTCGCGGCCGGCACCACCGGGTGCGCGCAGCAGCCGCGGCAGCACGTCTGCCAGCCGATCATCGGAGCCCCCGCCGGCTACGGCTACTGCCTGGCGCTCTGAGGAAGACAAAAAAGGGGACAGGCTACTTTTCCGCTCGGCTGCAACGGCGAGAGCCTGGGCCTGCGACCGGAAAAGTAGCCTGTCCCCTTTTTTGCGCAGTCCCCTTTCTTGTCACCCCTTCTGCGAGACCTTGCCGGCCTCGGGGGTCTGCTCGGGCGAGCTCTTCGGCGCGGCGCCCTGCCCTTCACGCTCGATGTGAATGTGGCCGAGGTCTTCGGCCTTGAGCGTGCCGTTCTTGATGAGCGCGTCGACGAGGGCGCGATGCTGCTCTTCGTGCTCGTGCGGCAGCGCGTCGGAATCGGAGTCGAGCTTGATGATGACGTTCTTCTTCTTCGTCACCGGGTCGATCTGCAGCCGAATGGTCATCGACGCCACGGTCAGGCTCCTTTGCGCTCCGGCAGCAGCGCCGTGAGCGCCGCGCGGTCCAACACCTTCTTCTCGATCACCAGGTCGCGCAGCGTGCTCACGAGCGCCTTGTTTCGCGTGAGAATCTCGGCGGCCCGCTTGCGCTCGCGCTCGAGTATCTCGCGCACCGCGCGCTCGACGGCGTCGCGCAGCGCGTTCGACGGCGCAGGGTCTTCGCGATCGAGCCGCGCGGTGACGCGCACGCCCACCGACTCACCGCCCATGCCGACGTGCTCGACCAGGTCGCGTGCGATCGCGGTCGCGACCATCAGGTCATGACCGCTGCCCAGCGACAGGGACCCGAACATCAGCTGCTCGGCCTCACGGCCGCCGAAGAGCACGCAGATGCGATCGAGCTGCTGTTCCTGTGTCACGACGTACTTGTGCTCCGACTCGGCGTGCTGCACGAACCCCGGCGCGCGGCCGATGTCACCGCCGAGCGAGATGCGCTCGATCGCCGGAGCGTGCTCGCAGAACAGCGACACCACGGCGTGGCCGGCCTCGTGCGTGGCGATCACGCGCTCTTCGTGGGGCGTCAGCGCGTGGCGCTCGACGAACTCGGTCAGCGCCCGCTCGATGTCCTCCACCTCGGTCGCCGAGGTCGCCTCGCGCCTCTCGCGCAGCCGCAGACGCGCCAGCGCCCGGCAGAGCGCCTGAATGTGGTCGCCCGAGTACCGCGTGTTCTGGCCCTCGACGTACTCGCCGGTACGCTTCACCGCGTAGTCGAGCGCCCGGGCCGAGAGCGAAAGGCCCATCTTCTGGTCGTAGATCGAGAGGATCGCGCGCCGGTCGTCGGCGCCGGGATACGGGATCTGCAGGTGGAACTCGAAGCGGCCCGGCCGCAGCAGCGCCGGGTCGAGCGACTCGACGAAGTTCGTCGTGCCCACGATGAACACGAGCTCGTCTTTGCGGAACCCGTCCATCTCGGTCAGCAGCTGGTTCACCATCGAGTGCTCGACGCCGCTGCCCTGGTACGTGCCGCGGCGCACCGCGAACGAGTCGAGCTCGTCGAACACGATCACCGCCGGAGCCGCCTGCCTCGCCCGCATGAACACCTGTCGCAGGTTCTCTTCGCTCTCGCCGACCCACTTCGACTTGAGCTCGGGGCCGCTCACGACGCTGAGCGCCGCGCCGAGCGACGTCGCCATCGCCTTCGCGAACAGCGTCTTGCCGGTGCCGGGAGGGCCCCAGAAGATCATGCCGCGGGGGATCAGCGACTCGATGCGCTTCACCTGCGCCTCGTCGCTCAGCGAGTCCTTGTGCGCGAGCACGTCGAGGATGTCGCGCTGCAGGCGCTCCTTCACCTTCGCGTAGCCGCCGATGTCCTTCTGCAGATCGACGTCGGGCACCTGCAGCTGACCCACGAGCGTGCCCGCACGCAGCTGCGCGTACGCCGGGCGCGTGTCGGCCGGGTAGTCTTCGCCTTGCAGCGTCGACAGCAGCCGTCGCAGCCGCGCCGCGTTCACGCCCGACACCTGCTTGTACAGCGGGTACACCTGCAGCGACTTGTGCGCCGAGAGCTTGCGCGACTCGCGCTGCGCCACGAGCGCGCCGAGCCGATCGCGCGGAATGCCCGAGAGCGTCTCGCGCCGCGGGAACAGGTTGTCGATCACCTTCGGCAGCGAGAACGAGTGGTCCCGGAAGCCGAAGAAGACGAGCTCGGGGTTCTCGTAGAGCAGCGGAATCGCCTCGCGCGCCTCGGCGCTCAGGCCGCCGGTCGACGACGTCAACAGATCGAGGTGCGGCAGCACGATGACCTGGTTCTCGACCACGCCCCGCACCGCCTCGCGCAGCAGGAACAGAATCGAGCCGACGAGCCCGGTGCCCGGCGGAATCGGCGGCAGGTCGGCGATCGGCCGCCCGTCGAGGTAGAGGAACTTCTTGCCCTCTTTCTTCAGCCGGTCGCGCACCGACTTGAAGACGAACGGGGTGAGCTCTTTGTCGGCCTCGACGAGCACCGAGAGCCCGCGGCGCAGGGCGTCGGTGGTGCGGGCGAGCTCCTGCGTGTAAGCGGCCTCGACGGCGGCGAAGGCACTGAGCTCGACCGGGAGCTGCTCTTCCGGTACCGAGACGCTCACACCCGCACCTTGATGGTGAGCTCGCCGGTCTCGGCGTTCTCGTTGACCTCTTCGACGGTGCCGAGCTGCGAGGCCCGCTCTTTGAGCGCCGCCGCCGTGACGCGGTTGACGACGCCGTCGAGCTCGCCGCGCAGATCGCGCAGGCGCGCCCCGAGCTTCTCGGTCACCTCTTGCCGCAGCTTGTTCTCTTCGGCCTGCGCCTCGGCCTCGAGGGCGGCGGCGGCGTTCTTGCGCAGCTCCTGCTCGCGCAGCGCCTTCGACTCTTCGACGGCGACGCCCTGGCGCTGCGTCTTCAGCTCGAGCGCCTTCGAGCCCTTCGCGGTGACCTTCACCTCGCCGTCGCTCAAAGAGACCTCGACGGTGACTCCGTCTTTCTCTTTGCGAACGGCTTGGTCGCCCTCGCGGGTGAAGCCCTTCTTCTCGAGCTCGGCGGCGAGCAGATCGCCGGTGCGCTCGCGGGTGAGAATGGGCAACAGCTCGAGCTTCGACGCCACGCCGTCGTCGACCTCGACGTGGCGGCTCAGCGACTCTTCGATTGAGATTCGGTACGCGCGACTCATGCCCGAGGGAGCTTGTCACGAAGCGCGACGCCGGGCGACGAACAGCGTGTGGCCCGCCACCCGGCTCGACCTTCACCTGGCCCACTCCACCCGGCGGCAACATCGCTCGAAAGCGCGCTGTTCCCCTGGCGGCCGGCGACAGCTCAGCGACGAGGCGAGCGGGCAGCGTTCGAGCATCCTCTGCGCCGTGAACCGAGAGGGCTTCGCGCGGCGCGCGGCGTGGTGCGAGCCGCCATCTCGAGCCCGCGTCTTCCGTGCGGTGCTTCCAACCCGTAACGTCGCGCTCGACTCGCGTTACCGCGTCGAAACACCGCCCCAGCTCCGCCTCACCCCGGCCGCGAGAAGCTCCGCGAAATCGCATGTGCTGAGCTGCTGGCACACCCTTCGCTCTACCCGCCGGCGAAGTTTGACGGGAGGCGACTCGAGCATGGCGCAGGCGGGTCGCCTCCCTCTTTTTTCCCCGCTCACGACGACGCGTAGAGGTTCACCAGCGGGCTCATCGCCGTCCGCGGTCGCAGCGCGCGCATGCCGGTGAGCTCGAGGTCGACGGTGCAGACCTTGACGGGCCGCCGCTGCGCGAGCGCATCGAGGCGCTTCACGACGCGCGAGAGCAGCTCGCCGTTGCAGGGCGCGTAGAGGAAGAAGCACGTACCGTCGAGCTCGAGGTCGGCGGCGTTCGCGTGCGTGAACGTCACGGCGCGGTCGAGGCCGAGCGCGCGCGCCTTTCGTCGCGAGGCCTCGACGAGGTGCGCTTGCAGCTCGACGCCGTGGGCGCGCGCGCCAGTGAGCAGGTGCGCGAGAAAGACGACGCGCCCGAGCCCCGAGCCGATGTCGACGAAGAGGTCCTGCGGCCCGAGCCGCAGCGCGTCGAACGCCGCCGAGATCTCCTCGACGCCGCACGGCAGGTACGGCACGGCGCCCGACGGCAGGGCGATGTCGGGCGGAGGCGCCTCGATGCCCAGCCGCTCGTCGACCCACGCGTCGCGCTCCGAGAACGGCAGGGTGGCGAGCTCTTCGGCGAACGTCATCGGGGCTCCAGGCAGCCATACTCGAGCTCGCGCAGGAACTGCCCGTAGCGGTTGCCGGGCAAGAGCGCGTCGGCCTGCCCCGAGAGCTCGCGCGCCTTCGCGAAGTCGCCGCCGCGCGCCGCGCCGACCGCGAGGGCCCGCAGGCGCTCGGCCTCCCACGCGGGCTCACTCGACGACGGCCGCACCGCGAGCAGCTCGCCGACGTCGAACGCCCGGTCCCACTCGAAGAGGAAGTGCTCGATGCTCGGGCGATCGTCGGTGACCGCGGGCACGTCGCCCACGTACCTCGCGAGGGCCTCGTCCTTCGCGACGAAGACGGCCTGCAGCTCTGTGGGCGTGCCGAACCCGATGTCCTCGAGGCTCTCGCGCACGGCCGGCGCTTCGAGCTGGCGTGCCCAGTCGGCGAGGTCTTCGGGCAGCGGCTCGTCGCTCGCGACGGCGATGCCGTGCAGCCGCGACGGCAGGTAGAGCGAGACGTGGCGGAAGACGTCGGTCAGCGACCTCGTGAGCGCGCGATCGAGCCGGGCGCTCTGCTGGTCGAGCGGCAGCCACTGCGTCACCACCCCGCCCTTCTTCAACCGTCGCTTCACGAGCTCGTAGAAGTCGCGGCTGTAGAGGTTCACGACGCCCTGGGCGGCCGGGGGAGGCGGCTCGAACGAGACGACGTCGAACGTGCGCTCGGTGGCGAGCAGGTAGTGGCGGCCGTCGTCGACCGTGCGGTGCACGCGCGGGTCGTCGAACACGCCGTGGTTCACGTCGGCGAACAGCGGCGCCTGCGCGAAGACGTCGGGGTTCAGGTCGACGAGCTCGAGCGACTCGAGCTGAGGGTGGCTCACGAACGCCGCCGCCGTCGTGCCGGTGCCGAAGCAGACCTCGAGCACGTCGCGCGCGCCTGGCCGCAAGAGCATCGCGATGTGCGCGAGGAAGCGCATGTACCGGCGCGCCGGCAAGATGCTGCTCGCGTAGCTGATGGCGCCGAACGTGAGCTTCTTGTGCGAGAACTCGGGACAGCGCTCGTCGCAGCGGTAGAGCTTCGAGCCGCACACCGACTCGCGCGTGTACTCGAGCACCGCGAGCGTGCCGTCGCGGCCCTCGCGCAGCGCGAGCACCTTCGCGTCGGGGCTCGCGACCTGGCTGTACGTCCAGAAGTCCCTGGGAGGCATCGCGAGGCCGAGCACCAAGAGCCCCGAGACCGCGTACAGCTGCACGCGCGCGCGGCGCGGGGCGGCGGCGTCTCTCGACTGCGCGAACACGGCGAGCCCCATCGAGAGCGCGCAGACGAGGGCGTAGCTGAGCTGCGTGCCGATGACGGGAATCAGCACGAACCCGAAGAGCAGCGACGCACCGATGCCGCCGAGCGTGTTCACCGCGTACAGCCGGCCGACGCGCGCTCCGGCCTCGCCTGCGCGCTCGGTGCCGAGGCGAACCACGAGCGGGAACACCGCGCCGATGAGCGTCGCCGCGGGGAGGATGACGACGGCCGCGTGCAGCCACATGCCGAGCACGAAGCCCCACTGCCCGCGCGCGAGGCCCTGCGTGAGGTGCGCGAGGCCCGGCGAGAGGCCGATGACCGCGAACGCGATGAGGCCGAGCAGCGCGATGCCCGCCTGCAGGCCGGCGAGCAGCTCGAGCGGGCGCTCGTGCGAAGACCAGCGGCGCACGTAGAGCGCGCCGCCGATGACGAGCCCGAGCAGGAAGGTGCTGAGCAGCACGGTGAACGCGTACGTCGAGGCGTCGAAGTAGATGGCGACGACGCGAAACCAGAGCACCTCGTACGCGATGGCCGCGAAGCCGCTGACGAAGAAGTACGGCTCGAGCCAGCCGAGGCGCGCTGCCGGGCCGTGGGGCGCTTCGGCGCGCGGAGCTTCCGACCGCGAGAGCGAGAGCGCCACGAGGCCGACGGCGACGTTGAGGGCGGCGGCGGCGAGGGCGGCGCCGGTGACTCCGAGCAGCGAGACGGCGACGAAGCCGCCGAGCGCGCAGCCGGCGGCGGCGCCGAGCGTGTTCAGGCTGTAGAGGGCGCCGACGTCGCGGCCGACGCGAGCGTCGTCGGAGGCCACCCAGCGGCTGAGCCACGGCAGCGTCGCCCCCATCGCGAGCGTCGGCGGTACGAGCACGAGGCCGACGAGCAGGGCGCGCATGGGCAGCGGGCCTCCGCCGGGGACACCGGCGGCCTCGGCGAGGGCCGGCAGCCGGGGGAGCAGCAGCGTGACGCCGGCGGCGAGGGCTCCGGCGGTGAGCTCGGCGAGCGCGTACGCGCGCAGCGGCCGGGTGATGCGGCGCGAGAGCCGGCCCGCGAGCTCGGCGCCGAGCATCAGGCCGCCGAGGAAGACGGACACCGTGAGGCTCAGCGCGAACGTCGTGCTGCTCACCAGCAGCGTGAGCTGCTTCACCCAGAGGATCTCGAACACGAGGCCGCTCACGCCGCTGCAGAAGAAGAGCGCGCTGACGAGGCCGCGGCGGGTCATGGCGAGCGCCGCACGCCCCAGAGGCGAATGATGCCGCCGTCGCCCGCGGTCGCGAGCAGCTTGCCCGACCGGCTGAACGCGACCTTCTGAATGCGCCCCTGGTGCGCGTCGACGGCGCCGGCCTGCTCGGGCGGCGTGGTCGTGGTGAGCACGAGCGCCGAGCTCCACGTGCCGAACGCGATCAGCTCGCCGTCGGGGCTGAACGTGGCGTCGCGAATCGTCGAGCGCCCGCGGCCGGCGCCGAGCTCGGCCGCGAACGCGGCGGTCTCGACGTCGAACGTGCGCACCGCGGGGCCGTTGCTGCCGGCGACGAGCAGGCGATCGTCGGGGCTGAACGCGACCGACCACGTCGACTGCGGCTGGCCCGGCAGCTCGCGCCGCGGCCCCTCCGCGCCGTCGAAGAGCCAGGCGCTGGTGCCGGCCCCGACGGCGACGGTCTTGCCGTCGTGGCTGACGGCGAGGCTCCAGGCGCCCGCCTCGAAGCGCGCCGTGCTCATCGGCTCGCCGGTGCGCGACCAGCGGCTCACCACGCCGTCGAGGGCTGCGACGTAGAAGCTCGCCCCGTCGGCAGCGAACGCGATCGCGCGAATGATGCCGCGGCTCGCGTCGGGCACGCGGAACAGCCGCTGCCGGCTCGACACGTCGAAGCCGTGGAGCGCGCCCTCGTCACCGCCCGCGACGAGCACCAGCCCGTCGGGCGACAGCGCGAGGCCGTGGCACTCGACCGAGCCCGGCAGCGACTCGGAGCTCCCGTCGGCCAGCTTCCACAGCGCGACGTCGCGCGCGCGCCCCGACGAGGCCAGCCGCCGGTCGCCGTCGAAGAAGACGACGCCGTCGATGAGCCCACGCCAGCGCTGCTCGCACAGCGTGCCGACCTCTTCGAGCCGGCTCGCGTTCCCCGCGCCGATGACCTCGAGCTCGGAGACCGCGGGCGGCACCGCCGGCACGCACGCGCCGGCCTTGTCAGCGCTCGCCTGAGTGCGCGGAGAGATCAAGATGAGCTTCAAGACCTCCTTCACCGCGAAGAAGGCCGCGACCACGCCGAACACGACCACCGCCGCGATGAGCCACCTCACCGGGCGCTGCTCGGTGGCCGGCTCGTCCGTCATGAAGGCAGCGCGTCGAGCTCTTCGCGAACGCGCTGCGCGAGCGCAAAGCGCGGGTTGCCGAACACGGCCTCGTAGGTCTTCACCCGCGTCTGGGCCGCGTCGTAGCCGTCGTCGATGAAGCGCACCGTGCGGGCGGCCTCGTCCCACGCGCAGAGCCGCTCGAGGCCGCGCAGCGCCGCCCCGGCCGCACGCCGGGCCGCGTGCCGGTCGCGCAGGCTCAGGCGGTCGTCGAACTGGGCCACGAAGTCGGCCGACGAGACCTTGGGGTGCAGCATCGGCGCGAGGGCCTCGAGCAAGAACGTGCAGCGCTCGCGGCGATCGTTGGCCTCGGCCCACGCGAAGAGCTGATCGAGCACGCGCGCCTGCGCCGTGCCGCAGCGCAGGACATCGGCGGGCAGCAAGAGTCGAGCCTTGAGCCGCTCACCGGCCCTCCACCAGCCGGCGAGCGACGGCTGCAGCGCCTCGACGGCGAAGTCTTGCGCGGCGTCGAACGCGAGCGGCGGCAGCGGCGGCGGCTCGACCTTCGCCTTCGGGTCGGGCAGCTCGGCGAGCGTGAGCGAGATGGGGAACGCGAGGCGGCACAGCGGCGAGGCGCGCACCGCGGGCTGCGTGGCGAGCTGGCGCTCTGCAGGCGTGTCGATGGCCGCCGCGAGCGCCGAGAGCAGCACGAGCTCGCAGCCGAGCGACTTCGGCTGCGCGAGCCGCAGCGGGCTCGTGCCGTCGTGACCGAGCGGCTGCTCGAGCAGCCACTGCAGCACGGCCACGGTGTCGCTCTCGAAGAACAGCGCCGGCGGCGCCCGCTTCGCCCACAGCCGATCGCGCCAGGCGCCGTGCCGCGTGAGCCACAGCACCGCGCCCTTGCCGAGCGTGTCTTCGAGCACGTCGAGGCCCTGCGGCGACAGCTTCGCCGGAGCCGGCCACGCCTCGAGCATGAGCAGCTGCAGCTCGCTGCCGGCGTCGCCGAACAGGCCGCGCGCGAGCGCGACGAGCTGGCCTTCGGTCGAGCGGCTCACCACCGGCGCACCACCTGCGAGGCCTGCGGCCAGCCGTTGACGGTGAGCTGCTCGCGCGTGAGGCGAATCTCGACGGTGTTCGGGCTCGCGAACCGCTCGGCGTCGGCGCGCCCGCGCTCGGTGAGCAGGTGCAGCTGCTGGTTGGTCGAGCCGATCCACCTGCGCTTCGTGTCGGGCTTCGTCTGGTCGTAGCGGCCGTCGACGAGCAGGTCGACGTGCTCGAGCGGGGCCCGCATCGCCTTCAGCTCGTCGAGCGTGTAGCCGCTGAAGACCATGACCGAGAGGCCGAGCGCCTTCGCGCCGGCGCAGAGCGCTGCGATCGCTTCGGGCTGTTGAAACGGCTCGCCGCCGAGCACCGAGAGACCCTCGAGCCCCTTCACGGCCGCGATGCGGCGGAGCAGCTCGTCGACCTCGGTGACCGTGCCGCCCCGCGTCGTGAACAGGTGCGGGTTGCAGCAGCCGGGGCACGCGAGCGAGCAACCCTGCGTCCACACGGCGAAACGCCGCCCGGGGCCCTCGGCCTCGGTGTCTTCGACGATTTGACCCACCCGCAGCTGCATGACGGAATGGTAACCTTTCGCTCATGGCCAGTGCGAAGAAGCGCAAGGCGGGGGCGGTCAAGAAGAAGGTTCGCAGCTCGGCGCGGGTCGCGAAGTCGAAGCCGAAGCGGCGAAAGGCCGAAGAGGCTCCGGCGCCGCCGGCGAACGTCGGCAAGATGGGCTGGCTCGACGTCACGGTGCCCGACGCCCAGAAGCTGCGCGACTTCTACAAGCGCGTCGTCGGCTGGGAGTCGACCGACGTCGAGATGGGCGGCTACTCGGACTACGTCATGGGCCCGCCGGGCGCCGACGGGGTCGCCGGCATCTGCCACTCGCGCGGCAACAACGTCGGCCTGCCGAACGCGTGGCTGCCGTACTTCACGGTCGCCGACATCGAGGCGTCGGCACGCCAGGTCGAGGTGCTCGGCGGCCGAATGCGGACTCCGATTCGCAGCATGGGCAGCCAGGGGCGCTACGCCGTCATCGAAGACGTCGGCGGGGCGGTGTGCGCGCTGTTCCAGCCCGCGCCGAGCGACGACTGATCAGAGCGGCAGCACGTCGGCGGCGACCTGCATGAGCTTGAGGCGCCGCTTGATGATGGGGCTCGTGCCGTCGATGAGCGCCTTCGTCTCGGTGAGCACCTGGTCGAGCTTGAAGCGCTGAACGTACGGGTCCATCGTCGGAGCACCGCCAGGGTTCGGCGACTGCCAGCCGACCATCTCGTCGGTGGCGCCCTCGAGCAGCGAGGTGACGGCGCAGGCGCCGAGGCGGCCGCCGATGGCGCGGTCTTGATAGCTCGGGTTGCCGCCGCGCACGACGTGGCCGAGCACCGTCGCGCGAATCTCGACGTTCGGCAGCTCGGGCGCGAGCAGGTCGCCGGTCTCGCGCACCAGCTTCGTCGTCGGCATGTGAATGCCTTCGCTCTTGATGATCAGCACGCGCCGCTTGCCGCGCTGCAGGCCCTTGCGAATGACGTCGGCGACGGCGGCGACGAGCTGCTCCTCGCTCTTGCCCTCTTCGCGGATCAGCACGGCGTCGGCGGCCATCGCGACCGAGCTCGCCATCGCGAGGTAGCCGCAGTCGCGGCCCATGACCTCGACGACGAACGCGCGGCGGTGCGCGCGGGCCGTGTCCGAGATCTTGTCGCACGCGTCGACGATGGTGTTCAGCGCCGTGTCGACGCCGAGGCACGTCGCCGTGCAGCCGATGTCGTTGTCGATCGACCCGGGAATGCCCAGGACCTTGAAGCCGGTCTCGGTCGCGAAGAGGTGGGCGCCGGTGAGGCTGCCGTTGCCGCCGATGACGATGAGGCCCTCGGCCCCGCGCGCGCGCAGGTTCTCGAGCGCACGGTCGCGCCCCGCCTTCTCGCGGAAGCGGGCGCTGCGGGCCGAGCCGATGACGGTGCCGCCCATGCCGCCGGCGGCGTCGAGCTCGAGGTCGGTGCCCACGCCTCCGTCGGGCAGCTTCCGCGTGAGGTCGCGGAAGCGGTCGTCCATCAGGCCTTCGTAGCCTTCGAGGGCGCCGAGCACGTGCACTCCGCGACCGGCCGCGACCTTGGCGACGGCGCGCAGGCACGCGTTCATGCCGGGGCTGTCGCCTCCACTCGTGAGCACTGCGATCGTCTTCATCGGGCCGGTAGGCTACCGCGATCCAGGGACTCCACGTCATGCTCGTACTCGTCGAAGCTGGCCCGGCAGATTCTCGAGCAGCCCAGAGGCTGGCCGACGACGAGCGCGCGCAGGTGGCGCTGACTCGCCGCCAACGGGAAAGCGGTGGCCCTTTCGCCGCGAGGAGCTCGGGCCCGAGGACCCGTGAGGGTATGTTTAACAAAGCAACTCAATTGCTAAACATGGGCTCCCGGGTGCTCCGACCCCCGCATAGCAGCCGGCGTGCCACCGACGTCGTCGAGCGAGCGCGTCGCGCCCCAAAGGCGACGGTGGGCACGTCGTTGCCCTCGGCGCCAGATGGCGTACGCGAGGTCGACGCCGACGAGCGTCGCGCCGGAGCGGTTCTACACCTCGAAGGAATAGAAGCCGCAGGTCGCGACGGCGATCGAAGACAGCCCGCGCGTGCCCCGAACGCGAGCGCGCCGTCCGACCCCCGGCGGCCATGACCTCCGGCTCGTGGTGAAACGCGACGGCCTCGACGATCGAGCCCACGCCTGAGGTGGGAGTGGCTCGTCCCGATCGGCGTCTCCGACGGCGCGGCGACGGCACGCACGCGGGTGCGGACGTCGTTGGGCGCGGCTGCACGACCTCGCGGGCTTCTGGGCCGAACGCTTGCGGGCAGGGCCGCGATGAATAGTAGGGTCCGGCGCGATGGCGCTCCCCGACAGCTTCTTCGTGCGCGAGGGCAGCGCCTTCGCGTCCACCGAGCTCACGCGCGGCCCGTGGAGCAACGACCACCAGCACGGCGGCCCGCCCTCGGCGCTGCTCGCCCGCGCCGCCGAGGGCTTCGGCGACGACGCCGCTTCCTTCTTCGTCGCGCGCCTCACCGTCGACTACTTCAGGCCGATTCCCATCGCGCCGCTCTCGGTCGCGGTCGAGCCGGTCAAGCTCGGCAAGACGGCGCAGCGCCTGAGCGTCACGCTCACCGCCGGCGCCGGCGAGCTCGCGCGCGCGACGGCGCTGCGCATTCGCCGCGCCCCCGGCACCGGCGTCTCGCCGCGGCCCGCGCCGCTCGCGTCGCCCGACGGGCTGCCGCCCTTCACGTTCCCCTTCTTCCAGCACCTCATCGGCTACCACCGCGGCATCGAGGTTCGTTACCTGCGCGGCCAGTTCGGCGACAACGACGTCGCCGTGTGGATGCGGCAGACCGTGCCGCTGGTGCGCGGCGAAGAGCCGTCGGGCCTGCAGCGCGTCGTGCTGCTCGCCGACGCCGAGAGCGGCATCTGCAACCCGCTCGACGTGAAGCGCTTCACGTTCGTGAACCCCGACCTCACGGTGCTGCTCGATCGCGAGCCCCAGGGCGAGTGGCTGTGCCTCGACGCCCTCTCGACCGCGTCGCCGCTCGGCGTCGGCCTCGCCCAGGCTGCCGTGCACGACCGGCACGGCCCCGTCGGCCGCTCGGCGCAGACGCTCGTCGTCGAGGAGCGCAAGCGGTGAAGTGGAGCCGGCTGCTCTTCGTCGCCCTCGCCGCCGCGGCGACGGCCGCCGCGCTGTACGGCTGGCTGTTCCTCCGCCCCGCTCCTGACGAGCTGCCGCCCTCGACGGTCGTCACGCAGCAGCCTTCACCGCCGCCGCCTGCCGCCCCGCTCGCTCCGCTGCCCCGCCTCACCGTGCGTGCGCTCGACGCCGGCGTCGAGGTGCGCCGCCGCGGCGCGACGGCCGAGACGGGCTGTGCGACCGCCGGCACCACCGAGCCGCTGTGCCCCGGCGAGTACGACGTGCGCGCCACGACCGAGAAGCAGGCCGCCCTCGCCGTCGTGTGGCTCGAGCGCGGCGCCACGAAAGAGCTCGACCTCGCGCTCAAGCCCGCCTCGAGCGTCGAGCTCACCGTCGTCGACTCCGACAAGCTGCCGGTCGACCGCGCGCGCGTCACGGCCCAGCACGTGGTGACCGGCTACGTGCTCGAGGGCAAGACCGACAGCGACGGCACCGTCTCGCTCGGCCCCGTCGTCGCCGGCGACTACCTCGTGATGGCGTCGCGCGACGGCTGGGCTGTCGGCGCGGCGATCGTCTCGGCCGGCCGCTCGGCGACGGTGAGGCTGCCGCTCTTGAAGGCCCTCGACGGCGCGCTCAGCCCGCCGGTCAGCGGGCTCGCGGTCGCGCTGCGCACGCCCGAGCACGCCGTGGTCGCGGTCGCGATCTCCGACGGAGGCAGCTTCTCGTTCGCCGGCGTGCCCGAGGGCCGCTACGAGCTCGCGGTCGAGAGCGACGACTTCGTGCCGCGCGTCGAGGCCGTCGCGGTTCCCTCGGCTGGGGTGACGCTCGCGCTGTCGGCCGGCGCCACCATCAAGGGCGACGTGCGCAGCGTCGCTCCGGTCATCGCAGCGCGGCCGAAGAAGCCGGGCGTGCCCGAGCCCGAGCCCCCGCCCACCGCGCTGCCGCCCGACGGCACGCCCCACGTCGTTCAAGTCGAGGGCCCCGGCCGCTCACGCACGCTCGCGACGCGCGACGGCGCCTTCGAGCTGCGCGGCCTCGAGCCGGGGCGCTGGCTGCTCACCTCGGGCCGCTCGCGCGCCATCGCCGACGTCAGCGACGGCGGCATCGCGCGAATCGAGCTGAACGTGCCCCGCTTCACCGGCACGCTCGACGGCACGTGCGCCGTCACCGGCGGCCACCGCCTGCCGGCGACCGTGACGGTGCGCGCGCTCGCCGAGACGGGCGAGGTCTGGTCGAGCGCCGACTGCTCGAGCGGCACCTTCGAGCTCACCGGCCTGCAGCCCGGCTTCTACACGCTCGAGGCCGAGGCCCGCGAAGGCTCGGAGGTGTGGACGGGCACTTCGGGCGCGTACCCGACCGGAGGGCACGGCGTGCGCGTCGGCGTGCCGGGCGTCGCGTGGCTGCACTGGCGAATGGAGACCGCCGACGGGCGCGTGCTCTCGACGCACCAGCGCGAGCACTTCGAGTCGCGCGACGTCGAGGTGCCCGACGAGGCCGCGCCGTTCTTCGTGCCGCGCGTCGTCGCCCTCGAGCGCGGGCGCGACACCGACGCCGGCGTGTTCCGCTTCGTCGAGCCCGCGAAGCTCTCGGGGCGCGTGCTCGACGCCGCGACGAAAGACCCGATCGAGCGCGCGACGGCCAGCGTCGGCAGCGCGCGCTTCGTCACCGGCGAGCAGGGCCGCTTCTCGGGCGAGCTGCCCGAGGGCACGTACCGCGTGCGCATCGAGCACCCGGCCTACGTCGCCGCCGAGCGCGTCGCCGACGCCCCGGGCGAGACCGAGGTCGAGCTCGTTCGCGCCGCGCGCGCCGTGGGCACGGTCGTCACCGCCGACGGCCGCGCGGCCGACGGGCTCGAGGTCTGGGCGATCTCCGAGCGGGCCACGCTCAAGGTCCCCGTGACCGGCAACACGTTCGCGACGCCGCACCTGACCGACGGCCGCTGGCTCTTGCGCGTCGCGGGCCCCGGAGTGCTCTCGGCGTTCGACACCGTCGAGCTCGACGTCAAGGGCAGCGGCGACAGCGCCGTGCAGCTCGTCGAGCGGGCCGCCGGCCTCACGTTCGAGGTCGCGGTCACCGACGCCGCGCTCGACCCGGTCGAGACCGACCTCCTGCTGGTGCCGCGGGTGGCTGCAGGGCTGGCGAACGACCTCGAGCTCGAGCGGCTGCTCAGGTTCCCCGGCCTGGTCGCGGACTCTGCGGGCACACCGGGCCGCTACCGCTTCGAGCACGTACCGCCGGGCGGCTACACGCTGCTCGCGCGCGCCCGCCGCCACGCGTGGACGCTCGCGGTGCCCGTCGCCGTCGAACCGGGCATGCGGCCGCTGGGCGTGACGTTTCCCCACGTCGCGTACTCGCAGATCGTGAAGCGAGACTCGCGCTGATCGACTCCTGCGTCTAAGCTCCTGGCCCTCCGCCATGCGCGCCGACCTCTTGCGAGTTGTCGTTCTGGCCTGCTTCGCCGCGAGCTGCACCGTCGACACGACGGAGCCCGATGCTGGGCGCAAGTGCGACTCGACCCACGAGTGCCCTCCCGGCCAGACGTGCAGGGCCGACGGCCGCTGCAGCGCCGGAGGTACCGCCGGAGGCGCCGCCACGGCGGGCGGCGCTCAAGCCGGAGGCATGGCGACGGCCGGCGGCGGCGAGGCCGGCGGCACGGCGACCGCGGGTGGCGGCATGGCCGGCGGCGCGACTGCGGGCGGTGCGACTGCGGGCGGCGGCACAGGCGGCGGCGCGACGGCAGGCGGAGGCTCCGCGGGCGGCATGGCGACGGCCGGAGGAGGCATGGCCGGCGGCGCGACCGCGGGCGGCGCGACTGCGGGCGGCGGCACGGCCGGCGGTGCGACGGCAGGCGGCGGCACGGCGGGCGGCACGCCGATCGACACCGACGCCGGGTACCCGCCGAGCTACTTCGTCGACTTCGCGGCGGGCAGCGACACGAACCCCGGCACGCAGGCGCTGCCGTGGCAGACGGCGGCGAGGGTGAACGCGCTGAGCGCGGCGCAGCTGCCGCCAGGCTCGAGCGTGAGCTTCCGCGGCGGGCAGACGTGGAGCGAGCGCCTCATTCCCCCGAGCAGCGGCGACGCCGGCGCCGTCATCGCGTACGGCACCTACGGCACCGGCGTGGCGACGTTCGACGGCACCGGCAACTCGAACACCGGCCTCGACGTTCGCAGCCGCGCGTACCTCACCTTCTCGAACCTGCACGTGCGGAACTTCACCGAGAGCTTCTGCGCGTACCTCGAGTCGGTCGATCACCTGACGTTCACCGACGTCGAGCTGAACAACTGCGCCGAGGGCTTCCACGCGTCGCCGAGCGGCCAGTGCGACGACATCACGGTGCTGCGCGGTAACCTGCACGACTTCGGCCCGCTGCCCGACGCCGGCCAGGCGAACCACTACGCCTTCAGCCTGCCCGGCACGTGCGACCGCTGGGCCGTCACCGACACCTCGATTCAGCGCTGCCAGAAGAGCTGCGTGCTCGACAGCGCGACGGGCTCGTCTTACCTGCGGCTCAACGCGCAGGCGTGCGGCCTCGCGCCGAGCGGCACGCGCGCCGGCCTGCAGCTGCAGGGCACGAGCCCGGCGGTGCGCTTCAGCACGGTGCGCGGCGCAGGCGCGTCGTGCGTGAACCTCACGAGCGCTGGCTCGGCGATCGAGGCGAACCAGCTCTCGGGCTGCGAGGTCTCGGGCATCACGCTCTCGACCGGAGCGACCGGCACGCACACGATTCGTCGCAACCGCGTGTGGAACTCGCAGCGCGGCATCAGCTTCGCGACCTTCGGCACCGGCGCGACCGCGAACATCTCGAACAACTCGGTGCTCGGCGGCCGCATCGACGGCGGCGTCAGCGAGTGGGCCTTCGCGGCGGCGGGCGGCAACACGACCGCGCTCGAGAACAACCTGTCGACCGGCCCGATGACGACGGCGCTCGTCGTGACCGGGCTCGACGCCGGCGGCCCGAGCGAGGGCTACGTCGAGCGCGCGAACTGGTTCGACACCTCGGCGACCCAGCAGCTCAGCTGGAACGGGGCCGTCGTCAACGAGGCCGACTACCGCACGCTCTCGACGCAGGGCACGGGGTCGCAGTTCTCGACGGGCAACCCGACGCTGATGAGTCTCTCGCCGTCGACGCCCGACTTCACGCCCACGAACATGATGATTCGCAACCAGGGCGTCACCGACCCCGCGAGCGGGCCGATGACACCGAACTGCGACGGGGGTATCGCCGACTTCTGTGGGGCCGCACCGGAGCCGGGCGCCGTCGAGCTGCCGTGACGCCCTGCCCCAGCGAGGCCGAGCTCGCCGCCGCGATCGAAGGCCGGCTCGCAGAGGCCGACGCGAAGCGCATCAACACGCACCTCGCCGAGTGCGAGAAGTGCCGCGACCTCATCGAATCGCTCGCCGAGAGCCCCGCGCCCGGAGGCGACCCGCTGCTCGGCATGATGCTCGGCGAGTACCTCGTCGAGGAGCGCATCGGCCAGGGCGGCATGGGCGTCGTCTACCGCGCGCGCCAGCCGCTGATCGGCAAGCAGGTCGCGGTGAAGCTGTTGCGCGGCTCGATGTCGACCGACCCGCAGGCGGTGCAGCGCCTCATCACCGAGGCGCAGGCGGTCAACGCCATCGGCCACCGCGGCATCATCGACATCTTCTCGTTCGGGCAGGTGCACGACGGCCGCCGCTACATCGTGATGGAGTACCTCGTCGGCACGCCGCTCAACGACTACCTGAAGCGCACGGGCAAGCTGACGCCGTACCAGACGCTGCTGTTGCTCGACGACGTGGTGAGCGCGCTCGCGGCCGCGCACGGCGCCGGCATCATTCACCGCGACCTGAAGCCGTCGAACCTGTTCCTGGTGCAGCAGCCCGACGGCACGAAGTTCGTGAAGGTGCTCGACTTCGGGCTGTCGCGGCCGGCGCGGCAGAGAGACGACCAGCAGAAGCAGCTGCTGCTCGGGACACCGATGTACATGGCGCCCGAGCTGATCAAAGGCGGCGAGGTCGGCGCGTGGACGGACCTGTACGCCATCGGCCTCATCGCGTGGCAGATGCTCGCGGGGCAGCGGCCATTCGAGGGCGGCAGCGCGATCGCCGTGATGAAGCGGCAGGTCGAGCAGCCGCCTCCGCCGCTGCTGCCGCTGTCGGGGCCGATTCCCGCGCCGCTCGAGCAGTGGGTGATGTCGCTGCTCGAGAAAGACTGGAAGAAGCGGCCGCGCTCGACGACCGAGGCGCGGCAGGCCGTGAAGCGCATGCTGCACGCGCTGTCGACCGAGAAGACCTCGATCGAGCTGCCCGCCGCCGAGCAGGACCCCGAGCGCACCATCACCGCGACGCCGAGCCAGAAGCTGCGCATCCCCGCCGGGGTCGAGCCCGAGTCGCTCAGCCGGCTGCGTCACCCGAAGCGCGCGATGGCTCCGGCGCGCCAGCAGGAGCAGATGACCGACCCCATGGCGCCCGTCGTCACCGACGACGCCGTCACCGCGCCCGAGGCGAAGGAAGACGACCTCGAGCCCGAGGTGCCCACCGAGGTGCCGCGGCCCAAAACGAAAGAGAAGCCGCTGATGGCGCGGCTCGTGAAGTTCCTGAAGCGCAAGTGAGGGCCGCGCCGCGGTCAGCAGTCGACGCCCGACACGCCGCAGTACCTCAAGATGGGCCCCCCGGGCTCCGACTCGACGCAGCAGATGTCCGCCGTGACCGGGCAGCAGACGCCGCCGCACGAGAACGTGTTGCAGACACAGCCGGTCGACGTGCAGCGCCGATTGCTCGCGCACGCCGCGGCGCCGTTGCACGCACAGGCGCCGCTGGCGTTGCACCCGTTGGAGGTCTGCGAGCTGCAGACGCTGCACGCCGCTCCGCTCACGCCGCAGAACGGGTAGGCGCCCTGGCAGCTCGCCCCGCTGCAGCACCCGCCGCAGCTGCTCGAGTTGCACACGCACGTGCCGCCCACGCACTGCTGGCCGCTGCCGCACGGCACGCCCGAGGTGCCGCAGCTGCACGCGCCGTTCTGGCAGCGATCGGCGTTGAAGCCGCTGCAGCCGACGCAGGCGCTCCCGCCGAGGCCGCACGCGCCCAGGCCCGGCGTCGTACAGCTGCCGCCGCTGCAGCAGCCGCTCGGGCAGCTCGTGCCGTCGCACACGCACAGCCCGCCCACGCAGCGCTGGCCGGCCGAGCAGGCCGCCGAGCCGCCGCAGCGGCAGCTGCCCCCCGAGCAGTTGTCGGCGCTGAGCGTGCTGCAGGCGCCGCAGCTCGCGCCGCTGGTGCCGCACTGGGTGACGGTCGGCGGGCTCACGCACGCGCCGCTGCTGCAGCAGCCGGTCGGGCAGCTCGTCGCGTCGCAGACGCACGCGCCGTTGACGCAGCGCTGGCCCGTCGCGCACGCGAAGCCCGAGGTGCCGCAGCTGCACTTCCCCGCGACGCATCGGTCGGCCGTCGTCGGGCTGCACGACTGGCACGCCGCACCCCCCGCGCCGCACGACGGGTACGCGCCCGACTGGCACTGGTTGCCCGCGCAGCAGCCGCTCGAGCAGCTCGTCGCGTCGCACACGCACGTGCTGTTCACGCAGCGCTGGCCCGCTCCGCACGCGGAGCCGTTGCCGCAGCGGCACGAGCCGTTCGTGCAGTTGTCGGCGAACGTGAGGTTGCACGCCGTGCACGTCGCCCCGCTGCTGCCGCACTGCGAGGTCGTGAGCGTCGTCACGCACGTGCTGCCGTTGCAGCAGCCGCCCGAGCAGTTGCCCGAGTTGCAGCCCTGGCAGCTGCCCATCGTGCACGCCTGGTTCATCGCGCACGCCGCGCACGTGCCGCCGCCCGTGCCGCACGCCGACGCCACGCTGCCGGGCAGACACGTATTACCCTGGCAGCAACCCGACGCGCAGCTGGTCGAGTCGCACACGCACGCGCCGCCGACGCAGCGCTGCCCCGCTCCGCATGGCGCGCTCGCGCCGCACTGGCACGCGCCGTTCGCGCAGCGGTCGGCCGTCGTCGGGCTGCACGTGGTGCACGCCGCTCCGCCGATGCCGCAGCTCGACGACGCCGTGCCGGCCTGGCAGGTGCTGCCCTGGCAGCAGCCGCTCGGGCAGCTCGTCGCGTCGCACACGCACGCGCCGCCGGCGCAGCGCTGCCCCGCGCCGCACGCCGCCCCGCCGCCGCACTGGCAGGTGCCGTTCACGCACTGGTCCGCCGTCGTCGCGCTGCACGCCGCGCACGCCCCTCCTGTATTGCCGCACGCCGTCGTGGCGCTCCCGGGCTGGCACGCGCCGCCCTGACAGCAGCCGGTCGGGCAGCTCGTGGCGTCGCACACGCACGCGCCTCCGACGCAGCGCTGGCCGGCGGCGCACACAGCCCCGGCGCCGCAGCGGCAGGCTCCTGCGGTGCACCGGTCGGCCAGCGTCGCGCTGCACGCGGCGCACGTGCCTCCGGCGCTGCCGCAGCTCATCGCGGTGTTGCCCGGCTCGCACGTGCTGCCGTTGCAGCACCCGCTCACGCAGCTCGTCGCGTCGCACACGCAGCTGCCAGCCACGCAGCGCTGGCCGCCGGTGCACGCCGAGCCCATGCCGCAGCGGCACACGCCGCTCGCGCAGTTGTCGGCCGTCGTCGCGCTGCACGCGGTGCACGCGCTCCCGCCGGGGCCGCACGCGGCCGTGGTGTCGCCGAGCTGGCACGCGTTGCCCTGGCAGCAGCCGGTCGGGCAGCTCGTGCCGTCGCACACGCAGTTGCCGCCGACGCAGCGCTGGCCCGCAGCGCACGGCGCGTTCGCCCCGCAACGGCACGCGCCGTTCGCGCACGTGTCCGCCTGCGTCGCGCTGCACACCAGGCAGCTCGCGCCGGCCGCGCCGCAGCCGCCGGCGGTGTTGCCGGGCTGGCAGGCGCCGTCGAGGCAGCAGCCGCTCGGGCAGCTCGTCGCGTCGCACACGCAGCTGCCAGCCACGCAGCGCTGGCCCGCGCTGCACGCCGGGTTCGTGCCGCACGCGCAGGCGCCGGCGGTGCACCGGTCGGCGCGCGTCGGGCTGCAGGCCGCGCACACCGCGCCGCCCGCCCCGCACGCGGCCGTGGTGTCGCCCGTCTGGCACGCGCCGTTCTGGCAGCAGCCGGTCGCGCAGTTCGTCGCGCTGCAGCCGCCGCACGTGCCCATGCACGCCTGCGGCGAGGGACACATCTGGCACATCGTGCCGCCGCTGCCGCACGCCGACGTGCTCGTGCCGGCCTCGCACGTGTTGCCCTGGCAGCAGCCGCTCGCGCAGCTCGCCGTGTCGCACACGCACTGGCCGCCCGAGCACACCTGGCCCGCGGCGCAGGCCGGCCCGCTGCCGCAGCGGCACGCGCCGCCGGCGCAATTGTCGGCCGCCGACTGGCTGCACGTCGAGCACACGGCGCCCGAGGTGCCGCACGCCATCGTCGTGTTGCCGGGGAAGCACACGTTGCCCTGGCAGCAGCCGTTCGCGCAGCTGGTCGCGTCGCAGACGCAGTTGCCGCTCATGCAGCGCTGGCCTGCGCCGCACGCGGGGCCGGTGCCGCAGCTGCACACGCCCGCCACGCAGCCGTCGGCGTTCAGGCCGCACGCGCCGCACGCCGCGCCGGCGGTGCCGCACGTCGACGTGGTGTTCCCGCTCTGGCACGCGTTCGCCTGGCAGCACCCGGTCGGGCAGCTCGTCGCGTCGCACACGCACTGGCCTGCGACGCAGCGCTGGCCCGCGACGCAGCTGGCGCCGGCTCCGCAGCGGCACTGGCCCATCGCGCAGGTGTCGGCGCCCACGCCGCAGTCGCGGCACGCGCCGCCCGTCGGCCCGCAGGCCGCCGCCGCCGTGCCGGGCATGCACTGGCCGTTGATGCAGCAGCCCGACGGGCAGCTCGTCGAGTCGCACACGCACTGGGCCGAGACGCACCGCTGGCCCGCCGTGCACGCGGCGTTCGAGCCGCAGCGGCACTGGCCCTGGGTGCACGAGTCGGCGCCCGCGCCGCACGCCTGGCAGACGCCGCCGCCGCCGCCGCACTGCTGCAGCGACGTCGTCGTCTGGCACACGCCGTTGAGGCAGCAGCCGCTCGGGCAGTTGCCGGCGTTGCAGCCCGAGCACGCCGCGTTCGTGCACGTCTGCGGCGGCGGGCAGGTTTGACAGGTGAACCCGCCGCTGCCGCAGGCGTCGACGGCCGAGCCCCCCTGGCACGTGTCGCCCACGCAGCAGCCCGAGGAGCAGCTCGTCGCATCGCAGAGGCAGCGGCCGCCCACGCAGCGCTGCCCTTGAGCGCAGGCCGCTCCGCCGCCGCAGCGGCACATGCCGTCGGCGCACGTGTCGGTCGTCGTCGAGTCGCAGCCGATGCACGAGCTGCCCATGCTGCCGCACTGGGTCGGCGAGGGCGTGACGCAGGTGCTGCCCTGGCAGCAGCTGTTCGGGCAGCTCTGCGCATCACACGTGCACTGACCGCCGACGCACCGCTGGCCGGCGACGCAGGGCGGCCCGCTGCCGCAGCGGCACGCCCCCGCAGCGCACGAGTCGGAGCCGCCGGCGACGCAGCTCTTGCACACCTGGCCGCCGCTGCCGCACGCGTCGTCACGCGAGGCCTGGCACGTACCGTTGAAGCAGCAGCCGTTCGGGCAGCTCTGGGCGGTGCAGCCCGAGCAGGTGCCGGCGCCGCAGGTCTGGCCGCTGGGGCAGCGCTGGCAGGCGAGCCCGCCGGTGCCGCACGCGCTCGGGTCGCCGCCCGTCTGACACACGCCGTTCTCGCAGCAGCCCGAGCAGTTGTCGGGGCTGCAGTCGCCGCTGCCTGCGCCGCCTCCTGAGCCTCCCGAGCCGCCGCCGCTGCCGCCGGTGCACTCGGTGCGGCACTCGCCGCTGCAGCAGACCTGGCCGGCCGGGCAGCTGCCGCCCTGATCGCACGCGGTGACCTGAAACTCGTCGACGTTCACGCAGCGGCAGCCGGCCGAGAGCACGAGCCAGGCGCCGGCGAAGGCGACGCGAACGGAGCGGTTCATGGCTCGTCTCCCCTGAAGAAGAAGTAGGCGGTGACGGCGGCGAGCAGCGCGGTCGTGGCCGCGCCCGCGATGGTGAGAGGGATGAACGTGTTCGCCTGGCCGGCCTTCGCCTGCAGCTCGGCCTGGGTGAGGTGGGTGCCGACGACTCCGCCGGCGTCGTAGCGGTTCGCGTCGATGGTCGACTTCGCCGAGAAGCCGAGCGCTCCGAAGGCGGCGGTGACGCCGGCGAAGACGACGGTGCCCCCCAGAAACGCCCAGCGGGCGACGCCGGGCGAGCGCTTCGCGGGGTGCGCCGTGGCGCTGACACCCGAGCCGGACACGGTCGACCCCGAGCTGTCGGCGAGCGGCGCGTCGGGCGCGGGCGGGGTGGGCTTCTTGAGCTCGGACGCAGGCTCGGTGCGGGCCGCGACCGGGGGCGTGCCGGGGTCGGCCGCGTCGAGCTTGTCTTTGAGGGCGCGGGCGAAGCCAGTGAGGCCGACCGACGCGTCTTCGGCGAAGTTGTCGACGCGCGTGGTGAGCTCGACGACCTGGAGCGACTCGCCGCTCCACGACGCCACCGCGTCGAGCGTGACGACGAGCTGCTTCTGAATGCGGCCGACGTCGACGCCGACCACCACCCCGCGCTTACCCAGCAGGAAGGCGAGCCGCGCGAGGCAGGGCTTCGCGCTCGCGCACGTGCGCGGGTCGGGGTGCCCGGCGGCGCGAATGCGCTTCGTCGCCACGCTGTCGTCGATGACGCCGTCGATGCCCTCGTTGCGCAGCGTCGTCGCGGTGAGCACCGCCACCTTCTTCGCGTAGTCGTCGGCCCCGGCTCGACGGCTGACGAGGACGACGCCCACCACTGCGGGCTCCGGAGCGGTGGCCGCCTTCGCCTGAGCGAACGCGAGCGCGACCAGGGCTGTGACGAACATGGTTCTTCCTGATTCCGCGAGGGAAGGAGCGTCGAGGGAGCGGCCTCACTCTACGAGGTGTCGCGCCGCGAGACCAACGGCCATCTCGCGCTGGCACCCTACCCGCTCAGGATGAACGCGAGCAGCGCACCGACGACGAGCACTCCGGCGACGGGCAAGAGGATGTTCGTCATCAGGGCCTCGGTGCGCGCCTGCGACGCGAAGGTCTGTGCATCCGAGTAATACGTGTCGAGGCTCTTGAACTGAGACTCGTGCTGCTTCGCCTGCAGGCCCAGGAACACGCCTGCGACGCCGGCGCCGACGCCCGCGACGGCCAGAATCACCGGCAGCACCACGCTGCGCCCGCCGCCCTTCTTCTCGACCTCGGGCGGCGCGTTCGCTTCGGCGGCCAGCTGGCGCTCGAGCTTCTCGTCGGGCGTGAGCGCCTTCTTGCGGTCGTTCGCCGCCGGCGCGACCGGCGGCGGCGGCGGCTCGTTCTTCGCGGCCGGCTCGTTCTTCGCCGGAGCCGGGTCGTTCTTCGCCGGAGGCGGGTCGTTCTTCTTCGCGACCGCCGAGCCCGACGACAGCGGCACCGACTTGCCGGTCGCCTTCACCCAGAGCCCCTCGATGCCGGGGCCGAGGTCCTTCGGCAGCTCGACCTTCGGGTCGATCTTCACCGCGTTCTTGAACGAGACCTCGGCCGCCTGCGTCTCGCCGATGAGGTAGCCGCAGATGCCGCCGTACATCTCGATCTCGGCGCGGTCTTTCTTGTCGTTCCACTTCCACTTCTGCTCGGCCTGCAAGAGCCGCTTGAGGCACTTGTCACCCTCGCCCTGCGTCGCGAACACCTTCGCCTGGCTCAAGAACGGGTTCGGGTGCTTCGCGTCGGCCCACGCCGCGCTGCTGCAGAAGATCGCCGTGCCGCTGAAGACCGCCGCCAACCAGAGCGCTCGTCGCATGCGGGCGCGAGCTTAGCTCCCTCGCAAAGAGTAGCCACCTCGCATCCGCTGCACGGCCCCTACAGCGGCAACCGCGCGTCTACACACACGCGCTGCGAGGCACGAACCTTGATGAGCGCCGCACATCTTGCGCTGGCTCGCCCTCGGCCTGGTCGTCGTCTCGTGCACTGAAAGAACTGCGCCGGCGGTGAGCCTCGCGCCGCTCGAGGTCGAGCGCGTCGATCAGGCGCTCGACGGCTTCCGCGAGAACCCGGTGCGGCAGACCGCCGAGCTGCGGGCCCGCGCGATGCTCACGCTCATCACCACCGAGCCCGAGCGCGCGCTGCGCGAGGCGATGAGCCCCTCGGCGCGCGCCTCGCTGCCGGCCGAGCTGCAGCCGTACGTCGAGCGCTGGCTCGACGGCGTCGGCGACGTGCACGTCATCGGCGGCACCGCCGAGCAGCCCGGCGGGTTCGTCGAGGTGAACCGCTTTCTCGAACTCGGCGGCGAGACCTTTCGCGCGTACGTCACCGGCGAGCGCTTCACCCACAAGAGCCGCTCCGGCGTTCGCGTGCACGGCGTCGCGCTCGGCGGCGCGGTCGCGCTGAGCGATCGCCCGACGCGCCTGCTGTTCCCCGACGAGGCCGCCGACGACCGCCTGCCCTACCGCGCCGGAGGCCCCTGCCCCGTCTCGAAGAAGCGCGTGCCGGCCGAGGCCGCCGAGGCCCACGCGGGCGACTCGGTCTACCAGTTCTGCACGCCCGACCACGTGCCCGCCTTCGACGAGCAGCTCGCGCAAGCCGAAGATCAGGCGAGCGCCGAGCTCGCGAGCCCCTGGTCGACCGGCCCCAAGACCGTGCTCGTCATGCGCGTCGACTTCTCCGACCTGACCGGCGAGCCGCTGTCGGCCTCGGCGGCCCAGACGCTGATCGACACGACGTCGGACCAGTTCTACGACGTCAACTCGTACGGGCAGACGTCGATGACCGCGACGGTGACGCCGCTGCTCCGGCTGCCGCAGCCCTCGACGTTCTACAAGACGAACGACAACTACTTCGGCCTGCGCAGCGACGCGATCATCGCCGCGGCCGACGCCGGCTTCACGCTCTCGGCGTACAACCTCGACATCGTCACCTTCAAGGGCCTGTACAGCGGCTGGGCCGGGCGCGGCAGCGTCGGCGGCCGCGGCAACTGGCTGAACGGCAACTTCTCGCCGCGCGTCACCGAGCACGAGCTCGGCCACAACTACGGCGTCTGGCACGCGAACTACTGGGCCGCGCAGAACAACAGCATCATCGGCGCCGGCGCGAACCAGGAGTACGGCAACCCCTTCGACGTGATGGGCAACGGCTCGTCGCACTTCAACGCGTGGTTCAAGCGCACGTTCGACTGGTTCACGGCGACCGAGGTCGCGACCGTCACGGCGAGCGGCACCTACCGCATTCACGCGCTCGAGCTGCCGATCTCGTCGGGCCTGCACGCGCTGAAGGTGCCGCGCAACGACGGCCAGCACGACTACTGGGTCGAGCTGCGCCAGAGCATCCCCTCGAACCGGTCGCTCTTCTCGGGCGTCTCGATCAACTGGGGCTACGCCTCGCCCACCGGCAGCCACCTGCTCGACCTGACGCCGGGCTCACCGGGCGGCGTGAACGACGCGTCGCTCACGTTCGGGCGCACCTTCTCGGACTTCAACCGCGGCATCCACATCACGCCGCTCGCGAAGGCCGGCACCACGCCCGAGTCGATCGACGTCGTCGTGAACCTCGGCACCTTCGCCGGCAATCGACCTCCGACGGCGATGCCGATCGTCGCCAGCAGCACCGCGCCCGCCGTCAACGCGATGGTGACGTTCTCGATCGCCGCGACCGACCCCGACGGCGACCCGCTCGCGTACGCGTGGGACTTCGCGGACGACACGTACGTGCCGTCGTCGGCGATGACGAGCAAGGCGTTCAGCACGGCCCGCACCTACTTCGTGCGCTGCACCGTCAGCGACATGAAGGGCGGCACGGTCACGCGCTCGGTGCTGATCACCGTCGGCACGCCCGCACGCCTCACCCTCGAAGGCACCGTCACGGCCGCGGGCACGCCGGTCGAGGGCGTGCGCGTCGGCGACTCGAGCCGGGCCGCGTACACCGACAGCGCGGGCCGCTGGGCGCTGAGCGACGTGCCCGACGCGAGCGTCACGCTCGGCGCCGCGAAGACCGACTACACGTTCACGGCCTCGTTCGCCCAGCCGCTCGTCGTCACCGGCAACCTCACCGGGCTCGACTTCACGGGCAGCGCGATCGCCGGCTACTCGGTCAGCGGCACCGTCATCTCGAGCGGCACCACCGGGCTCGCCGGCGTCACCGTCAGCGACGGCACGCGCTCGGCGGTCACCGCGGCGAACGGCACCTTCACGCTGAGCACCGTGCCGAACGGCACGTACACGCTCACGGCGGTCAAGCCGGGCTGGCAGTTCGCGCCCCGCCCCGTCGAGGTGCTCGGAGCCAACGTCACCGGTCTGCAGTTCTTCCCCTCGGGCGCCGGGCTGTCGGGCAACGTCACGGGCGTGACCGCGGCTCCGACGGTCACCGACGGGGTGCGCACGGTCACCGCGACGGGCGGCATGCCGAACTGGTTCTGGAGCGTGAACGGCGTGCCGAACGGGCGGTACAACGTCGTCGCGACGCTGCCGGGCTTCACGCTGACGCCGACGTTCACGAACCCGGTCGTCGTCACGGGCAGCTTCGTCGGGAACCTGAACTTCACCGCGGTGGCGGGCACGAGCTACCTCGTCTCGGGCACGGTCACGACCGGCACAGTTCCCCTGCCCGGCGTCACGGTCAGCGACGGCACGCGCACGAGCACCACCGACTCGATGGGCCGCTACGTGCTCGTCGGCGTGCCGGCCGGCATGTACACGCTCACGCCGTCGCACCCGTCGTACAGCTTCATGCCGGCGACGCGCGCGGCGAACGTCACGAACGCTTCGCTGACGGCGCAAGACTTCACGACGACGGTGGTGAACCCGCCGCCGACGCTCGTGACGGCCGCGAGCGCGACGCCGAACCCGGTCACGACCGGCACGACCGCGGTGCTCTCGGTGCTCGGCGCCGACAACTCGGGCGAGCCGGCGCTCAAGTACACGTGGTCGACGTCGTACTTCCAGGCGCCTTCGTACAGCGTGAACGGCACGAACGCGGCGAAGTCGACGACCGTGACGTTCGCGCGCGCGGGCACCTACCCGTTCGAGGTGGTGATCGAAGACCCGGGCGGCCTCTCGGTGCGCAGCCAGGTGACGGTCGTCGTGCAGCAGACCCTCGTGTCGATGGCGGTGAACCCGCCCTCGGCGAACGTCGCGACCGGCGGCATGCAGCAGTTCACCGCGCAGGGCGCCGATCAGTTCGCCCAGTTCATGTACGCGGGGCCGTACGCGTGGTCGGTGTCGGGCGGCGGCTCGATCTCGGCGAGCGGGCTGTTCACGGCCGGCATGACGGCGGGCGGGCCGCACACGGTGACCGTGACCGGCGCCACCGGCGGCACCGGCACGGCGCTCGTGACGGTGACGTCGGCGAGCGGGCCCATGATCACGTCGCCGGCGCGCGCGACGCCGAGCCCGGTGACGGCCACCTCGACGCAGCTCGCGGTCGGCGCCACCGACGACGGCGGCGAGGCCGCGCTCACGTACACGTGGTCGATGACGGCGGGGCCGGCGCCGGTGCTGTTCTCGGACAACGGCACGAACACCGCGAAGTACGCGACGGCGACGTTCTCGAAGGCGGGCACCTACCAGCTCGTCGTCGCGGTGGTCGACGGCGGCGGGAACATGGCGACCAGCGTGCTGAACCTCGACGTCGAGCAGACGCCGACGCGGCTGGGGGTCGCTCCGCCGATGGCGATGGTCGCGCCGGGCGGCACGGTGACGTTCACCGCGAGCGTCGAAGACCAGTTCGGCGACATGCTCGCGCTGCCGCTGGTGACTTGGGCGGTGAGCGGCGGAGGCACCCTCGACATGGACGGCGTGTTCACGGCGGGCGCGACCGCGGGCGGCCCCTTCACGGTGACGGCGACTGCGGCGGGCGTGATGGGCAGCGCGACGGTGACGGTGACGGCGACGCCCGACGTGCGGGCTCCAGTGGTGAGCATCACGGCGCCGGCGGCGGACGCGCGGCCGATGGGGGCGTTCGTGGTGCTCGTCGACGCGAGCGACGACGTGGGGGTGGCGGCGGTGGCGCTGAGCCTCGACGGCACGGCGCTGCAGGAGCGCACGGCTGCGCCGTGGTCGTGGCCGCTCGACACCGCGACGCTCGCGACCGGAGCGCACCAGCTCGTGGCGCGCGCGCGCGACGCCGCGGGGAACTCGACCGACTCGGCGCCGGTGCGGTTCTTCGTGGGCGCGGGGGTCGACGCGCCGCCGTCGGTGGCGCTCACGGGGCTGAGCGACGGCTCGATGCTGACCGGCAAGCTCGAGCTGTTGGTGACGGCGGCCGACGACGTCGCGGTGATGCGGCTCGAGCTGCTCGTCGACGGAGCGGTGGCGCAGATGGCCAGCGTCGCGCCGTGGAGGCCCGAGCTCGACCCCGACGCGCTCACCGAGGGTGCGCACACGGTGCGGGCGCGGGCCTTCGACACTGCGGGTCAGAGCGCCGAGTCGGCGAGCATCGCGTTCACGGTGGTGCGCGAGCAGCCGAAGGAGCCGATGACGCCGGCTCCGAATCCGGGTCAGGTGCGCGGCACGTGCGGCTGCGCGAGCGGGCCGCTGGGTCCGCTGCTCCTCCTCGGGCTCCTCGCGCTGCGCAAAAAAGGGGACAGGCTACTTTTTTGCGCAACCGAGCGAGCGCCGCGCCGACCGTGACTGCGCAAAAAGTAGCCTGTCCCCTTTTTTGCGCAGCGTCTAGCCTGCCGCCGAATCGAGTAGAGCGTGGGCGCATGCCGACACTGATCGTGCTGCTCGCCCTCACCCAGGCGCCCGCGCTCGACGACGCCGTCGCCGCCCGCTTCGCGAAGCTCGCCCTCGCGTGCGTGCACCAGGAGTTCCCGAACAAGCTCGCCCACGTCCTCAACGACGCGCGCGACGTGCGCTCGCCGTCGCAGCTCACGCCGGCGTTCTACGGCTGCTACGACTGGCACTCGGCCGTGCACGGCCACTGGCTGCTCGCCCGGCTCGCGCGGCTGTTCCCCGCCGCCCCCCTCGCGGCCGACGCGCGCAAGGCCCTCGCGAAGAGCCTCACCGCGAAGAACATCGCCGCCGAGGTCGCGTACCTGCGCGGCAAGGGCCGCGTGAGCTTCGAGCGACCGTACGGGCTCGCGTGGCTGCTGCTGCTCGCGGCCGAGCTGCGCGAGGGCGCCACGCCCGAGCTGCAGCAGTGGGCGAAGACGCTCGAGCCGCTCGAGGCCGAGGCGGCGAACCGGCTGCGCGCCTGGCTGCCGAAGCTGTCGAGACCGATTCGCGAGGGCGAGCACGATCAGACGGCGTTCGCGTTCGGCCTCGTGTGGGACTGGGCGACCGTCGCGAAGGACGACGCGATGCTGCAGCTGCTGCGCGAGCGCGTCGCCACCTACTACGCGAAAGACACGGCGTGCCCGCTGGCATACGAGCCGGGCGGGCAGGACTTTCTGTCGCCCTGCCTCGCCGAGGCCGACCTGCTGCGGCGCGCCCTCGGCCCCGACGAATACGCCACGTGGCTGAAGGCGTTCTTGCCCGACCTGTCGCGCCTGCAGCCCGAGCGCGTCACCGATCGCAGCGACCCGAAGCTCGCCCACCTCGACGGCCTGAACCTCTCTCGCGCGTGGATGCTCGAGGGCATCGCGGCGGGCCTGCCTGCGAAAGACCCGCGCGTCGCGGCGCTGCGCGACGCCGCCGAGGCGCACCGCAAGGCGGGGCTCGAGTCGGTCACCGGCGAGCACTACGAAGGCGGCCACTGGCTCGGCAGCTTCGCGACGTACCTCGTGACGGGCCGCGGCCTGCCGAAGTGACCCCGCTCGACGAGCTGCGCACCGCGCTCTTGCTCGCGCCCGACGACGAGGGGCCGCGGCGCGTCTACGCGGATGCGCTGATCGAGCGCGGCGACCCGCGCGGCGAGTACCTCGCGCTCCAGCTCGAAGGGCCGGTGCCGGCCGAGGCGCGCGAGCTGCGCGCCCGCGCGCTCTGGCAGCGCCACGGCCCGCGCTGGCTCGAGGAGGAGTTCGGAGCCCTCGATCGCTCGGGCCCCGTGCTGACGTGGGACCGCGGGTTCGTGAGCCGCGTCGACCTCTCTCTCGACGAGCTGTCGCGCCTCGAGCAGCCCCTCGCGCGGCAGCCGGTGCGAAGCCTGCGCGCGACGGGCCTCACGGCCGACCTCGCCGCGGTCGAGGCCTCGGCGCTGCTGCCCCGCGTGCGCGAGCTCGGGCTCGAGCACGACCTCGAGGTCGTGAGCGAGGAGGCGCTCGAGCGCGTGCTCCGCAGAGCGGTGAACGTGCGCTCGCTGAGCCTCGCGGCGCACCGCGACGCCCCCGACTGCTGGCGGCCGCTCGAGCGGTGGCCCGGCCTCTCGCAGCTCACGCACCTCGGCCTGAGCAACGTGCGGCTCACGGCCGAGCGCGCCCGCTGGCTCGCCGCGGCCTGCCCCTCGCTCACCTCGCTCGCGCTGCGCCGCTCGGCCGACGCCGAGGCGCTCTGCGCGCTCGCCGAGGCGGCCCCCGCCCGGCTGCGCTCGCTCGGCCTCGCCGACCTCCGCCGCGAAGAGGGGCTGTGGCTGCCCGACCCCGCGCTCGCCGAAGTGCTCGGCTCACCGTTCGCCGCAGCGCTGCGCGAGCTGTGGCTCGTCGGCTGCGACCTGGGCAAGGCCACGGCGGCCGTCGTCGGTCGGCTGCCGTGCGCGCCGCTCCTCGAGTCGCTCGACCTGCACGCCTCGGGCGGGCGCGACGCCGCCTCAGCCGTGCTGGGCGCCGAGCTGCCCCGGCTCGCGAGGCTCTCGCTCTTCGACTACCCGCTCGACGACGCCGCCGCGCTTCAGCGCTTCACCGCGCTCGAGGAGCTGTGCTGCGCGACCTGCCAGCTCGGCGGCGCGGCGCTCGCCGGGCTGCTCGACGCGCTCGACGGCTTGACGACGCTCGACCTCAGCGACACCGACGTCGCCGACCCGGGAGCGCTGGCGATCGCGGCCCACCCGCACTCGGGCAAGCTGCGCTCGTTGGGCCTGTCTGCCTGCGGAGTCACGGCGCGGGGTGTCGCAGCGCTCGCGGCCTCGGAGCACCTCGGCGGGCTGCGGCAACTCTCGCTCACGCACAGCGACGTCGCGCGCCCGGCGATCGCGGCGCTCGCCGCGGGGCCCTTCGATGCCATGCAGGCGCTGCACGTCGCGGGCAACGTGCGCCGCGGCAGCGAGGCGCTGTTCGAAGACGGGTGGATGCCGGCCGAGGACACCACGCCGACCAGCGAGGTGTGGCAGCGCCGGCTCGAGCTCGACGGCACCGCGAGCCCGCGCAGGCACGGCCGGCAGCGCGGCCCGGCGCCGAAGGCTCCGGCCGACGTGAAGCCGTACGACGCGGCCGGGCCGCACGTGCCGGGCCAGTGGGTGAGCGTGCCCGAGCAGGGCGCGGGCGTGGTGACCGAGGTGCACGCGCTGCACGTCGAGGCCCGCTTCGCGACCGGCGTGATGCGGCTACCCGTCGTGGTGAAGGGCGCGCGGCCGTACGACCTGCGGGAGCGCTATGCGCCGGGCGAGCTCGTGCAGCACCCCACGCTCGGCGCCGGCCGCGTGGCGGCGGCGACGCACGATCGCGTCGAGGTCGAGTTCGGCGCGCACGGCCTGAAGAAGCTGGTGCACGCGAAGCGGTGAAGCCCGCGCGGCTGGCGTATCATCGCGACCGATGCGCTCCGGTCTCTGTGTCGCGTTGATCATGCTCGCGTGCGGGACCCCGGCGCCCGTGACGCCGCCGGCGCCGCTCGGGCCCGAGACCTGCGACAACGGCAAGGACGACAACGGAGACCTCAAGGTCGACTGCGCCGACCCGAAGTGCTTCTCGGCCGCGGTCTGCACTGCGGCGACGGGCGGCGGCGACGAAGGCGGCGAAGCCGGAGGAGGCGCCGCGGGCGGGCTCGCGAACGCGGGCGGAGGCGCGGCCGGCGGCGCGACCGCGGGGGGGAGCACCGCGGGAGGCGCGACCGCGGGAGGCGCGACCGCGGGAGGCGCGACTGCGGGAGGCGCGACTGCGGGAGGCGCGACTGCCGGTGGCGCGACAGCGGGCGGCGGCACCGCGGGCGGCGGCACCGCGGGCGGCGGGCGCGCAGGCGGCGGAGCGACGGCGGGCGGCGGCACCGCAGGCGGAGCCACCGCGGGCGGAGCGGCGGGCGTCGAGAACTGCAGCGACGGCCTCGACAACGACAACGACCGCGCGATCGACTGTGGAGACACGAGCTGTACCGGCAACGCCGCGTGCACGGCGCAGCAAGACGGCAGGCCGTGCCTGCTCGACAACCAGTGTGCCGGCGGCCGGTGCGACACGCAGGTGCTGACGGGCGCGCCGAACGGCATGTGCACGAACGCCGTGAGCTGCAACGCGACGGCGCAGACGGGCTGCAACGGCGGGCTCTGCGTCGCGCAGGGCGCGTTCAACCGCTGCTTTCAGCGCTGCACGGGCACCGGCACCGGCGCGACGGGCCGCTGCCGCCAGGGCTTCGCGTGCCGCGACGCCGACCTCACTCCGAACAACGGCGACAACTACTGCCAGGTGCTGTGCGTGCTCGACACCGACTGCGTCGGCGCCGACGGCGGCGGCTACGGCTGCAACTACTGGAGCACGCGCTGCGGCGCGAAGAACCTCGGCCTGGCGAAGTACGGCGCGGCGTGCACGGCGGGCACGCAGTGTGAAACCGGCGTCTGCGCGACCGGCACCGGCTGGCCCGGCGGCTACTGCTCGGGCTTCTGTCGCGGCGACATTCCCGTGTGCGCGAGCGACGGCGCCTGCGCGTTCTTCTCGAGCTACGGCGACAACGTGGGCGGGTGCTTCGACCTGTGCACGGCGCCTCCGATTCTCAACAACATTCAGTGCCGCTTCGGCTACCAGTGCCGCACCCGCGCGGGCGCGACGTTCTGCTCGTGCGGCGTCGCCGGCGAGGTCTGCGCGACGGGCACCGACTGCTGCTCGGGCACGTGCAACGGCACCAGCTGCATGTGAGCGCTCACAGCGTGCACGCGCGCGACGTGCACTTCGACGCGCTGCCGACCCTCGGGGGCTCGTGCCGTCGAGGCAGGCGCGCCGCAAGCGCCGCACCAGCACGGTTCACCCCAGTGGACGCCGCCGACCCCCGGCGTCGAGTGGGGCGGTCGGTCGAGCACGGTCTACCTCGCGGCCTATTCGGGCGGGTCGCCGGCTGTGGCCGGGCTGCGGTCGTCACGGCGCCTCGCCTCGTTCGAGGCTGAGGTGACTTCAGCGACCGAGCGCTTCGAGCCGCGCCGCCGCCTTCTCGGCGTGCACCGACCGCGGCTTCGCCTTGCCCCAGAGGTCGACCACGCGCTGGTAGGCCGCCTTCGCGCCGGCGGCGTCACCGTGCGCCTCGAAGTCGCCGCCCAGCAGCAGCTGCGCGTCGGCGTACGCCCACGAGTGCTCGATGCGGTAGCAGGTGCCGGCCACCATGTTCAGGTACGGCAGCGCCCGGTCGCGCCGGCCCGCGAGCAGCAGCGCACGCCCGATGATGAGGTCGGCCGAAGCGTTCATCACGCCCGGGGGAGGCATCGGCTCGTCGGCCTTCTCGGCGACCACGAGGCGTGCGGCCTCTTCGGTGCGCACCGCGGCCCAGCCAAAGAGCACGGGGATGAACTTCCCGGCTCCTCCGAGGCCGCCGGCCCGGCTCTGCGCCTGGCGCATCGACGCGCTCCAGCGCTGCTGGTAGGTCGCGAACTCGGCGTCGCTGATGGCCCCCTTCTCTTTCAGCAGGCTCGCGAACAGCAGCGTCGTCGCGATCTCGTGAGGCGCCTCGGCCGTCCACGCCTTGGCGCGATCGAGCACGTCTCTCGAGAGCGCGATCGCAGCCTCGACGTCGCCGACCTCTTCGAGCACGAGCAGGAGCCCGTAGGCCGCCTCGAGGTGCGGCATCAGCCCGGCGCCCGGCGCCACCGCACGCCAACGTTCGTCCGACAGCCCGCGCGCCTCATCGAAGTCACCGCGGGCGACCGCAGCGAGCGCTGCCGCGTCATTCGCGAGCACCCCGCCGGTCGAGATCTGCGCACGCGCGCGCAGCGCCTCGTCGACGCTCGGCCACGGCTCGCCGAGCGCGAAGAGCGCGTTCGCGAGCGCGTCGTGGGCGAGCGGGTCTTGCGGGTCGACGCTCGCCCACGACCGCGCGTCTTGCTGCATCGCGACGCAGTCGCCGCCGCGGCCCGCGAGGCGCGCGTGGCCCGACAGGCAGTCGGTCGACCGCGGAGCCTGCTGCACGCAGCTCGCGTACTGCGCGAGCGCTGCCGTCGGGGCGTCGAGCGTCAGGTAGCGCACGAACGCTGCCGTCGCCGCGGCTGGCACGCGCAGCTGCGGGTCGCGCTGGGCGGCGAGCGTGAAGTCGGCTTGAGCCGCCGCGTACTCGTTCGCGCGCCAGTGCAGCCGGCCGCGCAGCAGCGTCAGCGCGCCGTCGTCGGGGCGCCTGGCGAGCACCTGCTCGACGAGCGGCTGCCACTGCGCGAGCTGGGGCACCGGCATCTGGCCGGGCTCGAGCGCCTCGAGCAGCGCGAGGTCGGCGTCGCCGAGCTGGCTCTTGTGCAGCGCCGCCTGCGAGTACGCGGCGCGGCCCGCCGCCACGTCGGGGGTGATGAAGGCGAGCCAGAGCTGCGCCGCGGCGAACGTGGGGTCCTTCTCGACGGCGGCGGTGAGGCGGCGCACCGCGGGCGGCGTCGAGCCCGCGCGCCACCACGCGAGCCCCTCGTCGAAGGCCTGCGCCGCCTCGGCCACGCCCGAGCGCGCCGACGGCCGCTCGGCGCCGCCCGACCTCGACGAGAGCGCGACGCCGGCCGCGCCCACCACCAACAGCGCGACGAGCGCCATCACGGCCGGCGCTGCGCGGCGCTCCGGAGCGCGCGCGGCCTCGATGGCCGCCGAGAGCTCGGTGCCCGACGCGAAGCGCTGCGCGGGGCTCAGGGCGAGGCACTGGTCGACGAGCTTGCAGACGCGCCGGTCGAGCCTGGGTACGACCTCGGCGAGCGGGGCGGCGGGCTTCGTCAGCACGGCGTCGCGCAGCTCGGCGACGGTGCTCGCGAGGTGGGGCGGGCGCCCGCTGCAGAGCTCGAACAGCATCACGCCGAAGGCGTAGACGTCGGTCTGTCGGCTCGCGCCCTCGCCGCGCCACAGCTCGGGCGCGAGGTAGCGCGGCGTGCCCACCACGGCCCCGGTGCGCGTGAGGTCGAGCGAGGCACCGTCGGGTAGAGCGGCGCCGGCGCGCGCGTGCCCCGCCGACTTCGCGAGGCCGAAGTCGACGAGCTTGGCCGTGCCGTCCTTCGCGAGCATCGCGTTCTGCGGCTTGATGTCGCGGTGAATCACCGACTCGCGGTGCGCCGCCGCGAGCCCGCGCGCGAGGTCGGCGGCGATCGCCAGCACGCGCTCGGCGGGCAGCGGGCGCGGCAGCTCGTCGAGCGTCTGCCCGTCGATGTACTCGCTCACGAGGTACGGCCGGCCCTCGTGCTCGGCGACGCGGTAGACCGACGCGAGGTTCGGGTGGTGCACGCGCGCCGCCGCGCGGGCCTCGCGCATGAGCCGCTCGTGCCCCTCGGAGCCCTCGACGCGAATGAGCTTGATGGCGACCCGGCGATCGAGCCGGGTGTCTTGGGCGAGGTAGACCTCGCCCATCGCGCCCTTGCCGAGGCGCTCGAGCACGCGAAACTCCTCGAGCTGCTCGGGCAGCGCGGGCGCCTCGGCGCGACCGAGCTCGACGAGCAGGCGCTGGCAGCTGTCGCAGCCCGAGACGTGGTCGTTCAAGCTGACCCGGTCGGACTCGACCAGCAGCCCCGCGACGAACCGCTGGAGCGTGTCGTCGTTCGGGCATGCGGCCGGCTGCATCGCGGCGATTGAAGTACGCGGTGCGGGCGCCGGGCAAGGCGCTTGCGCCACGGTCGGCGCCTCGACCCGCTTCGCGAGGAGCTGCTCGAGCTGCAGGAGCTCGCGCTCGCGGCCCCTCACGACGGCGAGCGCGGGCGCGCTCTTGACCGCTGCGCACCCGCTCGGCGAGTGGCTGGTGAAGCACGAGCGCGCCGAGCCCGCGCAGGCCGCGCTCGCCGCGCGGTGGCACCTCAGGGTGATGCAGGCCGTGCGGCTCGACGCGGGCGACGACCTCGTCGAGGTGCTGCGCAGGCTCGCGCCGCGCCCGCTCGCTCGCGCTGCAGCGCCTCGAAGTCTCTGTGACCGCAGCCTGACCGCCCCCGCTCTCGAGAGACGACCGCCGCGCTCACCTTCGCCGGCGTCGGCGTCGCGCTGGTCGCGGGCAGCACCGTGAGCCGCGTCACGGGCAGTTGATGAGGTCGGTGCCGGCCTGCGCGAGCGCCTGCACCTCGGCAGCGACCTCGGCATAGGCGGCGTTGGCGCTCAGGCCGTCGCAGCCGGGCGGAGGCTCGCCGCACGGCCGGCAGGCGCCCGGCAGACCGCAGAGGCCTGCCGATGGCCGGCGGCTGCGAGGGTGCGCAGTGCCTCGATCGCGGCGCCGTGCGCAACGCGCTCGTCGTCCCACGCGAGCAGCTCGGGGGCCTCTTCACCTTGGGCCGACGACACCGGCGCGGCACGGGCAGGCATGGGCGACGTGAGCAGCTCGGTGAGGAAGTCGACGGAGCCCGGGTCGCTGCACCGCTCGAGCGCGGCGAGGAGCAGCTCGCGCTCGCCGATTCGCTCGCGTGGCACGGCGCGGTAGAGGGTCTCGACGTAGCGCGCGGCGAAAGGCCCGCGGCGTGCGAGCGCATCGGAGGCGGCCCGCAGCGCCGCGTCGTCGGCGTTGATGGCGGCGCGAAAGGCGTCGAGCTCGACGGCACAACAGGTCTCGTGATTCGCGGGCACGTCGACGACGCCCGAACATCCGGAAGCGGCGGCGGCGAGCGCGAGCAGCAGTGAACGTCTCATGGAGCTCCTCCGACAGCGGGGTGGGCGGCGCCTGTGCAAGCGAATGACCAGCGCGGGCTCACTCGGAGCGGGCCGGCGGAGCCCCGGCCCGGGACGCAAGAAGCGCATGACAGCGCGTGACAAGTTCATCGACGGCACGGCGTGAACCGACGCCGCGGCGTGACCGCCGGCACCTGCAACACGGTGGCGCAAAGCCGCGGTCGATCGTACAGAAGGGCGCCCTGCGTCTCTTCGTCTGCAGCCTCCTCGTTCTCGCCTCAGCCGCGCGCGCCCAGCCCGACGGCGGAGCCACCTTCGTGCTCACGAAGGCGCCCGAGCTCTTGCACCAGGTCGAGGCCGCGTACCCGCCCGAGGCCGCCGACGCGGGTCTCGGCGGCACGGTCGTGATGGAGATCGACCTCGGCGACGACGGCAGCGTCACCGACGCCCGCGTCACGCAGAGCGCGGGGCCGTCGTTCGACGCCAGCGCGCTCGAGGCGGTGCGGCAGTTCAAGTTCTCGCCGGCCGAGGTCGACGGCAAGCCGATGGCCGTGCGGCTGCAGTACAGCTACACGTTCTTCTTGCGGCGCGAGGTGGTCGAGGTGCCGCCCGCGCCCGACGCCGGCCCCGTGGTGAACTTCGCGGGGCGGCTCATCGAGCGCGGCACGCGCGTGCCGCTGCCGGGCGCCGCGGTGCTCGTCGGCGATCGCGAGGCGTTCTCGAACGACCAGGGCTTCTTCGAGCTCGAGGGTGTGCCACCGGGCACCTACCCGGTGGTCGTCACCGCGAGCGACTACGAGCGCTACACGGTCACCGAAGAGATCGCGCCCGGCAAGAAGACCGAGGTGACGTACTACGTTCGCAAGAAGGTCTACGGCGCGTACGAGACCGTCGTGCGCGGCGTGAAGGAGCGCAAAGAGGTCGCGCAGGTCACGCTGCGGCAAGAAGAGATTCGCCTCATCCCCGGCACCAACGGCGACGCCTTTCGCGTCGTGCAGAACCTGCCCGGCGTCGCGCGCTCGCCGTTCGGTCTCGGCAACCTCATCGTGCGCGGCCAGAAGGCGTGGGACACGCGCACCTACGTCGACGAAGCGCTCGTGCCGCAGCTGTTCCACTTCGGCGGCCTGTACGCCACGTACAACTCGAACCTGCTCGAGACCATCTCGTTTCAGCCGGGCAACTTCGGCACCGAGTGGGGGCGGTCGATCGGCGGCCTCGTCTACGCCGAGGCCCGCACGCCCGCGAAGAACGGCTACCACGGCTTCATCGACGTCAACGTCGTCGACACCTCGATTCTGCTCGAGGGCCCCATCGGCGAAGACTGGAGCTTCTCGCTCTCGGGCCGCCGCTCGTACATCGACGCGCTCTTGCCCGCGGTCTTCGACCTCATCGGCCCGAGCGTGAAGAACGCGCTCAGCTTCACCGTCGCGCCGCGGTACTACGACTACCAGGCGCGCATCGAGTACCGCCCGAAGAAGGGCAAGGCGCGCTTCTTCGTGTCGGTGTTCGGCAGCGACGACAAGCTCGCGCTGCTCTTGCCGAACCCCGCGTTCGACCCCGAGGGCCGCGGCACGTTCGGCACCGGCATCAACTACAACCGCCTCGTCATCGGGTTCGACTACGCGTTCACCGATCGCATCAAGCTGATCAACCGCATCAGCGCCGGCTACGACCGGCTCGACATCAACATCGGCAGCGACATCTACCTGAACGGCGAACAGTTCCCCGTCTCGTCGCGCAACTACTTCGAGATGGAGCTCGCGAGCTGGCTCTCGGTCACCGCCGGCCTCGACCTCTACATGTTCTGGGTGCAGGCGACGTCGCAGAGCCCGCCCGCGAGCTTCTTCAAGCCGAACGCGATTCCCGACCCGTTCGTCTCGCGCAACCTCGTCGCCGAGCGCACCACGAACTTCTACGGCGAGCCGGCGGTGTTCGCCGAGGCGGTCGTGAAGCCGCTGCCGTCGCTGAAGCTCGTCGCCGGCGTGCGCGGCGACTACGAGAGCTACATGAAGCGCGGCTGGGTCGACCCGCGCATCTCGGCGTTCTGGCAGCCGTGGGAAGACATCACGCTCAAAGCGGCGGCGGGCCTCTACCACCAGCAGCCCGACTACCGCATCGGCACGCTCTCGTCGGTCTACGGCAACCCCGCCCTCTTGCCCGAGGCGGGCGCGCACTACATGGCCGGCATCGAGAAGCGCTTCTCCGACGCGGTCACGCTCGACGTGCAGGCCTACTACAAAGACCTCTTTCACCAGGTGCGCGCGACGCTGCAGCAGGGCGCCGGCACCGACCTCGACAACCCGGTCGCCGACCTGCGCTACACGAACGTCGGCCGCGGGCGCAGCTACGGCATGGAGCTCTTGCTGCGCCACCAGCTGACGAAGAACTTCTTCGGGTGGATCGCGTACTCGCTCTCGCGCGCCGAGCGCGACTACAAGAGCGGCACGGTGTGGAGCAGCGCGCAGTACGACCAGCCCCACAACCTCATCATCATCGGCAGCTACAAGCTGCCCTTCGACTTCATCTTCGGCGTGCGCATTCGCTACGTCAGCGGCCCGCTGGTGACGCCGATTCTCGGCGCCATCTACGACGCGAACGGCAACTACTACGTGCCGGTGCCCGCCCAGCAGGAGTTCACCCGCCGCCTGCCGGACTTCTTCCAGATGGACCTGCGCCTCGACAAGCGCTTCGTCTTCAAGAACTGGATGCTGTCGCTCTACCTCGACGTGCAGAACGTCACGAACCAGAAGAACGTCGAGCAGCTCGTCTACAACCACGACTTCACGAAGGAGGCCTTCATCACGGGCCTGCCGATTCTGCCGGTGCTCGGCGCGAAGGGGGAATGGTGAAGCGCGCGCTCTGCACGGCGCTGTGGCTCTGCGCGGCCTGCAACACGCCGTGGAAGCCTCCGACCGTCATCGAGGGCCTGCGCGTCATCGGCGTTCGCGCCGACCCACCCGAGGTGCGGCCCGGGCAGCCGGCGTCGCTCGAGGCGCTGCTGCTCGACCCCTCGCGTCCGGGTCAGCCGAGCACGATGGTGTGGCTCGCGTGCGAGCCCGACCCGTACGGAGCAGGCCGCGGCGCGTGCAACGACCTCGCGTCGATCGGCGACCAGAGCGCGCTGCTCGACTCGATGAAGCTGCCCGACGGCGTGAAGCTGATCGGCCTCGGCAACCGTGCGACGTTCGTGACGTCGCCGAACCTCTTCGACGTGCTCGCGGCCGACGATGACCGGCGCAAGAAGGGCACCGTCGGCACGATCGCGTCACTCGCGGTGGCGGCCGACGTGCCGCTGACGGCGACGCAAGACGAGCTGGCGGCGATCTTCGCGAAGGTGCAGAGCAAAGAGATCGCGTCGCAGCTGACGCTGTTTCGCGTGCGCGTGAGCGAGAACGCCGTGCAGAACGCGAACCCGGTAATCGACGGCCTCGTGGTCGACGGCGAGAAGCAGCCGCGCGGAGCGACCGTCATGGTGCAGCCGTTCGTCGACGCGTACTTCGACCTGAACGCGCACGACGAAGAAATGTACGAAGAGATCATGCCGATGGGCCTCGAGCAGAAGCAGGAGCGGCTCGTGGTGTCGTGGTACTCGACGGTCGGCCGCTTCAACCCCGATCGCGCGGCGCTGGGCGGCGACGTCAGGTCGCGGTTCACCGGGCCGGGGAACACGGTCGACAACGACGCCATACCCGACGGCCGACGCGGCACGTTCTGGAGCGTGGTGCGCGACAGCCGCGGCGGCCAGGTGTGGGCCGAGTGGCCGTTCTTCATCTGCGATCTCGGCAGGCCGTGGCCACAGGTGACGCAGGTCGAGCGCACGGGCGGGCAGCTCGTGCTGCGCGGCGAGAACCTCGAGCAGATCCTCGACGTCGTGGCGAACGGCGCGGCCGTGCGCGGCGGCTACAGCTCGGTGGCGCGCGCGTGGGTCGGCGACGACGTGACGGGCCCGCTCGAGCTGCGCACGCGGGGCTGCGGGCGCGCATCGGTGCCCTGAGGCGTCCACACTCGACCGAGTGCAGGTTCCCCTCAGCGTCGGTTGACGAGGCGACCTTCTCGGTCGTCACGCTGCTCGATGCCATTCGGAGGGCTGCGAGAAGACTCGACAGGCGTCATCTCCTTCGTCCTCGACGAGGCGTACGCGGCACGCCCGACGCGCGCGATTCTGGGCCAGCAGTTCGAGGAGCGAAGGAGCCATCGGGTGTTCCGCCAGCAGGCCTTCCCTGGCCAGCTACCGAGCTTCTTTGCCAACCTCCTGCCAGAGGGCGCGCTCGAGGCCATGGTCGTCGCACAGTTCAAACCGTCGGACTCGGCAGAGACCCTCGCAGCGGTTGGAGCCGACCTGCCCGGCGCCGTAGTGGTTCGACCGATGTCGGCGAGCCGCGCGCCCGCGGCGCAAGATACGCCGCTGCCGTCGATCAGCACATTGCGCACGTGCCGTTGGCGACACGCTGAGTCGGTGAGCGCCTGCGTCACTCGACGGTAGGACGAGCGCTCAAGGCGCGCCGCCGTCGCGCGGCCCGTCCTTCCACTTCAGGAACTCGACGATCTTCGCGCCGTTCTCGTCGTTGATGCCCGAGCCCGGCCGCCGCTTCATCTTCGCCACGTACTTGCCCCACGCCTCCGGGGCCAGCCGCACGTTGTACGGCTTCGACAGCGGGTGGCACTTGCTGCACCGCACGCGGAAGACGTCGAAGCTCTCGCGCAGCGACTCCGGCACCTCGGCCGGGTCGACGTCGGCGCGCGCCTCGAGCGCCAACACGAGCAGCAGAGGAGCCATGCGCCTCACCACATCTGCACTCCCCTGCGCCACTCGACGCGGCTTCGCTCGCCGCCGCCTTCGTAGAGCTCGATCCACCTGCCGTGCTTCTTGCCCCGCCGGTACTCGCCCGTGATCGCCTTGCGCCCGTTCGGCCACAGCCGCAGGTACGGCCCCTCGCGCTCACCGTTCGCCTCGCACCACAGCTCGTGCGTCGAGCCGCGCACCAGGTGCGCTTCCTCGGGGCACTCGAGCTCGTAGGCGAAGCTCGGAGGCTGCGCTGCCGCGGGCGTGGGTGCCAGTGCGGGCGCAGGAGCGGGTGTCGGCTGCGCAGGGACTCGCTTCGGTGGTGGCTCGGCTGCGACTGGGGCCGGCTCCGGCTCCGGCTGCACCGGTTCTGCAGGAGGCGGCTCCGGTGCCGGCGCGGACTGCGCGGTCGGTTCTTCCTTCTTTCGCTCGACCGCCCCCTCACCCCGTCCCTCTCCCCTACGAGGGGAGAGGGGGCCCTTGTTCGGTTCTCGCGGCAGCTCGGGCAGCAAGAGCGTGATGACCGTCTCTCGCCCCGCGACGATGCGCACCTCGCGCTCGACCTGCTGCCGCCGCGCGTGCTGCGCCCGCACCAGGTACGCGCCCGGCGACAGCACCAGCTTCTCGATCGGCGACCAGCCCAGCGCCTTGCCGTTCACCGTCACCTGCGCGAGCGGGTCCGTCTCGATGCTCAGCGTGCCCTTCGTCGGCATCACGCGCCGTCGCACGTGCGGTGCCTCGCGCACCGGCCCCGCCGCCGGCGCCGGCTGCTCCGGCTCGGCCTCCGCTTCGCTCTCGGGCTCCGGCTCGGGGTCGACCACCGCTGCCGGCCGCGGCTGCTGCACCGCCGCCACCACCACCACGCCCGCGTCGGGCACCGGCGCCTGCGGCAGCACCAGCACCATTCGCCCGCGCTGCGACACCGCCACCAGCAGCGAGAACACCGCGATCGCCGCGATCGACAGCAGCGCACCCCACATCGGCAGCCGGCTCTCTCTGGGCCGCGGCAGCGCCGGCGGCACGCTCGTCGCCCGCATCGGCAGCGTGTGCCGCACCACCGACGCCGCGTCTGCCGGCCCGATGATGTCGTTGCTCTCGATGTCGACGTACGCCTGCTTGAGCTGCGTGTCGCCCGCCGCCGTCGGGAACAGCTCGCCGACGTAGTGCGAGACCTCGGCCTCGGTGCAGCCCTCGCGCTCGGCGTAGTCCTCGAGCGCCAGCTGCAGCGCGTGCGCGTCGGGGCAGCGGTTCGCCACGTTCGGCGCCATCGCCCACAAGATCAGCTCCTCGAGGCGGCTGTCGATGTCCGGCAACAACTCCGAGGGCCGCGGGAACTTGCCGGCCGCCGCCGCCCGCATCACGTCGAGCTCGGCCTCGCCCGCGTACGGCAGGTGCAGCGTCATCGCCTCGTACAGGCACACGCCGGCGGCGAACACGTCGACCGCCGGCCCGATGCGGCCGCCCGGCACGAACTGCTCGGGCGCCATGAACTTGAGCTTGCCCTTCAGCGCGCCGACCGTCGTCTGCGAGAGCTGCCCGCGCGCCTTCGCGATGCCGAAGTCGAGCAGCTTCGGCACGCCCTCCATCGAGACGATGATGTTCTGCGGGCTGACGTCGCGGTGCACGATGCCGAGCGGCACTCCGCGCTCGTCGCACGCCCGGTGCGCGTAGTGCAGCCCCGCGCAGATGCCCGCCATCAGCCGCGCCAGCACGCCGCCCTTGGGCTTGTGGCGCTTGCGCTCCTCGCGGTTGATGAGCGCGAGCGTCGGGCCGCGCACGTACTCCATCGCGATGTACGGCAGGCCCTGCACCTCGTCGATCTCGAACAGCTGCACGATGTTCGGGTGCTGCAGGTTCGCCGCGATGCGCGCCTCGTCGAGGAACATCTCGACGAACCCCGGCTCGCTCATCAGCTCGGGCTTGATGCGCTTCACCACCACGAGCTTGTTGAAGCCGCCGATGCCCGACAGCCGGCACTTGAAGACCTCGGCCATGCCGCCGGCGCCCAGCCGGTAGACGACCGAGTACTTCCCGAAGCGCTGGCTCGCGTGCGCGCTCAGAACATGCCCCCGATGCCGAGGTGCGCGGCGTGCGTCGCGGCGAAGCTGGTGAACCACCAGTACTCGTAGCTCGCCTTGAGGAAGACGGACTCGCCCAGCAGCACCTGCAGCGCGCCGGTGTAGCGAAGAATGCGGTTGTCGAAGCCCATCTCCTGCACGGCGCCGGGCAGCGGCGCGCCGACGCGGCGGAAGAGGTCGAACCGGTAGAGCATGATGAGGTGCGAGCCGATCGGGTGCTCGAGCTCGGCGTAGAAGCCGCCCTTCTCGAACCACGGGTCGACGAGCTGAAAGCGGTAGCCGCGCACCTCGGGGTCGACGTTCATGCGCATGAACGCGGCCTCGGCTCGAAACGTCACGACGCCGAGGCGCAGCGCGAAGTCGGCGCCGAGCACGGTGTACTTCTTCTTCTCGTCGGGGTCGTACGCGCCGTGCATGCCCGAGAAGCCCAGCGTGAGATCGCGAAACACCGAGCCCGGGTTCCCCGAGATGGTCAGCACCGCGCGCCCGCCGCCGGTGGGGAAGCGGTTGTTGTCGAGGTAGTACGGCGTGCGCATCGACACCCAGTCGACGTCGTTGCTGCCCTTGAAGCCCGCGACCGCGTAGCCGCCGTACCAGAGCTGCACGTGCTCACCGAGCCAGAGCTGGCCGTAGATGACCGCGCCGGTGTCGACGTACGGCTGCGGCACGACGCTCAGGTTGAACGCGTTCTTGCCGTAGTACGGCATGCGGCCCATCTCGTAGATGAGCGGCTTCGAGACGGTGCGGTGGCTCGTCGGGTCGTAGCGCACCGCGAACTCGCCGAACGGCACGCCGACGCGGCCGACCTGCATGTTGAAGTACTGGCTCGGCGTGAAGTCGATGTGCGCGCGGTCGATCTCGAGGCCGTGGCAGCCGAAGCACATGCGGGCCGAGAACGAGACGTACTCGTGCACGTCGACCTCGATCTTGATCGCCGCCTCGGGCGTGATCGGCTGCAGCGCCGCCGCCCGCGCGTGCTCGTCGCTCAGGTACCAGTAGTCGAGGTACGCCGAGCCCGACACGGTGGTGCTCGCTCCGGCGAAGGCCGCGGTCGCCCAGACGAGCCCGACGACGGCCACGGCAACGGCCGCCGCAGCGCGCGCCGCATCAGTCATTCGGAGCGCCCCTGTTGATCCAGTTCTCGAGCTGCTCGACGAGCGCCGGCGACAGCTCGGGCTTGTTGAGCGGCATGCGCGTCGTGCCCGCCGCGGTCGCGAGGTCGGCCTTCAGCTTCACCAGCACCCAGCTGTTCGCGGGGTCATTCGGCGCGATGCGCATCATCCCGGGCCGCTGATCCGACGGCGCGTTGACGAGCTCGCGGTACGCGACGGCGGGCTCGAGCGACATCGGCGCCGCCGGCGGCGGGTCGGGCTTGTGACAGAACGAGCCCGCGCAGGTCGGCACGAGCACCTCGGTCATCAGCTCCTGAAACGTCATGAGCCTGCCGCCGTCGGGGCTGAGCATCTGCACCTGCTCCTCACCGACCTCGGGGCCCGTCCAGCAGGCGAACAGCAGACACGACATGAGCAAGAGCGTCTTCATCGGGGAGGAAACTGCGTGTCGCGAGGGTCGGCGGTGGTGAGCGACCGTGAGAACTCGACCGTCCAGTGACCGGCGGCCCAGCGGCCCACCGCGCTGACGTCGTCACGGTTCGGCGAGGCCCGCTGCATCAGCCAGCCCGGCAGGGTCGCGCCTTCGAGCGCGCCCGTGCCGTCGAACGGCATCGTCGTGCTGCCCGCATCGGGCTTCATCAGCCAGCGCGGGTTCGCGTTGACGCCCATCGCCGACATCGCGAGCGGCACGACGCGGCCTCCGTCGAGCGTCTGCTGGTTCGTCACGATCCAGTCGGCCGTGCCGTCGGACTTGCGCGAGGTCTCGTCGATGTAGCCGTCGTCTGCGGCGCCGAGCGGGTCGGTCGTGCCGGCCCGCCAGTTCCAGTAGTCGAGCACCTCGCCCTGCTGGTTCGTGTGCATGCGCGTGCGGTACGCGCGGCCGGCGTCGGTGACGTCGCCGATGCGCTCCTGCACGTGGCACGCGCCGCTGCAGCCGATCGCCTGAAACGCGGGCGTGCTCTCGAGAATGTCGAAGCCGAGGAAGGCGCGGTCTTCGTTCGCGCGCGAGCGCACCCAGACGCCGCCGTCGACGAACCACGTGTCGCGCTCGCGGTTCTCGGTCGCGTCTTCCCACTGCAGCAAGAACCAGATGCGCTGGTCGTCGTACGCCGCGCGCACCGCGACGGTGGGGATGCCGAAGTCGAACAGCATGGTGCGGCCGTAGAGCGCCAGGCACTCCTGGTCCCACTCGGTCTGCGAGAGGCCCACGGCGCCGCCGCGCGTGAGCATCGGCACCACGCTCTCGGGGATGCCGACCCAGTCCGACGCCACGCCGTCGAGCGTCATCGGCTGCGCGACGCGCTTCGCCGCGATGACCGCGGGCCCCGGCGTCATGCCGCGGAAGCTGAGCGCGAGCAGCGGCGCCGTCTGCGGAATGCCGCCCGAGTTATCGGTGAGGCCGATCGAGAAGAGGGTGTCGAGCGGCGTAGGTGGCCCCGCGTCCTGCTCCTCTTCCCCCGCATCACTCCCTGCGTCGGAGCCTGCGTCGGGACGAATCTTCTCGCCGCCGACACACGCTGCGCAGAGCGCGATGATCCACGCGCCGCTTCGCATGCTGTGACCTCTCTCGTTGTGGGTGCGGCGCTGCCTTCAGCAAGCGCGGCGCCAGCGCCCAAGCGCTCGAAGTGCCGACCCTGCGGGGTGCTGTCTGAAGCGCCGTACGCTCAACCGCGCGAGGCAGCGTGGCTCAGACTCGAGCTGTGGGGCTCAGCCGTGAAGCACGCGCGCTGCCCACTCGTGTTATCGACCGGCGCGATGACGGTCGCTGCGCTCGGAGCCGTGCTGCTGGCAGCAGCACCCCTCAATGACCTGCCGACCCTCGCGGTGGGCACGTGGGGCTTCTGCGCGATCGAGCCCGGCGGAGCCCTGCGCTGCAAGACCGCGTGGATCAGCGCTGCGCTGCCCACCGAGCGGCCGGTGCCCGAGGGCGTCTTCCGCTCGGTCATCGCCGCCGGCGGCGATGCGTTCTGCGCGCTGCGCGACGACGGCGCGATCGCGTGCTGGCCCGGCGGCCCGCGCATGATCTGGCAGGGGCTCTCGTTTCCCGGCCGCTACTCGGCGCTCGCGCGCGGCCAGGGCTACCGCGGCTTCGCCTGCGCCCTCTCGGTCGATCGGGCGCTCGACTGCGCTGCCGTGCCGATCAGCGGCGAGCCCGCGACCGTCGCCGCCCGGCTCGCCGACGGCCCCTTCGACGCGCTGCAGGCGAGCGGGCCCAACGTCTGCGCGCTCGGCGACCGCGGCGCGACCTGCGCCGTGCAGCGCTGCCGCAGCAACGACCCCAAGACCTGCCGGCTCGAGCCCGTCAGCTTCCCCGGCGCGTTCGTGCAGTTCACCAGCGGCGACGGCTTCGGCTGCGGCCAGCGCGCCGACGGCGTGCTCGTCTGCTTTCGCGACGACGGCACTCCCACAGGGGCGCTGCTGACCGGCGGCCCGTTTCAGCGGCTCTTCTCGCACGGGCCCGAGCTGTGCGGGCTGACCGATGCGGGCTTCGTCTCGTGCAAGCCGAAGGTGCCGGGCGCCGACGGCGAGCTCAGCTCGGCCTACGTGCAGGGCGTCGCTCCGCACCTCGCCGGAGTCCGCCGCGACGGCACCGCCGAGCTCCCCGAGCCGTGGGCGAGCGAGCTGCCCGAAGGTGCGCGCTTCATCGAGCTCGCCGGAGCCGACCCGTTCTGCGGCCGCCGCCCCGACGGCGGCATGCTCTGCGTCGGCAACTTCCGCCTCGACGAGCAGAAGCTCGCGCAGGTCGAGCGTGCGGGCATCGACCGCCTCGTCGCCAGCGAGAACGACTTCTGCGCGGTGGCCGGCTCCGAGAGCACGTGCTGGGGCTCGGGCCCGAGCCGCAGCCCGCTGCCGGCGGCGATCGCCTCGGACGGCGCGTTCGGCGCGCGGCCCTACCGCGGTCAGCGGCAGCACTGCGAGCGGCTCGACGGCGGCGCGGTGACGTGCGACGTCGCGAAGGCTCCGGCGGGGCCCTTCGTCGAGGTGCAGAGCGGCAACGACTTCTCGTGCGGCCGGCGAGCGAACGACACGCTGCAGTGCTGGGGCACCATCGTCGGCCGCCCGGTGAGCACGCCGAAGGGGCGCTTCAAGGCGCTCGCGCTGGGCGGCGTGCACGCCTGCGCGATCGACGCTGGCGGCGCGCTGAAGTGCTGGGGCAACGAGGCGGGCCGGCCCTCGCTCGCGCCGCGCGGCAAGTTCACGGCGCTCTTCACCGGCTACCTCGACACGTGCGCGCGGCGCGTCGACGGGGCCGTGCTGTGCTGGGGCGACAGCTTCGGCGCCCTGCTGCAGCTGCCGATCGAGAAGCCCGCCCACGTGGCGGTCGGTCGCTCGGGAGCGTGCGCCGTCGCCGCCGGCGGCCGCGTCGGCTGCTGGGGCCAGCTGCGCTGGTGACACCCACGCAGCCCTGGAGCGGCGCCCGCTTCCTGGTACCTTGCTGCCGCCACGACCATGAGCCCGAGCACGAACGCCCGCCCCCGGAAGACCTCACCGCAGCCCCGGCGCGTCAGCCGCGGAGACGTGCTCGAAAGGCCGGGCCCGCTCACGGTGCAGCGCGACCAGGTCAGCCGCCGCACCAGCACCCGGCTGACGGTCGAGTCGCTGGTCATGCGCGATCTGCTGGGGCCCTCGGGCAAGGGGCTGCCGTCGACCGAGATTCTGAAGCGGCTGCAGGCGATCATCGACGGGGCGTCGCCCGACGAGGTGAAGGCGCTGCGGCGCACGCTCTTCAAGCGCGAGCCCGAGACGCCGGGCGTCGACCCCGACATCGAGCTGGCCCCGAGGTGGCGCGAGGGCGGCTACCCGTACCTCAACCTGCTGTCGCGGCGGCGCTACGAGAAGCAGAAGTACCGGCTGCAGGTCGAGCTGCTCAAGCTGCAGGCGTGGGTCAAGGAGTCGGGCGCGAAGGTCGTCATCCTCTTCGAGGGGCGCGACGCGGCCGGCAAAGGCGGCGCCATCAAGCGCTTCATGGAGCACCTGAACCCCCGCGGCGCGCGCGTCGTCGCGCTCGAGAAGCCGACCGATCTCGAGCGCGGCCAGTGGTACTTCCAGCGCTACGTCGAGCACCTGCCGACGAACGGTGAGATCGTGCTGTTCGATCGCAGCTGGTACAACCGCGCCGGCGTCGAGCGGGTGATGGGGTTCTGCACCGAGCACGAGTACACCGAGTTCCTCCGCCAGACGCCCGAGTTCGAGCGCCAGCTCGTTCGGTCGGGCATTCACCTCTTCAAGTTCTGGTTCTCGGTCAGCAAGAAGGAGCAGCGCCGCCGCTTCAAGGAGCGCGAGGGCCACCCGCTCAAGCAGTGGAAGCTCAGCCCGATCGACAAGGCCTCGCTCGACAAGTGGAGCGAGTACACGCGGGCGAAAGAGAACATGTTCATTCACTGCGACACGTCCGACGCTCCGTGGACGGTCATCAAGTCCGACTGCAAGAAGAGGGCGCGCCTGAACGCGATGCGCTTCGTGCTGCACCGGCTGCCGTACTCGCATCGCGACCTCGACGCGATCGGCGCCGTCGACCCGCTCATCGTCGGGCGCCCCTCGCTCGTGTCGAACCACGGCGAAGACTCGCTCTCGACGGGCCTGCCGGGCTGACGCGCCGCTCTACAGGTTCGAGAAGTCGGGCTTGCGCTTCTCGAAGAACGCGCCGATCGCCTCGGCGACCTCGGCCGAGCCGAGCTGGCGCGCGAAGTGACCGCCCTCGAGCTGCATGCGCTCGAGCAGCACCGCGCTGTCGCGCATCAGCGTCTTCGTGAGCTTGAGCGCGGTCGGCGGCCGCTCGGCGAGCTTCGCGGCGGTCTCGAGCGCGCGCGGCATGAGCTCGGCGGCCGGCAGCACGGCGTTGACGAGGCCCAGCGCGAGCGCCTGCGGCGCGCGCACCGGCTCACCGAGCATCAGCACCTCGGCGGCGCGGGCGTGACCCAGGCGCAGCGGCAGCAGCAGCGACGAGGCCGCCTCGGGCACGAGCCCGAGGGTGACGAACGGGGCTTTGAGCTCGGCGCGCTCGCTCGCGTAGACGAAGTCGCAGTGCAGCAGCATGGTGAAGCCGAGGCCGATGGCGTTGCCGTCGACGGCGGCGAGCAGCGGCTTCTCGAAGCGGGCGAGCGCGGTGATGAAGCGCATGACGGGCGAGTCGGTGTCGGTCGGCGGCGCCTGCATGAAGTCGCCGAGGTCGTTGCCGGCGGTGAACGTGTCGCTGGTGCTGCCGAACACGACCGAGCGCACGGTCTTGTCGCTCGCGGCCTCGGCGAGCGCGGCGTTCATGCGCTCGTACATGGCGAGCGTGAGCGCGTTCTTCTTCTTGGGGCGGGCGAAGCGCACGACCAGCGCGGAGTCGACGCGCTCGGTCTCGATGTCGTCTTGAAGCATGGGGGGCATGGCGCCGCCGTACCACAGACTAGGCAGCGGGGAGCCGGCGCGTGACGGCGGCGCGCCACAGCACGGCGAACAGCACGGCGTGGGCGACGAACACGAGCGAGTAGCTGCGCATGTGCGAGCCGAGCGAGACGAGTGTGGCGGCGACGGCGACGAGCACGGCGGCGCCCTTCCCGCGGTCGAGCGCGACGAGGTACGCGGGGAGGGCGGCGACGTAGTGGCTGAACCAGCTCGCGGGAGAGATGAACAGGGCGCCGAGCAGGTAGAGCGAGCCGACGAGGGCGAGCTGCCGGTCGTCATCGCGCGAGCGCCACGTCGCCCAGGCGAGCAGCGCGAGCAGCACGAGGCGCGAGGCGCCGGCGAGCGCGTGCACCTGGGCCTCGGTGAAGAGCGCGGGGTCGACGAAGCGGTGAGCGCCGGCGTAGTGCTCGGTGCCGTACGGGGTGAGGCTGCGCTGGAGGGCGGCCTCCATCGACTGGTTGGTGTGGTACCAGTCGATGTTGGTGGTCTGGCCCTTCTCGCCGCGGGCGAACGGCACGAGCACGAGGTCGGGCCACTCGTGCAGGTAGGTGGCGGCGCGCGAGGGCCCGAAGACGAGCGCCGGCACGAAGGCGAGGCAGAGCACGAGGCCGAGGGCGACGCCGGCGAGGGCCTTGACGCGGCCCTTCAAGAGGAAGACGCCGAGCAGCAGCGCGGGCGTCACCTTCCACGCGATGGCGACGGCGAGCATGACGCCGGCGGTGAGGTCGCGCTTCTGTGACAGCGCCCAGAGGGCGGCGGCGCTGAAGCACAGCGCGAGCAGGTTCGACTGGCCGAGGTTCAGGTTGTCGACGACGAGCGCGGCGCCCGCAAAAAGGGGACAGGCTACTTTTCCGACGCCGCAAGAGCGCCGAAGCCACTGCAGCGCGCGCTCGGAAAAGTAGCCTGTCCCCCTTTTTGCGGCGGGGGCCTCCTCTGCGCTTCTTTCCATCGCGCCGAAGAACGCAAAGGTGGCGAACAGAAACCCGATCGAGAGCAGGCTCCAGACGACGCTGGCGGCACCATTGGGCAGGGGCGCGAGCGGCGCGAGCACGGCGTAGAAGAAGGGCGAGTACGAGTTGAAGCGGAACTCGACGAACGGGTCCTTCCCCTCGAACAGCATCGCGCGGGTCGGCTCGAGAAACCCGTGCACGAGGTCGCACGACTTCAAGAACGCGGCGCGGTACGCGGCGTAGACGATGTTCGCGAGCGCAGCGACGGCGAGCGCAACCGCAAGCCGCCGATTCGCCCGGGCCCAGGCCGTCGCGTCGCGCCACGCATCGCCGAGCACCGTCTGCACTCGCACCGTTGCATACCTCGCTTGCTCGCGCGCCGGCGGCTATAACTCGCGCCGCAGTTCACGAAGCACCTAAGCGGCCGCCCACCGTTTCTCGTGCGCCAGGCGCTTGGAGGTTTCGCTTTGAGAGAAGGAGAGCTCCGCAAGCTCGTATTCGTCCCCGTGTCGACCCAGCCGAAGCTCGAGGGCTGCTGGTCGGTGAACCTCGCCGACAGCGGCATCGGTCTCGTGGCGCGGGCGTCGGCGGCGGGCGCTCCGCTCGAGGGCGAGACGCTCGAGCTCACGTTCCCCTTGCCGACGGGCGCGCAGATCTACGCGCGCGGCGTCGTGCGCTGGCGTCACGAGTCGCGGCAGGCGGGCGGCTCGGCGTCGTACGGCATCCGCTTCGAGTCGTTCGACGGCCACAGCCAGACCGAGCTGCTGCGCTTCCTCTCGGCGTACCGGGTGCGGGTGCTCGTCGCCGGCGCCGGGGCCGGCCTCGCGCGCGCGCTCGCGCAGAGCTTCACCGGTGAGCTCGCGCTCGAGGCCCACGATGACGACACGGCGCTCGAGGCGGCGCTGTCGCGCGGCGACGTCTCGGCGCTGCTCGTGCTCGGCGACGAGGCGCAGGCGCTGGCGCGGCTGCGGCTGGCCGAGGCGATCGCGGCGCGGGCGACGGGCGAGCTCGGGAGGCCCGCTGAGATTCGGCCGCGCGTGGTGTTCGCGGGGCGCGCGAGCCCCGACACGCTGGTCGAGCTGTTCAACGCGGGGACGATCGATCAGACGCTGCCTCCGGAGGCCGACGTGCCGGCGCTGGCGGCGGCGGTGCGGCAGGCGTGCCGTGCGCACGGGGTGCGGCTGCAGCAGCAGCGCATGGCGGTGGAGCTCGAGCGCGTGTTGCGAGATCGCGGCCGGCCGCTGTCGATGCCGTACGACCCGCCCGAGGGGCCGGGCATGGCGAGCGCTCCGATGCGAGAGGCGCTGGCGCAGGTGCGGCAGCTCGCGGGCTACAAGGTGACGGTGCTGCTGCAGGGCGAGACCGGCACGGGGAAAGAGGTGCTCGCGCGGCGACTGCACCGTCTGTCACCGCGAGCCGAGCGGCCGTTCGTGGTGCAAGACTGCGGAGCGCTCGCCGAGACGCTGCTCGACAGCGAGCTGTTCGGCCACGTGAAGGGGGCGTTCACCGGCGCGGTGTCGGATCACCCGGGCCTCTTCGTGCTGGCGGACGGCGGCACGATCTTCCTCGACGAGATCGAGAACACGACGGCGAACCTGCAGGCGAAGCTGTTGCGCGTGCTCGAGACGGGCGAGGTGCGAGCGGTGGGCGGCACGGCGGTGAAGCGCACCGACGTTCGAGTGCTCGCGGCGAGCAACGTGAACCTGTTCGAAGAGGCGCGGCGAGGCGCGTTCCGGCTCGACCTCTACTACCGGCTCAGCGCGTTCGTGATCGAGGTGCCGCCGCTGAGAGAGCGAACCGAAGACGTGCTCCTGCTGGCGCGAGGCTTCGTCGACGGCTTCAACGCGCTGCACGGCAAATCGGCGCGAGGCTTCGACGAGGAAGCCGAGGCGGCGCTGCGAGCCTGGAGCTGGCCCGGGAACGTGCGAGAGCTGCGCAACGTGGTCGAGCGCGCGGTGCTCTACTCCGGGCCGATGGAGCTGCTCTCGATCAAGCGCCTGCCGAAGGCGCTGCAGGGAGGAGCCATCGTGGGGCGAAGAGGCTCACTCAAGTCGGAGCTCGAGCGCCTCGAACGAAACCTGATGCAGCAAGCGCTCGAAAAGCACGGAGGCGTGGTGCGCAGAGCAGCGAAAGAGCTGGAAGTGGACGCGCAGACGTTCACGCGAAGAGCGAAGAAGCTGGGAGCACTGTGATCGAAGCCGAGTCCCCTCTCCCCTCGTAGGGGAGAGGGACAGGGTGAGGGGGAAGCGCGGTTCCCGGCATAGAGTCGCGAGCCGATGACACCGGAGATCGTGCGCACCTGGAGCGAGCCGAAGCGTTCAACGGCAGTGGCAGCGTTGCTGCTGGCAGTGAAAGGCGACGGGCGCCTGGAGCAGACGGAGACGAAAGAGCTGATGGCGGTGCTCGCGAAGTCCGGGCTGGAAGACCTGAAGCGCCTCGAAGCGGCGGAAGCGAAGGTCTCACCGCTGAGAACGACGCAGGCGATCGTGGCGTTCGGTAAAGAAGCGGCCACCCACTTCACGACGCCGACCGAACAACAGGCGCTCTGCGCGGCGATGCTGAAGCTGGCGTTCGCGGACGGGCTGTTCCAACCCCAAGAGCAGCAGGTCATCCAGCTGTTCGCGAGCGGGCTCGGAATCGCAGCGCAGAAGCTGGAAGAGCTGGCGGGGCAGGCGGCGGACACGAGCGCGCACGCGGCGGCGGCGAAGGGGCGAGTGAGCGCGCTGGAGGCGCTGCTCGCCAGCGGAGTCAGCCCGAACCTCAGAGACGCAAACCAGTGGACGCCGCTGCACGTAGCAGTCGCATGCGGGCAGGCCGCCGTCGTCGACCTGCTGCTGAAGCGCGGAGCGGACCTCGACGCAAGGCACGCGCAAGGCAGCCCGCCGCTGTTCAACGCGTGCAACAAGCCGTACGCGGCGATCGTCGAGAAGCTGCTGGCAGCGGGAGCGAACGCGAACGCGACGGGAGTGCAGAACCTGACGGCGCTGCACATCGCGACGATGGCGAACCAGCTCGAGGTGGCGAAGGCGCTGCACAAGGGCGGAGCGAAGCTCGAGACGGCCGACGCGAACGGGCGCACGGCGCTGCACTGTGCGGCGAGCGAAGGGCGAGCCGAGGTCCTGCGCTGGCTGCTCTCGGCAGGAGCGAACGTCGAGGCGAAGGCGAGCGCGGCGTGCACGCCGCTCCACTTCGCGGCGACGAAGGGCGACGTGGCGTGCATCACGGCGCTGCTCGAAGCGAAGGCGAAGCTGGAGGCGGCAGACGCCGACGGGCAGACGGCGGTGCACTACGCAGCGAGGAACCGGCCGAAGGCGCTGGCGCTGCTGCTCGAGCGCAAAGCGAACCCGGCAGCGGCGAGCACCAAAGGGGTCACGCCGCTGCACGTGGCGGCGGCGAGCGGTTTCACGACGTGCGCGAAGCAGCTGCTCGACGCCGGAGCCCCGATCGACGCGCGCAACATCGAGGGCGGCACGCCGCTGTTCGGAGCGGCGGTGCACGATCGGCGCGACGTCTACGACCTGCTCGTGAGCCGAGGTGCAGACCCGTCGGCGAAGACGACGTCGGGGACGACGCCGGAAGGCTCGCGAGGAGCAGCGAAGGCGGTGCGAGCACCGCCGCACGCGCTCGAGGACGCGAAGTGGCCCTCCCCCGCTCCGCTGGAGGCGCTGCAGCGCCACGACGACTGGCAGCTCGCGGTGTGGATGAACGACGACCGCTCACGCGATCAGGTGCTGGTGGCGGGCCGAGATCGCCGCGGGCGCCCCGAGTACGTGAGCGCGCGAGCCGCGAAGACCGACCCGCGCTCGCGCTTCTTCGTCGTGCAGCAGAACGGGCGGCGCCTGCTCGCGCTGTTCACGAGCGAAGCGGCGGCGGCGGCGTTCCGCAAGCGGGTGCCCATCGGCTGGCCCGAAGACGGGCTGGGCATCGCGGCGGCGGTCACGGGCACGATGCCGGCGTCGCTGTTCCGCACGGTCGCAGACCTCCCGGTGGACGGCGCGCTCGTGAACCCGCTCGGCCCGGACGGGCCGTGGCCGCTGACGCTCGAAGACTGCGACACGCTCGGCCGGCCGTAGCGCTCAGAACGAGAACGCCTGGTAGGCGCGGCCGAAGGCGACCTGCAGGCCGATATAGGCGTCGTGCGAGACGCCGTAGAGCACCTGCCACGCGCCGGCGTCGTTGCGGCTGCGCACCGAGCGGAAGAACAGGTCGTACGTGGCGGTCAGCGAGAGCACCGAGAAGATCGGCACGACGATGCGGGCGCGGGCGCGGGCCTGGCTCTGCGTGGGCCCGCCGATGTCGCGAACCCAGAAGTCGAGGTTGGTCTCGACCTCGAGCCAGCGCAGGCCGATCTTCACGATCTTCGTGGGCCGCAGCTGCCAGCCTGCGACGAGCACGGCGGCGGCGGGGTCGACCTGGGGGTTCAGATCGGTGCGCGCCGCGAACACCTCCCACGTGGCGCCGGCGCCGACGTACACGGCGAACGGAGCGAACAGCTCGAAGCGAACGCCGGCGGTCGGCAAGAGCTGCAGGTGGTGGTAGCGGCGGGTCTCGGGGCGCGTGAGCTCGGACTCGGCGAAGAGATCGGCGTAGGGGCGCGGCAGGTACCAGGCCGAGGTGCCGAAGACCTTGCGGGCGAAGGCGAGCGTGCGGCCGGTGACGAGGTCGACGTTGTTGACGGCGCCGGTGCTGGTGCCGTCGAGCGCGGTGGTGTTCGCGACGCCGTAGCGCAGGCGCACGGTGTGCTCGAGGGCGTAGAGCGGGTGGTCTCCGATGGCGCGGCCTTCGGTCTCGCCGACGACGCTGAGCGACTGACCGCGGAGCAGCTGCGTGTCTTGAAAGACGGACTGGTTGGGGTTGGAGACGTTGACGGCGTTGAGGTCGAGCTGCAGGCGAAAGGCGAACCACCAGCGCGCGCGCTCGGCGGGGTCGACGGGCTGTGAGAGCAGCGGGCCGGGCTGGGGCACCGACAGCCAGGCGGCGAGCAGCTCGCGCACGGTGAAGGTGCCGAGCCGCTCGGCGTCGTCGAAGATGCCGCCGAAGCGCTCGACGACGAAGTCGGTGGCGACGATGCGGTAGGCCTGGGCGGGCTCGAGGGTGCGGCCGTTGATCTTCCACGCGCCGTCTTTCTTCGCGCCGCGAATGAACGCGTGCTTCGCGTTGGGTGAGTCGAGGAACTCGGCGAGCGCGGCGCCGGTGACGCTGACGACGAAGAGGTGGTTGTCGAACGGCAGCGCCTGCAACAGCGCGAGGTGCGTGAGCGGAGTGTCGAGCGGCCACGGCGCGACGGGGCTGATCGCGGGGCCGTTGATGACGGCGAGCTCGGCTCGTGCGTGCTCGCGCATGACGTCGAGCACGAGGGCGGCGGCGTCGTCGCGGGTGAGCGGTTGGCCGAGGAGCCCGCGGGGGAAGGGCTCCTGGTAGAGGTCGCAGAGCTCGCGGTTGAGGGCGACGGCGTACGCGGTGACGATGGCCGAGGGGCGCTGGGGCTCGGCGGTCTCGACGCGCAGCGAGCCGTCGTAGCGGAGGTCGACCATGACGGCCTCGCTGGCGCGGGTGGTGATGAGCGGCAGGTCGTTGCCGCCGACGGTGGCGGCGCGAAGCGGGCCGAGCTGGGCGTCGACGATGAGGACGTCGGGAGCGGCGGCGGGGTCGAGCGCGGCGACGAGGGCGAGGGTGTCGGTGAGCTCGTCGCCGATGGCGGGGTCGTAGACGGCGACGACGCGGGCGGCGCCGAGGGCGCGAGCGCGGCGGGTGGCGTCGTTGAGGGCCTCGGCGGCGGGCTCGAGCTTCACTCCGGAGCTGAGCTCGCGCGAGATGCCGAGCACCTGCTGCGGAGCGAGCGCCGAGATGAAGGCGATCTTCCCGACGGGCGAGTCGACGAGCAGCGGAGCGTCGCTGCCGTCGATGACGGCGTCGCACAGCGGCAGCGCGGCGCCGGAGCACGAGAGGTTGGTGAGCGTGGTGCGCAGGCCGTTCTGCTCGAGGGCGCGGGTGAACGCGAGGAGCAGCTCGCGGGGAGCGGCGAGATCGCGGTGGCCGAGGGCGCGGCCGGCGAGGCCGAGCTCGCGAACGGCGGCGGCGAGGTGGGCGGGGTCGCGCTGAACGGCGAAGCGGCCGATGGCGGAGGCTCCGAGCAGATCGCCGGCGTCGAAGCGCAGAGTCCCGGGAGGGACGGCGTCGAGGCGAGCGCTGAGGCGCTCGAAGGGGGAATCGCCGACGGGGCCGGAGCAGGTCGAGAGGGCGAAGCGGCCGGCGAGGGCGTGAACGACGGCGATGCTGAGGGGGCCGCGTCTCGAAGGGTCGATCGACGGCGTGGGCTCGGCGACGGTCGGGGCCTCACCAATCTCGGCGTCGGGATCGACAGAAGCACCGGCGTCAGGAGCCATCAGGTCGTCGTGCTCCCCACGCTCAACCCCAGCATCCACATCACCCACGTCACCCCCTCTCCCCTCGTAGGGGAGAGGGCTGGGGTGAGGGGGCAGTTGAGCGGCCGTCGAATCCGAAGCGCCGGCATCGTCACCCCCCGAAACCGAGAGCACCTCATCGCCGGCGTCAGCCGCAGTGCCAACAAGCGCGAGAAGAAGGACGAGCCCCAAGAGAAGCAGTCATCTACTTGTCGAACAGGCCGCGGTGTTCGAGAAACATGCGACGCTCGAACCGGTGCTCCTCGACGCGCTCCAGCAGCCGGCGTTCCAGCTCTTCGGAGTCGACGTTCGCTGGAGCGAGGTGCTGGGCGACGTGACGGGGGCGGCGTGCGTGTACCTGGTGGCGCGGCAGCACGTGCTGAACTGGCCGCTGGGGTTGGCGAACAACGCGTTCTGGGCGCTGCTGTTCTTCCACTCGAAGCTGTACGCGGACGCGACGCTGCAGGTCATCTTCTTCGCGCTGGGCATCTACGGGTGGGGGGTCTGGTCGAGGCGGGGGCCGGGGCGAGAGCCGGAGCTGAAGGTGCGGCGGACGACGGCGCGCGAGTGGGCGTGGCTCGGCGGAGCGGCGGTGCCGGCGACGGCGGTGGCGACGGTGCTGCTGGCGCGCTTCACGGACTCGCCGGTGCCGTTCTGGGACTCGCTGGTGCTGACGCTGAGCCTGGTGGCGACGTACGGGCAGGCGAACAAGCTGCTGGAGTCGTGGTGGGTGTGGATTCTGGTCGACGTGATCAGCGTGCCGCTCTACCTGAGCCGCGGGCTGTACCCGACGGCGGCGCTGTACGGAGTGTTCCTCCTCCTCTGCATCAAAGGGCTGCGCGAATGGAGGCGAGCGCTCGCATGAAGGCGCGCCACGGGCTGGTGATCGGGAAGTTCTACCCGCCGCACGAGGGGCACGCGCTGCTGGTGAGGGCGGCGGTGGCGGGCAGCGAGCGGGTGACGGTGCTGGCGATGGCGTCCTCGGTCGAATCGATTCTGCTGGAGACGCGGGTGGCGTGGCTTCGAGAAATCCACCCCGACGTGAGGGTGCTGGGCACGATGGATGACGTGCGCGTGGACTACGAAGACGACGGTGTCTGGGAAGCGCACGTGGCGCTGATGCGGGAGGCGCTGGCGGGCGACGCGGTCGACGCGGTGTTCACGTCGGAGCCGTACGGGGAAGAGCTGGCGCGCAGGCTCGGAGCGAGGCACGTGAGCGTGGACCCGCCGCGGGCGGCAGCGCCGGTGTCGGGCACAGCGGTGCGGAAGGACCCGGTGAAGCACTGGCATCGACTGGCGCCCTGCGTGAGAGCGTGGTTCGTGCGGCGGCTCGTGATCGTAGGAGCGGAGTCGACGGGGAAGAGCACGCTGGCGGCGGAGCTCGCGTCTCGACTGAGCACGCAATGGGTGCCGGAGTACGGGCGCGAGTACACCGAAGTGAAGCTCGCGGAGCTGCGTCGGGCGCGAGCGGATGCGCCGGTAGAGGCGCTGAAGTGGAGCTCGGCCGACTTCGAAGCGGTCGCACGTGAGCAGCAGGCGCAGGAAGACGCGGCGGCGCGGGGGAGCGGGCCGCTGCTCATCTGCGACACGGACGCGTTCGCGACGGGCGTGTGGCACGAGCGGTACATGAACCTTCGGTCGCTGGCGGTCGAAGCGCTCGGAGCCGACGGGGACAGTCGGCTCTACCTGCTCACGCACCCCGACGACGTATCCTTCGAGCAAGACGGGCTGCGCGACGGCGACCACCTGCGGCAGTGGATGACGCAGACGTTCGTGGAGCGGCTCACGCAGACGAAGCGGCGCTGGCAGTGGCTGCGAGGCGGCAGAGAAGAACGCGTGGCGGCGGCGCTGAGCGCCGCGCAGCGCTGGCTCGCAGAAGGCTGGCGGCTGGCGGCGCCGCTGGGCTGACCTCAAGGCAGCGGTGGTGCTCGGTTCCCACCATCTGAGGGGTCGTGGAACAGAACGGCGAGGTCCTGACAGGTCAGGTTCGGTCCATCGAAGAATCGCGAGCAATGCAGACCCTTCGGACAGTCCTCGGACGTCACACAGTCGACTTCACAAGTTCGATAGACGCCAGCCTCACCACTCCAGGTCTTGCAAAGCGCCGGGGCTGGGCACGACGTTCTGTCGCTGCATGCTTCGTGAAGAGCAATCCGATGCGTGCACGCGACGAAGAGCAGGCCCGACGCAAATGCAACGCATTGCATCGGCGCAGCATCGTCGAAATGAGCCGCGGTGGCTCGCGGACGTTTGGGAGTTGGCTGCGACCTTGGGCTGACCGAAGCTGCTGACATGAAGCGATTGCTTCGACTCATCGGGTTCATCGTCATCTTCTTCGCCGCGTACATCCTCTATGGAGAATACCGGGCAGGCGCAGGGTCGCCGCCGGCGCTCTTCTACATCGCGCTGTTCGTGACTCTCTTTGCCGTCTTCCTCACCTTTACCTTGAAGCGTGCGATGAGGGAGCAGATGGCGTTCGAGGTTCGGCCGCTCTCTCCTGATGCCGTGTCTGCTGCGTTCCGGGCGCGCGTCGCCGACTTCGAACAACTGGGGTTCCGGCCGCTCGGGGCTCCGGTCGTGCACGTTGGGCGGCTTCAGATTCGACTCCAGGGGCTCATTGCACCTGATGGGCTGAGCTACGCCGGCGTCTTCGAACACGGAGCCGAACCGAAGCTCGCATTCGATCTCGACTCGAAGCTCGCAGACGGGCGCATCGTGTCGACGAGCAGCAGCGATGGGGCCGCGCGCGCGCCAGTGCGGCCCGAAGTGCTGATCCAGGTGTTTCCAGGAGCCACACCGACGCAACTGCTGAAGCAACACCAGGAGGCGCCGGCGGCACTCGGCTCGGCCTACGCTCCACTCGCTGCGACGACTGACGGCTACCTGGAACTATGCCGTGAGGCCAGTCGGCGTCAGTTCGAGAAGACCGGCGTGCTCGAGCTGTTGGGCGCGTACGTTCGAAGCCAATCACCTCATCTGGTCGCGATCAGCGCGCGCCCGCGCAGCTAGAGCCCAGGCGCGATGGTGCTCCCGAGACTTCGCAGCCGGCCGTTGATGGGCCACATGCGACGGAGTCGGCGCGGAAGAAAAGCCGTGTGGGCTGAGGCTCTCCGCCCCGAGCGCTACTGAAGGAAGAGCACGTCGACGGAGGCCGCGGTCGCGGCGGCGCGCAACCAGCGGGCGAGCTGCGAGAGGTCCGTGGTAGCGAGAATCCGCGCCCGCTGCTCGTCACTGACGGGAAGTCCTCGCACCTGGAGAAGGGCGAGAATGCCCTCGGCGAATCCTTCAGCTTTCCCCTCAGCTTTCCCCTCAGCTTTCCCCTCAGCTTTCCCCTCAGCCTTCGCTCGGCGAAGGCCTTCGTCCTGGTACTCGTAGTTGGCTGGGAACATGTCGAAGGCCTTCCTGGCGGCAGTACTGAGTGATGCCTTGATGAGGTCATAATACAGAGCGCTTCTCTCGCCCTTCAACACGCCGAGCACGGCGCCTGCGGCAATGGCTGCGCCCTGGGCAGCGCGCTCGGCGTCGGCATCTCTCCCGTGTGCGATCGCCGAGAGCACCGCGAGCTCTGGGTTCTCTCGGGCGAACGCCGGGTCTTCGACGGGTACCAGGTCATCGGGACCGACGACCAGCGCGTTGACGGTGCCACTTCCCGGTCCGAGCAAGATGGGCCGACGAGCCCACTCCGCGACACCGCTCGTCACAGCGACCACGACGAGCACCGCGTCGCATCGAAACCGCAGCCGAGCGCCGACGAGATAGGCAGGCCACGTGAACGGCTTGTCCGCGTCTTCGGCGAGCTGCACCTCGAGAACCGCGACAAGCACCGGCTCCTCGCGCCGCTGGAAGCGGAAGACCGCGTCACAGCGGAGCTCGCGCGGCAGGGCCTCGCCGATGCTCTCTGCCGCCGGAACCACGGCATCATGCCGCGGCAGTTCGATGCCCTTCGCGCGCTCCAACAGCCGAGACAGCAACGCCGGCGCATCACGAAACAACTGCACCAGCGCCTCGTGCGGAATCGACGGCATTGTCAGCAAGTACCACTCGGGTCTGACACCACCGCTGGGCTGAGTCACCTGACGTGGCTAGACTCGAATCGTGTCGATGCCCGACGACGTCACTCCTGAGCAGCTCGCGCGGCAAGCCGCGCTCTGGCGCGCACTGGGCCCCGAGAAGCAGGCGCAGATCGCCGGCCAGATGTGGGTCGCTGGGCGGCGAGCCACAGAGCTCGCCCTTCGAGATCGCCATCCCGAAGCGTCAGATGCGCTGATTCTCTGGCTGGTGCGGGCGACCTTCGTGGGAGACGCCGTAGCCACACGCCTCTACGGTCCTCGGCCGCTTCGATGAGCGACGCTGCCGGCTACGAGATCGCCTGGCTCGTCGCGCAAGCGTTCGAGAAGCTCGGCGCGCCGTACTTTCTCGGCGGTTCGATGGCGTCCTCGCTGCAGGGGCCCGCGCGATTTACGAACGACATCGACTTCGTATCGGAGCTCAAAGAGTCGCAGGTCGAAGCATTCATCGCAGCGCTCGGCAGCGACTTCGACGTAGACGACGTCGCACTGAAGGAAGCGATCCGGGTCCGCCGGTCGTGGAACATCTTCCACTCGCCGACGGCGTCGCGCATCGACCTCTTCGCAGTGGGGGAGACGTCGTTCGACCTCGAGGAGCTCTCGCGCCGCCAGCGCAGAAACATCGGTGGTGGCAAGACGATCTTCATCAAGAGTCCGGAGGACACCGTCCTTCGTAAGCTCCTTTGGTTCAAAGACGGGCGCGAGGTGAACACACAGCAGTACCGCGACGCTGTGAACGTGTTGCAGTTTCAGGGCCCGACCATCGACCAGCAGTACCTGGATCAGTGGGCGCCCCGCCTGGGCATCGCCGAGCTGCTCCGTCGGGCGCGCGCCTCGACCGGCTCCTGAGCGTCACCGCGCCCGCGGAGCTCGGATCAAGGCGCGCACTGGCCGTCGACGCAGCTCCCGGTCGCGCAGTGCCGGTCTTCCCAGCAGTAGGCACCGCCGACCATCGGGGCGGTGCACACCTGCGGCGCGTACGTCGCCGAGAAGCAGAACGAGCCGGCGCAGCACTCGGAGTCTTCGCCGCAGACGTTGCCGTCGGTGCTGCACGCCGCGGCGCCGCAGCGGCCGCTGGTGCACGCGCCCGACTGGCACTCGGTTGCGAGGTCGCACGCGCTCCCGTCGATGCGCTTGGGGCGGCAGGTCGCGGGCGCGTAGGTGAAGTCGAAACAGTACGAGCCGGCGCAGCAGGCCGCGGTCGCTCCGCAGGCGTCGCCGTTCGCGGCGCAAGCGGCCGTGCCGCAGTGGTCGGCGGTGCACGCGCCGCTCGAGCACTGCGCCGGGTCGAAGCACGGCTCCCCGTCGGCGAGCCGCTGGTGGCAGGTGGCCGGCGCGTACGTGAAGGAGAAGCAGTACAGCCCCGCGCAGCACCCGGCCTCGTCGCACGCGTCTCCGAGCGCGGAGCACGCCGGCGCCGGCTGCGCCTCTCGCGGCATCGGCGGCGCGACGCTCACCGGGACCTCTTCTCGCGGCGCCGGGCCCGGCCCGGCATCGGGGCCGACCTGCTGCTGCTGCTGCCCGCCCTTCGGCGCTTCCTGGGCGGCGGTGAAACAGCCCGACAGCACCCACACGGCGGCCAGCACAACTCGACTCCGGTTCATCGTCATCTCCCCTTCAGAAAATCGTGTAGACGAACGGCGCGACGTATTCGACGGCAGCGACCACCGCGAGCAGCAGCGCCGACGCCGCGAGCACCGCGACCATCGGTATCAGCCACCAGCGACCGCTCTTCACGAGTGCCCGGCACAGCTCGATGAAGACGAACGAGCGCTTGCGTGCGGGCGCCGCCGGGGGCGGGCGGGCGACGGGCAGGCGCGGAGCAGAGGTCATGGGTCTCACGTGGGCCTCCTTCGAATCAGGCAGTTCTCGAGCACGAGGAAGTCGAGGTCGGAGCGCACGAAGACGGCGTAGGCCTCGGCCGGCGACGCGCAGAGCGGCTCGTCTTTCAGGTTCATCGACGTGTTCAGCACGACGCCGACTCCGGTGCGGCGCCGGAACGCGTCGACGAGCGCGTGGAAGCGAGGGTTGTCGTCTTCATGAATCACCTGCACGCGGGCGGTGCCGTCGACGTGCGTGACGGCGGGCAGCTCCCCGCGGAGCTCGGGGCGAACGGGCACGACCGAGCACATGAACGGCGCGAGCAGGTCTTCGCTGGCCGCGTCGAGCTCGAACCAGTGGCCGGCCTCGTCGGCGAGCACGGCGGGAGCGAACGGTCGAAAGCTCTCGCGGAACTTGATCTTCCGGTTCACGCGCTCCTGCGCCTTCGGGTCGCGGGCGTCGGCGATGATCGAGCGCGCCCCCAGCGCGCGCGGGCCCCACTCGAAGCGGCCCTGGAACCAGCCGCCGACCTGCTGGTCGGCCAGCATGCGCGCGACCTCTTCATCGAGCAGCGCGCGGTCTGAGAACACGTCGTGCTCGACGCCGCAGTCGGCGAGGAACTTCTCGATGTCCGCCGCCGACCACGCGGCGCCGAGGAACGCGTGGCGCAGCGGAGCGCGCCGCGGCAGCCCGTGCAGCACGTGAGTCACCCACTGGGCCGCGCCGAGCGCGCCGCCCGCATCGCCGGCCGCCGGCTGAACGAACACGCGCTCGAACGGGCCCTCGGCCTGCACGCGGCGGTTGGCGACGCAGTTGAGCGCCACGCCGCCCGCGAGGCACAGGTGCTGCTCGCCGGTCAGCGCCTGCGCGTGGCGGGCGAGGGCGAGCATGTAGCGCTCGGTGAGCTTCTGCAGGCTGGCGGCGACGTCGGCCCAGCGCTGCGTCTCGTCGTCGCGCGCCGGGAAACTGAGGGGCGAGCCGGGCACGCGGGCGGGGCCGAGCAGCTCCTCGAGCGCGGGGGTGAAGCTCTTCGTCGCGTGGCGCTGGTAGCAGAAGTACCGCTCGTCGAGGGTGAGCGAGGCGTCGTCGCCGATGGTGCACAGCTTCTCGAGCTCGGCCACGTACTTCGGCTGGCCGTACGACGAGAGGCCCATCACCTTGTACTCGCCCTCGTTCACCTCGAAGCCGAGGTACGCGGTGAGCGCCGAGTAGAGCAGGCCGATGGAGTGAGGGAAGTGCAGCTCGCCGAGCAGCTCGAGCGTCGAGCCCTCTGAGCCCGAGGCCGCGCGGTAGATCGAGGTCGTCGCCCACTCGCCGACGCCGTCGACGGTGATGACGGCGGCCCGCTCGAACGGCGAGCTGAAGAACGCGCTCGCGGCGTGCGAGAGGTGGTGCTCGCAGAACAGCAGCTGCTCCTTGCGGCAGCCCAGGCCCTTCGCGAGGTCGCGCTCGATCCACAGGCGCTGGCCGAGCCACGTCGCCATCGCCCTGGGGAACTGGGTGAGCCCGCGGGGAAACTCGCGCAGGTGCGTCACGAGCAGGCGCTCGAACTTGCGCAGCGGCTTCTCGTAGAAGACGACGTGGTCGACGTCGGCCATGTCGAGGCCGGCCTGCTCGAGACAGAAGCGCGCCGCCTGCGCCGGGAGCGCGGCGTCGTGCTTGATGCGGCTGAAGCGCTCCTCCTGCGCGGCGGCGACGACCTCGCCGTCGACGAGCAGCGCGGCGGCCGCGTCGTGAAAGAACGCGCTGATGCCGAGGGTGATCATCTAGAAGAGCCTCCGGGCGGCGTCGAGGTCGGCGCCCAGGCCGGCGCGCTTCTGCCAACCTCGCGCGGGCGCGTCGGCGGCGCGCGAGAGCAGCGCGAACAGCGGCAGCACGGCGAGGTAGATGACGCCGAGCAGCACGCGGCTGGTGAGGTCGCCCAGCGTTCGGCCGGCGCGCCGCCAGGCCTCCCACGCTGCGCGCGCACGGACCTTGAGCAGCGCGCCGCGCACCTCACCTGCGTGGCCTTCGCGGCGCCGGGTCTCGAGCCAGCGGCCGCTGTAGGTGACGTGAAAGCGCTCTTCCTTCGCGATGCGCGCGAAGAGCCGCTCGAGGTCGGGCACGTCTTCGAAGTGGCGGCGCAGCACCTGAAACTGGAGCTCGCCGCGCCGCTCGGCGAGGTGCACGAACGCGAGGAACTCGGTGAGCGGCAGGCGCTGGAACAGGTTCTGCCGCCGCGCGTGAATGAGCTGGTACTCGGTGGGGCCGCCGCTCGCCGCGAGCGCGCGGGCCGCATCGCGGAAGAGCTGCGAGTGGCGGGCCTCGTCCATCGCGTGGCGGAAGAAGAGGCGCCGCAGCAGCGGGTCTTCGGCGAGCTCGGCGGCCTTGAGCATGTCGAGCGCGCTGCCGGCCTCGGTGGCGGCGAAGCCCTCGAGCTTGGCCGCGACCGCGCGCGCGCTCCGCCACACCAGCGGAGCCACCGCGCGGAGCACGACGCGTGAGACGCCCGCGGCTGCGATCATGGTGTGACCTCGGCGGTGAGCTCGGCCGTGAGCTGCTGCAGCGCGCCCGCCACGACCGAGTGGCCTGCGGGCGAGAGGTGGTAGTCGTCGGGCAGGAACATGCCGGGGCCTGCGCTGCGCAAGGGCGCGAGCAGGCTCTGCGCGGGCACGCCGAGCGCGCGCGCCTCGCCGACGAAGTCGTCGAGCAGCGCCTCGGTGGCGCTGAGGTCGACCGGCGCCGCGCGGTACTTCTTCCACTCGGCCGCGCTCACCTGCGCGTCGAGCGGCAGCGCGACGGCGACGACGCGGCACGAGCTTCGGCGGCAGGTGTCGACCACGCGGGCGAGCGCCGGGGCCAGCGGCGACGGGCTGCCGCGGAGCCGCTCGACCTCGCGCGCGAGGCGCTGGGGCATGACCGCCGACGGAGACTCGGAGGTGCCGATGAAGTGCATCAGCTGCCGGCCGGCCAAGACGAGGTGCGAGCGGCCGTACAGCCACCCGCGGCCGGGAAACGGTCGTGGCGCGGCGTCGGTGGGCAGCGCCGCCCACCCGTCGCGCGCGGCAGTGCGCTGCACGTTCGGGCGGCCCTCGAACCAGTCGTTGGCGGCGTTGGCGACGAAGACGACCTGCGTCGGCCTGACGAGGCCGGCGAGATCTTCGAGCGCGAGCGCCGACTCGTGGGGCCCCCATGAGGGGACGGCAGCGGCGAGCACCTCGGCGCCGGTGAGGCGGCGCAGCTGCTCGCCCATGGTGGCCTCGAAGGGAACGCCGTAGCCCATGACCTGCGAGTCGCCGAGCAGCAGCACGCGCTCGCCGCGCGGAGCCCCGGCCGGCCACTCGGGCCCGCGAAAGCCCAGGGCGTTCGTCGCGATGTCGGTGAGGCGGCCGTCGCGGCTGCGCACGCGGGTCGAGGTGCTCGGCATCAGGCGCACGCCGTACCGGGGGTCGCTCTCGAAGAGGTTGAGGTAGGGCCAGGCGCCCCGGTGCACCGCGCGGGCTCCGAGCTCGGCGAGGGCGAGGCCGGCCGCGAGCGAGGCGACGAGCATCACCCCGTTCTTCACCGCGCGCTGGAGCCTCGTGCCGCCGTTCATGCGGTGCTGACTTAGCGGCCGGGGCGTGTATTGATAATCTGTACTATTTTTACGTCATCGCATTGCGATGCTTTACACCGCCGGAGCTGCTAATCAGCAGCGATTCCCGTGAAACCGCCTTGGCTCGAGCTTCTCGAGGGTGGCGCGATGCCCCCGCCCCTCGACCCCGCCCTGGTCGCGCAGCATCTCCGTGCCGGCGACACAGTACCGGAGGGGGCCTTCGATCAGTTCCTGCCTCCACGCTCGAGAGCGCTCGCGAATCAGCACTGGACTCCGCTCGCTGTGATCCGCCGGGTGGCGCGCTGGCTCGAGGAGCTCGAGATCGAGTCGGTCGTCGACGTGGGCTCGGGCGCGGGGAAGTTCTGCGTCGCTGCAGCCTTGTCGGCACCCCATTGCCGGTTCGTCGGCATCGAGCACCGGCGCTGGCTCACCGCGGCCGCGCGCGACCTCGCCCGTGTGTTCAATGTCGAAGACCGCGTCGAGTTCATCGACGGCGCGGTGGGTGAGATCGCAGTTCCGCGGGCTGCGGCGGTCTACCTGTACAACCCGTTCGGCGAGAACATGGTCGATGGCAACGACCACATCGACGAAGAGGTCGAGCTCACCGGAGCGCGCTACCAACGCGACATCGCGACCGTCGCGCGGCTCCTGAACGCTCTGCCAACGGGGACGTTCGTCATCAACTACAACGGCTACGGCGGAAAGATGCCGCGTTCGTACGAAGTGGTCCGCGACGACGTCGACCTCTCTTACCCGCTCCGGGTCTGGCGGAAGCGGTGACGGCCGGGGCGGTCACGGCGCGGCAGAGAGCGGAGCCACCTCGAAGTGGTCAGCGACGGCCGCGCGGCTGACGGGGCCGAAGTGGCCGGGGAAGAAGAGCTCGGCAGAAGGCGCGAGCTCGCGCAGCAGGGTCGCGACGTCGCGCTTGTTGGCCTCGAGATCGCACATGTAGAGGTGTGTCGCCGCGCTCGAGCCGACGAGCGAGCCTCGGAAGAGGTCGCCCACGAACGCGAGGTCTCCGGCCACGACGACCAGCGAGCCGCGCGTGTGTCCGGGCAGCGGCACGACCCGGGCGTCGACGCCGGTCGTCTCTCTCAGCTCGAGCGGAGCCGAGACCAGCGTGTCGACGGTGGTCGGCGAGTAGGTGCCCGCCTGATCGCCGCTGCGGCGCAGCGAGCCCAGGAGCCCGGTGGGGCACAGGGGCTCGTTGGTGCCGCTCTTCAGCATCGCTTCGTCGCCGGCGCCGGCGATGACGGGCACGTGCAGCTGCTGCTGGAAGTACGACGCGCCGCCCGCATGATCCGAGTGGCCGTGCGTCACCACGATCGCCTTCAGCTTCGCGGGGTCGAGGCCCGCCGCGCGCAGATCATCGGCGAGCGCGGCCGCGTTCACCTCGTAGCCGCTGTCGATCATGATCATCGACTCGCCCTGCACCAGCACGTGGGCGTGCGTCGAGTCGCGCGTGAAGGTGTGCACGGTGAGCGGGCCGCGCGACACCGTCGAGGCCCCGGCGCAGCCGCTCGCGAGCGCAGTCACGGCGAACCGCATCAGGACGGCGCGGAGTGAGCTCATCGCGCCCTCGTATCAGACCGCACGGAGCGGAGCCCGCTGTTGTCGTGAGCGACGCCCGAAGCCGAGCACTCTACGGGGGCGCGAGGAGGCGACCGCCGGACGCGAAGTTGAACAGCCGCGGCGGAGACATCGCCCAATCGACCACGGCGCCGGCCTCGGTGTAGGCGATCGCTGAGCTGGTGCTGGGCGGAGCCGAGAACTTCACGACCACCCCGTCGGAGCCCACGGTCGAGAAGACGTAGAGGTCTCCGTTGGAGTCGAGCGCCGACTGGGTGACGGTGTCGAGGCTGAGCGCGCCGGCACCCGCAGGCGGAGCGCCGTAGTTGCCGACCTTCGTGGCCGCACCGCTGAACGGCACGTCGTAGAGCGCCGGGGCGCTGGTGCCGGTGACGCTCGCTGCGACCCAGAAGCCGCTCGCCTTGGAGCGCACGGCGGCGATGATCATCCCTCCGAGGCCGGTCACGTTCGCCTTGGCGCCGGCGGCGTCGACGATGGCGGATTGAATGAAGGCGTGACCGCCGTTGCCGAGCGCGAGCAGCCGATCGGACGACGTCAACCCGGGAACGTTGCGGCCTCGCCCACCTCAATGAGCGCTGCCGAGCGCGACGAGCCTCGCCTTCGCCCGCTCCGCGCGAACCGAGCGCGGCCTGGCCTCGCCCCACAGGTCGACGATCTCCTGGTACGCCTGCCGGGCGCCGGCGACATCTCCGCTCGCCTCGCGCAGCGCGCCGAGCTGCTCGAGCGCGAGCACGTACGCGAACGGGTTGTCGAGCCGGTAGCACGATCGCGCGACGCTCTCGAGGTAGGTCCGCGCAGCGTCGGGTTGGCCGCCGAGCGCGTAGACGACTCCGATGCCGACGTCGCTCGCGGTGTTCAACAGCCCGGGCTCGGGCAGCGGCAAGTACGGGCCGAGCGCGTCGAGCGCCTCCTTCGCGAGGTCCGGAGTCCGCACGCCGAGGACGTAGCCGCTGAACCACGGCAAGATGCGGGCTCCCGGCTTCTTCGAGACCCCGGCACGGTTGGCGGCCGCCAGCCACTCGCCGCGGTACTTGTCGAGCGCCGCACGATCCATCGCACCGCGCGCGTACAGCCACTGCGCAAACTGCAGGATGCGCGCGAGATCATCGGGGCCCTCAGCCGTCCACCCGCGGGCGCGCTCGAGCACGGCCCTCGCGGCCGCGACGCCGGTCTCGAGCTCGCCGAGCTCGTCGGAGACCAGCAGCACTCCCATCGACGGCTTGAGGTGCGCGAAGAGGCTCGTCGTGGGCGCGACGGCAGCGGCGTCGGCCTTCGCCAGCTCGAACGCGGCCGCGAGGTCGCCGTGGGCCGCGGTGGTGACGAGGCGGTCGACGTTGCGCTCCATCACGTCGGCGTCCTGAAGCGCCCAGCGCGCCTCGAGGGCCTCGTTGACGCTCCCCCACGGAGCCCCGTTCGCGAAGAGCGCGATGGCGAGCGTGTGAAAGGCGAGCGGCTCCTGCGGGTCGATGCCGGTCCACACGCGCGCGTCACGCTCCATCGCCGCGCAGTCGCCCGAGCGCCCCACCATCATCGCGTGGCCCGCCAGACAGTCGGTCGAGCGCGGAGCGAGGCTCAAGCAGCGCTGGTAGCGCTCGAAGACGGGCTTCTTGCCGGCGAGGCGGGCTCGCTCGAGGTCCGCGGCGGCGGCGGCGGCGGGCACGGCGACCGAGGCGTCCCGGCCAGCGAGCTCGAGGTCGGCGAAGGCTCCCGAGATGTCACCGCCCAGGGCGCGCGCCTTCGCACGCAGGAGCAGCAGCCGGCCGTCATCGGGCGACTGCGCGCGCACCGAGTCGACGCGCGCGGCCCACGCCTCGGCGTCGGGCATCGGAACCTGCCCCGGCTCGAGCGCCTGCAACAGCGCGAGGTCGGCGGCGCCGAGCTGCCGCCGGTAGAGCTCGGCCTTCGAGAACGCGGCGCGGCGGGCCGCGGCGTTCGCGTCGAGGAAGGCCACCCACAGCCACGCAGCGCCGAACGCGGAGTCGAGCGCGGTGGCCTCCTTCAGCTGTCGCAGCGCGGGGCCAGTCGAGCCGGAGCGCCAGAGCGTGAGCCCGTCTTCGAACGCGCGGGCCGCGGGCGCCACCTTCGACGGCTCCGAGGCACCGCCGCTCTCGTGACGGCGCGACACGAACAGCGCGAGCGCGACGGCCGCGGCCAGCACCGCCGCGGCGGTCAGGAGCCACCCGAGCCGCAGCCTCGACTTCGCGACCGGCGCGCGCACGAGCGTGGGGGCCAGCTCGGCGCCGACGGCTTCGCCCGCCGAGGCGAACGTGGTGAGCGCGGCGTGCACCTCGGTCATCGTGGGGCGCAGCCGCACTTCGCGCGAGAGCATGCGCTTCACGAGGTCGCGCAGCGGCTGCGGGAACGACTCGGGGAGCTGCACCGGCAGCCCGCTCATCACCTCTTCGGCGAGCCGGTTTCGCGAGTCCTCGGGGAATGGGCGGGCGCCGGTGAGGAGCTCGTAGAGCGTGACTCCGAGCGACCACACGTCGGTCGCGGTGCCGACGCGCTGGGCCGCCCACTGCTCGGGCGACATGTACGGCGGAGTTCCCGAGATGCCGACGGTCTCGAGCCCGGCCCACACCGCGACGCTCGAGTCGGTCAGCGGGTGTCGATCGGCGCCGCGGGTGGCGAGCCCGAAGTCGACGACGCGCAGGCGGCCATCGGAGGGAATGAGGAGGTTCTCGGGCTTGAGGTCGCGGTGAACGATGCCGAGCTCGTGAGCGGCGGCGAGGCCGGCGGCGGCGTCGGCGACGAGGCGAGCGGCGTCGGCGACGGCGAGCGGCCCGTTCTTCAAGCGAGCGCGGAGGCTCTCGCCGGGCAGGTACTCGAGGGCGAGCCAGACGCGGCCGGCCTCGACGCCGCAGGCGTAGACGGTGACGACGTTGGGGTGCGAGAGGCGGGCGGTGGCGCGGGCCTCCTGGAGGAAGCGCTCGACGCTCTCGCCGTCGCTGTCGGGCTTCAGGAACTTCAGCGCGACGCGGCGCCCGAGGGTCTCGTCGCGGGCGAGATAGACGAGGCCCTGGCCGCCCTTCCCGACGAGGTGTGAGACGCGGTACGGGCCGACGCGCTGATCGACCGCGATGGGAGCGTCGTTGGCGACCGCGCGGCCGAGCTCGGCGATGACGCGCTGGCAGTGCTCGCAGGTGTCGACGTGGTCGGAGATGCCGTCACGCGCCGGGCCAGGCAGCAGCCCCTCGAAGTACCGGTGCAGCGTGTCGTCGTTGGGACAAGCCCCCATGCGCGGCGGGAACCGTAGCCGAAGTCGGAGGCGCTAAGCGCCGAGCGCGACGCGCTGCCGCAGACGCTCGCTCAGGGGGACGAGGGAGGCGCGAAGCGCCGCGACGCGGGCCTCGGCGGCGAGGGAGCTCGGCTCGTCGGCGACGACGACCATGTAGAGATCGTCTCGGTGGTCGAGGGCGGCGACCGTGAAGGCGCCGCCGGGGTCGTGCGCGAAGAAGGGGCGGCG
>JBGALX010000064.1:0-22703 GCA_044223505.1 Myxococcaceae bacterium
TCGCGCTTCCTGTCGCTCGTGCTGCGCCGCCACCAGAACGACAAGTACGGCGGCCAGAAGGGCACGCTGACGGGCGTTCCGGCCAGCAGCAACGTGCACGCGGCGCTGACCGGCATGTCGATCGCCGGCTCGATCACCGACCTGTCGCTGACCCAGCTGCTCGGCAACACGGTGCCGACCGACGTGAAGATCGGCAACGCGATCGACCAGAAGGGCGTGCCGCTGCCTGCTGGCGTGTACCTCGGCTTCTCGGACACGAACATCAAGACGGCGGTCTCGGCGCAGGGCCTCGCGGGCGTCTGCAGCGCGGCCAAGGGCGGCGAGACGGCGATCGCGGCCGGCACGTGCGGCACCCGCACGGGCTGGGCGCTGGCCGGTGACGTGCCGCTCGGCGACCTGCCGATCGACGCGTTCGCGGGCGGCACCGACAACATCAAGTTCGACGTGGTGCTGCAGCGCGTGCTGCCGATCTTCCGCAAGTTCAACTCGACGGTCGTTCGCGACGTCGAGTTCTCGCTGAAGAACACCCCGACCGACCCGAACGGCGTGCCCCAGTTCAAGGATGCCGGCACCGAAGACTTCACGGCGAAGGACATGCCGTTCTCGCCGCCTGGCTCCGTGCCGCTCGCGTTCAACTTCGTGAACCGCATCCCCGACCTGCCGCAGTACCGCGGCTCGTACGTCGACGGCGTCGTGCTGCTCGGCGGTGCGAACGTGCCCGGCCGCGGCGTCGTTCCGCTCGGCCTCGGCGTCGCGCTGAACACGACGACCCCGGTCGACAACAAGACGGACCCGGTCATGGGCCTCGCCGGCCCTGGCCTCGCCCAGCTCCGCATGGCGCCGACGCACCACGGCATCGAGGGCGCGGACTACGGGGTGCTCGCGCTCGGCGTCTCGCTCAAGTCGTTCAATGACACGTCGGCTGGCATCGCGACGTCAGGCGTCTTCGTGCGCCCGCCGAGCAACAAGCTGGCGTTTGACCCGACCGGCGCGACGGCGGCGAACATCCTCGACCTGAGCGCAGGTGGTGGGTTCCCGAAGATGCCGGAAGGCGCGAAGTACAACTACGCGACGGGCACGATCAACACGATCCCCGGCCGCTCGTTCCGCCTCCCGGGCTTCACGACGACGGGCAACGCGACGACCGCGCTGCGCGTGGCGTTCAGCGACGGCTTCGACCACCGCTGGGTGGTGCTCGCGGATCCGGCCAAGACCACCGTCGGCTTCACGCTGCCGGCCGCTCCGGGCGGCACGACCGATCGCACGTTCGCGAACGCGGCCGGCACGACGCGCTCGACCATGCTCGTTCAGACGATTCGCCTCGCGGCGGATCCGGCCGGCGCTCCGGGCACGACCCTCGCGTACAAGAACCTCGTCGAGGCCGGCAACACCCGCGCAGACCGCCTGACCGACTTCACGACCGGCTTCTCGTTCATCGACTACGCGCGGCCGCAGATCTCGTGGAAGACGCCGACGGCGAGCATGACCGGCGTCGCGGCCGGCTCGTCGATGGTCGTCGTCGTCGAGAGCTTCAAGGTCGGCGCCACCACCAGCGAAGATGGCTGGGTGAAGGTGACGTTCGCGGGTGGCACCGCCGCCTGCCAGCCCGCCATGGCGGCCGAGAGCAAGGCGTACTCCGCGATGGACAAGGGCGAGGTCAGCGTCGCGATCCCGGCGGGCTGCACGGGCATGGTGACGGCCACTGCCAAGCTGGTCGACTTCAACGGCGCGGACCTGAACCCCGGCGTGTCGGCCGACCGCGTGTTCACGATTCAGTGAGCAGGTAGTTGGCTGGCTGGTGACGGAGGCTCTGCTACAGTCGAGCCTCCGTCCCATGGCGAAGACGAAGACCGTCGTCACGGTCATCTCGAAGATCTCCGAGCGCCCCGTCAATCGTGACGCGGCGCTCGTCGTCATTCATGGCCTCGATCTCGGTCGCAAGTACGACCTGATGAAAGAGGTGACCGTGGTCGGCAGATCGTCGAAGGCCGACATTCAGGTCGATCAAGAGGCGATCAGCCGCAACCACGCGCGCTTCTCGATCTCGGGCACGAAGGTGATGCTGAAGGACCTCGGGTCGACGAACGGCACCTACGTCAACGACGAGATGATCTCGGGCGAGATGCAGCTGCGAAACGGCGATCTCGTGAAGATCGGGCGAACGATCTTCAAGTTCATCGCCGGCGGGAACATCGAGTCGGCGTACCACGACGAGATCTACCGGCTGACCACCGTCGACGGCCTGACGCAGGTGTTCAACCGGCGCTACTTCGAAGACACCGTCGAGCGCGAGATCTCGCGGTGCCATCGCTACTCGCGGCAGCTCTCGCTCGTGATGGTCGACATCGACCACTTCAAGCAGATCAACGACAACCACGGCCACCTCGCGGGCGACCACGTGCTGAAGCACGTGGCCTCGGCGATCAAGACCCGCATCCGCCGCGAGGACATTCTGGCGAGGTACGGCGGCGAGGAGTTCGCGCTGCTCTTGCCCGAGATCGACCTGAAGGGCGCCGTCGCGCTGGCCGAGAAGATCCGCAAGCTCATCGAGAAGCAGAAGTTCGAGTTCGACAAGCAGGAGATCCCGGTGACGATCTCGGCCGGGGTCGCCGGGCTCGCGACGCCATCGTACGAGGCCGCCGATCTGGTGCGGGCCGCCGACACACAGCTGTACGCGGCCAAGACCGACGGCCGCAACCGCGTCTGCTCGGTCTGAGCTGTTTCGCGCGCAGCGAGAGATGCTGCTGCGATTACCGCTCGCTCCATCGCTCTTCGGCAAACAGAGAGACGGCCAGCAGGTCGGGTGCACCCGTCGAGATCGCCGCGTGCCGGCGGCTCGGTGCATTCTGGGTCAACCAACGGCATGGAACCGGGTGCAAGCTGACAGAACGAGCGCACCCGACAGCCACCGTCGTTCTGTCAGCCGCCACCGCGCCAGAACCGGGGGCGCAAGCTGACAGAACGAGCGCACCCGACAGCCACCGTCGTTCTGTCAGCCGCCACCGCGCCAGAACCGGGCGCAAGCTGACAGAACGAGCGTGCCTGGCAGCCACCGTCGTCCTGTCAGCCGCCACCGCGCCAGAACCGGGGCGGGTTGCAGCTGAGAGAGCGCGCAGACACCACGCTCGCCCGGTCGAACCGGCAGTGCCGCCCACGTGGCCAGCAGCGTGGCGGGCGAGCGAGGGCGCGGTCAGTCTTGTCGGCGATCGAACGATCGCGGCGCCCGAGGCGATCGAATGAGCGACGCGACCGTGTGCGAGCAGCAGCCCCGCGGCCCAGCCCCCCGCATCCCTGTCAGCCCTCGGCGCCGGTCAGCTTCGACCTCCGAGCGAGCCTCTCGGCGATCGCGTCGCTCGCACGGTCGAATGAGCGGCGACGCTCCGGGAGCTCCATCGCGTAGGCCCAGGCCATCACGCAACCTACCGAACGAGCGACGCGACCCGCAGCGCCGCTGCTCAGCTGCCGAGCATCGAGGCCAGCATGCCGGCGATCGTGTCGCGCACGCGGTCGTTCTGCTCCTGCACGTACGCGAGATCTTCGGGCGAGCCGCTGGGCGTCATCGCCTCGGAGAAGCGAATGCGCCAGCGCGCCGGCAGCGGCGGAGGCGTCAGCGGCAGGTACGGCAGCCCGAGCGGCCCGGCGGGAATCTTCGCGAGCAGCGGCATCGACTCTTCGGCGCCGACGATCGCCACCGGCACGATCGGCACGCGCATCTTCAGCGCCAGCTTCACGTAGCCGCCGCGCCCGAAGCGCTTGAGCTGGTACTTCTGCGTAAACGGCTTCGAGATGCCCAGGAACCCCTCGGGGAACACGATCACCGGCCGGTTCTCTTCGAGCAGCCGCACCGCGTTCTCGGGGTGCGCCCGCACCGCACCGATGCGGTTGATGAGCAGGCCCAGCACCGGCGCGTGAAACACCTGGTCCTCGACCAGCCAGCGCGCGGGCTCGAGGTCGGCACGCTCGCGCTGCAGCGCGTAGTAGAGCATCGGCCCGTCGAGCGGCAGCGCGCCCGAGTGGTTCGCCACGATGATCGACGGCCCGTCGGGCAGGTGCTCGGCGCCCTCGACCGTCACCCGGAAATACGTGTCGTAGAGAAAGTCGCCCAGCGGCTGCAGCGAGCGCGACAGCGCCTCGTCTTTGCCCCAGGTGTCGACCGGGCCGTTCGAGCCGAAGCCCAGCGCCGCCTTCGCGGCCCTCGCCACGCCCGACGCCGCCGCGAGCAGCGGCCGCGCCAGGCCTTCGCCCATCTCGCGCGCCGCGTCGAGTGCGACCGAGAGCTCGGTGACGCGATCGCTCACCATGTCGGGCGAGCCGCCGTGCGGCACCGCCTCGTGATCGTTCAGCTCGCGCACCACGGCGGGCGACCCCGAGTGCGGCGTCATGCGGCCGGGCTCGAGCTCCTCGACGATCTCGGGCGAGGTCTCGTGCGGCGTGAACTCGGCCTTCAGCTCGGGCGAGGTCTCGTGCGCCGTGAACTCGGCCTTCAGCTCGGGTGAGCCTTCGTGCGACGTCGGCGCGTGGCGCGCTTCGGGCGAGGCAGAGTGGGGCACCGGCTCGAACACGGGCGGTGACGGCACCGGCTGCATCGCGGGCGCCTGCGCCGACAGCCGCTGGCTCGGCCGCTCGGGCACCGTGACCTTCGGAGCCGGCGGCTCGGCCGCGAACGTCGCGAACGACGTCACCGCCCGCCGCGCCGGGCTCGCCTCGCCGCCCTTCGGCTTCGGCACCACGATCTTCGGCGGAGGCGGCGGCTTCGGGGCTGCGCGCTTCGGCTCGACCGGGCGCGGCGGCACCGGCGTCATCACCGGCCGCGGCACCGGGGGCTGCGGCGAGGCGGCGGGCTCCTTCGCGACCTTCTCGGCGAGCGCTTCCGCCAGCGGCTTCTCGGGCGGGGGCGCGGGTGCGGGCGGTGCGGCGGGCTTGGCCGCCGGCTGCGCGGGACGCTTGAACGGATCATTGCCGAGCACGCGCGGCGGGGGTGGCTTGTTCTGGCTCACGCCTGCACCTCTTGCAGCGACGAGAGCGCCTCGGCCATCGAGTAGCGCGGCAGGAACCCCAGCGCCGCCGGAGCCCGCGACGCGTCGGCGACGAGGCTGTACCTGAGGTAGTCGAGCAGGGCGTCGGGCACGCTCGTGCGGCCCACGCTCTCGAGCGCGCTCACCACCGTGCGCAGCACCGGGCCCGGCAGCGGCAGCCCGCGCGCGCCGGCCTGGCGGATGACTCCCGACAGCGGCATCACGCCGTCGGCCGCCACGTTGTAGACGCCCGGCGGGCAGACCAACGCCCGCTGCAGCGCCTCAGCGGCGTCGTTCTCGTGCAGCGCCTGCCACAGCGGGTCGTAGCCCATCATCGTGGGAATGAGGCCCGTGCGCAGCCAGCGCGTCACCGGGTTGTCGCTCGTCGGCCCCACCAGCGGCGCGAAGCGCAAGATCACCGTCTCGACCTCGGAGTTCGCCTCTCGAAACGCGGCGAACTGCCGCTCGACCTCGACCTTGTCGTTGATGAAGCGGCTGCCGGGGCAACCGGTCAGCGGGCCGTCTTCGCTCAAGATCGCCGGAGCCTGCGCCCGCGCGCCGTACAGCGCGGTCATCGACGCGAGCACGAGCCGCTCGGGCTTCGTGCGCGCCGCCGCGGCGAGCACGTGCATCGAGCCCATCACCTCGAGCTCGTGCGCGATGTCGGCGCGGTGCACGCGCGTGCCGGCGAACGCCAGGTGGTAGACGGCCTGCGGCTGCTCCTGCTCGAACGCCTGGCTGACGTCGGCGTCGCTGCCGACCTTCGTCAGATCGACGCGGCGGAAGGTCGCCTTGAAGCCCTTCGGAGCCTGGTACTCGGGCTTCGCGACGTCGAACACCACGAGCTCACCGACGCGCGGATCTGCCGCGAGGCGGGGGAGCAGGAGCCTCCCGAGATCGCTGTTCGCGCCGGTCACCCCCACTTTCAGCTTCCTCGCCGCGCGAGACATGTGCGTTAGATGCATTAGCCCAGTGTGTCTGCCGGTGCCAGCCGTTGCGATGCTGCTCCTCGGTCATGTCTCCGACGAGATCGTGGTCAAGCTCGACGAGAACATGAGGGTCGAGACCGTCACGATGACGGCCGACACCCTCGCGCTGCTCGCCCCGGTCGATGCCGACGGCGACGGCGAGCTGACGCAAGGCGACCTCGACGCCCGGGCCGACGCCATTCGCCTGGGCGTCTGGGAGCAGGCGAAGCTCGCGCCGTGCACGCGCAGCGGCGAGCGCGCCTCGATCGAGCCGGGCTACGTCGCGCTCATCGCGACGTACCAGTGCCCGGCCGACGGCGAGCTGAGCCAGGAGTTCAAGTGGCTCATGGTGCTGCCTCCGAACTACCGCGTGCTGTTCGGCAACCAGATCGCGAAGGGCGAGCAGCGCACGATTCACGTCACCCGCGCGCGGTCGCAATCGATAGCCCACGTCGAGCTGGGCAGCCTGGTCGTCTGGGGCCTCGTCGGGGGGCTCGTCGCGACGGCGGTGGGATTCTGGTTGGTGCGCAGGTTGCGACCGTAGAAAATGGCGGCGACCGCATGGCCAAAGAGTCCTACAACGACCTCATCTTCGAGCTGGGAGACCTCGCGCGCGAGCGCCTCGCCGAGAAGCCCAACTGCCCCCGCTCGATGGATCGCGTGTTCAAGGCGGAAGACGTCGTGCTCGCGCAGCGCGACGAGCTGAAGGCGCTCGAGGAGCAGCTCAACGAAGAAGACGCTTCGTACAAAGACTTCCTCGAGGCGCAGGCCGCCGAGAAGAACGAGCAGAAAGAGATCGTGAAGAAGTGGCGCGCCGCCGTGGCGGGCATCGAGGTGCGCTCGCGCGATCTGCGCAAGAAGGTCTCTTCAGCGAAGGCGACGCTGCGCTACGAGAAGGTGAACCAGAAGCGCGCAGAAGAGCGCCACAAAGACCTCGAGTTCCGCGAGTCGCACGAGGTCGCGAAGGTGAACATGTCGCGCGAGCTCATCAAGAAGACGCGGCTCCAGCTGATGCGCAAGCAGCGCAACATCGAAGACATGGAGCACGAGTTCGAGACGCTGCTCACGCCTCGGCCGGGCCAGCCGGGCGCGCAGGGCATCCTCGCGCACAAGCGGCTGCTCGAGATGGAAGACGAGGCCGAGATGCGCAAGGTCGACCACGATCTGCGCATGCAGGAGCTCGATCAGCAGATCGCCGCCAAAGAAGAAGAGGTGCAGGCCGCCGAGGACTACCTCGACCAGGCGGTCTTTCTGCTGGGTGAGGAGGTCTATGGGGCGCGCATCAACGACCCCGTGCTGGCCCCGGTGTACCTGCGGCTGGACAAAGCCAGCTGAACCGGCTTAAGGCGACCCCCCTCACGTCACTCCCCGCGTGTGCGAAGCACCAACCCCAGGGGGCGCAGTTAGAAGTACGCCAAAAGGACAAACCAATCGCATGCAGCCGAACCTGAACCAGCCGGGCCTCGAGAACGAAGAAGACTTCGCGACGATGTTCGAGGCCTCGCTCAAGGAGCGTGGGGGAGAAGGGCTCCTCAAAGAGGGGGAGATCGTCAAGGGCACCGTCGTCCAGGTGACCAAGGAATACGCAGTCGTCGACATCGGCTACAAGTCGGAAGGCCAGGTGCCGATCGCCGAGTTCACCAACGCCAAGGGCGAGGTGACCCTCAAGGCCGGCGACACCGTCGAGGTGCTGCTCGAGAGCCGCGAAAACGACACGGGCATGGTCGTCCTCTCGAAAGAGAAGGCCGACAAGATGCGCATCTGGGACGAGATCAGCGCCGCGTGCGAGCGCGACGAGATCGTCAAGGGCGTCATCGTGGGCCGCGTGAAGGGCGGCCTGCAGGTCGACATCGGCGTGAAGGCGTTTCTGCCCGGCTCGCAGGTCGACATTCGCCCGGTGCGCAACCTCGACCAGTACTTGAGCAAAGAGTTCGAGTTCAAGGTCATCAAGTTCAACAAGAAGCGCGGCAACATCGTGCTGTCGCGCCGCGTGCTCCTCGAGAAGCAGCGTGAGGAGCAGAAGAAAGAGACGCTCAAGAACCTGAAGGAAGGCGCCGTGATGAAGGGCCAGGTGAAGAACCTGACCGACTACGGTGCGTTCATCGATCTGGGCGGCATCGACGGCCTGCTCCACATCACGGACATGTCGTGGGGCCGCATCGGCCACCCGAGCGAGATGTTCAACGTGGGCGACGAGGTTCGCGTCGTGGTGCTCAAGTTCGACCCGACCGCCGAGCGCGTCTCGCTGGGCCTCAAGCAGATCCAGGAAGACCCGTGGCACCGCGCCGACGAGAAGTACCCGGTCGGCACGCGCGTCAAGGGCAAGGTCGTCAGCCTCACCGACTACGGCGCGTTCATCGAGATCGAGCAGGGCGTCGAGGGTCTCGTGCACGTCTCCGAGATGTCGTGGACGAAGCGCGTCAAGCACCCGTCGAAGGTGCTCGAGGTCGGCAAGGAGGTCGAGGCGGTGGTGCTCGACATCGATCCGAAGGCCAAGCGCATCGCGCTCGGCATGAAGCAGATCGAGCAGAACCCCTGGACGCTCCTCGAAGACAAGTACCCGATCGGCTCGGTCATCAAGGGCCAGGTTCGCAACGTCACCGACTTCGGCATCTTCGTCGGCGTCGAAGAGGGCGTCGACGGCCTCGTGCACGTCAGCGACATCTCGTGGACGCAGCGGGTCAAGCACCCCGGCGAGCTCTACAAGAAGGGCGACGAGGTCGAGGCCGTGGTGCTCAACATCGACGTCGAGAACGAGCGCTTCAGCCTCGGCATCAAGCAGCTCCAGCAGGATCCGTGGGAGACGCTCAGCGAGCGCACCCCCGTCGGCTCCCGCGTGAAGGGCAAGGTCACGAAGGTCACCGACTTCGGCGCGTTCGTCGAGATCGAGCAGGGCATCGAAGGCCTCGTGCACGTGTCCGAGATGAAGGAAGAGCGCGTCGAGTCGCCGCGCGACGTCGTCACCGAAGGCCAGGAGGTCGACGTCAAGATCATCGACATCAACAGCCAGGATCGGAAGATCGCGCTGTCGATGAAGGCGCTCCTCCACGAGGGCGAAGACGACTACCGCGAGTACCTGAAGAAGCAGGCCGAAGGTGCGAAGGCGCGCCTCGGCGACCTGATGGGCAAGAAGAAGTAAGCCCCAGGGTTCTCGAACGCTCGACGGCCGGGTGCGCTTGAGTGCGTGCCCGGCCGTTTCGCTTTGCGCACGCGAACCCGCCCATGCTACGCACTCGTATGTGAACAGCCATTCACAAACGCTCGCCGGCAAGACCGCTCTGGTCGCGGGAGCCACCCGCGGAGCCGGCAGGGGCATCGCGGTCGCGCTCACCGAGGCCGGGGCCCGGGTCTGGTGCACCGGCCGCAGCACCCCGGCGAATCGGGCCAGAAGGGCGCAGGGGCCGTTCGACCTCGCCGCCCGGCCCGAGACGGTCGAAGAGACGGCCCGGCTCTGCGGTGGCACTGCGGCGATCGTCGACCACACCGACGAGGCCCAGGTGCGAGCCCTCGCCGACCGCGTCGGCCCGGTCGACGTGCTCGTCAACGACGTCTGGGGCGGCGACGCCCTCGCCGAGTGGGGCGTGCCGTTCTGGCAGCAGGACGCCGCGAAGGGCCTGACGCTCGTCGACCGCGTGCTGAGATCTCACGCCCTGACGGCGCGCCACGTGAAGGTGAACGACGGCGGCCTCATCGTCGAGATCACCGACGGCGACAGCGACCGCTACCGCGGCAACCTCTTCTACGATCTCGCCAAGGTCATCCCCATTCGGCTCGCCACCGCCCTGCACGCCGAGCTCAAGGGCCGGGCCACCGCCGTGGCCGTGACGCCCGGCTTCCTGCGCAGCGAGGCCATGCTCGAGCACTTCGGCGTCACCGAGGCCAATTGGCGCGACGGCGCCAAGAAGGACCCGCACTTCGCCTTCTCCGAGACGCCTGCCTTCGTCGGCCGCGCCGTCGCCGCGCTCGCCGCCGACCCCGACGTCGCGAAGAAGGGCGGCCGCGTCTTCGCCTCGTGGACCCTCGCGAAGGAGTACGGCTTCACCGACGCCGACGGCACCACACCCGACTGGGGAGCCCACTTTGCCGAGATCGAAGCTCATCTCTGACGACGACGTGCTCGCCGCCGCCCGCGCCGTCGTCCTCGAGCGGGGCCCGCACCGCTTCACCCTCGCCGACGTCTCGAAGAAGGCCGGCATCGCTCCGGCGACCCTGATTCAGCGCTTCGGCACCAAGAAGGGCCTCATGCGCGCCTTCGCGAAGCAGGCCGCCGAACGGGCCGCCGCCCGCGAGCCCATCAGCGACGAGCCACCCCTCAAGGTCCTCGTGCGCATGCTGCTCAGGCGCGCCGCGCCGCTCGCCGAGCGCAAGGCCTTCGTGAACAGCATGGCCCTGCTGCTCGAGGACGTTCGCGACCAGCACCTGCGCGCCGAGGCGGCCCGCCAGGCCTACGCCACCGAGCTCACCCTCGAGCGCCTGCTCGACGACGCCGGGTACGCCGAGCCCGAGAAGGCCGCTCGGCTCGTGTACGCCGCCTGGAACGGCGCCCTCATTCAGTGGGCCCTGCGCGGCGAGCGCTCGCTCGACGCGTACTTGAAGCGGTCCTTGAATGACGCGCTCTCGCTGCTTCGAAGGTGAGCGCCCCTCACCCTGTCCCTCTCCCCTACGAGGAGAGAGGGGACGCGAGGCTCAGCGCTGGAGGAGCGCCTCGGCCTGGGCTCGCTGATCTGCGTGCCGCTCGCCTTCCAGCGCCGCAACTTCCTTCGCGAGCCGCTGCACTCGCTCCGGCTCTCGTGAGAGGCCCTTCAGCGCCCCCGCGACGCCCAGCTTCGCCTGCGCGATGTTCCACGCGGGCAGCTTTCGCCGCTCGAGCTCGGGCAGCACCTTCTCGAGCACGTCGAGCGCCTCGGCGTGCCGCCCCAGCAGCTCGAGCGAGACGCCTTCGCCCATCTTCGCGTCCCACACGTCGTCGTCGTCCGGCCCGCGCGCCCTCTCGAGCAGCTCGCGCGAGCGCCCGTACTCGGCGACCGCCGCCTGACCGTCGCCCTTTCGGAACGCCAGCTCGCCCAGGTTGTAATGGGGCGTCGCGAGCGGCGCGCCGTCGGCCCCGTAGAGCTGAACGCGCAAGCCGATGCAGCGCCGGTAGTAGCGCTCGGCCTCGTCGTAGCGCTTCAGGTCGGCCAGCGCGCTGCCGATGTTGTTGTACGCCGCCGCGACGTCGGGGTGCGTGTCGGCGAGAACCGCTTCCATGATCTTCAGCGATCTCATCGAGAGCTCGAGCCCCGCCTCGGGCTGCCCCGCCTCACGCAGCGCCGCGCCGTGGTTCTGCATCACGCGCGCGCCGTTGAAGGTGTGCAGCTTGCCGAGGCCTTCGAGCCCGCGCTCGACCTCTTCGAAGATCTTCGCCGCCGCCGCGTGGCTCTGCGCCTTCAGCGCGAGGTTGCCCTCGGCGTTGCGCGCCCGCAGCGCCTCGGTCGTGCCGCGCAGGCCCGCCGGCCCCACGAGCGACGTCGCCACCGTGGCCCACGCCTGCGCCGCCTGCAGCCGCTGGCTGTTGTTCCCCTCGAGGTACGCGAGCCCGACGCCCGCCGAGAACGCCTGCGGCAGCGCGCTCGCCGCCAGCGCCAGCTCGAAGCCCTCGACGTACCGCGCCCGAGCGTCGTCGAGCTTGCCCGCCCGCTCGAGCCCGTTCGCGCTCTCGACCAGCAGCTCGGCGATGAGCGGCCTCCAGCCGGCGGCCCGCACATCGGGCATCACCGCGTCGGCGAGCGCGAGGCTGTCTTTCGGCTTGCCCGCAAGCCGCAGCGCCCGAACCTGCGACACTTTCGGCGCCACCGCCTCGACGCGCGAGCGCGCCTCGCCGCCCGGCATCGGCTCGGCCGCGACCCGCGCCGGGCTGAGGCAGTCGGCGCCCGCCGGCAGCGACTCGACCGCCACCACCGCGCGCTCGACCAGCTTGGCGTCGGCGCTCTCGAGCAGGGCCGCGAGGGCGTCGAGGTCTCCGGCGCGCTGCGCGAGGCACGCGTTGCGCAGCGCCAGCACCGCGTCGGACTCGCCGCGCAGCTCGGTCGCCTCGCAGGCCGTGACGCGCAGCCCTCGCAGCTCGTTGGCGACCCGTTCGAGGCCCCCGACGACGCGATCGGCGAGCGCGGCGGCCGATGGCTGCTTCGACTTCATGAAGGCTTCGCGCACCGTCGCAGAGCGAGTCGGGTTCCACGTGCGGTCGAGCTCGGCGCCGGCGCCGGCGCAGCGGCTTCGAGACTGCCAGAGCCCGAGGGGGATCAGCGAGACCACGAGCGCGACGCCCAGCGAGGCTGCGAGCCAGCGTCGGCTCTGCGCCGGCACCAGGGCTGCGTCGAGCGCGCGAACGAGCGCGTCCATCGACGGCCAGCGCTGGTTGCGATCGTACGAGAGCCCGCGGCGCACCACCTGGTCGACCGCGCTCGGAGCTCCGGCGATCGGCTGCGGCCCGCGGCGCATCTCTTCGAGCCGAGCGGCCCGATCTTGGCGGGCGTACGGCAGCCGGCCCGCGAGGCACTCGTAGAGCGATACGCAGAAGCTGAACTGATCGGTCAGCGCGTCGGCGGTCGAGCCGCTCCAACGCTCGGGAGCGAGGTACGCCGGCGTGCCCGACACCGTGCTCTTCGTGCCGTCGGCCGGCGCCTCGGGCGCGCTCGGGCCCGAGCGCGCGAGCCCGAAGTCGGCGACGCGCACGTGGCCCGCCGCGTCGATGAGCACGTTGTCGGGCTTGAAGTCGCGGTGAGTGACCCCCGCGGCGTGCGCGGCGGCGAGCCCCCGGCCGGCGTCGGCGAAGGCCGCGACGGTGGCCTGCCAGCTGGCCTTCGGAGCGGTGCGCAGGCTCTGGCCGCGCACGAGCTCCATCACGATCACGTCGTGCGCGCCGCGGGCCTCGACGTCGTGCACGGCGACGACGTTCGGGTGCTGCACGCGGGCGAGCGCGCGCGCCTCGGACAAGAGCCGCTCGCGCTGCTGGGCCCGCTCGGCGCTGTGCACCGAGGGGAAGAGCCACTTCAGCGCGACGGTGCGCTCGAGCGTGGTGTCGTACGCGGCGAAGACCTCGCCGAGGGCGCCGGCTCCGACGGGCTCGAGCACGACGTAGCGACCGACGACGAGGCCCTTGTGCGGCCCCGCTTGCTCGTCGGGCTGCAGCGCCTCGAGCAGCCGCGCGACGAGCGACCGGCAGCTCGCGCACTCTTCGACGTGCGCCTCGACCTCGTCTTGCGGCGAGCCGCTGAGCGCGCCCTGCGCGAGCTCGGCGAGCACCGCGTCATCGGGGTGCGCGTTCATGGCTCGGCGCCTGGCTCGGCGGTGGCCGCCTCGGCGACGAAGCGCCGCAGGCTCACGTCGAAGCCGCTCTCGAGCGAGGCCATGAGCCCCTGAAGGTCGGTGCCCTGAAGCCGCGTGCTCGACGAGAGCCGGTTCAGCGTGCCCTGCTGGAGCGCCGTTCGGGCCGACGCGATCCACCGGGCGACCGTGGCGCGGCTGACTCCGTACATCGGAGCGAGTGCGTCGATCGACGAGCCCTCGACGAGGCTCAAGCGCAGGAGCGTGCGCTCGCGCGACGTGAGCGCCGCGAGCGCCTCTCGGAAAGCGGACGTGAAGTGCTCGCGCTGGCCCGAGCGGGCGAGGGCGCGCTCGAGATCGAGAGCCGCGGGCATGCGCGCGAGATCGTCTTCGGGCAGGGCTGCGGGCTTGCGGTGCGTGTCTGTCCACGAGCGCACCGCGATGGTGGTCACGAACGCGTCGAACGAGCCGACGCCGCGGTAGCTCGTCAGGCGCCGGCCGCCTTCCTCGACCAGCAGGCGCGCGCGGGCGAGCTGCAGGTGCTCCTCGGCTTCGGCGTCAGAGGCGCCGAGCTTGCGCAGCGAGCCCTTCACCTTCGGAGCGACGTCGCGCTCGAATGCCGCCAGCGCCTCGGGCCGCTTGTGGAAGAGGCCGCACGCGAGGGCGAGGCCTTCGCGCGAGCCTCCGCGGCCGTACTGTTCCACCCACGCGGCGAGCTCGGCTTCGTCGACCTCGGGCACTCGAACAGACAAGCGGATCTGCTGGAGCACAGCAAGCGGCAGATGTCGCGACATGGCGGTTGGAAGAGAGGGCGGGGCGGCGTGTCCTGGGAGCCACGCCGCGCCGCCGTGCGCTTCAATTGCAGCTCGTGTCCTTGGTCGAGTCGCGCGAGCAGTCGCCCGGCGAGCTGTTCTTGAAGCAAGCCGTCGCGGCGTCGCTCGAAGGGCACGAGTAGTACGACTTGTTGAGGCAGCACGAGCCGCTCGAGCCGCCGCCACCACACGCCGCCATCGTCAGGACGGCAATGGCCGCCAGGAACTTCCGCATGTTCAATCTCGTCTTCTCAGGGTGGGCTCATTCCCACGCGGGCTAGACGGGCGGGCGGCCGGCAGGTCTCACGCGAGTTGAGGTAGCGTTCGGGGGCGTGAGCCCCTTGTGCGCCCTGCTGCTCGCCGCGTCGGACCCGTATGGTGCGTTGAAGGAGCTGCCGAAGCAGCTGCCGCTCGACGCCAGCGTCACCAAGGTGAGCGCCGCGATGGCCGAGTCGCCCGACGGCACCGACCGCGTCGAGCTGCTGGCGGGTGGCAACAGGCTGGTCCTCTACGTGGGCCGCAACCCCGAGCCGGCGCTGGCGTGCCCGATCCGGGCGGGGCAGCGCGTGCGGCTCATCGCCGCCGAGCTCCCGGTCGCGACGCGCGTCGAGTTCCGCATCATCGACTCGGGCCGCATCTGCAAGGGCCGCACGATGCTCACGCTGACGGTGCTCGGGGCGAACCCGGCCGAGCGCGCGAAGGCGGGCGTGACGCGGGAGCCGGGGGCTCCGGTCGAAGAGCGCGAGATCGAGTCGCAGCGCATCTCGGTGGGGCTCGGCGGCGACGAGCGCCCGGTGACGGTCACGCCGTACCGCTTCGATACGTCGGACAAGTTCTACGTCGCGCCGAGCTTCGGTACCTGCATCTTCAAGATGGGCGACGTGCTCGATGTGCCGCCGTTTCAGTGGTCGATGTGCACCAGCGGCACCCGCTGCTGGGCGACCGATGCGAGAAATGGCACGCCCTGCACGCTGTGGTCCGACGCCGTGCAGACGGCCGACACCTTGCCGACGGCCGAGCCTCCGACCGTGCGCTCGGGCCGGTGAGCTGAGCGGTCTTCCGTACTCTCCAGGCTGATGGACCTCTCCCTGCGAGCGAGAGGGCGGGGGTTCGTCGCCCCCGGTCACCTGCTCACCAGATCACCTGCTCACCACCCCCTCGATGAGCGTCAACCCGCAGAGTCCCACTGGGCCGACGCTCATGCCGGCCCTGGTCACCAGCTCACCAGATCACCTGCTCACCGCCCCCTCGATGAGCGTCAACCCGCAGAGTCCCGCTGGGCCGACGCTCATGCCGCCCTCGCTCACCTGCTCACCAGATCACCTGCTCACCACCCCCTCGAGATCAGCTCAGGGATCGGAGCAGGCACGCTCCACTTCGTAGCGGGCGAGAATCACCTCACGGGAGAGCAGAGAGGCAGCGGGCCGGGATCTACCGCGACAGGTCCTTGCTGCCTGGTTGGTTCGCCAGGTCCGACCGTGCCTCGGTCTGCCCCCTGCGAGGTGGGAGGCCACGCTCTACGCAACTGGCGGGATTCCGATGCGCATCGCCTGCTCGGGCGCTCTCGATTCTCTGAACGCTCAACCGCCCCCTCACCCCGGCCCTCTCCCCTACGGGGGAGAGGGGGCGCTCGTCGGCTTGTTCAGCCTCCCACGCTCTCGAGCGGCAGCGGCAGCCCGCCGGGATCGACGCTGAGCGGCGCCAGCGGCTGCACGACGCAGTTGCGCATCGCCTGCTCGAGCGCACCGAGCGCCATGAAGTCGCGGATCAGCTGCGAGCTGTAGGCGGGGTCGAGCGCGACCGGCGTCGGAGTTGCCGTGGGCCCGAGCCGCTGCTGCTGCTGCGCGAGGTCGGCGAGCACCTGGTTCGCCCCCGTGTTCATCATGTTCAGCCCGATGCCGGTGGTCACGAGCTGCTGCGCGTCGACCAGATCCGCGCAGGTCTTCGCGTCCCACCAGCTGGGGTAGCCGTTCGCCGTCAGCCAGGCCTGAGCGCCCCAGTCGGAGGCGAACGACGCGGCGTACCCTTTGAGCTCCTCCAGCATCGAAGCGTCGACCTGGTTGCCGTTCTGCTGCCAGCGCTGCACCAGCGAGTCGAGCGTCGCGCGGTTGAACGGCAGCTGCGTCGGCGTCGCGGTGGCCGAGAGCCCCGTCGCGTACTGCGGCTGCGGCGTCGTGATGAACACGTCGCCGCCGGGAGGCGCCGGGGGAGTCTGCTGGCCCTCGACGCGGGGCGTGAGGTTCTGGGCGTAGCGGACACTGCCGACGCGGAGGTTGCTCATGCCCCCCCCGACGAGGCCTCGGGCCAGCCGTCGCGCGGCTGCTGCGCCTTGACCGGCCCGGTGTTACGCGGCATGTGTAAAACGACTCGAAACTGGAGACCCTCATGGCCCGTGAAGTCGTCATCGTCGGCGCAGCACGCACTCCCATCGGCGCGTTTCAGGGCGCGCTCTCGTCGCTCACCGCGCCGCAGCTCGGCGCCACCGCCATCAAGGCCGCCCTCGAGCGCGCGGGCGTGAAGCCCGAGACGGTCGAAGAGGTGCTGATGGGCAACGTGCTGCAGGGCGGCATCGGCCAGGCCCCGGCGCGGCAGGCGTCGCGCTTCGCGGGGCTGCCCGACGCGGTGCCGTGCACGACCGTGAACAAGGTCTGCGGCTCGGGCCTCAAGGCGGTGATTCAGGCGTACCAGTCGATCGCGCTGGGCGAGATCGACGTCGCGGTCGCGGGCGGCATGGAGTCGATGTCGAACGCTCCGTACTTCACGCACGCGATGCGCGGCGGAGCGCGCATGGGCAATGTCGAGATGAAGGATCTGATGATCCACGACGGCCTGTGGGACCCGTACGACAACGTGCACATGGGCAACTGCGGCGAGCTCTGCGCGAAGGAGCGCGGCATCTCGCGCGCCGCGCAGGACGAGTACTCGGTCGAGTCGACGAATCGGGCGATCCGCGCGCAGAAAGAGGGCGCGTTCAAGAGCGAGATCGTGGCCGTCAACGTGCCGCAGAAGAAGGGCGACCCCGTGGTCGTCAGCGAAGACGAGGGCCCGAAGGGCGCCAAGCCCGACAAGATCCCCACGCTGAAGCCCGCGTTCCAGAAAGACGGCACGGTGACGGCCGGCAACGCGTCGTCGATCAACGACGGCGCCGCCGCGCTCGTGCTCATGAGCGCCGACCGCGCGAAGGCCGAGGGGCGCACGGTGCTGGCGCGCATCGGCGGCTGGGCGCAGGCCGCGCGCAAGCCCGTCGAGTTCACGATCGCGCCCGCAGACGCCATCAACAAGCTGATGAAGCAGACGAAGCTGCAGACCGCCGACGTCGACCTCTGGGAGATCAACGAGGCGTTCGCGGTCGTGGCGATCGCGAACAACCAGATCTTGAAGCTCGAGCACTCGAAGGTGAACGTGCGCGGCGGCGCGGTGGTGCTCGGCCACCCGATCGGCGCCTCGGGCGCGCGGCTCGTCGTCACGCTGCTGCACGCGCTCAAAGATCAGGGCAAGAAGCGCGGCGTCGCGTCGCTCTGCATCGGCGGCGGCGAAGGCATCGCGATGCTCGTCGAGCGGCCGTAAAACCCGACATGGTGCTCGCCGGGCTGCTGCTGGTCCTCGGAGCCGAAGCTTCACCCTGCGACGCGGCTCCGGCTGCGCCGAAGGTCCCCATGCCGTCCGAGTTCCAGTGCCCCGGCGGCGCCACCCAGACCGGCAACGACTGCATCGGTCGCGACGGCAAGCCGACGGGCGACACGTTCGTGCTCGACGGCAAGAGCGGCCTGATGGTGCACCCCCTCGGTCTCTCGGTCGCGTGGGCCGACGGCGCCGTCAGCTGGTGGCAGCAGCGCCCCACGGGCCACCGCGTCGCGTACGAGGGCGGCAAGCCGGTGCGCATCGAGCACTACGTCGGTGGAGACCTGCAGTGCGCGAAGCACTACGAGGGCGCCCGGCTCATCAAGCAGTTCAGGGACGGCCAGTGGAGCTGGCTCGACAAGCAGGGCAAGGCCATCGACGCGAAGCTGCCGCTCGAGAAGGCCGACGTCGCCTTCGTGATGCGGGAGCACGCGGCCGAGGTGCAGCTCTGCTACGAGGCGCGGCTGCGCGAGGTGAAGGGTGACTTTCGCGGCAACGTCGCGTTCAGGGTCGAGATCGCGCAGGGCGCGGTGAAGGCCGTGAAGATCGCGGAGGACACACTGCACGACCCGCCGGTCACCGACTGCATCTCGGCGCGCATCGCCGAGTGGAAGTTCCGTGTTGCCAACGACGAGGTCGAGGTGACATTCCCCTTTGTGTTCAAGGAGCGCCGATGAACAAGGTCATGAAGAGCGCGGCCGAGGCGATCGCCGACGTGGGCGACGGAGCCGTCGTGATGAGCGGAGGCTTCGGCCTCTGCGGCAACCCCGAGAACCTGATCGCCGCGCTGCACGCGAAGGGCGTGAAGGGGCTCACCATCATCTCGAACAACTGCGGCACCACCGACCTGGGCCTCGGCGTCCTGCTCAAGGCGAAGCAGGTCAAGAAGATGGTCGCGAGCTACGTCGGCGAGAACAAGGAGTTCGAGCGCCAGTTCCTCAGCGGCGAGCTCGAGGTCGAGCTGAACCCGCAGGGCACGCTCGCCGAGCGCATTCGCGCGGGCGGCGTCGGCATCGGCGGCTTCTTCACCCCGACGGGCGTCGGCACGAAGATCGCCGAGGGCAAAGAGACGCGCCTGATCGACGGGCGCGAGTACGTGCTCGAGAAGCCGCTCAACGCCGACTTCGCGATCGTGCGCGCGTACGTCGGCGACAGCTGGGGCAACCTCAAGTTCCGCAAGACGGCGAAGAACTTCTCGCCGCTGATGTGCATGGCCGCGAAGGTGACGATCGCCGAGGTCGAGAACCTGGTGCCGGTGGGTGACCTCGCCCCCGACGAGATCGACGTGCCTTCGATCTTCGTGAAGCGCGTCGTGAAGGGCGTCGGCTACCAGAAGTGGATCGAGAAACGCACCGTGCGCCCCAGGGGCGCCGCGTGAAGACGCTGTACTGGGCGAAGGGCGCGTGCTCGTTCGCGCCCCACGTCGTGCTCGAAGAGCTCGGCGAGAAGTTCGAGCCGAAGCAGGTCGACCCGACGGTGCCGCGGCCCGAGGGCTACCCGCACCCACGCGGCCACGTGCCGGTGCTGGTCGACGGCGATCTCGTGCTCACCGAGGCGCACGCGATCATGGTGTACGCGGGCGAGAAGCTGCTGCCGGCGCCCGGCACGCGCGAGCGGGGCAGGGTGCACGAGCTGTGCGGCATTCTGTCGAGCGCGCTGCACGTCGGCTTCCGGCAGGCCCGCCGGCCGGGCCGCTTCACCGATGAAGAGGCCGCGTGGCCCGGCATCAAGCAGCACGGCCGCGGCTACATGGCCCGGCTGTTCGCCGAGCTCGAGCAGCGCATCGGCGGGGGGCCGTGGGCCATCGGCGCGCAGTACACGATCGCCGACCCGTACGTCGCGATCATGCACCGGTGGGGCTACCTCGCCGAAGTCGACATGTCGAAGTTCCCCGGCCTCGCCGCCCACAGCCAGCGCGTGCGCGAGCGCCCCGCAGTGCAGCGCGTCATCGAGAGAGAGGGCCTCACCCCATGGCACTGACCCGCGAGCAGATCGCCCAGCGCGTCGCGCAAGAGCTGCGCGACGGCTTCTACGTCAACCTCGGCATCGGCCTGCCCACGCTGGTGGCCAACTACATCCCGCCCGGGGTCGAGGTGCTGCTGCACTCCGAGAACGGCCTGCTCGGCATCGGGCCCTGGCCGGTCGAGGGGCAGGAAGACGCCGACCTCATCAACGCCGGCAAAGAGACCGTCACCGCGCTGCCGGGCGCCGCGTACTTCGACTCGGCCCTGTCGTTCGGCATGATCCGCGGCGGCCACGTCGACATGGCGGTGCTCGGCGCCATGGAGGTCTCGCAAGCCGGAGATCTCGCGAACTGGATGATCCCCGGCAAGATGGTGAAGGGCATGGGCGGCGCGATGGATCTCGCCGTCGGCGCCAAGCGCGTCTTCGTCGCCATGGAGCACGCCACGAAGGACGGGGGCCACAAGATCCTGAAGGCCTGCTCGCTGCCGCTGACCGGCAAAGCTTGCGTGCACTTCATCGTGACCGATCTCGCGTTCATCGAGGTCACGGCTGAGGGGCTGCTCCTGCGCGAGCTGGCGCCCGGCGAGACGGTCGAGTCGGTGCAGAAGCTCACCGGCGCGAGCCTGAAGAGGGCTCCCGACCTCAAGACCATGAAGGTCTGAGTGAAGGCGACAGGCGGTGCGGCTTTGGCGCTGCGCAAAAAAGCAGCCTGTCCCCATTTTTTCCTGTGTAGACTCCCGCGCCGATGGCGGACAAAGCACCTCGCCCTTCGCGACCACGGCAGGCTGATCGCCTCCAGCACGAGCTGCTGGTCGCCTACCGCACGGTCGACGGCTTCATCACCGACTGGGCCGTCAACATCAGCCGCGGCGGCATCTTCATCAACACGCGCAACCCGCTCGCCGTCGGCAGCGTGGTGCGGCTCATCGTCTCGCTGCCCGACGCCGCCTTCCCGTTCGACCTCACCGGCCGCGTGATCCGCGTGCACGAGTTCGACAACCCGTCGAACCAGGTGCCCGGCATGGGCATCGAGTTCATGGACGTCGATGACGAGAAGCGCGCCCGCATCGAGCGCTTCGTCGAACGCCTCCGCGGCGAGCTGCCGGACCCGACGCCCGGCGCGCAGACGAACCGGAAGTGACCGCCGTCGAGCTCGTCGTCGATCGGCTCTCGAAGTCGGGCGACGGCGTCGCTTCGTTCGACGGCCGCACCGTCTTCATCGAGGGCGCGCTGCCTGGCGAACGCGTCCGCGTGCGCCTCATCGAGGGCAAGGTCTACAAGGGTGAGCTCGTCGAGGTGCTCTCGCGCTCGGCGGCGCGTCGCGAGCCCCCGTGCGCCCTCGCCGAGCAGTGCGGCGGCTGCTCGTGGCTGCACCTCGCCGAGCCTGAGCAGCGCGCCGCGAAGGAAGAGATCGTCTGCTCGACGCTCGAGCACATCGGAGGCCTCGCGAGAACCGAGTACGCCCGGCTGCCGACCGTGTTCGGCGAGCGGCAGATGGCCTACCGGCGGCGCGCGTCGCTGGTGCCCGTCGAGGGTGGCGTCGGCTATCACGGCCGGCGCAGCCACCTGAAGGTGAGGGTGGATCACTGCCCCGCGCTCGTGCCCGAGCTCGACGCCCTCTTGCCTGCGCTCGCCGGCCTCAAAGACGTCGACGAGGTGCGCGTGCTCGCCGCCGATGGCTCGGTCGGAGTCTCTCTGCACCTGCGCGCCGCGATTCGCCCGGGGCAACGAACGAGGGCCGAGAAGCTCCTCGAGCGGGTGCAGAGCGTCGTGCTGGCGCCCCCCAGCGGCAACCCCGAGGTGTTCGGTGATCGCCGCCTTCGCGCCGACGTCTTCGCGCAGGCGAACGCCGAGGTGAACGAGCGCCTGGTCGCAGCCGCCGCCGCCGCCCTGGGCTCGACCGGGCCCGCGCTCGAGCTCTACGCCGGCAGCGGCAACTTCACGCGGGCGCTCGCCGGCCCGGTGACGGCGGTCGAGGTGTCGGGCCTCGACGCGCCGCTGCGAGAGGTCCGGTGGGTTCGCGGCGACGTCGAGAAGGTCGTGCGCGGTCTGCTCGCCGAACAGGCCCGGTTCTCGCGGCTGCTGCTCGACCCGCCGCGCGCCGGAGCGCCGGGCGTCGCGCGCTGGGCGGCCGGCTTCGGCGTGACGCGCGTGGTCTACGTCGCCTGCGACCCCGCCTCGCTGGCGCGCGACGCCGCCGAGCTGAAGCGGGCCGGGTACCCGCCGCGCGAGCTGCAGCTGTTCGACATGTTCCCGCAGACGCACCACGTCGAGGCGCTCATGACCTTCGAGCGGCGCTGACGGCGCAACGACTGCGCGCGCGCAGCGGCCGGCGCGCAACGCGTGCACGCGCTGGGAGAAGCTCGTCGGGCGGGGCGTGTCGACTGCACGAGGTCGGAGCCCTGCCGAAGCCGCCTGCTCCCCGCCCGAACGGGTCGACGGTGGTCCGGCCCGCGCCTTGCGTGGGGCTGCCGCGATGCAGAAGCCTCTCGGGGCGATCCTCGTCGCACTCACGGCCTGTTCGGGCCCGCAGGCCATCGCCGACGCGGGGTTCGACGCCGGGACCGACGCGGGCTCCGGGCCCGCAGACGCAGGCCCTCCGGCGCCGATCGCGATCATGGGGCTGTTTGCGACCGAGACGGACGCCGGCACGCGGCTCCATGCGTTCATCGAGGTGAACCGAGGGGTCGCGCACGAGTTCGACGACGGGGTCTGCACCGCCGACCGCGTGCGCCCCCGCGACGGCGACGCCGCGTGGCTGCGCATCAGCGGGTACACGGCGCCGGGTCAGCCCATTCTCTGCACCGACGAGGACGCCGGGTACGTCTGCCGGTTTCCCTCGGGCGTCGACGTGACGGCTCCGGCGTCTGTCGAGTTCGGGGCCCCGCTCGACCCGATCGGCGCGGGCCCGGTCGCGTTCGCCACGGGGGGCGGCGCGAGCGTCGGAGCGGCCTTCGTCCGGGTGCCGCGCGCCGCCGGCCGGCTCACCGTGCAGGAAGATCTCTCGGGGCTGCCGGGCA
>JBGALX010000006.1:0-429892 GCA_044223505.1 Myxococcaceae bacterium
ACGAGCAGTTCTTCGACGCCCGCTCGGTCGACGGCCGGGCCGACGTCTACTCGGTGGCGGCGATTCTCTACGAGCTGCTCTCGCGCCAGCGGCCGTTCACGGCGTCGAGCTACGGCGAGCTCGTGATGAAGGTCGAGAAAGAGACCCCGCTGCCGATCAAGCAGGTGGCTCCGATGCTGCCTGACGCGCTGTGCGCGGCGATCGACAAGGGCCTCGCGAAAGACCGCGACGACCGCTGGCAGAGCGCGGCCGCGCTGGCCGAAGCGCTGTCGAAGGTCGGCAGCCTGCGCGGCGTCGTGCTGAAGACCGAGATCGCGTACTCGAAGATCGAGATCCGCGAAGACATCGAGACCAAGGTTCGGGCTCCGACGACCGAGCCGCGCGGCTCCGGCGTGCAGCGCGGCGAGGTGAAGACCGTGCTCATGGAGTCGCCCGTCATCGAGGTCTCGCCCGACGCGAGCCAGCCGTTGCCGCGCGAGCAGGCCGCCGGCAACGCCACGGTGCTGATGAGCCGTGAGGAGTACGAGGCCTCGAAGCCCAAGGTCAGCACCGAGCCCGACGGCCGCGCCGCGGCGGCGACTCCGCTGAGCGACGACACCTCGCAGAAGCCCACCGACCCGAACCGGGTGATGCTCGGGCCCCGCGAAGACGCGACGCAAGACTCGGCAGTGGTGGCGGCCCCCGACTCGGGCGGCCCCTTCGGCCTCGGGTGGAAGCTCATCGGAGCCCTCGGGGCCGGGGCGCTCATCGTGATCTCGATGCTGATCTGGGTGATCACCCTGGCGCGGCGCGGGCACTGACGGCCCGCCGCGAGGCGGGGTCTTCAGCCTCGCGCTGACTTCTTCTTCTTCTCGGGCGCCTCGGCGCGCGGCGCGCGACGCGGGCCCTTGCGCTCTTCCTGTGCCAGCTCGGGCGCCGCCGCCGGCGCTGCGGCCACCGGGGCCACCGCCTTGCCCGCGAGGCTCGCCTTGAGCGCCTCCATCAGGTCGACCACCTTCGCCACCGGCTCGGGCTGGGGAGTCAGGTTGATGGCCTCGCCGTTCACCTTGGCGTCGAGCATCGCCTTCAGCTTCTCGCGGTACTCGTCGCGGTACTTCGTCGCGTCGAACTTCGGCTGCGAGAGCTGCTGAATGAACTGGCGCGCGAGGCCCAGCTCGGCCTCGGTCACCTGCGCGTCGGGGATCGGCACCTCACCCTGCGCGCGCACCTCGTCGGCGTAGCGCAGCTGCTGCATCACGAGCCCGTGGTTCAGCGGGCGGAAGAGCACGAGGTTCTGCCGGCCGCGCGTCACGTAGCGGGCGACCGCGGCGTGCTTCATGTCGGTGAGCGCCTGCACCAGCAGCTTGAACGCGCGATCGGCGCCCTTGTCGGGCCCGATGTAGTAGCCGGACTCGAAGAAGAGCGGGTCGACGGTCTCGAGGGGCACGAACTCCGAGATGTCCATGCTGCGCGAGGTGGCGAGCTCGAGCTTCTCGAGCTCGTCTTCCGTCACGATGACGTACTGGTCCTTCGCGTACTCGTAGCCCTTGATGATCTTGTCCTTCGTGACGATCTCGCCGGTCGAAGGGTCGTACATCTGCTGCTTGAGGCGCGTCTTCTTGTCGGCGTGCAGCTGGTTGAAGCTGATGCGGTTGCCCGCCTCGTTCGCCGAGTAGACCTTCACGGGAATGTTCACGAGCCCAAAGCTGATGGTGCCCGATGCCATGGCGCGTGCGCTCATGGGCTCCGGTATATAGCTGCCTGCGTGGCGGCGCCTAGAAACCTCCGCGCCGATGACATCGCGCTGCAGCTCTGCGAGCCGCGCGAGGCGGCGTTTACGAAAGACGGCTGGCTCTTCGAGCTGAAGCTCGACGGGTTCCGCCTGCTCGCGGCGAAAGAGAAGGGTGAGCCCCGCCTGGTCTTGCGACGCGGCCGTGACGCGACCGCCCAGTTCCCCGAGATCGCTCAGGCGCTGAAGGCCATCGCCCACGACGACTTCATTCTCGACGGCGAGCTCGTCATTCAGGACGAGCGGGGTCACCCGATCTTCCAGCGGCTGCTCAAGCGATCGACGGTCGCGAACCCACGCGAGATCGACGCGCTCGCTCGCGAGCTGCCCGCGGTCTACTTCGCCTTCGATCTGCTGTCGCTCGACGGGAAGGACCTGAGGAAGCTGCCGCTGACGCAGCGCAAGGAGCTGCTCGCCGACCTCCTCGGGCGCGAAGGCCGCGTGCGCCTGCTCGATCACGTCGCGCGCGAGGGCGAGGCCCTGCTCGAAGAGGTGAAGCGGCTGGGCCTCGAGGGCGTCGTCGCGAAGAAGGCCGACGCTCCGTACCGCGGCGAGCGCTGCCCCGACTGGCAGAAGATCGCGCTCAAGCACGTCGCCGACTTCGCCGTCGTCGGCTGGGCCGGCGATCTCGGAGCCCTTCACCTCGCCGTGCACGACGGCCACGGCCTCGTGTACGCGGGCAAGGTCGGCTCGGGCCTCAACCCGCGAAAGCTGAAGCCGTACGTCGCCACGCTCGAGAAGAACGAGCTGAAGCGCCCCGCCTGCCGCGGCGAGATCGACGAGGAGGACGACGATCGGTGGACGGCGCCAGAGCTCGTCGTCGAGGTGAAGTACATGAACTGGCCCGCCGAGATGTCGCTGCGCGCGCCCGTCTTCCTGCGCTTTCGCGACGACAAAGTGCCGAGCGAGTGCGTGCCCCCGGCCGGCGCCGTGCTCCAGCCCCTCCGCGCCGGCGACCGGCCCCCCACCGCCGCCGAGCTGCCCAAGCCCCAGGTGCCGCTGAGCAACCCCGCCAAGGTCCTCTGGCCCGACGACGGGATCACGAAGCAGCAGCTCTACGATTACTACCGCTCGGTCTCGCCGTGGCTCTTGCCCTACTTGAAGGACCGCCCCCTGATGCTCACGCGGTTCCCCGACGGCATTCGCGGCAAGAACTTCTTTCAGCGCGCCCTGCCGAAGAAGGCGCCCGAATGGGTGCGCTTCTTCGACACCACCGGCCCCGACGGCCCCGTGCAGCAGATCGTCTGCGAGGACCTGCGCACCCTCGAGTGGCTCGCGAACCTGGCGGCCATTCCGCTCCACATCCCCGCGCACCGGCTGTCGAGCCTCGAGCGCGCCGACTACTGCGTGGTCGATCTCGACCCGAAGACGGCTCCGTTTCGCGACGTCGTCACCCTCGCGCTCGCGTTGAAGGCGTTGTGTGACGATCTCGGTCTGCCCGCTTATGTGAAGACCACCGGCAGCTCGGGTCTGCACGTGCTGATTCCGCTCGGCGCCACCGTGCCCCACCACGCCGCCGTCACCCTCGCCGAGCTGCTCTCGACCATCGTCGTGAAACAGCACCCGAAGATCTCGACCATGGAGCGCATCGTCGAGAAGCGCGGCGGCAAGGTCTACATGGACTGCTGGCAGAACGGCCGGCTCATCGCGGCGCCCTTCTGCGTGCGGCCTGTGCCCGGGGCCGCCGTCTCGATGCCCATCACCTGGAGCGAGGTGAACGAGCGCCTCGGCCCTCGCCAGTTCACGATTCTGAATGCCGTCGAGCGCCTGCGCTCGGTCGGCGACCCCTTGCTGCCCGTGCTCGGGCCCCCCGCGCCGCTCCAGGCCGCCCTCGAGAAGCTCGCCGCTCGGTCTTGAGCGCCCTGCCAGAGACTCCCCGCGACGACCGCACGCTCCCTCGCTGATCGACGGCCAACGGCGAGACAGCCGGCTGGTTCTTCGCTCAAGTCAGGTTCAGCCCGCCGGAGCTTCGCGGCCGAAATGAGGATGCGTCGGCCCCGCAGCCTCGCGTCTTGGACGCACCCTCGCCCCCGTCCGACATCGTCTGCTCCACGCGACGGCTCCCGGTCGGGTCGCGCCACGTGCTCGCAAGGTGCCCGCCGCCTCGACCTCCCCTCGCGAAACGCACCAGGCCTCGCGCATCACCGCCCCCTCTCGTTCAGCCCTTCGAGTCGCCGTGGCCTCCACCGCCTCAGGCACTGGTCGTGCTCGCGCGCCCCCCTCAGCTCCACCCACCCGAGCTGCCCCGACCTCGTGATTCCTCGACGTGGGCCTCACGCGCTCCATCAGCTTCAGGTGTTCATCGGCGAACCCGCCATGGACAGCGCCTGCCAGCCGAGGCCGGGCGCCCGAAAGAGCATGCGTCCAGGATGCTGCGTTATTCGTAGTTTTCTACGAACAACTCAGCATCTCGGACGCATCGTCGTTTCGGCTCACGCCCAGGCGGCTCGCGCGTCTGCGCTGGCGTGGAAATCGCACGCGCGGCTCGTCGTGAAGCCCCGAGTGTTCTTTGACCGGAACCCCTTCTTTCGCGCCGACGAGCTCGTGGCTCTCTACAGCTCTGCCGGCAAGTCGGAGGCAGCAGCGAGGGCAGCCCTCGACTACTACGTCCGAAGGGGCGTGCTGCTCTGCATCAAGCGCGGCGTCTACTGCGTCGAGGGGCCTCATTTCGAGGCGTGGCTGTTGCCGAGCAAGCTGCACCCCGAGGCCGTCCTGGCCTACGACGGCGCCGCCTGGTTTCACGACCTAAGCGGTCTGCACCACTCGCTCTGCTATCTGACGCCGTGCCGCAGCACTCACCTGCGATTCAGCGAGGTCACCTTTCGTGGCGTCGTCGATCGGGGACCCCGTGACGCGGTGAGCCGGAACTACTCGCTCGTGAAGGACTATGACCGCGACGGGCACTCGGTTTCGGCCACGACCCTCGAGCGCACGATCGTCGATTGCTTCGATCGCCTCGATCGCGCACCGCCGCTCGAAGAGGTCTTCGAGACGGTGCTTCGCCCGGGCTACGCACTCGACCTCGACGCCGTCGTGCATTGGGCCCTCAACCACGCAAGCGCCGCCGCGTGCGCCCGCGTCGGCTTGCTGCTCACCGCCCGGCCCGAGCGCCCCCAGCTGCGCGCGCAGCTCGCAATGCTCGAGCAGCGCGTGCCGAGAAGGACCACCTACGCCACGCGGGACCGAGAGCCGGGCGGCATGTACTTCGCCCGGTGGCACCTGCTCGTCCCGCGTGAGCTCGCGAAGGTGATCCCGCTGCTCGACTGACGCCCCGCTCAGTGCGGAATGATGCGGCCGCCGCCGCCCGAGACGGCCTTCAGCAGCGCGAGGAGCACCACGCTCCCGAGCAGCGCGACGCCGAAGCTCGCGAACAGGCCGTTGTTGCTGTGTGCGTCGCCGAACAAGACGCGCGTGAGAAAGCCACCGATGAGGGCGCCCACGATGCCCACGACGATGTCCATCACCACGCCTTGCCGCGACTTCATGATGAGACTCGCCGCCCAACCTGCAACGGCACCAATGACGATCCAGAGGAGAATTCCATATGACGGGTTCATGCCCCCGGGCTGAGCATCGATGATGCCAGCACTCGAAGCGGCTGGATCTTCACGAAGCGGGTGGGGCGCTCTTGCGCGCCTCAGCCCTGCGCGAGGCGCCGAGCGACGACCCCGGCGATGTTCATGCCGAACACGCTCGTCACCCACGCGACGCTGCCGTCGATCTGGTTGCGGTGCTCGCACGAGTGGAACTCGTTCTCGCCGCCCGGGCACACGCACATGAAGCCCTCGTCGCCGTCGTACCGGAGCGGCACCGGGTCGCGGCGCGGCTCGATCGAGTACACGCATGTGATGCCCGTCGGCTTCGACGTGTCGATGCCGTGCTTGCGCTTGAGCAGCTTGCGAATGTCCTTCGCGAACGGGTCCATGTGCGTCTCGCACAGGTCTTCGACCCGGATGTACGTCGGGTCGAGACGGCCGGCCGCTCCCATCGAGCTGACGACCTTGATGTTCTTCTGCACGCACTGCGCGAGCAGGTGCAGCTTCGCCTTCACGTTGTCGATCGCGTCGACCACGAAGTCGTACGGGCCCCCGAGCAGTTGGTCGCCGACGTCTGCGTTGTAGAACTGCTGCACCGGCTCGACGTGCACGTCGGGGTTGATCTGCTTGCAGCGCTGCGCGAGCAGCTCGCACTTCGGCTTGCCCACGCCGCTGACCGTCGCGTGCAGCTGCCGGTTCGTGTTCGTCACGCACACCACGTCGAAGTCGACGAGCGTCAGGTGCCCGACCCCGCTGCGCACGAGGCCCTCGACCGCGTAGCTGCCGACCCCGCCGAGCCCGAAGACGATGACGTGCGCCTCGCTGAGGCGCTGCATGCCGGCGTCGCCGAGCAATCGGCCCGTGCGATCGAAGCGGCGGTGGAGCTTGAATGCCTGCTGCATGGCCTTCCCCATAGCAGAAATGGCCGTCGCGCTCTGGCCGGGCCAGGCCCGCGCCCTCTCGTTCGGCATGCCCGGGCTCTCGACCGACCGCCCCAGGCGCAGCCGCGCTATTCTCTCGACGTCTCGACATGACCCGCGCCGAGCTCATCACGATCGTTCAGCAGCTCCTCGATGGCGAGGGCGATGACGCCCAGGTCTCCAGCTGGCTCCAGCAGCTGCGCGCGAATCTCCCGCACCCCGCGATCTCCGACCTGATCTTCTACCCGGTGGGTGATCGCGAGCCGACCGCCGAGGAGATCGTCGACGAGGCCCTCGCTTACTCGGCCCCCGTCACGTAGCGCTCCGCGCCAGCTTGAAGAACCGCCGCGCATTCTGCGTGACCGCCTCGCGCACCGGCTCTCGGCGCGCACGCTCCATCGCCTCGACGATCAGCCCCACGTACGCCGGCTCGCTGCGGCTGCCGCGGTGAGGGTGGGGCGCCTGATCCGGCGCGTCGGTCTCGACCATCAGCCGGTCGAGCGGCACCGACTTCAGCGCGTCGAGCGGCCGCCGCGCCTCCATGAACGTCACCGGGCCCGCGAACGAGAAGTGGCACCCGTACCGCACGTACTTCGGCGTCAGGTCCGCCGAGCCGCTGTAGCTGTGCATCAGGAGCCCCGCTTCGGGCAGCGGCTCCTCGGCGATGACTTTGAGGAACTGCGGGTGCGCCCGCAGCACGTGCATCAAGAGCGGCCTCTGGTGCTTCCGCGCCAGCGCGAAGTGCGCCTTCAGAATTCGAACCTGCCGCTCCAGCTGCCCGCTCGGCCCGTCGAGCCCGCACTCGCCCACGGCGATCGCGTGCGGGCTCGCCAGCAGCTCGTCGAGCCGCGCCAGGTGCCGATCATCGTCGGCCTCGGGCAGCGACGGCAAAAGCTGCGGGTGAATGCCGAGCCCGACCTGAACCCGGGCGTCGCGCTGCGGCCACTCGAGCAGCGGCTCCCACGACGATGGCCCGATCGCCGGCACCACCACGGCCTCGACGCCCGCCGCCCAGGCCCGCTCGAGCACCGCGTCGCGATCGGCGTCGAACCGCTCGACGTCGAGGTGGCAGTGCGTGTCGATCACGCGCGCGCGCCGAACCGCACCGCGAACACCGGCGGCAGGTGCGCCGTGAGCAGCGACCACGACGCGCCCACATCCGAGCTGACCCAGAGCGCTCCGCTCGTGCTGCCCATGACGAGCCGCTCGCCCGTCGCGTCGACGTCGAGCCCGTGCCGATAGATCAGATCCCACGCGGGCGCCGGCAGCCCCCTCGACAGCACCTCGAACGTCTCACCGCCGTCGCGCGTGCGCGAGACCACCACCCGCGCATCGACCGGCACCCGCTTCTGATCCGACGTCGCCGGCACGAACCACGCCGTCAGCGGATCGGTCGGGTGCGCCGCCACCGCGAACCCGAACGTCGACGGAGCCACCTGCAGCTCGACCCACTGCTTCCCGCCGTCCACGCTGCGGAACGCGCCGTTGTGGTGCTGGCACCAGAGCACGTCGGGCTGCGCCGCACAGCGCGCGATGCAGTGCGGGTCTTGCGTCTCGCCCTCGAACTTCCGGTCGGGCGGCAGGTACGCCGAGTACATGCCCGCCGTGCGCATCGCCCAGCTCTCGCCGCCGTCGAGCGTCTCCCACGCGCCGCCGCAAGACACTCCCGCGAGCAGCCGCCCTGGCCCGCGCGGGTCGACGCACAGACTGTGAATGCCCGGCCAGTCGTAGCCGCCGCCGAACCACTTCTTGCGCGCCGGGTGCTCCCACAGCGATCGCACCAGCGCCCACGACGCGCCGCCGTCGGCCGACCTGAACAGCCCGCCCGGCAGCGTGCCGGCCCACAGCGTCTTCGGCTCCGAGGGGTGCCCCGCCTCGAGCGACCAGATCATCTGCACCGCCCACGGCACCGGCGTCTTGCGCATCGGGTCGAGATCTTCGAGCCCCTCGGGCTTCGGCGGGTACGAGGGCGCCGTGCCCTCGGTGAACGTGCGGCCGCCGTCGGTCGAGCGGTGCAGCTTCGCTCCGAAGTGCCCGTGGCCCACCGCCGCCCAGACCGTGCCGTCGCGCGGGTCCTCGAGCACCTGCGTCACCGGGTCGCCCAGGAAGTGCGTGCGCTCGATGTCCCACGCGCCCGAGTGGTCGCGAAACACGAACAGCCCCTTGCGCGTCGCAGCGAAGATGCGCTGGCTCATCTCAACCTCCTGACAGTGCCTGCATCACGTGGATCTCGTCGGCCGGCTTCACCGGGTCCGACAGCGCGTCGCGATCGTTCACCTGATCGCCGTTCAAGAACACCACCATGTGCTTTCGCACCGCGCCCTGATCGTCGAGCACGTAGCCGCGCACCCGCGGGTGCTTCACGAAGTACGCCTCGAGCGCCTCGCGCACCGTCACGCCCTCGACCGACAGGGCAGGGCAGGCCACGTGCCGCTCGAGGTTCTTCGTGAACGAGAGCCTCGCCATGCGCGCTAGAACGTCGGCTTGACGCCCTTCGACGCCGCGAGCGCGAGCAGCCGCTGGTGCTCGGCCTCTGCGACCACCTCGGACTCTTCGATCAGCATCACCGGAATGTCGTCTTTGATCGCGTAGCGCCGGTGGGTGCGCGGGTTGTACAGCGAGCCCTCCATGTCGAAGTAGAGCAGCGGGCCCTTGTCGTCGGGGTCGGCGAGGATCTCTACCAGGCGCGGGTCGAGTGCCATGACGGCCCGTCTACTACAGGGCCCCGACGATCTCTCGCTCGAGATCCGGTCGCTGCGAGCAGCACCGCAGACGACCGCAGACGTCATGCTAAGTAGCGCCCCCGTGGTGCGCGCGCCCCTCCTCGTGTTGCTGCTCGCTTCGGTTGCGTCTGCCTACGAAGGCGTTCGCCGCACCGCGCAAGACGCCGGAGTCCACGTCCCCAAGCTCACCAAGACCCCCGAGCTGCTCGAGTTCATTCAGGCCGACTACCCGCCCGAGGCCACGAAGGCCCAGGTCAGCGCCGCCGTGCGCATGCGCGTCACCATCGCCGCCGACGGCTCGGTCAGCGACGCCGCCGTCGTCGAGCCCCAGGGCTACGGCTTCGACGAGGCCGCCGTCGCCGCGATGAAGCGCTTCCGCTTCTCGCCCGCAGAGATCGACGACGTGCCGTCGCCCGTGCAGATCGAATACGTCTACAACTTCGTGCTCGCCGTGCCCGACGCCGGCACCGAGATCGACGCCGGCCCGCAGGTGCCGATGGCCACCCTGAAGGGCGAGCTCATCGTGCGCGGCTCGCGCACGCGCCTGCCCGGTGGCACCGTGCGCTGCGAGAACAACCCCGACGCCGGCGAGGCGATCAGCGACGACGAGGGCCAGTTCTCGTTCACGCTGCCGTCGGGCCTCTGCAACGTAAACGTCTCGGCCGGCGGCTACCACCCGTTCAAGACCGACGAAGACCTCGAGCCCAACGAGATCCGCGAGGTGAAGTACTACGTGCTCTCGAAGACGGTCGGCTACGAGACGATCGTCCGCGACAAGAAAGACCGCAAAGAGGTCGTCAACCGCAGCCTCGCGCGCGCCGAGCTCCAGAAGATCCCCGGCACGTTCGGCGACCCGATTCGCGTCATCCAGAACTTCCCCGGCGTCGCCCGCGCCCCGTTCTTCGGCGGCCAGTTCATCGTCCGCGGCGCCAACCCGAACCAGACGCTCTTCTTTCTCGACGGCGTGCAGGTGCCGCTGCTCTTCCACCTCGGCGGCGGCCCCTCGGTCATCAGCTCCGAGTTCATCGACAAGATCGACTTCTTCCCCGGCGGCTTCGGAGCGCGCTACGGCCGCGCCGTCGGCGGCGTCGTCGACGTCGGCACCCGCAGGGGCTCGGCCGACGCCTGGCACGCCGTCGCGAACGTCGACTTTCAGGGCGCCGCCGCGTTCGTCGAGGCGCCCATCACCGAGGGCGTCTCGGTCGCCGCGTCGGTGCGCCGCAGCTACATCGACGCCCTCTTGCCCATCGTGCTCGGCATCGCGGCCCCGCGAAACGCCGACAGCGGCACGCTCTCGGTGCTCCCCGTGTACTGGGACTACCAGGTGCGCGTCGACGTCGGCACCAAGCGCGGCGCGTCGGGGCTCGCGGGCTCGTCGACGTTCTCGCTGATGGCGTTCGGCAGCGACGACGTCTTGCGCCTCGTCGCCAGCGGCGGCGCCGTCGGCACCCCGTTCGAGCTCAGCTTCCACACGCTCTTCCACCGCCTCGTCGGCACGTGGACGTACCGCACCGCGAACACCACCTTCCGCCTCACGCCGTGGGCTGGCTACGACCTCGCCGGCATCGATCTCGGCATCCTCAAGTTCGACGCGAACCGCTACACCGTCGGCCTGCGCGCCGACCTCGACGTCGAGATCAACAAGTGGCTGTCGCTGCGCACGGGCACCGACATCTTCGACGAGAGCCTCATCGGCTCGGCCGAGCTGCCCATCGTCTCGGGCGACCAGTTCCGCTCGTTTCCGGGCGCCGACCCGAAGACCGAGACCCAGCGCATCTCGCGCTCACCGAACACCTTCGACGGCGCCCTCTACCTCGAGGCCGACGCCAAGATCGGCCCGGTCGGCATCACGCCCGGCATTCGCGCGTCGCACGCCATCATCTTCAACCAGACGCGCCACGCGTTCGACCCGCGCCTGTGGCTGCGCTGGGAGGCCGTGAAGGACTGGACGTGGATCAAGGGCTCGGTCGGCCTCTACACGCAGCCGCCGGGCGCGTTCGACATGGCCGACCCGCCGCTCGGCAACCCCGGGCTCACGCACGAGAAGGCGTTTCAGACCTCGCTCGGCGTGAAGCAGAAGATCACCGACAACATCAACATCGACGTGACGGGCTACTTCAACCGCCGCTACGAGAACGTCGGGCCGGGCGCGCGCACCGTGAACCCCGACGGCTCGGTGACGCAGCTGCGCTCGGGCAACACCGCCTGGGGGCGCTCGTACGGCCTCGAGGTGCTGCTGCGCCACGAGGTGACGAAGAACTTCTTCGGCTGGCTCGCGTACACGTTCAGCCGCACCGAGGGCGGCAGCAACGGCACCGACGTCGTCGTCAGCGGCAACGACCAGACGCACAACCTGATCCTCATCGGCTCTTTTCGCCTGCCGCTGTTCTGCTCGCGCGAGGTCGCCTGCGGCGGCTGGGAGCTCGGCGCCCGCTTCCGCCTCGTCAGCGGCAACCCGGTCTCGCCGCTCATTCACGAGCAGGATCTCTACCGCTCGGACGCGAACAACTTCGCCTCGATGCGCGGCAGGTTCGGCGACGCCCGGCGGCCGACGTTTCACCAGCTCGACTTCCGCATCGACAAGAGCTTCGTCTTCGACCGGTGGACGCTCGGGCTCTACCTCGACATCCAGAACATCTACAACGCGCGGAACATCGAGGGCACCATCGTCGATTACCGCTCCCGCCAGGAATACGACGTGCCCGGCATCCCCTTCCTCCCGATTCTGGGGATCAAGGCGTCGCTATGAGCATGAGACGCGCGCTCTTCCTCTTCGTGCTGGCCGCCTGCGTGGGCCCGCAAGACGACGCCAGCCAGGTTCACGATCTGCGCGTCATCGGCGCCAGCTTCTCGCCACCCGAGGTGATGGCTCCGTCGTGCCAGGGCCTCATCGGCAGCATCACCGACGGGGGCAGCGGCCCCGGAGCGCTGCTCGCCTTCGCCTCGTTCGCCGTGCCCATCGAGATGAAGTGGCTCGTGCTCGACCCCAACGGCGGTGGCCGCGACATCACGTACGACCTGCGCGCCTGCGCGAACCAGGGCGATCTGCAGTGCGACGACGAGGGCGACTGGGTGCGCCTCGCCGAGGGCACCATGAAGCCCGGCGAGCTCGCTCACACGCTGCCGCTCGCGACCTCGTTTCTGTCGGGCAGCTTCTTCGACGGCGGCCAGCCGCTGCTGCTCGAGGTCCTGAGCCAGGACTCGTTCAAGGGCTTCGGCGGCATTCGCGTGCCCGTCGTGCTGCACGTCACCGCCGGCGAGGAAGAGGTCTTCGCGCAGAAGCTCATGGTCTACAACTGCCGCCTCTTCGACGATCAGCTCGTCAACGTGCAGCCCGTCATCCCGGGCGTCACCGTCAACGGCCGCGACTGGCCCGAGAGCCTCGACGGCGGGCCGACCGTCGCGCTGTCCTTGAGCGGCGAGCGCGAGTTCGAGGTCGCTCCGACCGACTTCTCGACGCTCGAAGAAGAGTACGTCGTGCCGAGCTTCAGCCTGAAGCCCGTGCACCTCAAAGAGAGCTGGAAGTTCGCGTGGCACACGTCGCTGGGCCGCTTCTCGTCGCCGCAGACCGGCGGCACCGACTTCACCGGCCGCCTCGGCCTGCCCGAGACGAAGTGGCTGCCGCGCATCGACGGCGGCACCGCGGGCCTCACCGTCACCGACGTCGACTTCTGGTTCGTCGTGCGCGACGGCCGCGGCGGCTCGTCGTGGATCACGCGCAAGGCCCACTTCGCGCCATGATGCGCTCTTCATGAAGGCCGAGACGCTCTGCCCGAGCTGCGGCTTCGGCCCCATTCCCGAGGGCCAGGAGACCTGCCCCGCGTGCAGCACCCAGTTCGCGGCGAACCCGCTCTTCAAGCGGGCCGCGAAGGCGGGCGGGCAGGGCGTACGAAAAGACCAGGCCGACCTCGAGGCCACCCGAACGACGCTCGGCGGCATCACCGGCTCGGTCGAGGCGAACCCGGTGCCGACCGCGGCCGTGCTCGTGGGCTCGACGTTCGCGTGGGTCGTGCGCTGCGTCGGCATGTTGAGCGATCGGCCGCAGGCGCTCTGGCCGCTCGGCGTCGCCGCGATTCAGATGGGCGTCGCGATGCTGCTCGTCGTGTCGGCGGGGCCGGCGAGGGCCCTCGCCCAGATGGTGGCGCTCTTGCAGATCGCGAGCGCGTACCTCGCCGGCGGCTCACCGGTCGCCCAGGTCGGCTACGGCGGCGTCGGCGTCGCGCTGCTCGTGATGACCGTCTCGGAGCCCGGCGACGTGCGCCGCTGGGTCGGCACCGGGGCCGCGGTCGCGATGCTGCTCTTCGGCGTCATCGGCGTCGCGACCGGTTGACTCTGGGGTCGACCGCGCGCAGTGTGCCGCCCGCATGCGCTACGTCTGGGTCGCGCTGACGTGCATCGCCTGTGGCGGAGCGGGAGTTCATACGCTCGAAGACGAGCCGGCCTCGGCGCAGCCGACCGCGACCGCCGCTGCTCCGCCGTGGCTCACGCGAACGGCGACGCCCGAGCGCAGCGGGCCGCCGTACCCGGTGGTGCTGGCGCACGGCTTCTTCGGCTTCGAGGCCTTCGCCGGCGTCGATCAGGTCTCGTACTTCTACGGCGTGAAAGACGCGCTGGCCGCGCGCGGCGAGAAGGTGTTCACGCCGGCGGTCGACCCGTTCAACGACTCGGCCGCGCGTGGGGCGCAGCTGTACGAGCACGTGAAAGACGTCATTCGCCAGACGGGCAAGGCGAAGGTGATTCTGTTCGGCCACTCGCAGGGCGGGCTCGACGCGCGCGTCGTGGCGCACGAGCACCCCGAGCTGGTGGCGGCGGTGGTGACGTTCGGCACCCCGCACCGGGGCTCGCCGCTCGGCGACGTCGCGCAGCGCGCGGTGAGCGACGTGCAGGCGCGGGCGGCGATCGACGCCATGGTGCGCCTCATCGGCGGCCCGCTCTGGAGCGAGGCCCGCAAAGAGACCTCGCTGTTCTCGGCGCTCGGCCAGTTCGCGGTCTCGGGCATCGGGCCGTTCAACCTGAAGTACACCGACGCGCCGGGCGTGCCGTACTACTCGTTCGCCGGCCGCTCGGGGCTGAAGCGCGGCACCGACGAGTGCGTGTTCTCGGGGCGGCCGTCGTTCATCTCGAGGTGGGACGACGAGCTCGACCCGACGAACGTGGGCCTGAACGCCACCGAGCTGTACCTCGAGCAGAACTGGCTCGACCCCGAGCCGAACGACGGGCTCGTCACCGTCTCGAGCGCGAAGTGGGGCACCTTTCTCGGCTGCGTGCCGGCCGATCACCTCGACGAGATCGGCCAGCTGCTCGGCGCGCGGCCGGGCTTGTTCAACGACTGGGGCTACGTCGACTTCTACGCCGACGTGATCGCGATGCTGCGCGCGAAGGGGCTGTAGTTCGAGAACCCCGAAGTCCGTGCCGGTTGGGCCGGCGGGCGACGCAGCGACGACCCGGTTCACCCCATCGCCGAGAAGACGTGCCGGCGCGAGCGCTGCAGCCCGAAGAGCACGATCGCGAAGAGCACGCACCCGGCGACGCCGACCTGGCGCGGGCCGAACACGTCCGAGGCGGCGCCGGCCGCGATGAGCCCGAGCGCGAACGTGGCGTCGAGCGTCACGTGGTACAGGCCGGCGGTGCGCGCGAGAGCTCCGGGCGGGGCCCGGCCGGCGACCACGCGCGCGGTGCCCGTCACGAGCGAGAGGTACACGCCGCCCAGCGGGAACATCACGAGGAGCGCCGCGGGCAGCGTCGGCGCCAGCCAGAACGCGATGGTGAGGGCCGTCAGGGCGGCGCACGTGGCTTTCAGCCACTGGCCGGCTCCGACGCGGTCGAGCATCGAGGCCGAGATGAGGGCGGCGACGACCGCGCCCGAGCCCTGCGCCGCGACCAGGAGCGACGCCGCGGCCGGGCCCGCCTCGAGCACCTGCAGCGCGAACACGGGGATGAGCCCGATGAACGGAGCGACGAAGAACCCGGCCAGCGCCGTGATCGCGAGCGCGCTCATGATGCCCGCGTCGGCGCGCGCCGCCTCGACGCCGTCCATCATCGAGCGGGCGAGCGACTCGCGGCGGTCGTGCCGCACGGGGTCGGGGAACCGCATGACCGACACCGCGACGAGCACGGCGCCGAACGCGATCGCGTTCAGCCAGAACGCGGTCGCGGTGCTGCCGAGCGCGATGACGGGCGCGGCGATGAGCGGGCCGACCACGCGCGCGAGGTTCCACTGGCCCGAGTTCAAGAACATCGCGCTCGTGAGATCGGCGCGCGGCACCAGGTCGGCGATGAGGCGGTTGAAGCCCGAGGCCTGCAGCACCGACGCGCAGCCGGTCAGCACCATGAGCAGCGACATGAGCCAGACGTTCAGCCGCCCGGCCGACGCCAGCGCCGCGAGGCTCGCGCCGATGACCGCCTGCGCGAGGGTGACCCAGACGAGCCAGCGCCGCATGTGAACGCGATCGGACAGGGCGCCGCCGACGGGGCCCAGCACCGACGGTAGAAAGATGAGGGCCGTCACGGCGCCGGTCGCGGCGGCCTTGCCGGTCGTCTCGGTGACCCAGACGCCGACGGCGACGCGGCCGATCCACACTCCGATGTTGGCGACGAAGCCGCCGAGGCAGAGCAGGAAGAAGTCGCGGTGGTGGAAGGCGCGCAGCGGCGAGGCCGACCGGCGCTCGACGGGCAGCTCCGCGGCGATCGACGGCAGCTCGGGTTGGCTGCGTGTTCTTTCTGCCGTGGACTGAGACTGCTCGAGCACTGGAGGGCCTGATTCCTTAACGAGCCGGGCCTCGTACGCAAGCCCCGGACCAGCCCTGACGCTCGGCGGCTGAAGCCCGCCGGCGACTCAGTACACGCCTTCAGTACACGCCTTCAGTACACGCCTTCAGTACACGCCTTCAGTACACGCCTTCAGTACGCGGTGACGCGCACGGTCGTCTTGAGCTCTTTGCCGGTCGCCGGGTCGCGCGCGGACATCGTCAAGATGCCCTCGACGTTGACCTCGAACGTGATCTCGACCTGCACCTGGCCCGCGCGGGCAGGGCGAATGCCGGCGAACGTGAACTCGCCGAGCAGCTCGTTCTTCGAGACGTGCTCGTTGTCGCCCTGGAAGATGCGCATGATGAGCTCGGTCTGGTTGTCCGCGCTCGTGGTGCCGGTGATCTGCTTCGCGTTGGGGATCGCCGCGTTGCGCGGGAACACCACGTGGAAGTCGGCGCCGCCCTTCTCGGAGGCCGTGCGCTCGAGCCCGATCGCCATCGGGATGACGTCGAGCAGCTGCAGGCGCAGGTTCGTGTCGTCTTGCAGCGAGTGCGCGTAGAGCGCCGCGCCGATCGCGACCGCCTCGTCGGGGTGCACGCCCTTCGACGGCGCCTTGCCGAAGAACTTCGTCAGCCGGTCTTGCACGATCGGCATGCGCGTCTGGCCGCCGACGAGCATCACCTCGTCGATCTCTTTCGTCGACAGCCCCGAGTCGACCAGCACGCGCGCCACGATCTTCAGCGTGCGGTCGATCAGGTCGACCGTCAGCTGCTCGAGCAGCTTGCGCGTGAACTTCATCTCGATGTTGAGCGGCTGCCCCTGCGCCGTCATCGTGATGAAGGGAATGTTGAAGGGCGCCTCTTCGCGAGACGACAGGTCGATCTTCGTGCGCTCGGCGAGGTCTTTGATGCGCTGCATCGCGACGGGGTCTTGCGACAGGTCGATGCCCGTCTTCTGCTGAAACTCGCGCAAGACGTAGTGGATCATCGCGTTGTCGAAGTCGATGCCGCCCAGGAAGATGTCGCCGCCCGTCGACTTCACCTCGAAGACCTGCCCGCGGATCTCGATGATGCTGACGTCGAACGTGCCGCCGCCGAGGTCGTAGATCACGACCTTCTCGTTGAGGCCCTTGCTGACCCCGTACGCGAGGGCCGCCGAGGTCGGCTCGTTGATGATGCGCACGACCTCCATGCCGACGAGCTTGCCGGCCTCTTTCACCGACTGGCGCTGGCGGTCGGTGAAGTAGGCGGGCACCGTCACCACCGCGCGGTGCACCGGCGTGCGCAGGTAGTTCGAGGCGACGTCGCGAATCTTGTTGAGGATCTTGGCGCTGACTTCCTGGAGCGTGAACTCTTTGCGCGCGACGTCGAGCACGACCTCTTTGTTGTCAGAGCTCGGGCGCACCTGGTACCCGACCACCTTCTTCATCGTGTCGACGATGTCGCTGCGGAAGCTGCGGCCGACCAGCCGCTTCGCGCCGTAGATGGTGTTCTTCGGGTTCAGCTGCCACTGGCGCTTGGCCTCGTAGCCGATGAGCTCGTTGCCCTTGTCGTCGATCGCGAAGATCGACGGCACCGTGTACTCGCCCCCCTTGTACGGAATCAGCTTCACGTGGGGCACGCCGTTGTTCTCCCCGTCCACGATCGCGGCGCAGGAGTTCGTCGTCCCCAGGTCGATTCCGATGATGGGCTCTTTCTGAGCGGCCATTTGGCGCAGGAGGCTAGTTCATCCCGGCCGCCGGGGAAGTGTTTTTCACCTCAGGAAGCGGGCGTACCCATCGATGAACCGCTCGAGCGAGCCGAGGTTCGCGCCGGAAAGCGTGAACGCATCGTCGACCGACAAAATCTCGGAGCTCAGGTCGATGCCCACCACGTCGATTCTCGACTCGCCGGCAAGGGTCGGATCTGACCCCGGCCCCGGCGGCAGGCGGGGCAGCGGCACGGCGGTCTGGGTGCCCGAGATCGCGAAGTAGATCGTGTGCCGGGCCTGGCTGCTGGTGATCGACACGCGCGCGAGCTCGCCGCCCGTCGAGTAGACGCTCGCCCACGCCGGCTGGCCGGCGGTGAAGGTGCGGCTGGCGGGCGAGTAGCTGCAGTCGCGGGGCACGGGCAAGAGCTGCGCGACGAGCGTGCGCGGCGCGAGCGTCGGGCCTCGCGTCACGCGCGCCGACGACGAGTTGCCGTTGTTCGAGGCGGCGAGCACCCACACGCCCGGCGTCGAGATCTCGAGGCCTCCGTAGGGGGGGCCCGAGCGCAGCACGATGGGGTCGACGGGGCGGGTGCCGTCCATACCGGCGGGGCCGGCGACCTTCGACGCGAAGCCCGTCGGCAGCACGCCGCCCTCGGGCGCCGTCTCGATGGCCGCCACCACCACCTGATCGAGCGTGCCCGGCAGCCGCGGCACCACCACCTCGGTGCGCCGCTGCTGCGGCCGCTTCGGCTGGTAGTTCAGCGGCGTGAACTTCGCGTAGTCGGGCACGTCTTCGGTGCCCATCGGGCAGCGCATCATGTTCTGGCACTGGCCGTCGCCGTCGACGTCGTTCAGGTCGGGGATCATCGCGTACGTCGACGTGTTGAGATCGAGCTGCAGCGCGAAGTCGAAGGCGCCGAGGTACGAGAGGAAGTCGGTCGAGCGCAGCGCGAGCGCGACCGCGGCGTCGGTGCGGCCGGCGAACGCGACCCCGTGGCGGAAGCCGGCCTGCGAGAAGCCGAGCGACTTCGCCTTCACCTCTTGCGGGAAGCCGAAGCCCGGCGACGTGTAGAGCACCACGGGCCCGGGAATGGGGATGGCCTGGTTCAGGCCCGGCAGCTCGACGAAGAAGTTGTCGCCGAGCAGCTCGTTCAGGTCCCACGAGGGCAGGTCGCTCACGCTCGTCGCCGAGAAGCCCGCCCAATACTGCCCGCTGGTCGAGACGTCGCTGAACGAGATCGACGCCGAGAAGCCGGCGCGAGCGTGGGCGGGGTTGTCGCGCAGCGGCAGGTAGACGTCGACGGCGCGGGTGCCGATGACCGAGGCGCTCTCGTACTTCGGGTAGCCATCGCCCGGCCGCACCGCCTGCGCGACCGCGCTGAAGTCGAACGGCCCCAGGCCGGCGTCGGGGAACAGCGCGACGCCCGCGTCGTCGGTCGTCACCTCGGCGCACGCGCTGCCCTCGCACGCCAGCACCTTCGCCGCCGCGATGGGCGAGCCTCTCGCGGCGTCGACCACGATCACGCGCCGGCCTTCGGCGACGTGCGGGTAGATCGTGATCACCGACTCGGGCGCCGGCACGCTCGCGCCGGGCAGGGTGCCGCTCACCTTGACCTGCCCCTCGCCGACCGCCGTCAGGGTGTTGCCGTTCACGGTCGCCTGGCCGCCGAGGCTCGTGACCGTGAAGGTCGCGTTCGAGACCGGGTACGAGGCGCCGCCCAGCATGAAGCCGATCATCGACAGCTGCAGGGTGTCGCCGACCTCGAGCGTCGCCGTCTGCGGCTTGAGCCGCATCTGCACGAGATCGGCGCCGCCGGGCGCGCTGGCGCAGGCGCCGCCGACGCAGGCGCGGTTGGCTCCGCAGTCGGAGTGCCCGCGGCAGGTCGCCGGCACGCACGTGCCCGCGATGCACTCGAGCCCGGTCGCGCACGACGCGCCGCTGCACTTCACCGTCGGCTGGCAGTGCCCCTCGGCGCAGTAGCCGGTCTGCATCTGGGTCATGCCGGCGCCGCTGACGCAGTCGCCGTCGATGAGGCAGCGGGGCAGCTCCTGGCAGAGCTTCTGCGCGCAGTCGAAGCCCGGCGGGCACTCGCCCTGGCCGAACGCCTTGCACTCGGAGTTGCGCGGGCACATCGCCGTCGCGGTGCACGTCTGGTACTCGAGGCAGCGGCCGAACGTCGCGCTCGTGCAGTACTGGCCCGTGGGGCAGTCTTCCTTCGAGTCGCAGTCGGCGGCCGCGCACAGCCCGTTCTTGCAGATGACGCCCTGGCCTCCGCACGTGATGTCGTTCGTGCAGCGCCGGGTGCAGGTGCCCGAGACGCAGGTGTAGAGCGTGAAGGCGATGCGCGGGTCGAGGTCGGGCGCGCAGTCTTGAGGCAGCGTGCAGATCGGCAGGCAGATGCCCTGGCTGACCTCGCAGCGCTTGCCGGTGCCGGCGCAGTCGACGTCGGCGGTGCAGCGCTGGCGCGCGACGCACGTGCCGTCGGAGCAGGTCTGGTTCGCCTGGCACGAGCCGTCGTCGATGCACTGGCACCGGCCGTCGGTGCAGGTGAAGCCGGTCGCGCAGTCGGCGCTGGCGGCGCACTCGGGCCGCGGCTTGCAGAGCCCCGAGCGGCACACCTGCTCGGTGCCGCACTCGGAGTCATCGAGGCAGATCGGGCCGCACGCGCCGCGGCGGCACCGCAGGCCCGAGGGGCACTGGGCGTCTTGGTCGCAGGGCAGCGAGTTGGTGCCCGGGCAGCCGGCGAGCACCGTCGGCAGCGCGGCGATCAGCACCGCGTGGCTGATCAGCCGGCTGACGGGGAGGCGGGTCACGAGGCGACGGTGCCACCGTCTCCGTCGGGAGTCGAGGCGGCGCGCGTGCTCGGCTCGAGCGCGGCCTGCCCCTCTTCGCTCGGCTGCGGAGCCGCGGTCGCCTTCGTGCCGAACGTCGGCCGGGCCGCGTGCCCGTCGGGCCGCTTGCAGAGCAGGGTCTTCTCGAACGCTTTGAACGCGACGTCGATCTTGTCGCCGCGAATCGCCGTCACGATTCCGTAACCGAAGGTCGCGTGGTTCAAGACCTCCTCCGCTGCGAAGGACTCTTTCGGGGAGTACTGACGTGCCTTGGTGAGGTCGCTCCCCTTGAGACGTTCTTCCCACGCGATGACGACCTTCTCGGCCGCAGGTGTCCGCGTGGCGCGCGGCTTCTTCGCGCCTTTCGGCACCACCTGGCCGCGGTACGCGTGCTCGGCCTTGCAGGTCTCGCAGCGGACCCGAACGATCTTCGGGCCCACCATCGCGAGAATCGTGTGCGCGAGCAGAAGCTCGCACTTCGTACAGAACGCATCGACTTCGCCGCCGACGCGAGGGTTTGTGGACATGTTGTCTCCTGGCCCGTACCTTGAAGGACGGGTCCGCTGAACTCAAGTGAGGAAAATGGGGAACCCAGCAAATAGGAGGGCGAGAAGTGGGCGTAGCCCTTTGGCGAAGAGGCCGCAGGCCGACCCGCTTGCGAGCCCGACCCGTGCAAGTAAGGTGACGCGGCTCGCCGCGCACGCGGCGCGTCACCTGAGACTCGCGATGCCGTTCGAACTGCCGCGCCGACGCGCCCTCGACAACCTGGTTCGCCCGACGCGCGCCGAGGTCAGCGAGGCCGCGCTGCGCCACAACCTCGCGGCGGCGAAGAAGGCGTTCGCGCCGGCCGAGGTGCTCGCCGTCGTGAAGGCGAACGCGTACGGCCACGGCGCGGTGCAGGTCGCGCGCGTGCTCGAAGACGAGGGCGTCGCGATGCTCGCGGTCGCGCTCATCGAAGAGGGCATCGAGCTGCGCAACGCGGGCGTGCGGGCTCCGATCCTCGTGATGGGGGGCTCGTACGAGGGCGGCTACGAGCTGCTCGTCGAGCACGAGCTCACGCCGACCGTCTTCCGCGCCGAGCACCTCTCGGGGCTGCGCGAGGCGGCGGGCGACAAGGCGGTCGCCGTGCACCTCAAGCTCGACTCGGGCATGGGCCGCATCGGCGCGCTGCCGGCCGAGCTGCCGGGCCTGCTCAAAGAGCTCAAGGCCTCGCCCCAGCTGAAGCTCGAGGGCTTTCTGTCGCAGCTCGCGAACGCCGACCTCCCCGACAGCGATCTGACCGCCGTGCAGCTGCAGCGCTTTCGCGAGGGGCTCGCGCGCGTGCGCGACGCCGGCTTTGCGCCCCGGTGGCGGCACCTCGCGAACTCGGCCGGCGCCCTGACGCAGCCTCAGGCCCGCGACGGCGTCGACGTGAACCTCGTGCGGCCCGGCCTCTTCCTCTACGGGCTCGCGACGGCGCCCTGGCTCGAGGGCCGGGTGAAGCTCGAGCGCGTGATGTCGTGGAAGACGGGCATCACCCACCTCAAGACCGTCGAGGCCGGCACGCCGGTGTCGTACGGCTCGACGTGGGTCGCGATGAAGAAGAGCGTGCTCGCGACGCTGCCGGTCGGCTACGCCGACGGCTACAGCCGGACCTTCAGCAACCGCGCCGTCGCCCTCGTGCGCGGCAAGCGCGCCCCGGTGGTCGGCCGCGTGACGATGGACATGTGCGTGCTCGACGTGACGGGCATCGCGGGCGTGAACGTCGGCGACGAGGTCGTGCTCTTGGGCGGGCAGGGCAAAGAGCGCGTCGACGCCGAAGAGCTCGCCACGCTGATGGACTCGATTCACTACGAGGTGCTGTGCGGCGTCGGGGCGCGCGTGCCCCGGCTGCTCGTGCCTTGAAGAGCTCATGCGGGCCTGCGGCGAACGCGGGTGCGCGCGCGGCGAAGTGACGCTACGCTCCGGCGGCGTCGATGCGCCGCGCCGGTCTCATGCTGTGCCTGGTCAGCGCCTGCGTGGACTTCGACGACACCCGCGCGGCGGTCTGCGCCGAACGGCCCGACCTGTGCGGCGCGACGGCGGGCGGGGTCGACGGCTCGGGCGGCGGTGAAGCCGGGGGCTCTGCGCCGGCCGGAGGGAGCGCGACGGCGGGCGGCGGTCTCGCGGGCAGCGCTGCGGGCGGCGGCGCGACGGCGGGCGGCAGCGGCGGTGGCGCAGCAGGGGGCGCCCCGTCGTCCCAGCTCGTCTTCATGCCCCCGAGCGCGAGCTTCGGCACCGTCACCTTCGGGCAGAGCGCGGCGCGCACCCTCACGCTTCGCAACACCGGCGCAGCGACGGCGACGTTCGGGTGGACGCTCGTCGACCGCAGCGCGACCGGCACCGACTTCTCGTTCGACGCTGGGGGCTGCGTCGCGCTCGACGCGGGCGACGCCTGCGCGGTCTCGATCGTCTTTCGGCCGTCGACCGACGGTCTGCAGCGCGGCAACCTCTTCGCGGGCGCCGCCGACGCGGGGCTCCAGGGCACGGGCTACGACCCCGTGCAGGTCGTCACGTTCAACGTCGTCATCGACGGAGGCCCCGGCGGGTGGCTCTTCTCGCCCGACAGCGGCTTCCGCTGCGACGCCGGCTCGACGTGCGTGCTCACCCAGCCGCGGCCGCTCACCGACGGCACGTACTTCGACTTCCAGGTCGCGGGCCCCTTCTCGGGCGTCACGTTCTCGGGCTGCTCGTGGACCTCGAGGGGCTGCAACGTCGGCCTCGCCGCAGCCGAGGCGGTGACCGCGACCTTCGCCATTCCGAACTTCGCGTTCGTGACCTCGACGACGATGGCGCCGAGCTCGCTGGGCGCGAGCGGCCCTGCACGCGTCACGGCCGACGCGGTGTGCCAGGCGCACGCCGTCGATGCGGGGCTGCCCGGCACCTTCCGCGCGATGGTGTCGCTCGACGCGGGGGCGAGCTCGCTGCTGCGAGATCTGGTCGTGACCGGCGCGCCGCACGGGTGGGTGCGCACCGACGGCCTGCCCGTCGCCGACGGCCTCGACGAGTTCCAGGCGTGGCTCGACTACTACCCGCTCGCGCTCACCGAGCGCCGGGTGACGCTGCCGGCGGGCGAGGCCGTGATGACGGGCACCGTCGGCGGCAGCGACTGCGCGAACTGGACGTCGGGGCTCGGCGCCTACGACTGGGGTGACCCCGCCTCGTCGGACTTCGCCACGCACCTGCCGCGCCGTTCGTGCTCGCTGCCGGCGCGGCTCTACTGTCTCGCGATCGACAAGGGGCTCCTCGTGAAGCCGCCGCCACCGCCGGCCGGAGCGCGCTTCTGGTACTGCGCTCCTCCGAGCCCGGGGGCTCCGGTCACCGGCGGGCGTGCCGCGTGGGACGCGGTGTGCCGCCAGGCGGCGCGCGCCGCGGGGCTCCCGCAGTTCACCGACGGCGGAGTCGTCGCCCTCGTCGCCCGGCCGGGTGAGACGCCCATCGCGCGCATCAGCACCGCCGGCTCGACCTGGTACCGCCCCGATGGCGTGAGGCTGTTCAACGCGGCGGCCGACCTCGTGAACGCCCAGCCTCTGATGACCGGGGCGATGCCGTTCGGCTGCCGGGTCATTTCGCTCGGCGCCTCGTCGCTCGTGAGCGCCGGCACCACGATGAGCACCTGCAGCGATCACACGTCTTCGATGGGGTCGACGCCGGCGGTCGCCGGCCCCGACAGCCTCTATGACGCGTTCACGGTGGCCGGCACCAACATCTGCGGCAGCTACGGCGTCTACTGCCTCAACCCGTGACTCACTCTTGCAGGCAGTAGATCGGCCCTGCGTCGGGCGTGCACGCGCGGCTGCCGGCGTCGAGCGACGTGTAGACGGCCTGGCTGTCGCCGAACACGCCGGTCGTGCCGCCCGGGCTCCAGTTGCCGCAGGTCGAGGCGGCGGTGCCCGGCGCTCGCGGAGAGACGGCGCCCGTCCACGGCAGACCCTGCGCGCCGATGCCGTCGGCGCGCATGCGCAGCGGCACCGCCCACTCGCCTCGCATCACCTGGGCCGCGTCGTCGCCGAGCGGGATGCCGTCGAGGCGGACCCACGTGGGGCCTCCGGCGTCGAGCCGCGCCGCCGCCGTCGTGCCGTCACCGGCCAAGAGCGCGCGGAACGTGCCCGGTACGAGGGACGTCGCCGCTTCGTCGTTGCACAGGAAGTCGGCTGAGCCGCGGCCTCCATCGGGCACCCAGGTGCGATCGGTGACGAACGCGAGCCGCGCTCCGTCGGGCGCCGCCGGGTACTCGCGCAGGCTCCGGTCGACCTGGAAGCAGTAGAGGTGCGCCGGCGCCGAGCACGGGTGGTTGTTGGATTCGGTGGCCCACACCGTGCGATCGGGGAAGCCGCGCACCGTCTGGCCGCCGGTCGAGCGAAACGCGCTGCAGTCGCCGCCGCCCGGCAGCTGGCTGCCCACCACCGCGGGCTCACCCGCAGGCAGCGGGCGCCCGTGCTCGGTGAAGTTCGGCTGGAAGAACGGGTCTCGCTCGTCGGTCGAGACGCCGACGAGCTCGCGCCGGAAGACCGGCTGACCGTCGACGCGCACCCAACCTCCGGCGTTGCGTGTGCGCCCGTACGCGTCGAGCCTCACGCTCGCGTCGGGCGCTCCGCCGTCGCGGTACAGCGCGAGGAACGAGACGAACCTCCCGGGCAGGCCTCCGTCGCGCGCCGCGGCGCCGCAGATCGCGTCGGCGGCGTCTTCGGCCGGCCCCGCCGCGCCGAGCGTGCCGGGCACGACGGTCGCCTCGGTGACGAACACGACGTTCGCCGGAGGAAAGTGGCACGTCACGGTGCCGAAGAAGCGCGTGCCGCCCGACACGCTGAAGCTCAGCTGCTCGTTCGTCGAGGTGTTGCACCGCTCGAGCGCCGCGCCGCGCACCGTGTGCGGGAACACGTCGACCTGCGTCACCGAGCGCGGGGTCTTCACCGCGAACGTGCCCAGGGCCTCGACGCGCGCCGAGCCGCCGCTCCAGCGCACGTCGACGCGGCCGGGGCGGCCGGCGTCCGACACGAGCGTCACGAATAGCGTGCCCGCGTCGTCCCAGCCCGTCGCGCTCACGTACTGGCCCACCGCGGCGTCGGGCGCGGTCGCCCGCAAGATCGCAGCGAGCGTGCCTTCGGTGCGCGGCGTGAACGCCACCGAGAAGTCACACTGGCTCGAGGGCCCCAGCATCGTGCCCTGGCACGCGCCTCCATCGACGGCGAACCAGGTGCCGCCGTCGATCAGATCGAGGGCGAGCGGCCCCAGCGTGCCGCCGCCCGCGTTGCGCAGCGCGAGCCCGCGCGTGCCGGTGCCCTCGGGCGGCACCGTCATCAGGTGCGCGGCGACGCCGGTGCTCAGCTCTCCACCGTCGGGGCCGATGAAGACCAGCCGCGGGGCGGCGGCTCCGCCGGCGCCGCCGGAGCTCGCGCTGCCGCCGCCGACCGCGCCGCCGCCACCCGCCGTCGCGCTGCCGCCGCCGGTGCCTCCGGTGCCGCCGCTCGTGCTGCTGCCGGCGCTGCCGCCCGCCGCGCCACCCGCAGAGCCGGCCGCACCGCCTGCGGAGCCACCGTCGCAGAGCTCGGGGCGCTGGGCACAGACCTGCGCGCGGGTGGCGTCGAAGTCGACGCAGGCCGCAGCGCCGAGCGCGAGGGCGGCCAGCGGCCGCAGGCTCACGGCCACACCAGCGTGACGCCCGCGTGCACGCCGCCGGGGGTCACCGCGAGCTGCACCGACGCCTTCGGCTCCTCGGGCGCTCCGATGATGGCGAGCACGACGGCGGTCACGAGCGCCGCGCCGCCGACGCCGAGGCCGACGAGGCCGATCGTCTGAAACGTGCGGCCTCGCGAGATCGCGCTCTCGAGCTCGGCCGCGTCGCGGAGGCTGCCGGCGTTCGAGCGCAGCCGCGAGTCGATCGCGTGCGCCTCGCCGAAGAGCCCGCCGCCGACCCCGAGCAGCACCAGCGCCACCGCGCCGACGCCGATCGCCGGCGCGGTGAGGTGCCGGCGCCCGCCCGCTTCGGCCACGCGGCCGGGAAACGCGCGCGCGAGATCGGCCGCGAGCTCGCCGGCCGCCCGGCGGAGCGACTCGAGCAGCTCGGCGGAGCTCGCAGCGCGCAGCGCGAGCGTCGAGAGCGACCTGCCGCGCGAGTCGAGCGCCGTGACCGTGCCGAACCACGCGTCGCCGGTCTGGGTGAGGGTCGCCGAGACCAGCGCGTCCGAGCCCAGCGCCCCGGCGAGCTCGGTGAGGCAGCTGCTCGAGGCGTCGGCGCACCCGAGCAGCTGCTTCTGCCGCTCGATGCCGAGCATCGCTGCGATGTCGCGCTGCGTGGTGACCTGAAAGCCGCGGCGGCTCAGCTCGGCGACGAACGGGTCCATCAGCACCGCCGCCTGCCCGGGCTTGCCCCCGGTGATGTGGAAGTCCGGCACGGCGACCTGCACGGGGGCGGCGGCCAGCAGCGACACTGCAAGAGGCAGGGCGAGCATCGGAGGAGCTGAGTCTATCTCTCGAAGCACCACACCGGCAGCGAGGGCGTGCCGGTCGACGTCAGGGTCGTCTGAAACCACTCGGTCGTGCTGGTCGCGTGGCCGAGCTGCTGCGTCGCGCTCGTCCACACGAGCGGGAACGAGATGTACGACGGCACCGACGCGTCGGGCGTCAGGTACGGCGGCAGCTCGAACGCCGCCGCGGTCGAGATGGGGCCGGGCGCGAAGACCCTCACGCCGCGATCATCGACCCAGGGCGCGCCGGTCGGGTCGAGCTGCGAGGCCGCGAACGAGTCGAGCAGCGCCGAGAACTGTGCGGTGGGGCGCAAGTACCGCATGCCCTCGCTCGCGCAGCGCGCGTTCGCCTGGGCCGCGAAAGACGCCGAGGGCGCGAGCGTACCGGTGCTCAGAAAGACGGCCCGCGTGGGCCCCGGCTCGACCGGCGCGGTCAACCCGGCGTCGCGGCCGGTCTCGACGCAGTACAGCCGCGCGCCCGCGTCGGCGCACGGCACGTCGAAGCGGTTCGTCCACGCGACGCCGCCTCCGGTGACGACGCCGGCGGTGAAAACGAGGCCTCCGTCACCCGGGCGCCAGCCGCCGCAGTCGCGCCCCGAGGCGACGCCGCTCGAGAGGGTGCCGGTTGCGACCACGCCGCCGTCGGCGGGCTCGCCGTGCTCGTCGAACAGCACGGGGAACCAGGGCGGGCGATTGAGCTCGGCGCGGGTGCGCGCGACGAGGCGGCCGTCGCCGCGAACCCAGCCGCGGCCGGTGACCGCGAGGCCCGGGTCGTACGTCACGCCCGAGCTCGACGAGGCGTACGAGATCCACGCGCGGAAGGCGCCCGAGAGGCCCGCGTCGCTCGCGGCGTCGGCGCACACGGCATCGGCGGTGACGCGCGCCTCGGGCGCGGTGGCGCCGAGCTGCTCGACGGGCACCGTCTGCCGCGTGACGAAGACGAGGTTCGCCCGCACGAAGTCGGCGGTCACCTGCGCCGACGCCGTCGGCCCGAGCTTGCAGGTGGGGAAGGGCCCCGCGCACGCGCCGCTCCAGCCGGTGAAGGAGCCGCCCCTGCTCGCGTGCGCCGTGAGCGTGACCGGCCCTCCGTCGAGAGGGAAGCGGCAGACCGCGGCGCTGCAGGCGCGCCCGTCTTCGGCGCGGCGAACCTCGGCGAACGCCTGCGCCGGCAGGTTCAAGGTGAGCACGAGCTCGTCGGCAGCCGCGCCTCCGGCCGAGCCTCCGGCGGTGCCTCCTGCGCTGCCCGCGCTCCCGCCGCCGGTCGAGCCGGCGCCGCCGCCCGCGGTCGGCGCGCCGCCGCTTGCTCCACCGCCCGCGCCGCAGACGAAGGTGCCTGCGTCGCAGACGAGCGCGCGCGTCTCTTCGAAGGGGATGCAGGCGCTCGCGAGCAGCACCGCAGCGGCGCGCAGCCTCACGGCCAGGCTCCGGCGAGGCCGATGAGCAGCTCGCCCTTCGGGCCTACCGCCACGCCGACGCGCGTGGCGGGCTCGGAAGACCCGGTGAGCAGCGCGACTGCCGCGGCGGCGGCCAGCGCGGCCCCGCCCGCGCCGATGAGCACCCAGCTCGCGGCCTGCAGCGCATAGCCCTGCCCGAGCTCGCGGTTCAGCGTCGCCTCGTCGGGCACGGCGCGCGGGTTCGACGCCAGGCGCGAGTTGATGTCGCGGGCGGCGACGTTGAGACCGACGCCGACCGCGGCGAGCACGACGCCGGCCGCCGCCGGCAGCAGCGCCCACGCCCGGCTCGTGCCGCGCGACAGCCGGCCCGGGTAGGCGGCGCCGAGCTGGGCCGTCAGCTGCGCGACCGCGCCGTCGAGCGCGTCGAGCAGGTGGCCCTCGTCGGACGAGCTCACCGTCGCGGTCGCGATGACGCGCGCGCGCGCGTCAATGACCTTCACGCTGCAGACGAGCACCTCGCCGACCTTGCCGATGCTGCCGGTGATGACTCCGTCGGCGCCGAGGGCGCCCGCGAGCTCGGCGATGCAGCTGCCCGACGAGTCGTCGCAGCCGAGCAGCTGCTTCTGCCGCTCGACGCCGAGCACGGTCGCGAGCTCGCGCGGCGTCGTGACCTCGATGCCCGCGCGGCGCACCTGCTGCACGAAGTACTCGACGAAGGCGGCGCCGCGCTGCTGCCCGAACTCGCTGACCTCGAGCGGGCCGAGCGCGAGGTGAAGCGACGCCGCAGAGAAGATCGTCGCAGCGATGGGCGCGAGCACGATGCGCGAGCCTAGCGAAAACGACGCCGCGCGCGCTGCCTTCCTCGACCGCGGCTTCGACGAGCTAGAAGCCGAGGCCGACGGTGAGCATCGGCGTGTGGCCCATGACCTTCGTGGTGAGCTGGTTCATGTACCCGAGCTCGATGAGCACCTTCGGGTGCGGCCGGTAGCCGAGGGCGATGTACGCGCGGTTCTGATCGAACGCGAACGGGAAGTTCACGAACGGCTCGTCGTAGAGCACGAGCAGGAACGGGTCGTGAAACGTCCACGCGAAGCGGAACTGCACGCGCGCGCGGTGCTTCACGACGGGGTCGCCGAGCAGCCACCGCTGCTCGAGCCGGGCGCGCACGAGCAGCTTCACCGGGCCGAAGTTGTCGGCCCACAAAAGCTGCTCGAAGATCCGCTGCTCGCCGTTGACGTACGCGGCGCCCGCCCACACCGTGAACGACCGCACGGGCTCGAAGCCGACCGCCGCCCGCAGGATCACGAGATCACCGCGCACCGTCGGGGCCAGCGTGCCGCGCGGCTGAAACTCGACGTAGACCCAGCCGCGCTCGTGCACCCGGGCCTGGGCCATGCCGAGGAACCAGCCCTGGAGGCGCTGCTCCTGTGCCACCGCCGTGGCGGACATGAGCAGCACACTGACAACGGCCGGGCGCAAGGCGCCGCTGATTTAACAGGTGCTCACCCAAGTGCCCACGGTCATTCAGAGAACGCCGTGGCAGGCCCGTTGCTCCTGCGGCGCCGCCATGAAGACACTCTGGATCGCGACGGCGCTCGCGCTGATCGCCTGTGGAGCTCCGACGACGCCGCCGCCGGCTGCCGACTCCGGCACGCATGAGGAGCGCGACGCCGGCACCGACGCCGGCCCGATGCCGATTCGCGACGCCGGCTCACCGTGCGACGGCGAGCAGCCTTGCAGCCTTCGCTGGAGCGAAGGCCCCTCGTACCCGGCCGACGTCGATCACCACTCGACGTTCATCGCGACGACCGCGGCGGGCACCTACCTCTACGTCGCGGGCGGCATGGACAACAACACCATGATCGTTCACGACGAGGTGCGCCGCGCCCCCATCGCCGCCGACGGCTCGCTCGGCGCCTGGGTCGACTGCACGAAGCTCCCGATGCCGGTCGGCTTTCAGGGCTTCGCGCAGAAGGGAAAGTACGTGTACCTGCTCGGGGGCGTGAGCCAGGACGCGCAGGGCCCGTTCGCGCACGACTACTCGTTCATCGGCACGCTGAAAGACGACGGCGACATCGCGTGGGTGCAGAACCCGAACCGGCTGCGCGCGGCGTTTCTACACGGCACCGGCGCGGTGGTCGGCGACACCGTCTACTTCTTCGGCGGTACGGGCGTCGGCAACGCGCCGCAGTCGATCGTGAAGCTCGCGAAGATTCAGGCCGACGGCACGCTCGCCCCGTGGGCCGACGGGCCCCCGCTGCCGCTGCAGCGCAGCCACCACGTCGCCGTCGTCCACGACGGGCGCATCTTCGTCGCCGGAGGCTTCGACACCGGTCAGAACCCCATCACCCTCGTGCTGCGCTCGGAGCTCGACGCGAACGGCATGCTGACGGGGTGGGCGGTGGCGGGCGAGATCGAGAGCCCGCCGTGGACGAGCGCCGGCGTGACCTACCGCGGCTACTTCTTTCTCATCGGGGGCGGCGAGGGCGGCCCCGGCGAAGAGCACTACGTGAACCGCGTGCGGCGCGCGCGCTTCGACGAGGGGGCGCTCACGCCGTTCGCCGACGTCGACACGCTGCCCGCCCAGAGGGCCCACGTGCACCAGGCGCCGCTGCTCGGCGACCACGTGTACTCGGTCGGCGGCCGCACCCAGGCGACGCCGCAGGGCCAGAGCATCGCGCGCGTCTTCATCGGCACGATCGGCGGGGGCACCCAGTAGAGCCTCGGCGGGCGCAGGGGCTACGCTCAGCCCCCGATGGACTTTCGCGAGCGGGCCCAATTCGAGGCCGAGCGCTACGGCGCCGACCCGTGGATCTTCGTTCGCGAGCTCTTGCAGAACGCGCGCGACGCCGGCGCCCGCCACGTGCAGCTCGAGACCGTCGAGCTCGATGGCGCCGTTCGCCTCGTCTGCCGCGACGACGGCGACGGCATGAGCGAGGCCCACGCCCGCGAGTACCTCTTCCGCCTGTACGCCTCGAGCAAAGAGGGCGCCTCGGGCATGGCGGGCCGCTTCGGCGTCGGCTTCTGGTCGATCTTGCGGTTCGAGCCGACCGAGATCGTGGTGCGCTCGTGGCCGAGGCAGGGCCCCGGCTGGGAGGTCGTGCTCGACGGCAAGCTCGAGCGCGCCGACGCCGTCGCGCTCTCGAAGGGCAACCACGGCACCGAGCTCGTGCTGACGCGCGCCCCGGTGCCGGGCGTGTCGCAGAAGGTGAAGGCCGCCGCCCGCGCCCACGCGCGCTACCTGCTCGCGAAGGGCACGAACGAGCCGCTCGACGTGGTGATCGACGGCGAGCGCATCACCGAGACGCTGAACCTGCCGCCGCCCAGCGCGACGTTCGAGAAGCGCGGCGTGCGCGGCGTGGTGGCCCTCGGCGCGAAGCCGAACGTCGAGCTGTTCAGCAAGGGCCTGCACGTGCGCAGCGCCGCCAGCGTCGACGAGCTGCTCACGGCGCCGTCGGACCAGAAGTCGCGCCCGATGGACCCGCTGCTCGAGGGGCTCGCGCCTCAGGTCATTCTCGACGGCGACGAGCTGAACCTCGTGCGCTCGCGCTCGGACGCGCGCGACGACAAGGCGCTGCGCCGCGCCGTGCAGCTCTCTCAGAAAGAGCTCGCGCGGCTCATCGAGCGGCAGCTGCAGTTCTCGCGGCCGGTGCCGTGGTGGCGCCGCGCCCTGCGGCCGGCCCTGCTGACGGCCGGCGCGCTGGCGTTCGTCGTGGGCGGAGCGTGGCTCGCGTCGGGGTTCTTGCGCACCGAGCCCGTGCGGCCGACGCTCGTCGCGAGGCCGCGCCAGGCGCAGCGGGTGCCGGCGGTCGAGCCGTACCGCGACCCCTCGGCGCGGTATCACGGGCCTCGCACCGACGCGCTGCCGCGCACCGCGCAGCCCATCGATCTCGCGTATTGGCCGGGCTCGGAGCCGCTGCACTTCGCGTCGTTTCACCTCACCCGGCCCACCGCGAGCCCCGAGCTCGGCTACTCGCCGCTCGAGCTCTACCCCCTGCGCGCGTGCGGCAGCGACTGCGTGAACGTGAGCCTCACGCTGGCCGGCGGGCCCGGCTGGGTCCGCTTGCCCGTGCCGAGCGGCTACGTGCTCGACGTGCGGTCGCTCAGCGGCGATCTGCAGGGGCGGCAGGTGTTCCGCACGCCCGAGGGCGAGCCGGCGCTCTGGTTCACCCAAGACCGCGTCGTGCACGTCAGCTACCGCGTCGGCGCGGGCGCGCTCGAGAGCGAGGTCGACTCCGACTCGGTCGACATACCGACGTCGGTGCCCGACGTGTCGCGGCTCGGCGCCGACGCCAAGAAGGCCGACGCGCTCCGGCGCTGGGTGGCCACGAACATCGAGTACACGAACGACGCCCGCGCCGGCGGCCTCGAGGGCAAGGACGTCGTGACGAAGGCGCTCGCGGCCGGCGCCGGCGACTGCGACGTGCAGAACGCGGTGCTCGCGCTCGTGCTGCAGCACGCGGGCATCGAGGCCCGCCTCACCGTCGGCTACGTCGGTCGCGAGGGTCGCGCCGAGCCGCTGCTGCACGCGTGGGTCGAGTACTGGGACTCGGCGGTCGAGGGTTGGCGGGTCACCGATGCTTCGCACCCGATCGCGGGGGGCGCGCGCGCGACGGCGGCGAGGTCGAGCCGCCCGTCTGACGGCGACCCGCTGCGTGAGGAGCCCGTCGCGGTCGCGGGGCTCTCGGCCGATCGCGCGAGCGTGCCGCGGGGCCCCGAGGCTCCGAGCCGGCTGCAGGTGACGGTGCCGGCGGTGCACGTGCCCTTCGCCGCGTACGGGCTGCTCGGCGTGGGCCCTGCGATGGCGCTCGCGTTTCTGCTGCTGCGCCCGCGAGTGAAGCGCGACACCCAGCTCGACGCCGATCACGACGTGTCGCGGCTCTTGCAAGGGGCGCTCGCGCGGCCCGAGGCCTTCCAGCACGTGCCGGCGCTGTTCGAGCAGCCGCTCGTGCCGCTGCGTGGCGGCGGGGCGATCTCACTGGGGCAGGCGTACGAGCTCGCCGCGGCCGAGCGGCTCTACTCGAGCGACGTCGGCTCGCCGTTCGCCGAGCGCGCGGTGAAGTCGGGCGCGCGGGTGCTCGACGCGATGAAGCCCGAGGGCAAGGTCGTCGCCGAGGCGCTTGGGGGCGTGAACCTCGACCGGTGGGATCGCCTGCTTCGCACCGTGGCGACGAACGATCTGATCGACGAGGTGAACCGGTACCTCGAGGCGCGCGGCGAGCGGTGGAGGCTCATGATCGGCCCCGAGCTCACGAAGGAGCCCGAGATCCTCCCGGTGCCGGGGTCGAGAGACGAGCGGTGGGTGGTGCTGAACGCTGACGCGCCGTGGCTCGCGAGGGCTCAACAGCTCGCCGGTCACCGCCCGCAGCGCGCCCTGTTCACGGTGATCGACGAGGCCGCGCTCTGGCTGAGGCTCACGGGCCTGCGCCGCGGCCGCCTGCTCGCGCCGCTCGCCCGCGCGGTGATGCGTGAAGAGCTGAAGGGCGACGCGCCGGCTCCGCCGCGGCCGCTCGAGCGGCTCGACGACGCAACACCCGCCTCGGCCGAGCAGCGCAAGGTCCGCTCGTGAGATGAACCTCGACGTCCACCAGTTGCTCACCATCGACGTCGACGCCGAGATCCGCAAGCTCTCGGAGGCCGAGCTGGGCGGGCCGTGGCAGATCCCCGCCGAGCTCGTGCGGCGGTCGCTGCGCGCGCGGGCGACGCGCGTCGACGTCGAGCTGCAGCGCGGCACGCTGCGCATCACCGACGACGGCGCGGCCCCTCTCGACGCCGTGATCGAGGCGCTCGGCTGTCTGCTCGAGCGCTCTCGCGGCCCGGCCGCACGCCACCGCGCGCTGCTCGAGCTCGAGGCCCACGGCGAGGTCGGGCTCGTGGCGCTCGCGGGGCTCAAGTGGCGCGGGCTGCGGCTCGTCTGCGACGGCGCAGAGCGCCTGTGCCGGGGAGAGGTTCACGTGCGGCCGGTGCCGGCGCGCGGCGTGGTCGTCGAGCTCGAGGAGCCCGTGCTCGACCGCGCGCAGGCGAAGAGGTGGCTCGAGGTCGCGCTGCGCTTCACCGGCGCCGCCGCCGTGGGGGTCGACGGAGCCGAGCTCGCCCGTGGCTCGCAGGACGCCATCGTCTCTGCGCCACTGCAGCCGCCGGTCGCTGGAACCGTGGCGCTCTTGCGCTCGACCGAGCCCGCGCGCGTCTGGTTCCTGCGGTGGGGCGTGGTCGCGACGCACGCGACCCTGCCCGACGTGACCGGGGTCGAGGCGGCGATCGAGCTGGGCGAGCAGGCGAAGGGGCAGGTGGGCGCCGGCGAGCTGCGGCACGCGTTCAAGCACGAGCTGCTCGAGGTCGAGGCCCAGGCGATCGAGCTTCAGATCAGCGCCGCCGCGCAGATCGGCGGCCTCGAGCCGGGCGATCGCTCGATGTTGCGCATGATGCTGTTGTCGTCGGCGAAGGTGGCGAAGAGCGCCGCGGTGCGGCGGGTGAAGATGCTGCCGGCGCTGTTCGGCCCGAGCCACGCGCACGAGTGGACCTCGATCGAGCAGCTGCTCCACTACGGGCTCGGCAAGAGCGTGCTCGCGGTCGACACCGAGGCGAGGGCGGCGAACGCGGTGACGCAGGCGCCGATCTTCGTCTTGAGCCCGGCCGAGCGCGCGCGGCTGAGCCAGCTGTTCGCCGTGGCGTTCGCTCCGCCGCCGAGCGGTGGTGTCGCGGGCCCGCTCTTGTCGCTCATGGGGCTCGCCGAGTCGGGCGCGCGCGTGGCGCGTGCCGCCGCGGGCGCGGTGCAGGGCGCGTGGCAGAAGGCAGTGCCCCTCGCGCAGCAGACCGACGCCGAGCGCGCGGCCCTCGAGACGTTTCGCAGCGCGGTGGGCGCCTCGAGCCGTAGCGCGTTCAAGGCGGTCGAGCTGTGCGAGGGCGACGGCGCTCCGCGGCTGCGCGCGAAGACGAAGACGCTGGTGCTGCCGCGCGCGAACGCCGACGTGGCCGCCGCCGTGGCGCTGGTGGCGAGAGACCCGTCGTGGGCGTACACGGCCCTGACGGCGCTGTTGGGCGGGGCGGCGATGCCGCCGAGCGCGCTCAGAGGCCGAAGCTGACGCGCCGCGAGCGGTGCAGGTCGGTGCGCTGCTCGAGCAGGCCGGTCTGCGTGAGCCCGCACAGCAGGCCGAGCGTCTCGCGCTCGTCGAGGTCGGTGAGCGCCACCAGGTCGGCGATCGTCTTCGTGCCGTCGGCCCACGCGATGATCTGCGCCTGGTCGCCGGTGAACTGGAGCTCCTCGAGCTGGTAGGGCGGGTCGGCCGCGGGGAACAGCTTCATCGAGAGCTTCATGCGCGTGCGCAGCGCGACGAGCGGCTCGCGCAGGCAGCCGTCGAGAATGAGCTGGCCGGGGAACACGGCGATCTTCACCACGCCGGGCTTGAGCGGCTTGTCGGGCACGAACGCGAACTCGCCGTCGGACCACGAGAAGGTCGACCAGATGATCTCTTTCACCTGGTCTTCGAGCAGCTGGCGGCGCCTCGCCTCGTCGAGAATGCCCAGCCGCACCATCGCGTCGCCGGTCTTGAGCCCCTCTTCCTTCGCGAGCTGGGCGACGGCCTCGAGATCTTGCGACGGCAAGAGGCCCTTGCGCGCGCAGAACCGGGCGAAGCGCTCGTGCGCGAGGTTGCTCGCCGCGTAGACGGCCTGGCCGGCCTCGAGGCTCACGACCTTGATCGCCGCAGAGCTGCCGTGCTTCACGAGCAGGTCGCCGCGCAGCCGCGCCTGGTAGCAGGCGTTCAAGAGGTGCGGCACGCTCGTCGACTTGAGGCTGCCCGAGCGCTGCATCTGCCGGCGCACCGGCGGCGCGGCCCTCGCGCGAAACGACTCGGTCTTCCAGGTGCGCTCCCACGTGTCGATCGGTGCGAGCTCGATCGGCGGCGTGATCTCTTCGTCGGGCGCAGGGCTCGGCAGCGGCGGCTCGGCCACCGTCACCGTCTCTTCGACGGGGTCGAACGCCTCGTCGGGCGGCGGCGGCGGCTTCGCGACGGGCACGCCGGTGACGCTCTCGAGCTTCCGCATCAGCTCGAGAATCGGAAAGGGCTTCTCGAACCACGCGAGGGCCCCGAGCTCGGTCGCCTTCGCCTGGTACGACTCGCCCTTGTAGACGCCGCTCATCGCGAAGATGGCGACCTTGGCGGCCTTGAGGCGGGCCATCACCTCGGTGCCCTCCATGTCGGGCAGGAACAGGTCGACGATCGCGGCCTCGAAGCGCTGCTGGCCGAGCGCTACGAGGGCCTCGGTGCCCGAGAGCGCGACGCGCGTGAGGTGCCCGCGCATCTCGCCGACCGACGACAAGAGGTGTGCGAGGTCGGCGTTGTCTTCGACGATGAGGATCGCGGCCATCGCTCTTTACGGAACCACCGTCAGGCGTCGAACCCGATCAGCCCCAGCTGGTGGAACTTGAGCAGGTGCGACTCGAGCTGCTCGGGGCTGCACTGCCCGCGCGCGAGCACCTTCAGATCTTCGTAGCGATCGCCGCCCATCAGGCTGCCGATGACGTGCTCTTCTTGCGAGTCGGCGGCGGAGTACTCGAAGAAGCTGGGGCGGCGCACGAGCTTGTCGTTCTTGCGCAGGCGATCGAGAAAGTCCTGCTGGCCGGGGCCCGGCGCCATCGGAATCGCCTGACCGCCCCAGTCGGCGTCGACGTCGACGTCGAGGGCATCGACGTCGACGGGCAGCGACTCGATCTCGGAGGCCGGCGAGGGCACGGGCGTGGGTGGGGGGGCCGCGGCGGCGAGCGTGCTGGCCGAGGCCATGCCCGGGACGGTCGGCTCTTCTTCGTCTTCGGGCATCGTCATCTGCACGAGCGTCTGGCCCGGCGCGAAGTTGTCGGCGAACGGGTCGAGCGCGGCGCCCGCAGGAGGCATCGCGGGGAGCTTCGCCATGATCAGCGTCGAGCCCGGAGGCGTGTCGCCGAGCGAGCTCGCGTCGCCGAGCGCGTCGCCGATGGCGGCGTGAATGTCGTGCGCCTGCGACGGCACGGCCAGGGCGTGCGGAGCCGGCGTCTCGACCGTCTGCTGAACCCCGTCGTCCATCACGACGACGTCGTCGCCCTTCGCCGAGATGGCGGCGACGAGCTGGCGCAGCTCGCGCTCGCGGTTCGAGAGGCGGGCGCTCTTCTGCTTCTCGTCGCTCAGGGCCTTCTCGAGCGTGTCGATGCGGGCGCGGGCGGCGGCGAGATCGCTGACGGCCTGGCCCAGGCCGGAGACGTGCTTGCGCGCCTGGTCGAGCATCGGCTCGAGCTCGCGGGCGCGGGCGGTGAGGCTGGCGTTGTCGGCGGCGAGCTTCTCGAGCTTGCTCTCGATCTCGGCGCGGCGGGCGCGCTCGGCCTCGAGCAGGCGGGTGGTCTCGGCCGACCGGGCGAAGCCGCTGCTGCGCTCGGCCTCGACGGCCTGTGCGTGGTTCGCGAGCTCGTCGCGGGCGCGCTTGAGCTCGGCCTCGACCTTCGTCTTCTGCTGCGCGAGCGACTCGGCGAGGCGGCGCGTGGTCGCGTCGTCTTGCTCGAGCACGGCGATCTCTTGCCGGTACGACTCGGCGTTGCCCTCGGCGGCCTGGAGCCGCGCCTTGAGCTCACCGAGCTCGGCGCGCGAGGCCTGGAGCTCGACCTTGAGCGCCTCGAGCGCGACGCTCTGGCCGTCGCTGCCCTTCGTCTTGACGGACTCGAGCTCGCTCGTGAGCGAGAGCACGCGCACCGAGAGCTCCTGGCGGCGCTCGTGCTCGGCAGAGAGCTCGGCCTCGCGCTCGATGAGCGTCGTGCGGAGCACCTCGGCGGTCTCGAGGGCCTGCTTGAGCGCGACGGTGTCGCCGTCGGGCACCGCCGAAGGCACGGGCACGGCGGGGCGGCTCTGGCTGGCGTACTCGTGGACGAGGGCCTTGAGGGCGGCGTCGGCCTGCGGGGTGACCTCGATGAACTTCACGCCCATGCCTTGCAGGTTGGCGAGCTTCGAGGCCTCGTCGTTCTGCACGCGGGTGATGCGGCCGCGGAGGCGAATGGGCTCGACGCGGCCGGGAGCGAGCAGATCGACGTCGACGACGCGCTCGAGGGCGAGCGGCTTGTCGGTGCGAATGAAGACGCCGCCCTCGCTCAGGTCCTTCAAGTAGGCGACGCGCATCCGCTCAGGGGTGCTGATCTTGACCAGGACACGCGGTACGGGGAGCCGATTGATGGCCCGGCGATCTTCCATTCTCGGGAACGGGACTCTACGCCAACGCTCCGGAGCGGTAGCATTCAAAACGTGCGTCTGACCCTGGCTCTGCTCGTCGTGTGTGCCTGTTACCCCCCGCCGCCCAACCTGAACCAGGATGCGGGCACCGACGGCGGCAGCACCGCCGAGATGTGCACGTTCAGCGGCGGCAAGTCGGGAGCCGTGCCGTGCACGTTCACGAGCGCGACGTGGCTGCAGGGCACGAATCGCACGACGATTCAGCTCGACTCGTCTGCGGGGGCGGCTGCGACGGTGTCGGCGCAGTTCTCGATTCTCGGCACGCCGCGGGCGGGCACGATGTACAGCGGCGGCACCGGCGACACCGAGTGCACGGTCGAGATCACCGAGGGCGGGCGGCACTGGGGCGCGAGCACGACGATGTCGACGGGGGCCTGCCTGGTGACCGTGCGCACGGTTCGCGAGCTCACGAACGCGGGCGGCATGCGCACGTACGATCTGCACGGCGGCTACAGCGCGTCGCTGCAGCCCGACGACGGCGACGGCGGCAACGTCACGGTGCTGTTGAGCTACTGAGCATGATGCGCACGCTCGGCATTCACCACGTCGCGATTCAGGTGCACGACGTCGAGAAGGTGGCGGCGTTCTACCGCGACGTGCTCGCGCTGCCCGAGCGGGCGCGGCACCACCGCGAAGACGGCTCGCTGCGCTCGATCTGGATCGAGGCGTCGAGCGACGGCAGCTTTCTGGCCATTGAAGAGCTGAGGCCGGGCACGCGCGGCACGCTCGGGCACAGCCTGGTGGCGCTGCGCATCGACCGGCAAGACCGGGCCGCGTGGCTCGCGCACTTCGAGAAGGCGGGCGTGGCGATCGAGAAGCAGACGCGGTGGACCGTCTACGTGAAGGACCCCGAGGGCAACGTGATTGCGTTGAGCCATCACCCGCACGATCCGTTATAGAGGGCGCGACGTGCCGCGCCTCGGGGACATGCTGTTGGAGGAGAAGCTCTGCTCGGCGGCCCAGATCGAAGAGGGCCTCGAGACGCAGGTCGTTCACGGCGGCCGCATCGGCACGAACCTCGTCGAGCTCGGGTTCCTCGAAGAGAAAGACCTCGCTCGCATGCTGGGCAAGCAGCACAACGTCGCCTACGCGGCGGGTGAGATGCAGCCCGACCCGGCGGCGATGGGGCTCGGCGACATCAACTTCTTCGACGATCACGATCTGCTGCCGATGCGGGTCGACGCGACGCGGCTGACGGTGGCGGTGCTCGACCCGCGGCGCATCGAGCCGCTCGATCAGCTCGGCTTCAAGGTCGGCAAGCGGGTGGTGCCGGTCGTGATCCCCGAGTTCCGCATGAACCAGCTCCTGCGCCGGCACTGCAAGGCGTTCAGGAGCCTGCGCCCGATCGACATGAACACGCTGCGGCCGTCGAAGGCCGCGGCCGAGAAGGCCGGCCCGGTGCCGGTGTCGGCGAGCGATCTCATCAACGAAGACGACTTCGCGAAGCTCTACGCGCAGGCCGCGATGGGCCGCGACGAGCAGGAAGAAGACGTCATCATCGACGGCGTCGAGGTCGAGCCGTCGCGCCCGAGCATCCCCGCGCCGCGGGCGTCGGTGCCGGGCCCGCCCGACCCGCCGCTGAAGCCGCTGACGTTCGCCGAGGCGCAGGGGGCGATCGCCAAGAGCGAAGATCGCGAAGACGTCGCGCGGTGCGTGCTGCAGTTCGCGGTGTCGAAGTTCCGCCGGGCGCTGATTCTGTCGGTGCAGGGCGACGTGCTGTCGGGCTGGCACGGAGCGGGGCAGGGCGTCAGCGAGCGCGCGGTGCGGCGCATCGGCGTGTCGCTGCGCGAGAACGGCTCGTTCAAGCTCGTGAAGGACACGAAGTCGCACTACGTCGGGCCGATGAAGGGCGGGCCCGGCACCGCCATGTTCTACAAGCTGCTGAAGGGCGGAGTGCCGAAGTCGGTCGTGATGATGCCGCTGCTCGTGCGCGGCAAGCTCGTGCACATCGTCTACGTAGATCAGGGGTCGAACCAGATGACGCCGCCGGACATCGGCGAGCTGTTGATCCTGGCGCAGGGCGTGGGCCGCGCGTACGAGACGATGATCCGCAAGCGGCAGACGGCGTGAGGTCGGCGGTCGCGGCCGTGCTCCCGCGCGGGTGCTCGGCGGCGATCGAGCAGCCGGTGTGCGCCGACGCGTCGAAGGCGCTCGTGGGTCGCGACGGGTTCTGGGCCGCGACGGCGTGCGCGGGCGGGTGCACGACCGAGGGCACGGAGGCCCGAGCAGCTCCGATGAGCGTGTCCGCGGTGCGCGCCCACAACGTGGCTCCGTCTGCCCCCATCAGTTGGGAGAGAACGCAGCCGGGTCCTCGCGCTCATACGGGCGGCTCCGGCTGTCGTGTGATCACCCCGAGCGGGTGCGGCATCTGAAGGCCTCGTGCTGCTGTGCCTGCTGCTCGCAGCCGCGGAGGTGGATCGGGCCGAGGCGCCCCGGGCCGACCCATCGGTCGCGGTGTGGCTCCAGCCGCTCGGGCTGACGATTGCGCCTGCGCTGGTCGCGGCGACGGGCAGCGGCACGTACGTCAGCGTGCCGCTCGGCGTGAACATCGCGTTCGAGACCTGGCAGCTGGCGATCGAGACGACCGTGTACACGTACCGCGGGCCGCGGGGCAGCAGCGCGTTCACGGGCGGCACGTTCACGCTCGGGCCGGTGCTGCACACGGGCGATCTCAAGCTCGGCGGTTTCATGCTGGTGCCGAAGATCGCGATCGACCTGATGCACGAGACGTCGCGCAACGTGACGTCGTTCTCGGTGCTGCCCGGCGTCGACTTCGGGTGGCAGCGCTGCTTCGGGCCGCTCTACTTCGCGCTCGTCGTGGGAGTCAGCGGCGGCTGGTCGATGGCCGATGGCGACTGGGTGGCGGGTCCGGGGCTGAACCCGACGCTGCCGGCCTCGGGGCGGCCGGTGGTCGGCGTCAACCTGAACCTGCTCCGCATCGGCGGCGCGTTCTGATCGCCGCCGCCGAGCTCGCCGGGCGCAAGGGAGGACCGAGCTCTGACGACGCTGCGGTACCTATTGCAGCGCGCGGTGCGACCGCGCGGCCCCCGAGCTCGGCGTCGCGCGAGGGAAACCGACCGTCTCGGTGCTGGCCGGCGTGCCGCGCTACGGCCGGGCGGTCGTCGCGCCGGGCTCTCTGGCAGCGGTCGAAGCCTCGTCGGCGCCGAGGGGAGCCGGGGGCACGATGCGCCCGTCCAGGTTCAGCAGCGTGCTGAAGCGGCGGTTGGTGGCCGGGTCCCAGAGCACGTGCTCGCCGTCGTACACGCGGCCGCTGGTCTCGAGGGCGCGAATGGACGCCGAGAACGGCAGCTCCTTGAACCGGTCGGCGTACCGCTCGCGCAGAATCCGCGTCACCTCACGCAGCCTGCGGTGCGAGGTCCCGGGGAAGAGGTGGTGCTCGGTGTGGCGGCCCGAGTCCATGAAGGCCCAGCGCCACAGCGGGTTGAACGTCATCGACAGCGAGCCCAGCAGCGGGTCGCGCTCGAACGAGCGCTGCGAGGTCAGGTGGGTGCCGAGCAGAAAGTACATGAGCAGCAGGTTGTGCAGGCACACGGGCACGAGAAAGCCCCAGACGGCGTAGCGGGGCCCGAGCCAGCCGATGAGCGCGAACTGCGCGAGCACGTCGAACACCCAGACCGCGACCGCGACCGCCTTCCGCTGCCGGCTCACGTTCGGCTGCTGCAGGTACCGGATGAACAAGAGCTGCGCGTGAACGGCCATCCACCAGAAGGGGCGGCTCGCCAGCGAGAGCGCCGAGTGATTGCCCGGCAGCAGCGCCACGCCCTTGCGCACGCCCTCTTTCTCGCGCCAGACCTGAAGGTCGTAGACGGCGTCGGGGTCCTCGATCGGCTTGCCGAGGTACGCGTGGTGGGCGTCGTGCTCGTGCTTCCACGAGTCCGGAGTCAGCCCGGCATAGAAGCCCGCGATGAGGGCGTGCGCCCAGGCGAGCGGGCGCGACCCGACGATCGCGTAGTGCATGAGCTCGTGCAGCAGCATGAACAGCGCGACGAGGATCAGCGCCAGCACCACGGACGCCGGGGCAGCGAGCAGCCACGACGGAGCCCGCACCACCCAGACCTGCAGCCCGACGAACGCCGCCACCAGCGCCCAGAACTGCACGAGCCTCAAGGGGTCGCGGCGCGGCGGCGACGACAACAGCGGGCCGATCTCCTTGCGGTAGTCCTGGGGCGGGCGCGGGGTCACGACGGGGTCTGGGCGGGCAGCGCACGCGCGGGCTTCGGGGCGTCGAGCCCGGGCACCGGCGGCCGGGGGATCTTCAGCGCGCGAATCGTCTCGACCGCCTTCGAGTAGGCGTCAGCGTGGCCCCGCCGGTAGCGCAGCTTCACCATCAGCAGGCGCCCGACGAGGCGCGCACCCCAGCCGAGCAGGCGGAAGATGCTGCGGTCGGCCTTCACCGCCGGGTTCTCGTTCACGAACCACTTCAGCCAGCGGAAGTAATACGGAGGGTCCTCGATCGCGACGCTGCACGACCGCCCCGACTGCAGCTCGAAGTTCGCCCGGTTGTGCGGGTGCGGCCACTCGTCGAGCATGGCCTTGAGCTTCGCGGCGAGCGCAGGGCCGCGGCCCTCCGCGAACACCGCCTCGTTCATGCGCTTCACGGTGTCGCGCCAGCGATCGATGGCCGCGCCGAACATCAGCGTGCAGCCTTCGGCGTTCGCGTGGTTCCCGACGATGCGCGCCGTGTACTGCACGATCGTCGCGTAGCCCCACACGCGCCACATCTGCTTGAACGTGTCGTAGTCGCCCCACGACCGCATCACGCCGCTCACGATCTGATCGATCGTCTCGACCTCGCGCATGAACGCGCGCTCGATCGGTCGAAAGTCTTCGGTGTCGACGCGGCCTTCTTGCGCGAGCGCGCGCTTCACCGCCGGCACGAACCGCGCGACGAACGACTGCGTCAGCGTGATGCCCGTCGAGAAGAGCGGGTCGATGAAGCCGGCCGCGTGAGGCGTCAGCACGAACCCGTCGCCGATGATCGTCTTCGACGTGAACTGCACGCGCCCCGTGCGCACGATCTTCCGCACGGGCTTCATCGCTCCGAGGTGCCCCTGCACGGTGGGGAACTTCGCGAAGATGCGCTTCAGCTCTTCCTCGGGCGGCACCTTCTCGTCGAGCGGCCAGAGGCGCGGGTCGAGCTGCAGCCCGACGCTCGTGACCCCGTTGTCGAAGGGGATGATCCAGACCCACCCGCCCTCGAAGCAGTGGTGCTGCGTGCCGCCATGTCGCTTGAAGCGGAAGGCGGGGTTCGGAGCGCCGACGACGTCTTCCAGGCTCGGTACGTTCTCGAAGTGGCCGAAGATGCTGCGGGTCGTCGTCTTGAGCCGCGGCTCGGCGTCGCGCAGGCCGTACTTCTTCGCGAAGTACGAGGCGTGCCCCGAGGCGTCGACGACGAGCCGGCCGTCGAGCCGCAGCTCGCCCGTAGGCCCCTTCACCTTCAAGAACACGCCGTCGCCGTCGCGGCCGAAGTCGATGACCTCGGTCTTGTCGAGGTAGTCGACTCCGTACTCGGGGAAGCGCGAGACGAGAAAGGCGTCGGTGTCGGCGCGCAGCACGTGCACGTCGGGGCCGAGCGGCAGCTCGAGGGTCTCGTACATCAGCTCTTCGTTCTGCTTCAGCGGCTGACCCTCGGAGTGGTGCGCGAAGTAGAAGTGCTGCTTCGGGTAGCCGGTGAGGCCGAGCTCTTTGAGGCCCAGGTAGTGCGACATCTGGTGGAACTCGGGGATGCCGTACGCCCGCGCGAGGTAGTCGTAGCCGAGCGTCGTCGACGGTACCGTCGACTCGCCGATCGCGAAGCGCGGGTGCGTGTCGCGCTCGACGACGCAGACGCTGACGCCCGCCTTGCGCAGCGCCAGCGCGAGCGAAGAGCCCGCGATGCCGCTGCCCACGATCAGCACGTCGTACGTCATGGCCGCGGCGTGAATAGGCGCTCTGGCCACCCTGGCGCAAGGCGTGACGAGGCCGCCTGTAGGTCGACAGCCAGACACCTGCCGCGCTACACGGCCACGATCGTGGCAGGCCCCGTCATCCCTCCCAGCTGCGACGTCGCGATCATCGGCGGCGGAGTCGGAGGCCTGACCGCCGGAGCGCTCCTCGCCCAGGCCGGCCTGTCGGTCGTCGTGCTCGAGCGCGAGAGCCGGCCCGGCGGCTACCTCGCCGGCTTCCACCGCAAGGCGTTCGTCTTCGACTCGGCCATTCACTGGCTCAACCAGTGCGGCCCCGGCGGCATGGTGCACAAGGTCTTCCACTCGCTGGGCGACGACCCGCCCGACGCGCCGCTGCTGCAGCGCATTCGCCGCTACAAGGGCGACAGCTTCGACTACCTGCTCACGAACGAGCCCGATCAGCTCAAAGAGCGGCTCGCGAAGGACTTCCCTCAAGACGCGAAAGGCCTCGAGCGCTTCTTCAAGCTGTCACGGGTGCTCGGCGAGCGCATGACGTCGTACGCGCGGTACATGCGCGCCTCCGAGACGATGAGCTGGTACGAGCTCATCGCGCGCGGCCTCTCGATCACCGGCTGGAGCGTGCCCTTCTGGCGCCTCGTCGGCGACAAGCACTGCGAGGCCCTCGACGACTTCTTCACGAGCCCCGACCTCAAGAAGATCTTCTGCAGCGAAGAGAACATCCTCTCGTGCCTGGTGCCGATCGGCTGGGCGTACGCCGGCGACTTCCAGCGGCCTCCGCGCGGCGGCTCGCAGGCGTTCATTCGCTGGCTGATGCAGCGCATCGCGGCTCACGGCTCGGTGGTCGCGCTGCGCACCGAGGTGCAGGGCATCACCGTCGACCAGCGCCGCGCGAGCGGGGTTCGGCTCGCCGACGGTCGCGAGCTGAAGGCGCGCTGGGTGATCGGCGCGTGCGACATCGACGCGCTGTTCACGAAGCTGCTGCCCGGCGGCGCGGTGCCGGGCGACGTCGTCGATCGCTACCGGCAGGCCGAGCTCTACAACTCGTGCGTCACGCTCTCGCTCGGGCTCTCGTGCGACCCGAAGAGCCTCGGCCTCGACGAAGAGCTCGTGTTCATCACCCGAGACGGCGTGTCGCGCGGCGACCACAACTCGGGCGACCCGCACACCTCGGGGCTCTCGGTGCTCGCGCCGTCGATTCGCGACCCGTCGATGGCCCCGGCCGGCAAGGGCACGCTCACCGTCTACTGCGAGGCGAACATCGCGTACGCGGATCACTGGAAGACCGAGCCCGGCCTCGTGCGCGGCGAGGCCTACCAGCAGTTCAAGCGCGAGTACGCGAGCATCATTCTCGACCGGGTCGAGCGCGCCGTGGCTCCGGGGCTCACGAAGCACATCGAGCTGATGGACGTCGCGACCCCCGTCACGCACCTGCGCTACACGGGCAACCGGGACGGCACGATCATGGCGCAGCGCACCACCAAGGCGAACATGAAGGCGAAGGTGGCGGGCTACCGCACGCCGGTCGACCGGCTGCTCATCGGTGGGCACTGGGCCGAGTACGGCGGCGGGGTGCCGATGGCGGTGAAGGCGGCGTCGAACGCCGCGGCGATCGTGCTGAAGACCGACAAGCCTCAGGCGTTCAAGAACCTGTGCCAGGTGCTCGACCAGCCGTTGTCGTAGGCGCGCTGCTGTGCGCGCGGCTCGCCGTCGCGGCGGACCCGCGGGCGGCGTTTCACGCCTCGAAGGTCTGGGTCGACTTCGCGTCGGCCGGCGTCGTGGTGCGCGAGCAGTGGCTCGCCGTCGACGGCACGCCGCTCACCCTGGTGCACGCCGTGCGCACGAGCCCCGCGGTGCCGAAGCTCGAGGGCGCCCTCTTCGCGCTCGACTCGAAGACCGGCGAAGAGTGGGCCGGCTCGGTCGAGACCTCGGCGTGCCCTTCGCTCGAGACGGTGCGCACGATGACGGTGCTGTACCGCCAGGGCGGAGGCGTGATCGTCCGCCTGGGGCAGGGTGAGGCCTCGCGCAAGCCCTTCGCCGCGTGCGGCGATCTGTACCGCGCGACCGATCTGGCGGCCTGCGTGCTCCACGTGCCGCTGAAGGCCGAGACCGGCGACATCGCGTCGGGGCCCGCGCAGGTGCACTACGGGCCCAGCTGGATCTCGGCGGCGAAGGGGCGCGTCGACGTGGCGCGCTCGCCGCACGCGGGGCTGAAGCTGACCTCGGCGCTGCGCGAGTGTCTCGGCGACGAAGAGCCCGTGCTGGCGCTGCTCGAAGACCGGCTGGCGCTGGCGGGCCCGCGGCACCTGTTGCTGGTGTCACCCGAGCTGACGAGCGTGTGCGCTCCGTGTCCCGAGGCGGGGCTGCCGGTGCCGGAGGTGAAGCTCGAGGGCGACGAGCTCAAGAAGCGCGTGCGATCGGCTCAAGACGCGTGGCGCAGCGGCCGCCGCGAGCAGGCGCTGCAGCAGTGGGGCCGGCTCTACGAGGCGTACTGGGCGGGCGACCGGGCGCCCGACGCGCAGTGGGTGCAGGTCGCGACCGACTACGGCGCGGCGCTCGCGGCCATGAAGCAGTGGGATCAGGCGCGGCAGGTGCTCGAAGAGTGCTGGGGCATGTCGAAGTTCCCCAGCGCCGAGCTCTTGATGTCGATGGGCGACGTCTACAAGGAGCTCGGCGACGCCGACGCCGCGACCCGCGCGTTCGAACGCGTGCTCGAGGTCGCGCCGACGAAGCCGCAGCGCGAGCGCGCCGTGGCCGAGCTGTCGAAGCTGAAGAAGTGAAAAAGGGGACAGGCTACTTTTTTGCGCAGTCGCTGCCGCCGCGCGCAGGCCGAGCCGGTTGCGCAAAAAAGTAGCCTGTCCCCTTTTTCACTCGAGCTCGACGTTGAACCGCACGTTCTCGCCGGCGTGCAGCGAGAACGGCTCGCTCCACTTCGCCTTGCCGACGGTGACGAGCACGCGGTGGGCGCCCTCGTAGACCGTGATCTCTTTCATGGGCGCGGTGCCGATGCGCTTGCCGTCCATGAACACGGCCGCGCCGTCGGGCGCCGAGAGCACGACGGTGCCGGTGCCGATCGTGATGCTCTCGGTCAGCGTCGCGCCTTCTTTCAGCGTGAACACGCGCCCGGTGTTGATGCCGAGGTCTTTGTTCTCGAGCTTCACCACCTTGCGGCCCGGCGTCAGCTCGACCTTGAGCGGCGTGCGCCCGTGGAGCTTCCCGTCGATCGTCACGTCGGTGTTCGGCTTCGTGTCCAGCTGCAGCACCGTCGGGCCCGTCTTCGGCGCCACGGGCGGCACCGGCGCAGCAGCCGCCCCCGCATCGACCGGCGCCGGCGCGGGCGCAGGCGCCGCCTCGCCCGCGTCCTGCACGGCCGCGTCGGCCACGTCCTCGACCTTCGGCTGAGGCTGAGGCGGCGGCGGCGTCGCGGTCTTCGGCCCCGCATCGAGCAGCGCCGGCAGCCCCTTCTTGATCGACGGCAGCTGATCGTCGCCGGTGCGCATCATCCACCAGACGACGAAGCCGCCGATGACGGCCGCGAGCAGCAGCCCCCACGGCAGCCGCGGCGAGGTGCGCTCGGGCTGCTCGGGCTCCTGGTACGTGATCTTGATGCCCGGCTCGGGGTCTTTGCGCGTGGCCGGGCGGGGCGGCTGCGTGATCTTCTTCTTCTCGACCGCCGGAGTCGCCACCGGCGTCAGGTCGGGCGACGGGTTCGACGGCACCGGAGCACCCACCACCGGCGTCTGCACCGGCGTGCCGTGCCGCGTCTTCTCGCCCCACAGCTTGCGCGCGGCCTCGGCGATCGCCGAGTCGATCGTCTGCCGCCGCGCCGCGCGCGCCTCGTCGGAGCCCGGGAACTGCTTGCGCAGCCACTCCGAGAGCTCGTCGTTCGAGGGCAGGGGGCCCATCGCGGCCTCGACCGCCTCGCGAAACGCGAGCGGCGTCGGGTAGCGATCGTTCACCTTCTTCGCGCACGCCTTCGCGAGCACCGGCTCGAGGCCCTCGGGCGCGAGGCCGGGCTCCATCGGAGGCAAGGGCAGCGTCAGCACCGCGTGATCGAAGAACTCGGCCTGATCCGAGAACGGCACCTTGCCGGTGATGCACTCGCACAGCGCGAGCCCGAGCAGGTACACGTCGGTCTGCAGGCTGAAGCTCTCGCGCCCGCCGATGATCTGCTCGGGCGCCGTGTGCACGCGGCGGCCCTTCACGCGCTGCCCGCCCATCTCGCGGGGCGCGAACGCGAGCGCGCCGTAGCCCGTCACCTTGACGACGCCGCCGAACGACACGAGCAGCGTCTCGGGGCGGATGTCGCCGTGAATGAGCGGGGTGCCGTCGTCGTTGCCGGCGACGTGCGCGTAGTGAACGCCCGTCGCGGCGTCGCAGACGATCTTGGCGGCGAGCGCCGGGGGGATCTTCTCGGCGCGCTCGATGATCTTCCGCAGGCTCTCGCCGTCGGCGTACTCGACGACGCGCGCGTGGCCCTCGTCGAGCTTCCCGAAGCCGTGCACGTGCACGATGTTCGGGTGGTCGAGCTTCGCCGCGTGGTCGGTCTCGCGCTGGATTCTCGCGAGCAGCGTCGGGTCGGCCTCTGCCGCCTCGGGCAGCCACACGAGCACCACCGGGTACGACCGGCCGTCGTCGTAGATCTCGAGCCCCAGAAACGCACGGCTGCCCTCGCCTGCCAGCAGGGGCCCGATCGCCTGGTAGCGCACCGCCATCACCCCGAGAGTACGGGGGTTTTCTCAGAGGTCAACAACTCAGAACGGGAGTGTCACGTGGTAGCCGTTTCGGCCCCGCTTCACGAGCAGCAGCACCGACGACGACCCGCGCGCCGAGACCAGCGCGTCGCGCCAGTCGTTCTCGCTCGCCACCGGCCGGCCGTTCACCTTCAGCACCACGTCGCCCGGCGCGAAGCCGATGCGCGCCGCGTTCGACCCCGGCCGAATCGCCGCGATCGTCAGCGCCCCTGTCGCCGCCTTCACGCGAAAGCCGAGCCGCTTCCACGAGAGCTCCTCTGCGAGCTTCGGAGGGAACTCGCTCGGCGTCACCGTCAGCGGCACCGTCTTGCCGTCGCGGAACACCTCGACGGGGAAGCCGGCCTTCGCGGGGTAGCTCTTGAGCCGCACCCGCAGCTCGGAGGCGTCGTCGATCTGGTGCCCGCCCGCGCTCATCACGATGTCGCCCTCTTGCATGCCGGCGCTCTCGGCGGGCGAGCCCGGCTCGACCTGCGTGACGAGGGCGCCGAACGTGCGATCCCACCCGGCCGCGTGCGCGACCTTCGGGTTCAGGTTCTGCACCTCGAAGCCGACCCACGCCGGCCGCACCTTGCCGAACTGCGAGAGCTCGGCGACGACGCGGCGCACCTTGTCTGCGGGGATCGCGAAGCCGATGCCCTGGCCGCCGGCGTAGATCGCCGAGTTGATGCCGATCACGTCGCCGTCGATGTTCAAGAGCGGCCCGCCCGAGTTGCCCGGGTTGATCGACGCGTCGGTCTGAATGAAGTCGTCGTACGTCCGGTTGTCGGCCGAGAAGCTGCGCCCGACCGCCGACACCACGCCCGCCGTCACGGTCTTCTTCAGACCGAACGGGCTGCCGATCGCGATCACCTTCTCGCCGATCATCAGATCGCCCGACGAGCCCAGCTTCGCCGCCGGCAGCGGCCCCTTCGCCGTCACCTTCAGCACGGCGAGGTCGTTGTCGGAGTCCGACCCGATCACGTCGGCGTCGAGCTTGCGCCCATCGGCGAGGATCACGTGGATCTGCGACGCCCCGCGAATGACGTGCTCGTTGGTGAGAATGGTGCCGTTCGGGTCGACGATGACGCCGCTGCCGAGGCCCTCGACCGCCTCGGTGCGCTCGCGGGGCCCGAAGAAGAAGTCGTCGAGCGGGCTGAACGAGCGGAAGCCGCGCTCGACCAGCTGCACGGTGCCCACGTAGACGACGGCGGGCGAGACCTTCTCGACGACCTGCACGACGGCGTCGCGGCGGCTGTTCACGTCAGCGAGCAGGGTCGCCGTGGCGAGAATGAGCATGTTCATGGCGAGACGCGACATAGCCACTGGCGCGAACAGTGCAACCTTGACCCGTCAGGAGAACCGACGATGAGACCGATGAATCAGATTCAGCAGATCCGTGGCCGTATCGCTGTGCCCGTCTTGCTCTGGGCGGCAGGCGTGCCCCTCGGCGTCGTGCTGCTGCTGTGGTTGTTCTTCTTCCGGGGCTAGGAAGTTCGCTAAGAAGGGCTCATGCGCCTGCTCACTGCATCGGCCCTGCTGCTCGCGGTCCCCGCCTTCGCTCAGGAAGACGAGGCCAAGAAGGTCGCGACGACCTACATCAACGCGCTCACAGGCAAGGGTGACGAGGCCGGCAAAGATCTGCTGCTCGGCGGCGTGACGATGAACGCTCAGCTCTTCACGCTCGAGAACGCCGAGCTGAAGAACGTCGAGGCGAAGAAGGAAGACGGCGACCTCGGCAAGGCCGTGCAGATGATGAACGAGCTCGACAAGTCGGGCCGCAAGGCGCTGACGAAGCTGATGGGCGCCGAGGCGGTCGGCGACGATCTCAAGGTCACCGAGGTCTCGAAGGAAGACGCCGAGAAGCTGCTCAAGCCCACGCTCGAGAAGGCGCAGGCGTTTCTGAAGGCCGCGCCGGTGCTCGCGTACACGTGCCGCGTCGGCAAAGAGGTGTACTGGCACCCGAAGAACCCGATGCGCGCGGTGCTCGCGAAGGCGGGCAACAGCGGCAAGTACTCCATCGAGATGTACCGGTGGACGGTGATGAGCAAAGAGGGCCCCAACAAGACGCCGCGCGAGTGGCCGCTGCGCGTCTTGCGCTTCAAGGGCGGCAAGCTCGACACCGGGTGGAAGGTGCTCCCGGCCTCCGACTGGAACGCCGAATAGAAAAAAGGGGACAGGCTACTTTTTTGCGCAACCCAGAAGCTGGCCACCGCAGCCGACGCCGAGGCCGTTGCGCAAAAAAGTAGCCTGTCCCCTTTTTTCTAGCCGCGCGACTTCAGGGCGAAGCCGATCATCTTGTAGAGCAGCCGCGCGCCGACGTTGCCGTCCCACTCGTCGCCGTCGGGGCCTGGAGCCACCTCGTTCAGGTCGAGCCCCACGATCTGCTTGCCCGCGCGCACCACGCCGTCGAGCAGCGACACGGCCTGGTTGAAGCTCAAGCCCCCCGGCACCGGAGTCCCCGTGTGCGGGCACAGCGTCGGCTCGAGACCGTCGATGTCCCACGACAGGTAGACCTTGCCCGGCAGCTCCTTCACGATGCGGTCGACCTGCTCGCGCCAGCTCTCGCCGGCGTCGCGCCCGCGGGCGAGCTGCGCGTCGAAGAACGTCCGGCAGCGGCCAGCTGACCCCGCGATCACCGCGTGCTCGCTCTCGGAAAAGTCGCGGATGCCGACCTGCACGAGCCGCTTCACCTGCGGAATGTGCTTCAGCACGTTGAACATGATCGACGCGTGGCTCCACGTGAAGCCCTCGTAGGCGTCGCGCAGATCCGCGTGGGCATCGAGGTGCAGCACGCCGAGGCCCGGGTGCTTCTCGGCGCACGCCTTGATGTTGCCGAACGGCGTCGAGTGATCTCCGCCGACGACCCCGACGAGCTTGCCGCGCGCGAACCACGCCTTCGCGTGCTCGTACACCCAGTCGTTCATCTGCTCGCACAGCACGTTCACGGGCGCCGGGTCGCCGGCGCCGCCCGCCTCGATGATCGGCTTCGCGAGCTTCTTGGCCGCGTCATTCCACACGCGCACCTCGTCGCTCTCTTCGAGCATCGCGATGCCAGCCTCGTACGGCTTGCCCGTGTCGAGATCGAACAGGTCGACCTGCCGGCTCGCCGAGAGCACGGCCTGGGGCCCGTCGGCCGTGCCGCCGCCGTAGCTCGTGGTCGCTTCGAACGGCACGGGGATCAAGACGACCGCCGCCTTCTCGGGCTCGACGTCGAGCCCGAACACGCCCGAGTCCGGAGCCGCCGCCGCGTTCGGGTCGAAGCCCTTCTCGGTCACCACGTGAGCACCGTCTTGCCGTACGTGTCGTTGCTCGCCATCTGCTCGAACGCCTGCACCGCCTCGCTCATCGGCCGCACCTGGCTCACCACCGCCTTCAGCTTGCCCTTCTTGAACAGCGGCAACAGGTCGCGCGCGAACTTCGCGGTGAGCGCGGTGCGCTCTTTGTCGTCGCGGGCGCGCAGCGTCGTGCCGATGATGCGCAGGCGCTTGCCGAGCACGAGGCGCAGCGGCACTTCGGAGCTCGGGCCGCCGGTGACTCCGACGACCATGATGGTGCCGCGCAGCGCCATCGCCTCGATCGTCTCGGCGAAGTACGGCCCGCCGACGAGATCGAGGCACACGTCGACGGGGCCCGCCTTCTCGGCGAAGAGCGGCGGGTCGCCGTTCACGAGCACCGGCACGTCGGGCTTGCTCTGATCGAGCTTCGACTGCGTGCGCGAGGTGCCGACGCTGGTGACGCCGAGCGCGCGCGCGAGCTGCACCGCGGCGGTGCCGACGCCCGAGCCGACGGCGTGAATGAGCAGGCGCTGGCCTGATCGGATGCCGGCCTGCAGCCAGACGGCGTCCCACGCGGTCGTGTACGCCTCGACGAGGGCGGCGGCGTCGGTGTCGCTCACCTCTCTCGGCACGCGCACGACGTGCTTCGGGTTCGCGGCGAGCTTCTCGGCGAACGCGCACGCGGGCGTGAGGCCCATCACGCGATCGCCCTTCTTGAAGCCGCCCGCCGCCTTCTCGACGACGCCCATGAACTCGAGGCCGGGAATGTCTTGCGGCAACCCTTCGGGAGCCGGGTAGAGGCCGAGCGACTGCAACAGATCGGCGCGGTTCAAGCCCACCGCCTTCACGGCGACGAGCAGGTGGCCCTTGGGCACCACCGGGTCGGGCACTTCCTTGATCGACAGGGCCGAGGGGCCGTCGGGCGAGGTGATGACGAGCGCACGCATGGCCGCCTTCGCTAACACACTCGGTGGCGGCTTCGACTACTCGTTCTCGAGCCAGGCCCAGCCCAAGAGCCCGGCGTGAAACTCGATGCGCATCGGCTTGCCCACGCTCGCGTGCCAGCCGCTCTCGATCTCGTACGTCTCGGGGCGGCCCGGTCGGCGAAACGTCGTGTGGCCCGAGTACCGCCCGAACGGCGGCGACACGGCCAGCACCTCGACGGTCTCGATCGCCGGCGGGGCCCGATCGCCGTAGCGGTTCAGCAGCTGCAGCACCGTGAACAGGAGGCAGCCCGACGCGAGGCCGATCAGCGCGACCCGCGGCAGCAGGTGCGAGCGCGGCACCGTGAGCCTCCTCGAGAGGAGCACGAACGCAGCCGCGGTCGTCAGCGCCGCGATGAGCGGCACCCAGCGAAGGCCGAAGTCGACGGCATACCCGGGCAGCGCGAACCACAAGAGCGGCGACGCCGCGGCGCCGGGCACGAGAACGAAGAGCGCGCGATCGAGCCGCGGCGTCTCGACCCAGGGCTCCACTCAGCGCCTCTTGAGCCGCGCGGCCAGGGCCTTGCGCCGCAGCTGCGACGCGTCCGACCGCTGGTGCTGCAGCTTGTCGGGGAAGTACGTCTTCGTGAGCAGCTCCTCGGCGACGAGCAGCTCGGGGTACGCGTCGATGAACGCGCGGTCGCCGCCGATGCCGGTGCGGGTGTCGGCCTTCTCGGCGCCGGCGACGCGCTCGGGCAGCGACGGGTGCGCCTCGCCGGGGATCATGCTGTCGACCTCGGCGCGCTTGCGGAGCTTCGACCAGTCGTACCGGCTGTAGAGCTGAAACGCGGCCTCGGCGAGGCGCATCGGCACGCGCTCGCCGAGCTCGGCGCGATGGTAGATCCACGCGAAGACCCGCTCGAGCACCGGCGACTGCAAGATGATGCGCTGCAGCGCGCGCGCGGCGTGGTTGCCGCCGACCACGGCGGCCGCCTTTCGATCGGCCTCGCGCTCGTGCTCGTGCGCGGCGAGGCCGGCGCCCACGCCGAACAGCGCGCGCGCCACCCAGACCGGCACCATGAGCGGGAAGGGCAGCAGGTCGACCACGCCGTTCATCAGGCACAGCTGCTTGAACTCGTCGTAGCTCTGCGGCGAGTGATCGAACCCCGCGTGCACGATCTCGTGCGCGATGACGGCGCGCGCCTCGTCGTGCGACAAGAGCCGCAGGTCGAGCAGGCTCAGCGCGATGTGCCGGCGAAACGGGCCGCTCGGCGCGCGCGACTGCCACGCCATGCAGTCGCCCGGCTCGACCGAGAGGTGAATCGCGTCGGGAGCAGGGCAGCCGAGCTGCTGCGCCAGCGCCCGGCACGTGCCCCACAGCTTCGGGAGCTGCTGCTCGCTCCAGCCCGGCCCGTCGTCGGGAGCCTCGTAGTCGTCGGCGAAGCTCTTCCGCAGCGCCGGCAAGAGCACGCTGTGGCGCGAGAGCAGGCGATCGAGGAAGCGTGTCTTCCAGTCGAGCTCTGACCACCCGAAGAGCTTCTCGACCGTGACGGCGACCGCCGTCGCCGCCGCGACGATCGCGAGCAGCTGCACGAGGTACAGGCGAAACAGCCACACCCCCAGGAAGCGCACCCCGACAGTCTAGACCCGCCGCTCGCCTGAGTTGATCGCGGCGTGGCGCGCGCGACGTCTTTCGCCTCGACTCACGATTCTCGCGAAGCGTGCCGCGCTTGCGGTCGACTCAGGTGAGCCGCGGAATAGTTGCTATGACGCCCGCCATGGGCTTCGCCGATCGCCGCAAGCGCCTCATGGCCGCGCTGAAGCGCCCGCTGCTCCTCTGGAGCGGAGGGCCCATCTCGCGCAACTACCCCCACAACCCCTTCCCGTACCGCGCCGACTCGAGCTTCCTCTACTTCTTCGAGCGCCCCGAGCCGAGCAGCGCCGCGCTCTTCGACCCCGCGAAGGGCAAGGTCACGCTCTACCTGCCCGAGCGCACGCTCGACGACGCCGTGTGGGACGGCGAGCGCCCCTCGCTCGAGGCCGAGCGCGCGCGCCACGACGTCGACGCGGTGAAGCCCATCGAGTGGCTCGAAGACGAGCTGAAGTCGCAGGCCGCCCTCGACACGCTCGCCGTCTCAGACGCGCGCACCACGCGCCGCGCCCGCGCCCTCACGGGCGCCGACCTCGACTTCGACGACCCGCTCAAGATCGGCCCGCCCGAGGTGCTCGAGGCCATCGCCGCCCTGCGCCTCAAGAAAGACGCGACCGAGCTCGCCCAGATGCGCGAGACCGCGCGCATCACCCACGCGGCCCACGTCGAGGCGATGCGCGACAGCGCTCCGGGCGTTCACGAGCAGGAGCTCGCCGGCATCGTCGAGGGCATCTTCCACACCGTCGGCTGCGTGCCCGCGTACGGCACCATTCTCTCGGTGCGCGGCGAGGTGCTCCACGCGCGCGGCCACGACAACGTGCTCGAGACCGGCGACATCGTGCTGCTCGACGCCGGCTGTGAAGCGCCCAGCGGCTACTGCAGCGACGTCACGCGCTGCTGGCCCGTCGGCGGCCCGTTCAGCGCCGAGGGCGCCGACGTCTACGACACCGTGCTGCAGGCGAACCTCGACGCCATCGCCGCCGTGAGGCCCGGCGCCCGCTACCGCGACCTTCACCGCCTCGCCTCGCGCACCGTCGCCGACGGTCTGCAGCAGATGGGCCTGCTCCACGGGTCGCCGGACGCGCTCGTCGAGTCGGGCGCGCACGCCGTCTTCTTCCCCCACGGCGTCGGGCACCAGCTCGGCCTCGACGTTCACGACCTCGAGGCCTTCGGCGATCGCGTGCTCTACCCGGGCGGCCGGGCGCGCAGCACCCAGTTCGGCACGAAGTACCTGCGCATGGACATGGACCTCGCCGAGGGCATGACCTTCACCATCGAGCCCGGCATCTACTTCGTGCCACAGCTCATCCGCTCGGCGGCGATGCGCGAGCAGTTCAAGGGCCAGGTGAACTGGGAGCTCGCCGAGAAGTTCCTCGCGATGAACGGCGGCCGCGGCTTCGGCGGCATTCGCATCGAAGACGACGTGCTCTGCACGGGCACCGGCGCCGAGGTGCTGACCGCCGCCATCCCCAAGGCGAGGGCCGAGGTCGAGAGCCTTCCAATGCTGAAAACGTAGCGGCCGCTTCCAGAGTCGAAACGAGACGTTGAGCCGAGCGTGCCGACGATTGAGGCATGACTCCCATCACCGCACTCCGCAGCGTCATCACCGCGTTCCGGTCGCCCGAGGCCGCAGCGGTGCAGGCGCCGGCCGCCGCGGCTTCGGCCGACGGGTTCGACGCGCTGCCGAAGGCGCCGCTGCACCGCGGCCAGAGCGGAGCGCACGTGAAGCAGCTCCAGCACGCGCTGGTCGAGCTCGGGCTGTTGGGCCGCGGCGCGTACCAGACGGGGCCGGGCATCTTCGGCCCGCACACGCAGGCGGCGGTCGAGGCGTTTCAGCGCCGGCACCACCTGCCTGCGAACGGCGTCTTCACCGAGGGCACGCGGCGGGCGATGGCGGCCGCGCTCGCGAAGACGCCGCCGACGACGAAGCCGAAGCCGAAGGTCGACTACGACGCCGACAAGGGCACGCCGCTCTACGATCAGGACGATCGCCGCTGGGGCGGTCGCGCGCTCGGCAACAAGAAGCTGACGATCGCGAGGGCCGGGTGCGCGCTGACCGCGACGGCGATGGCGATCAGCCGAATCTCGGGGCGCCCGATCGACCCCGGCGAGCTCGACCGCTACTGCGATCACCACGGCGGGTACTACGGCAACAACCTGAGCTGGGAGCACGCCGCGCGCGCGCGAGGCCTCACCGCCTCGCGGCCCGCGTTCAGCCTCGACCGCATCGACGCGAACCTGCGGCAGAACCGCCCGGTGGTGATCGGCGTGTCGTACCGCGGCGGCGCCAACAACGGCGGCGCCAACGGCACCGATCACTGGCTCACCGTGACGGCGCGGCGCCGAGACGAGCACGGCCGGCGCTACTACGTGGCGCACGACCCGGGCACCGGCAAGCGCATCAGGCTGTACCCCGCGCACACGCCCTTCGGCATGGGGCTCAAGAGCGCCCGCTACACGACGACCGCGCAGCTGCGCACCTTCCACCGGCCTTGAGCCTTGAGATCGAAGCTGCTACCTCAAGCCTCCGCCCCATGGCCGCCTGGTTCTCGAAAAAGCCCAAGATCCTCCAGTCCGACCCCAACGAGGCAGACCTCAAACCCTCGTCCCGCATGGAGGGCCTGTGGGTCAAGTGCGAGGGCTGCGGCGAGATCCTCTACCGCGCCGACCTCGAGAAGGTGCTCAACGTCTGCCCCGTGTGCAGCCACCACATGGCGCTGCCCGCCCGCTCGCGCCTCAGCGCGCTGCTCGACCTCGGCACCTTCGAAGAGCTCGACGCCGGCCTCGAGCCGCAAGACCCCTTGGGGTTCTCGGACTCGAAGAAGTACAAAGACCGCCTCAAGTCGACGAAGAAGAACCTCGGCGAGAACGACGCCTTCGTCGGCGGAGTCGGCAAGATCGACGGCCAGACCGTGTCGGTCGGCTGCTTCGTGTTCGAGTTCATGGGCGGCTCGATGGGCAGCGTCGTCGGCGAGAAGGTCGCCCGCGTCTTCGAGCGCGCCTTCGATCTCAAGTGCCCCGCGATCGTGTTCTCGGCGAGCGGCGGCGCGCGCATGCAAGAGGGCATCTTCTCGCTCATGCAGATGGCGAAGACGTCGGCCGCGATCGCGCGCTTCCGCGCGGTGAAGAAGCCGTACATCTCGGTGATGCTGCACCCGACGACCGGCGGCGTCGCCGCGTCGTTCGCCTGGCTGGGCGACGTGATCCTCGCCGAGCCGAAGGCGCTCATCGGGTTCGCGGGCCCCCGCGTGATCGAGCAGACGATTCGCCAGAAGCTGCCCGAGGGGTTCCAGCGCTCCGAGTTCCTGCTCGAGCACGGCATGATCGACGCGATCGTGCAGCGCAAAGATCTGAAGGGCCGCCTCGGCCAGCTCATCGGCCTGATGGCGTGACATGAGCGTCGAAGAGTCGCTGAAGTTCTTCGAGGGCCTGCAGCCCTCGACGATTCGCCTCGGGCTCGATCGCGTCCGCGAAGCGCTGCAGGCGGTGAAGAACCCGCACACGCACTACCCGGCGGTGCACGTCGCGGGCACCAACGGCAAGGGCTCGACGTGCGCGTTCGCGGCGTCGTGCCTGCGCGCGCAGGGCTACCGCGTCGGGCTGTACACGTCGCCCCACCTGATTCGCGTGAACGAGCGCATTCAGATCAACGGCGAGCCGATTCGCGACGGCGCGCTCGCCGAAGGCATCGACCGCGTGCGCGCGGCGGTGCCGCCGTCGCTCGACCTCACCTACTTCGAGTTCGGAACCGTCGTCGCGCTGCAGCACTTCGCCGAAGAGCGCGTCGACGTCGCGGTGCTCGAGACGGGCCTGGGCGGCCGCCTCGACGCCACCACCGCCGCGCGCGCCGTCGTCACCGCCATCACGCCCGTGTCGTTCGATCACATGGAGTACCTCGGCTTCACGCTGCCCGCGATCGCCGCCGAGAAGGCCGGCATCATTCGCCCGAACGTGCCGGTCGTCGTCGGCCTGCAGCCGCCCGAGGCGCTCGAGGTGATCGAGCGCGCCGCCCAGGCGGCGGGCGCGCGGCTGTTCCGCATCGGCAAGGACTTCGACTTCGAGCCCGAGCCGGCCGGCACGCGTCGGCCGCCGGTCAGCGGTGACGCGTCAGCCTCGCAGCGGGCGAGAGAGCCGGTGCTGCCAGCAGACGAACCGAGATGGACGTACCGGGGCATGCGCACCCGCGTGCCGGGCCTGCAGCTCGGCCTGCGCGGGCCGCACCAGGTGCAGAACGCCGCGGTCGCGCTCGCCTGCCTCGAGCTGCTCGAAGATCGCGGCCTCAAGATCTCGCGCGAGAACGCCCGCGCGGGCCTCGCCGGCACCCAGTGGCCCGGCCGCCTCGAGGAGTTCCCCGGCGCTCCGCGCGTCGTGCTCGACGGCGCCCACAACCCCCAGGGCGCCGAGACGCTCGTGAAGGCGCTCGACGCCGTCTACCCGGGCTGCCCGGTGCACCTCGTCTTCGGCGTGCTCGCCGACAAAGACTGGCGCCCGATGCTCAAGACGCTCTTGCCGAAGTGCTCGGCGGTGTACCTGACGCCGGTGCGCAGCCCGCGCACGCTGCAGCCCGAGGCGTACGTCGACGAGGTGCGCAAGCTGATGCCCGGCGCGCCGGTGCAGATCGCGGGGTCGGCGCCCGAGGCGCTGGCGGCGGCGAGAAAGGGCGCTCCCGACGACGCGGTCGTCGTCGGGTGTGGCTCTTTGTTCCTGGTGGGGCAGCTGCGCGCGAGCTTGACCGGTTGAGCTTTCATGGGTTGACACGGCGCGTTCGGGCCTTAGCTTGGTTCTGCGATGAGCGATGAGGGAGCACCGGTCGATCTGGTTGCGGAACTGGCCACGGCGCGCAAGCGCATCGATGAGCTGGCGCGTGCGTACCAGGCCCTCGAGCGCGATCGCGAAGAGTTCAAGAAGCGGCTCCTGCGCGAGCGCGAACGCGCGCTCGACGTCGAGCGGGGCGAGGTGGCCCTGGCGCTGCTCGAGGCGATTGACGACCTCGACCTGGCGCTGGCCAAAGCCGATGACACCCCGTTCGCGCAGGGCGTCGCGGTCGTGCGCGACAACCTGCTCAAGAAGACCGCGGCGCTCGGCATCGAGCGCGTGCCGCTGCTGGGCACCGCGTACGACCCGAACCTCGCCGAGGCCGCCGATCTCGAGGTGACGCCCGAGAAAGACAAAGACAACCTCGTCACCGCCGAGCTGCGCGCCGGCTACCGGCTCAAAGACCGCGTGGTGCGGCCTGCGCGGGTGAAGGTGGCGCGGTACGTGAAGCCCGCCGAGGCCTGACGTCAGACGGGCGCGACGAAGTGCCCCGTCGCGCAGGGCCGCCTGGGGCTCGCGGCGCGGCGCGTGAGGCTCCCGCAAGCCCGGCAGTCTTCTTTCGCGGCGTGCTAAGCGACAGCGCGTCCCGATGAGCCTTTTGCCCGCCATCGTCGTCGCCCTGATCGCCGCCGCTCCGGATGACGACGTGTCGAAGTGGGCGGCCGAGAAGGTGCGCGCGCACAAGGCGGCGCTGTCGGCGAAGCCGGTCTCGACCGACGGGGGCAGTGGGCTGTTTCGCGAGCGGCCTCCGGCGCTGCCGAAGTTCGAGCCGCCGACGTCGCTGGCTCCGCTGGTGAAGGCGGTGCGGCCGGGGGTCGTGAACCTGTCGACGAGCAACGGCGGGCAGTCGAGATCGCTGGGCTCGGGCTTCATCATCAGCCCCGACGGGCTGGTGGTGACGAACAACCACGTCGTCGAGCGGGCGCAGTCGATTCGGGTGCGGCTCGCAGACGGCCGCGAGCTCGACGCGGCGCTGGTGGGGCGCGACCCGTCGACCGACGTGGCGCTGCTGCGCCTGCAGGGGGCGGGCGGGGTGGCGCTGCCGACCGTCTATCTGGGCGACTCGGATCAGCTCGAGGTGGGCGACTGGGTGGTGGCGATCGGGAACCCGTTCGGGCTCGACACGTCGGTGACGCACGGGATCATCTCGGCGCGCGAGCGGGTGATCGGGGTGGGGCCGTTCGACGACTTCATTCAGACGAACGCGCTCATCAACCCGGGCAACTCGGGCGGGCCGCTGTTCAACATGAAGGGCGAGGTGGTGGGCGTGTGCACGGCGATCGTGACGCAGGCGCAGGGCATCGGCTTCGCGGCGCCGATCAACCTGGTGAAGGATCTGCTGCCGAACCTGCTCGAGAACGGGCGGGCCGAGCGCGGCTGGCTGGGCGTGAACATTCAGGAGGTCGACGACGCGGCCGGCAAGGCGGCGGTGGTGATCGACGTGTTCAAAGACAGCCCGGCCGAGAAGGCGGGGCTCTTGAGCGGCGATCGGGTGGTGGCGGTGGGCGGGCGGCCGGTCGTCTCGTACCTGCAGCTGCTCCGGCGCATCGCGCTGCTCGCGCCGGGGTCGACGGTGAAGCTGACGGTGAAGCGGGGCGCGAAGGAGCGCGAGATGCAGGCGACGCTGATCGAGCGGCCGAGCGTCGATGCGCTGAAGGCGATGGTGGGGGCAGGGCGGCTGGACGCGCTGGGCCTCGTGGTGCGGGAGCTGACGCCTGAGGCGGCGAAGCAGCTGGGCGGCGACCTCGGGCTTCTGGTCGCGGCGGTGTTCCCGGGAGGGCCGGCCGAGATGGCGGGGCTGCAGGGCGGCGACGTGATCGTCGAGGTGCAGAAGCAGCGCGTGACGGATCTGAAGGGCCTGAAGGCGGCGCTCGACGCGAGCACCGAGGCGACGGTGCTGCTCAAGTACCGCCGCGGCGACGCCTCGCAGTACGTCGTGCTGCGACGGTAGGGACAGGCTGGTTTTTCGCCGCCAAACAGAACGAAGTCGAGCGCGGAGCCCGAGCGAAAAAGCTGCCTGTCCCTTTCGGCAGAGCGCCCCTTTCTACGAGCGCGGGGACAAGCTGGTTTTTCGCCGCCAAACAGAACGAAGTCGAGCGCGGAGTCCGAGCGAAAAAGCTGCCTGTCCCTTTCGGCAGAGCGCCCCCTTCTACGAGCGCGGGGACAGGCATCTTTTTCCAAACAGCCGGAAAAGGCAGCCTGTCCCCTTTCTACTTCGCGAGGTAGAGGCCGACCTGCTCGCCGGTGCGGCCGACCGTGACGAGGATCGCGTCGATGTGAGCCTTCACGCCGACGATCTTGTCTTTGCCCTTCTTCGGCAGCGACCACAGGCCCTGCGGCGAGAAGACCACCTGCAGCCGCAGCGTCTTCATCGAGATCATGCGCGCGACGGTCTGGGCGTTGCCGCCCTCCGAGACGGTGCCCTTGATCGTCATGAACGGGAGCACCGGGTTGCCGTTGGCGTCGGTGCGGCTCGGCGCTCCGCCGGTCACGGCCGAGTTCGACGCCGCGAAGAACGGCGTGAGGTTCATCTGGAACGTCTGCGAGCCCGGGTCGTACGACGCCATCTGCAGGTTCGAGACGGAGTCCTCGGTGATGATCATGTAGAACTTCTTGCCGTTCGCCGCCGAGCGAAACGTCTCTGTGTTCTTCTTGCAGTCGATGTCCGTGCCGCAGTCGCCGACGTACTTGTCGAGGAAGTTGCCCAGCCCCTCGATCGCCTCCGCCGAGTCGCGGATCTTCGCGAACTTCGGGTCGACGTCGGCCCACGCCACCGTCGCCATCAACAGCGTCACGCTCGCAAGTGCTCTGAACATCAGTCCTCCAGGTGTGGCATTGGGTAGATAATTTGCCTACATCAGACTACCAGGTGACGCTTGGCACATGGACCGACGCCAGAACCTGCGCTTCGACAAGGTGTTCACCGTGTACCTCACGACGTCGGACGGCATGACGCGGGGAGTGGCGAGAAACGTCAGCACGACGGGTCTCTTCATCGAGACGCGCGAGCCGCTGCCGCTGGGCGGGCGGGTGAAGGTGACGTTCACGAGTGAAGACTCGACCGAGATGACGTGCCTGTGCGAGGTGCGGTACCAGGTCGCGCTCAACTACGGCGGCGACGGCGAGGGCACCCGGGGCGTCGGGCTGCGCATCGTGGCCTATGAGACGAAGGAAGATCATCCTCTGTTGCTCGTCGACCGCGAACGCGTGATGCACTGAAGCGCGCGGACGATAGCGGGTCGACCCGCGCACCGTCAGAGAAATCTCAAGGTACGCAGCCGGCGCCGGCGCCGAAGCCGACGCAGCGGAACCCTGCGCGGCAGCCCGCGTCGCTCGTGCACTTCGCGGCGCACTGCAGGCCGGCGTCGCCGACGGAGCCGAACGGAGCGCAGATGCCGTCGGGCCACTCTGCGGCCTGCCTGCACTGCGAGGGCGTCGAGTTGGTGTCGGCGCCCGCCTCCGAGCACGCCTCGGTGCAGTAGCCGCCGGGCAGCGCCCCGTCGCACGCGAGCGTGCCGGCGCAGCCGCGCGGCGAGCTGCACGGCGTGCCATACGGGGTGTCGCACCGGAAACAGGCGGAGCACAGCAGCACCACGAAGGTGCAGGCGAGGGTGAGGCGCATCACGAGGCGAAAGACGCGCCCCGCGGGGAAAGGCGGTCACGACGGCTCGCGCGAGCCGCGCGGCGTGGCGTGGTCGGGCGCTCGCCGCCGATCGACGCCCACGCTGCGCGCCTGCCTCGTTACTGGCTGAACCCTTCGAGCAGGTAGTGGGCCTCGATGCGCTTGAGCGCGAGGCACATGGCGGCGGCGCGCGTGTCCATCGTCTGGCCGATGCAGTACCGGCGGCTGTCGTGCATGTCCGTCTTGCGCGGCGTGTTCTTCGAGATGTCGCGGATGATGCGGTAGTTGCGCTTGAGCGCGAACTCGAGCCGCTTGTTCACCTCGGCCTCGGTCCACGACTCCATGCGCTTGTTCTGGATCCACTCGTAGTAGCTGACCGTCACGCCGCCGGCGTTCGCGATGATGTCGGGGATCATGTCGATGCCCCGCTTCTGCAGCACCTTGTCGGCCTCGGGCGTCGTCGGGCCGTTCGCGCCCTCGGCGATCAGCTTCACCTTCAGCTTCTCTGCGATCTCGGCCGTGATCTCGCCGCCGAGCGCCGCCGGCACGCAGAAGTCGGCCTGCACCTCCCAGAAGTCTTTCTTCGAGATCGTCTGGGCTCCCGGGAACCCCGCCACCGAGCGCTTCAGGTTCTTCGGGTTCTCGTGCACGTACTGCAGCAGGGCCGCCGCGTCGATGCCGTCGGGGTTGTAGATGGTGCCGTCGGCGTCGTTCACCGCGAGCAGCCGCGCGCCCATCGTCTGCAGAATCTCGGCGCCGTGCGAGCCGACGTTGCCGAAGCCCTGCACCGTGAACGTCTTGCCCCGCAGCGACTCACCGCGATCGAGGTAGTAGTCCTCGATGCAGTACGCGACGCCCTGGCCCGTCGCCTTGACGCGGCCTTCGCTGCCGCCGATGCGCACGTCTTTGCCCGTCACGATGCCGCGCATGTTGTGCCGCTCGTGCTCGCCGTCCGAGTACTGGCGGAGGAACAGCGCCATGATCTCGCCGTTCGTGCCGACGTCGGGCGCCGGAATGTCGATGTTCGGCCCGATCATCGACTTCAACTTGTACATGAAGCGCAGGCTGATGTTCTGGAGCTCCTCGCGCCCCAGCGATCTCGGGTCGAGCTGAATGCCGCCCTTGCCGCCGCCGAACGGCACCTCGCTGATCGCCGTCTTCCACGTCATCTCGGCCGCGAGCGCCTTGAACAGATCGAGCGAGACCTCGCGGTGGTAGCGAATGCCGCCCTTGTACGGCCCGCGCGCCTGGTTGTGCTGCACGCGGTACGCCTTGAACCGCGCCGACTCGCCGGGCACCAGCTGGTACACGTTGCCGTCGGGCAGCCGCAGGTGCCCCTTGCGGATGTTCACGTCGCTGCCGAGCAGCGCCTTGCCGTTCAAGATGATCTTGCCGTCGGCGAGCGGCTCGAAGCCGCCCGCGTCTCTCACGCTCGACACCGGCAGATCGGCGAACGCCTTCGCCGCGTCGGGCGCCAGCGGCACGAGCCGGTCTTTCAGCCGCGTCGTCACGTAGAAGATGTGCTCGTAGTCGGGCTCTTCGAGCTCGAGCCGCACGCGGTGGTCGAGCTTGATGAGCTCGGCAGCGCGATGAAAGATCTCCATCGCCTCGGTGTAGAGAGTCTTCCGCGGCTGAGGAGCCGGCGCCCGCATGTAGTTTTCGTCAGGTGGCATGGCTCCGCTGATTAGTCGACGGCGCGAGGCCTCGAAAGCCTAAAGCCACGCCGCACCGCGTCAGCGTTGGAAGCAGTGTCAGCGTTGGAAGCAGCGTCGGCGTCGAGAACGCGAACTTCGCGCTGTGTTCAGAACAGCTGATCGAGCAGCGACATGAGCCCGATGCGGCGCGCGAGGCGAGACGGCGCCGCGTTCTCGCCCGTGATGGTGGGCCCCGGCGCGCAAGCGTTGCACGTCACGCCGTCGCCCTGGTCGAGGCTGAAGGTGCGCTTGCAGATCACGCACTCGAACAGCGCCGGCGGCTTGAGCGTCGGCTCGTCGTCGTCGGTCTGCTCTTTGTACGAGACCGCCGGCAGCGCCTTCACCTCGAGGTGCACGCCGCGGCAGCGCGCGCAGCCCTTGGCCGGCGCTCCGGCGAGCGTCGCTTCGAACAGCGGCACCCGGCAGACGGGGCAGGGCGATGGCACCTCGTTCGCCGTGAGCGCGAGGTGCAGGTCGGCACCCGCCGCGGCTTCGGCCTCTCCGGCGTCGAACCAGATCGCGCGGCACTTCGGGCAGCGGTCGAGCCACACACGCGGGCTGTGCGGGTCCTTCATGTAGGGGACCTGCAGCATCCCTCCCCCGCATTCGGCGCACAGCCGCTGGGGGCCTTGCCTCTGCGTGTGCTGCATCAGAGCCGACACCCAGGCTTGAACTGGGGACCTACTGATTACGAATCAGTTGCTCTACCACTGAGCTATGTCGGCAGTACCGCGGCGCGCGGAGTACCAACACCGCGGGCGTTGCGCAACTGACTCGTCACCACGGGTTCCTCACCGCACCCGGTTCACCTGCACGAACGCCACCGAGCTGTCGGCCACCGCCCCGGCCCGCGTCGACACCAGGTCGAGATCGCCGTCTCCGTCGACGTCGCCGACCGAGAACGACAGCGACGGCCCCGCGCCCACGGTGAACGTCGCCTCGAACGGCGCGAACACCCAGGCGCCCTGGTTGCGCCGCACCTGCGCCTTGTCGCCCGCGACCCAGACGAGATCGACCCGCCCGTCGAGATCGAGATCGGCCGCGCGCAGGTGCGCCGCCATCGGCGCGGGCAGCGTCAGCCGGTCGGCGAACGCCCCGCTGCCCACGTTCTCGATGAGCTTCACGCTGCTGCCCGCGATGCCCGCGAGATCGAGATCGCCGTCGCCGTCGAAGTCGCCCGAGGCCAGCGACGTCAGCGCGAGCGGCAGCTGCCCCGCGTCTTGCGCCGCGAACGACGGCGGCGAGTGCACGTCGAGCTGCGTGCCGTTGAGCGAGAGCACGTCGAGCTGGCCGTCGCGCGTGAAGTCGCCGAGCGTGCAGGCGCCTCCGTTCGCGGCGGCGCGGCTCACCTGCGCGCCGAACACGAGCACCTCGCCGCCGTCGCAGCTCGACGTCGCGATCTCACCCGAGGTCAGCGTGCCCACGATGTGGCCGCTGCAGCCCGCGTCGGGGAAGGGGCGCAGCGCGAACGCGCCGGCGTCGAACGCGTACCGGTCGAGCGTGCCGTCGCGGTTGCGCGCCACGATGTCGAACGACTGCGCGATCGCCTCGACGGGGTCGTTGCCGAAGAAGAACTTCCGCGTGTCGCCTTCCTGCCCGAAGGCGCGCTCGACGCTGTACGACGCCGCCTCGACGCGCCGGCGCGACTCGACGACGATCACGAGCTCGCCCAGGCCCCGCGGAGACAGGTCGGCGATCTCGCCGGGCCCGCCCTTCGCCATCGCGAGCGCTCCGTTCGCGACCTGGTACGGCGTCGTCACGCAGTGCGCCCGGTCGACGGTGCACGTCGCGCTGCAGCTCACGTAACCGAAGTCGGTGCAGCCCGGCAGGCCGGCGTCGCCGTCGCACGCCTCGCCGCTCTCGAGCATGCCGTTGCCGCAGCGCTTCACGCACAGGCTCTTCACGAGCTTGCACGCGCTGCACGTCACCGTGCCCTCGTCGAAGCCGAGCGACTGGCAGGTGGCGCCGTTGAGGTCGCTGCCCTCGCACTCCTCGCCGATCTGCGGGTTGATCGTGCCGTCGCCGCAGAAGGGGTCGGGCGGAGGCATCTCGATCGGCTTCACCTTGCCCGAGCAGGCCAAGAGCAGCAGCAGCGCGACGGTCAGGAATCTCACGTTCGGCGGCACCTTACGGGCGGACTTGACCCTCCCGCAACGTGAGGGCTTATCGATCGGCCTCATCATGAAGACGCACGGACTCACCGTCAGCCAGCTCGCCCGCCTCGCCGGCGTCAGCGTGCGCACGCTGCACCACTACGACGAGCTCGGGCTGTTGCGCCCGAGCGGCCGCGCCGCGAACGGCTATCGCCTCTACGAGAAGGCGCAGCTGCAGCGGCTGCAGCAGATCCTCTTCTACCGGGAGCTCGACCTGCCGCTCGACGAGATCCACCACATCATGAGCGACCCGGCGTTCGACGTTCGCGCCGCGCTCATCGAGCAGCGCCGCCTGCTCGAGCAGCGCTCCGACCGCGCGAAGCAGCTCATCGAAGCCATCGACAAAGCCCTGGAGGGCATCATCGTGTTCGACCCGTTCGAGAAGGAAGCCGAAGAGCGCTGGGGCCAGACCGACGCGTTCAAGGAATCGAAGCGCCGCACCGCGAAGTACACCGCGCGCGACTGGGCGCAGCAGAAGGTGGAAGCGCAGGCGATTCAAGACGGGCTCGCGCGCCTGCTCGACCAGAGCGTCCGCCCCGACGACCCCCGCGCGATGGACCTCGCCGAAGCCCACCGCGCGCACATCAGCAAGTGGTTCTACGAGTGCTCGTACGAGATTCGCCGCGGGCTCGCCGAGATGTACGTCGCCGACGGCCGCTTCACCGAGAACATCGACCGCACGCGCAAGGGCCTCGCCGCCTTTCAGCGGGCCGCCATTCTCGCGAACGCCGAGCGGCGTGAGTTATGAACCCGAGGCATGGCCGTACTGCAGTGCCCCATCTGCCGCCGTGACGTACCGCCGCGCCCGGACAACAAGGCGTTCCCCTTCTGCAGCCCTCGCTGCCGCATGGTCGATCTCGGCAAGTGGGTCGGCGAGGAGTACCGCGTCTCCGACCGCACGCCCGACGAAGACGACGACGGCCTGCCGGGCACTCCGGGCGACGGGAACACCGAGGAGATTCATTGAGCCTGCTGGTCGCGAGCGCGATCGGCGCCGCCTACGTCGGCGGCGTCATCGGCTTGCACCGGCTCAACGTGTGGCGGCAGCGCAGCGCCGCGCAGGGCTTCACCACGCTCGGCTGGCTCGATTGGGACACGCTGCTCCACGGGCTGCTGCCGAAGCCGGGCACCGACTCGCCCGCGAAGGCGCCGCAGCCGGTCGAGGGCGGGCCTCCGACGCCGCTGCTCAGCCACGCGCCGGCGCCCGAGGCGAAGGCGCGGCACGAGCTGCTCTGCGCGCTCGTCACCGGCCACCGGCTCGACGAGGCCGCGTTCGAGAACGCCGGCTTCTCGGGCGGCGAGGCGCAGTGGCTCGCGCTGCTGTCGCGCATTCGTGAGGAGCCCGAAGAGGTGCTCGACAAGCTCGACGACGCCGCGTCGCTCGAGACGATCGGGCAGGTGTACCTGCGCGAGCACCTCTACCTCGGCCTGCGCGTGCACCCGTTCAACCTCGAGCTCGCGGTGTTCGGCGCGAAGCGCAGGCTGGTGCACGAGCTCGATCGCTTCCCCGACGCGCCGGCGCTGCACTTCGTGCGCGCGAAGGCGTCGTCGCTGCTCGGCTTCAACGGGGCGGTGCTCGACGATCTCGCGCGCGCCGTGTACTTCTCGCGCCAGTCGCCGTTCTACCTGCGGGCGGTGGTCGACATGCCGTGGGTCGGCGAGGCGAGGCCGGCGCTCCTACATCAGTGCCGCGCTGCACTGGCGGAAGGTCAGAAGCTGGGGTGAAATCGGCCGCAGCCCGTGGCCGACCCTCTGCTCTCGTGGATCAATCGGATGCTCGATGATCCCAAGAAGTTCGATTCGCAGCTCAAGGGGCGCTCGGTGCTGGTCTACGAGCCGCGAGATCCCGACGAAGACTCGAGCTCGGGGCACCGCCTGCGCACCTCGAGCGGCATCACCGCGTCGGTCATCGGGCAGGGCGACCCCGTCGTCGCGGTGCTCGAGAAGTCGAAGGACAACGTCTTTCAGCGGCGCGTCACGATGGGCCGCACCACGAACAACGACATCGTGCTCGACGACGCCTCGGTGTCGCGCTTCCACGGCTGGCTGCAGCGCGACGACGGCAGCGGCAAGTGGACGCTCACCGACGCCGGCTCGAAGAACGGCACCTGGGTGCAGAGCTCGAAGCTGACCGCGAAGAAGCCCGTCATCCTCGAGAACGGCGCCCGGCTGCGCGTCGGGAACCTCGAGCTCACGTACTACAGCGCCGCCGGCTTCCGGACGCTGATCGAGCAGCGGGCGAACGGGGCGTAGGAGCCGCCGCTCGCCTGAGTTGATGCGGCGTGGCGCGCGCCACGTCTTTCGTCTCGACCTACGACTCTCACGAAGCGTGCCGCGCTTGCGTTCAAGTCAGGTGAGCCGCGGTATCAGTGCAGCCTCTTCCGGAGCCGTCTTTTGTTGCACCCCCCGGATCAGTGCTCATAAGGTGACCGGCGTGTCGTTGACTACCGAAGCCTTCGGCGGAACCGACGTCGGCCGCAAGCGCCAGCACAATGAAGACGCGATGTTGGTCGACCCGGGCCTGGGTCTGTACATCGTCGCCGACGGCATGGGCGGCCACGCTGCCGGTGAGGTCGCGAGCAACCGCGCCGTCGAGGTCGTGAAGCAGCACATCGGCGCCAACAAGAGCATCTTGAAGGACCTCGCCAAGGAGGCCACGCAGACGAACCGCGCGGCCGCCTCGAGCCTGGTCGAGGTCGCGGTGCAGCGCGCGTGCGCCGACATCTACAAGATGGCGTCGAGCGACAACACGAAGCGCGGCATGGGCACGACCTTCGTGTGCCTCGTCATCTCGGGCAACCGCGGCGTCATCGGCCACGTCGGCGACAGCCGCGTCTACCTGGTGCGCAACGGCCAGTGCCACCGCCTCACCGAAGATCACACGCTCATCGCCGCCCAGCTCAAGGCCGGCACCATCACGAAAGAGCAGGCGCAGACGTCGCAGTACCGCAACGTCATCACCCGCGCCGTCGGCATCCAAGAGAGCGTGCAGGTCGACACGCTCATCGTCGACCTGCTGCCTGGCGATCTGTTCATGCTGTGCAGCGACGGGCTCCACGGGTACCTCGCCGACGACGAGGTCGTGCCGCTCGTCGCCGCGGTCTCGAAGCCCGATCTGCCCGCGCGCTTCATCGCTCTCGCGAACGAGCGCGGCGGCAAAGACAACATCACCGCCGTCGTCGTCGGCGTGCAGGGTGACGCCGGGTCGGTCGCCGAAGAGACCGTCGAAGCGCAGTCGCGCATGGAGGCCCTGAAGAAGATCCCCCTCTTCAGGCACCTCACGTACAAAGAGCAGACCGCCGTGCTGTCGATCGCGACGACGCGCACCTTCCCCGGTGGGCGCGAGATCGTCACCGAGGGCCAGCCCGGCGAAGAGCTGTTCGTCGTCATTCGCGGCCGCGTCGCCATCGAGAAGAACGGCGTCGAGATCGCCGAGCTGCGCGCCGGCGGCCACTTCGGCGAGATGGGCCTCATCGACAACGCTCCGCGCTCGGCCACCGTGCGCGCCACCGAGCCCACCCGCGTCATGGTCATCGCCCGGCAGGACCTGATGAACCTGATGAAGAAGGAGTCCATCCTCGCGGTGAAGATGCTCTGGAGCTTCGTGCAGGTGCTCTCCGATCGCCTGCGCGCGACGAACTCCGAGCTCTCGGAGGCTCGCCAGGAGCTCGCCGTCGCCCAGGCCGTTCAGCCGTTCGCCGAGGAATGAGACCCTCCGGCGCTGCCGCGGCGCTCTGCCTCTTCTGCGCCACAGCCCACGCCGACATCTTCGACACCTTCGGCTTCGCGCCCCGCGCCACCGCGATGGGCGGCGCGATGACCGCCGAGGCCAACGACTACACCGCCGCGTTCTACAACCCGGCGCTGCTCATGCGCCCCGCCGAGTCGACGTTCGGCATCGCGGTCAACTACTTCAAGCCCGTCACCGAGGTGACGTCGCAGTCGAACAGCCCGATGCTCGACTGCACGTACTGCGCTCCGCCCGACTCGGTCGGCACCTCGGTCGGCATCGCCGGCCCGCTCGGCGGCAGGCTCAAGAAGCGCGTCGCCCTCGGCGTCGGAGCCCACCTGCCGTTTCAGCGCCTCGTCCACGTCAACATGCCGGACCCGAGCCGCCCGTTCTGGTTCACGTACAACTCGCACTCCGAGCGCCTCACCGTGTTCGCCGGCGGCGCCATTCGCGTGTTCGACTGGCTCTCGATCGGCATCGGCATTCAGGCGCTCGCCGACCTCGTCGGCACCGGCGCCGACACCCGCGTCGACGTCTTCTCACGGCAGGTGACGGCGCAGCAGCTCGACGCCGAGCTGCAGACCCGCGTCGCGCCGAACGCGGGCATCGTCGTGCAGCCGATTCCCCAGCTGCGGTTCGGGTTCTCGTACCGGTCGGAGATGCAGCTCAAGGTCGTGATCCCCGCGACCGTCGAGCTCGAGGGCATCGGCTCGCTCGCGTTCAAGCTCGAGGGCGTCACGCACTTCTCGCCGCACACCTTCAACCTCGGCGTCGCGTGGGACGTGACCGATCAGTTCACCGTCAGCCTCGACGGCTCGTACCAGATGTGGAGCCGCACCCCGTCGCCGTACATGCACATCACCATCGACGTCGGCGGCCGCGTGCTCGAAGCGCTCGGCCTCGGCAGCGCGCTCGATCTCGAGTCGACCCCGCCGTCGCCCGGCTTTCAAGACACCATCAGCGTGAAGCTCGGGGCCGAGTACCGCCTCACGAAGCGCTTCGCCGCCCGCGTCGGCGGCTTCTTCCGGCCCACCGCCGTGCCCCGCCAGAACGTGCCCGGCACCAACATTCTCGACGGCAACACCATCGCCGGCACGGTCGGCGTCGGCTTCAACTTCGACGACCCGCTCGAGGTCTTCGCCGCGCCGATCACCATCGATCTCGCCGGCATGGCCGCCGCTGCGCTGCCGCGCCAGGCGGTCAAAGAGGTCACCGACGTCGTGCCGTCGTACAGCTACTCGGCCAAGATCTTCGGCATGAACCTGGCCGTGCGCTACGACTTCTGAGGTTTGCGCAGGTGGGCGGGCTCGGGGGTATACGGCTCCTCGCCTTTGAGCCTGCTCGTCGCCATGTCCCTGCTCGCCGCTGCGCCGAAGCAGCCCGTCGTGGCGGTGCTGTACTTCGACAACGACTCGGGCGACTCGAGCCTCGACGTGCTGCAGAAGGGCGTCGCCGACATGCTCGTCACCGACCTCGCCGGCAGCGACCAGGTGACCGTCGTCGAGCGCGAGAAGCTGCAGCGGGTCATCGACGAGCTCGACCTGCAGAAGACGAGGCTGTTCGACCCGAAGACCACGCTCAAGGTCGGGCGCTTCATCGGTGCGACGCACGCGGTGACGGGCTCGTTTCACAGCTTCGTACCGCAGCTGCGCGTCGACGTACGCCTCGTCGAGATCTCGAGCGGCAAGGTCGTGCTCTCGCAGAGCGTGACCGGCACGAAAGAGAGGTTCTTCGAGCTCGAGCAGGAGCTCGCCCGCCGCTTCCTCGCGAAGCTCGACGCCCAGCTGGGCGGCGCGGCCGTGAAGACCGGCGGCGCCGACTTCGAGAGCGTCGTCGCGTACTCGAAGGGCCTCGACCTCAAAGACCGGGGCGCCATCGAAGAGGCCTCGAAGACGCTCGGCGAGGTCGCTCGCCGCTCGCCGCAGTTCGCCCTCGCCGGCGAGCGGCAGCAGGAGCTGCTCGCGGCGCTCGAGGCCCTCTCCCAGCGCCGCAACGACGCGCTGCTCGCGTACAGCGACGAGCTGCTCAAGAACGCCGACGCGTACCTCGAGACGCACGACCCCGCGAAGCTCAAAGGGCCGAACGCCCGCGTGTTCCTCGCGTATCGGCTGGTGCGCAGCGCGTACGCGCTCCTGCTGCTCGAGTCGCGCCTCGGGCGCGGCAGCCCGCGCTGCCCGCTCGAAGGGAAGGGCGACGAGGCCGCCGGCCTGATGCGCTCGTACTTCGCCAACGAAGAGCAGCTCGCGCGCGAGCTCGAGCTGTTGCCGAAGGGCACCACGCCCGCGCTGCCGGCGGCCGATCTGAGCCGCGCGCGCGCGCTGGGGCTGCCCGAGCTCGCCGTGCCCGACCCGCTCGAGCCGGTGCGCTTCGTGCTCGAGGGCAAGGTGGGGGCGTACAGCGTGTGGCCTCCGCTCGCGAAGGTCGACATGCGCGCGTGCGACGCGGCGGCGGCGATGGCCGAGCGCATCGCCGGGCAGCGCGAGGGCGAGCCCGCGCTCGACGCGCTCGATCTGAAGGCGCGCGGGCTGCTCGTGGCCGGGCGGAACAACGAGGCGGCCGACGCGTGGCGCGCCGCGCTCGAGCGCTTCCCCGCGAGCCGGCGCTACCGCGAGCTCGAGGGGCGCGTGAAAGACGCGGCAGGGCTCACGGCGGCGTCGAAGCAGCGCCTCGAAGATCAGCAGTGGTTCGATCGCGCGCGCACCGCGTGCCGGCAAGACGAGCTGCAGCGTGCGGGGCCGTACTTCGGCAAGCAGCGCTCGGCGGTCGAGGGGCTGAACGGCTGGCGGCGCACCGTCGCGGAGCTCGAGCAGACGTGCGGCGCGCACCCCGGGCTGGGCACGCTCTACTCGGCGGCCGCCCGCGCGGCGGTGCAGGCGGGCGACTGCGGCAGCTACGACAAGCTGACGGCGCGGCTCGAGCGGGTCGACCGCTCGGCGGCGTGGACTTTGAAAGGGGAGGTCCCGTGCGAAGGGGTGGCGCCGTGAGAGGGGTGTTCCTGGTGGCGAGCGTCGCGGCGTTCTCGAGCTGCTTCCGCGTGGCGCTGCGCGAGCAGCCGGTCACGTCGATCGACGTGCGCTTCGACAAGACCGCGATGTGCCCGGGCGAGACGGGGCAGCTCAGCATCTGGGCGAAGCTGAAGACGGGCGAGGTGCTCGGCTCGGAGAACGTCAGCGACGGGAAGGTGCGCTGGGACAGCTACCGCATCACGCTCAACGGTCAGGCGCTCGAAGAGGGCCGCGTGCACGTGCCCGCAGACCCGATGCAGGTGAAGATCCCCTCGCGGCTCGACATCGCCGTCGACGGTCACCCCGAGCTCGCCACCGCATTCACGGTGCCGATTCACTTCAAGTGCCGCTACTCGGCCGCGTTCCACGGCGCGTCGGGCCGCGACGGAGCGCAGGGCCGCGAGGGTGAGGCGGGCCGCAAAGGCCACGACGGCAAGACGTACAGCGTGCCCGGCAAGTCGGGCTTTCAGAAGGACCCGGGCGGCAACGGCTCCGACGGGCGAGACGGCAGCGACGGCGCCGACGGCGAGCAGGGGCGCGACGCCGAAGATCTCGAGGTGCGGGTGTCGATGGCGCAGCCCGCTCCGGAGCTGCGCTTGCTGCAGGTGAAGGTGAGGGGCGTTCGGTCGCGCCGCGAGGAGCTGTTCCTCATCGACCCGAACGGAGGCTCGCTCACGGTCTCGGCGATCGGCGGTGAAGGCGGCGACGGCGGCAACGGAGGCCACGGCGGCCGCGGCGGCGACGCCGGTGATGGCGAGCCCGACGGAGCGGCCGGCAACGGCGGCAATGGTGGCAACGGCGGCAACGGCGCCGACGGAGGGAAGGGCGGCCGCATCAGCGTGATCGTCTCGAGCAGCGCGCAGGCGTACCTTCCGGCGCTGCAGTTCCTCAACTCGGGCGGTCGCGGCGGGCGATCGGGCGGGCCCGGCGCCGGTGGCTCGCAGGGCTCGTGGGGCACCAACAGCCCCCGCAGCGGGCGCGCAGGAGCGTCCGGCCAGCGCTCGGGTCGCGAAGGGCCCGCGGGGCCGCCCGCGGAGATCCGCGTCGAAGGCACGTGACGTCTGACCGCAACGTCGCGCGACGCGGGCGGCGCGCTGTCGGCGCTGTGCCTACTTGGCGCCCGGCACGCAGGCTGCTTACCGGCGCCCGATGTTGCACTCCCTCCATCGACAGTCGCTTCGCCTCGCGTGCGCGGCGCTTCTCGCGCTGACGAGCTGCTTTCCTCCCCAGTTCCCGTGTGTCGAGTCGTCGAACTGCCCGACCGGGCTCCACTGCGTCGACGGCGAGTGTGTGAGCGGAAGCGATGGCGCCGCCGGCGGCTCCGGCAACGCCGGTGGAGCTGGCTCGACGGCCGGTGGTGTCGCGACGGCCGGTGGTGATGGAACGGCCGGGGGGGCTGGAACGGCCGGCGGTGCTGGGACAGCCGGTGGTGCCGCGACTGCGGGCGGCAGCGCGACTGCGGGCGGCAGCGCGACTGCGGGCGGCAGCGCGACTGCGGGCGGCAGCGCGACTGCGGGCGGCAGCGCGACTGCGGGCGGCAGCGCGACTGCAGGCGGCAGCGCGACTGCAGGCGGCTCGACTGCTGGCGGCGCGACTGCGGGTGGTGGCACGGCAGGCGGTGGCGCGGCAGGCGGTGCGACTGCGGGCGGCGGAACCGCGGGCGGCGGCACGGCAGGCGGTGGCGCGGCAGGCGGTGCGACCGCGGGCGGCGGAACCGCGGGCGGCGGCACGGCGGGCGGCGCGACGGCAGGCGGTGGAACCGCGGGCGGCAGCGACTCCAGGTCTTGCGCGGGAGTGCCCGACGGTCAGGACCCATTCGACTTCTGCGCGGGCGCGCTGACCTGCAACGGCATGGGCGCCTGTCACTTCGCGAGCGGCTCGGCGTGCACGACCGCGAACCAGTGTGAGAGCAACCTCTGCGAGTGCGCGGACGCGACCTGCACGGGCGGCTTCCGCTGCGCCGCGACGGCCTGCAGCGGCTGCAACTTCGTCGACTCCACCGGCGCCTGCACGGGGCAGATCGCGAACAACCAGGACCCGAAGAACGCGTGCACCGGCGCGCTCACCTGTGACGGCGCCGGAGCCTGCAAGCACAACGCAGGCGATCTCTGCGCGAGCGACAACGCGTGCCAATCGGGCTTCTGCGAGTGCGCCGACGCCGCGTGCACCGCGAGCGCCCGCCGCTGCGGCTTCCAGGACTGCACCGGCGTGCTCGGCTGTCGCGCCCTCGGCGCGGGCTTCAACTGCGACGGCCCCGCGATTCCGAAGGACAGTGACCCGAACAACGCGTGCACGTTCGCCTGCAACGGTCAGGGCGCCTGCGAGGTCGCAACGGGCTCTTCCTGCACCGTCGGCCAGAACGCGCAGTGCGACAGCAACAACTGCCAGTGCGCGAACGCCGCGTGCACCGCCGCGATCTGCGCCACCATCAGCTGCGGCTCTTGCGCGTTCACGACGAACGGCACCTCGTGCTCGAACACTCCCGTCGGCCAGGACCCGCGCAACGCGTGCTCGCAGGCCTGCAACGGCCTCGGTGGCTGCCAGTCGTGCGGTTGTTCGGATCCAGGCTTGGGCACCGTGTGCCAGGGCGTGGGTACTGGCTGCGGAGCCGGCTTCACCCCGGTCTGTCCCAACGCCATCGACTGCGGCACCGTGACCTGCTCCTGCCAGTAGCCGGCGGGGAACAGCTACCTGCGTTCAGTTGTCTTCGTAGGCTAGCCTTTCTCCCCAATGCGTCGGCCGGTCGTCATCGGAGCCAGCTTCGCGGCCCTCGCGGGGCTCACTGTGGCGTTTTGGCCTCGCCCCGAAGCTCCGACTCCCACCGCCTTCCCCGCCGAGCCCGAGCCCGAGTTCCACGCCGTCGAAGTGACCGCAGCGCCTGCTCAGCAGGGCCTCACGCTCTCCGGCGTCGTCAAAGATCCGGCCGGCAACCCCGTGCCCGACGCGCTCGTCTCGCTCGCCGCCTCGACCCAGGCGAGCCTCTCGACCCTCGAGTGCGCAGACTGCCGCCGCCAGCTCTTGAGCTGCCCCGCGCGCGAGTCCGGGCAGAAGGTCGCCTCGCTCCTCGCCGCCAAGAAGGGCGAGCTCAGCGCCGCCCTCACCACCGTCACCGACTCGAAGGGCGAGTTCCGCTTCGAGCACCTCCACGGCGTGTCGTTCACCCTCTGGGCCCGCCGCGACGGCTTCGGCGAGGGCGTCAAAGAGCGGGCCGCTCCCGGCGACCCCGTCGAGCTCTTCCTCCCGCCGCTGCGCTCTCTCGCCGGCCGGCTCGTCGACTCCAAGGGCCGGCCCATCAGCGGCCACGTCCACGCCATCAGCCGCCGCGTCGCCCGCTTCTACGACGTCAGCGCCGACACCTCAGGCTTCTTCGAGCTCAAGGGCCTCGGCGAAGGCCCGTTCTACGTGCTTGCCGAAGCCCCCGGGAAGCTGCCCGCCGTGCGCCCCCAGGTGCAGGCCGGCCCCGAGCTCGTCACCCTCACGCTCCTCGACCCTCGCACCCTCGAGGTCTCGCTCACGCACGGCGGTCAGCCCATCGACGGCGCCGTCACCGTCTCGGCCGACCACCTGCGCCGCGAGTCGCCCACGAAGGCCGCCCTCGCGCGCTTCCTCGGCCTCTACCCCGACCGCGTCGTCGTCACCGCCGTCTCGGGCGATCTCTCGGCCGCGCCCCAGATGGTCTCGCTCGATCAGAGCGTCACCCACGTCACCCTCGAGCTCGAGAAGGGCGGCACCCTGCTCGCCACCGTGCTCGACGAGCAGGGCGACACCGTGCCCGAGCCCACCGTCAGCCTGCTCGCCGCGTCGGGCGAGAAGGTCTTCGAGAAGCGGCCGCGCGGCGGCGAGACCGTCTCGTTCGGCCCCATCGGCACCGGCGAGTACAAGCTCGAGGGCCAGGCGCCCGGCTACCAGCGCGCCGTCATCCCCGTGCACGTCGACACCGGCCAGACCCCGGTCGTCATCACGCTCACGAAGGGCACCACGATCTCGGGCCACGTGCTCGACGAGTACGGCCGCCCGGCCGCCGGCGTCTCGGTGCTCATCTCGCCGACCGGCGACTCGGTGATGGCCGATCAGAGCGGCGCGTTCATGGCGCGCGTGCCGTCGCCCGGTCTCTACTCGCTGCACGCGCACCACTCCGACTGGGGCGGCGGTCAGACCCAGGTCACCGCGCCCGCGACAGGCGTCGAGCTGCAGCTCGAGCCCCGCGCCGGCGTCGCCATCACCGTCGTCGCCGACGGCCGCCGCGTCGAGGGCGCGAACGCCGTGATGTACATCGACCGCGAGGGCAACTTCCGCAACGACCGCCCCAGCGGCGCCGACGGCGTCGTGCTCATGCGCGGCCTGCCCGCCGGCACGTACACGCTGATCGCCGCTCACCCCGACTACCTCCCCTCCGAGCGGCAGACCGTGACCGTCACCGAGGGGCAGCTGCTGCAGATGACGGCCGAGCTGAAAGAGGGCGCCGTGCTCACGGGGCAGGTCGTCGATCAGGTCGGCGCTCCGGTGCCCGGCGTCGCGATCGGCGTGATCCCCCGCGGCTCCGAGCCCGTCGTCAGCGACGCGATGGGCAACTTCGAGCTCAAGCCGCTCAAGCTGAAGGTCACCTACTCGGTGCGCGTGAACCAGCGCGGCTTCGATCAGCTGAACCGCGTCTACGGCACTGCCGGCGGCCCGCCGGTGAAGGTCGTCGTGCACCGGCAGCCGGTGTTCCGTGGGCGCGTCGTCAGTGAAGGGCGGCCGGTGAAGCACTTCCGCGTCGATGATCACGAGGTCGACAGCTCCGACGGCCGCTTCGAGCTCGCGCTGCCCGCGACCGAAGAGCGCGTCATCTTCTCGGTCGAGTCGCCGGGCTACGAGCCGCTGATGGTCGACCGCGCCGTCTCGCCCGACCTCGGCGACCTCGAGCTCAAGAAGGCCGCGTCGTTCTCGGGCATCGTGCGCGACGAGGGCGGGGCCGCCGTGCCGGACGCCGTCGTGGGCTGCGAGCAGTGCGAGCAGTCGACGCTCAGCGGCGCCGACGGCCGCTTCACGCTCTCGAACCCGCCCTTCCTGAAGACGTTCACCGTGACGGCGCGCAAGGGCCGGCGCACCGCGTCGGCGCAGGTGCAGGCGCCGGGCGGGTCGATCGAGCTCACCTTGAAGGTCGGCACCCGGGTGACCGGCTTCGCGTACCTCGCAGACGGGCGGCCGGCGAGCGGCGTCGAGATCCAGGGCATCGCCTCCGACAGCGCCGAGCCGGTGGCGGTGGTGACCGGCGCCGACGGCTCGTACAGCCTCGAGGTGCCGGCCGGCACGTACCGCTTCGCGCTGTCTGCGCCGAGCGTTCGCCAGGGCGACCCGCTCGCCGTCATCTCGCGCGTGCAGGCCGAGACCACGCGCCTCGACTTCGGGCCGGCGCCGGGCACGTCGAGCGTGACGGTTCGGGTGACTCCCCAGCGCGGCTACGCGTTGTGGCTCGTGCGCGGTGCGCTGCCGGGCGCCGGCAACCCGCCGCTCGAGCTCTTGCGCGCCGACTACGCCCAGCTCGTCTACCAGCCGCAGGAAGAGCGCGTGACCTTCCGCGGGCTGCAGCCGGGGCCCTACACGCTCGTCTGGGCGAGCTTCCACGCCGAGTCCCTCGGCGGGCCGATGGTCGTGCCGATCAACGTTCCCTCTCAGCCGGAAGTGTCGCTGGTGCGCTGATGAGATCGGCCCGTGCGATCGCGATCGTCTCGTCGCTCGCCATTCTCGGCGGGGCGATCGCGTACTCGCTGTGGCCCGACTCGACCGAGCTCGACGCCGGCGCGCAACCCCAGGTCAGCGGCGAGCGCCAGAAGACGCTCGCCCAGCGCGTCGAAGAGCTCGAGCACCGTCAAGAAGAGCTCGCCGCCGACGCCGGCGTCACCCGCCTCTCGGGCCTCGTGCAGACCGACAGCGGGCCGGTGCCGAACGCCGAGGTCTGGGTGACGGCAGGCGCGGCCGGAGAGCTGCTCGAAGCGCTGACGTGCGAGACCTGCGGAGCGTCGCTCTACGACTGCGACGCGCTCTCGTCGGCGCGCGAGCTCGTGGCGCTGGCGCGCGCGGGCAAGCTCGCTCCGAAGGTGCTGGCGGCGACGAAGACCGACACGCAGGGCCGCTTCGAGCTCGACGCGGTGCCGCGCGGCGAGCTCACCGTCCACGCGCGCCGCCCCGGCATCGGCGAAGGCGAGCAGTGGGTCGATCTCGGCGCAGAGCCCGAGACGGCGCCGGTGGTTCAGCTGGTGAAGGTGCGCGCGACCGAAGTGCGCGTCGTCGACGGGAACATGAAGGGGGTGCGCGGTGCGCGCGTCGCGATCTTCGACCGCTCGACGGGCGCGGTGACCGACGCGACGACCGACGATCGCGGTCTCTTCGTGGCGCCGGGCGACAACGTCTGGCTCTTCATCGAGGCCGCCGGTTTTCGGGCGCAGGTGCTGCGCGACTTCTACCTGGCCGACGAAGACTTCGACGAGGGCGGGGTGGCCCGGCCCCCCACCGTGCACCTCGAGCGGCCGCTGCGGCTTCGCGTCGAGACCCGCCTCGCAGGTCAGCCCGTCGACGCGCTCGTCGAGGTGGCCGGCTTCGATCACCCCATCAAGGCGGTCGCGAAGGGCGGCGTCGCGCTCTTCGACGATCTGGCCGACACCACGCACGAGGTCACGGCGTCGTACCAGAGCTACGTCGCCCCCAAGCGCAGCGTCGAGCTGGTCGGAGACGAGACGGTCATGCGCGTCGATCTCAAGCCGGCCGCGCGGTTGTCGGTCGCCGTGTTCGACGAGAAGGGCGAGCCCATTCACGACGCTCGCGTCACCGTCGACGGCTACGGCACCTCGGACGTGCAGACGACCGACGACAGCGGAGCCCTCGTCGTCTTCGACCCGCTCGCCGAAGGCGCGTACCAGGTGCACGTCGAAGCCGACGGCCTGCGCGACGCCCAGCGCCGCGTGGATCTGAAGCCCGGCGACAACCACCTCGAGGTGACGCTCCAGGCCGCCAGCCGGCTGACCGGCACCGTGGTCGACTCCGAGGGCAGGCCCGTGCCGTCGGCGACCGTCGAGCTGGTCAGCCAGATTCACGAGGCGCAGGCGACGACGACCTCGGACGACGGCACGTTCGAGCTGCAGGTCGACGAAGCCGGCGACTACCGCCTGCGCGCGCGCGACCCCCAGCTGGGGCAGGTGACGAAAGAGGTGAAGGCGCCCGCAGAGGGCATCGTGCTCAAGCTCGACGCGATGGGCCGCATCGAGGTGCACGTGACCGCCGACAAGAACCCGGTGAAGGGCGCCTACGTGAGCGTGTACGGCACCGGGCCCTCGGCCGACGACAGCGGCAGCGCATCGACCGACGAGCGGGGGCACGCGCGGCTCGCGGGGCTGCTCGGTGGCTCGTACATGGTGAGCGTCGAGCAGGCGGGCTTCCAGCGCGTCGCGCCGCAGGTGGTGAAGCTCGCCGCGGGCGGCAAGGCCGACGTGACGATCGCGCTCGAGCGCGGCGTCGAGATCTCGGGTCGGGTCGTCGACGAGAGCGGGCGCCCGGTCGCGAACGCCGACGTGCACCTGGTGGGCGGCGAGGCGAAGGCCTCCGAGGGGCAGGCCGACCTCGACGTCGCAGCGAGCGCGTTCAGCGACGAGAACGGCGAGTTCCGCCTCGAGGGCTTGAAGCCGGCTCAGGCGTACTCGATCGCCGCGACCGCAGAAGATCGCGCCACGAAGGCGCCCGTGAAGGCCAAGGCGCCCGCGAGCGGAGTCACGCTGAAGCTCGAGGCGCTGCCGGGCGTGAAGGGGCGGGTGCTCGACGAGGCGGGCAGCCCGGTGCTCGCGTTTCGCATCGACGGGCGCGAGTTCGAGACGACCGACGGCCGGTTCTCGATCGGGCGCGAGGCCGACCCCGACGGCAAGCTCTACCTGAACGTCGACGCCGAGGGGTTCGAGTCGTTGACGGTCGAGCAGCCGTTCACGACCGAGCTCGGCGATCTCAAGCTCAAGAAGGCGCCGCTCTTGCGCGGGGTCGTCATCGACGCGAGCAGCCAGCCGGTCTCGGGCGCCGAGGTGACGTGCGACCAGTGCATCGACTCGACGACCAGCGGCTCCGACGGCACGTTCACGCTCTCGGTCTCGCAAGACTCGCCCGAGCCGACCCTCACCGCGACGCACCTCAACCACCGCGGCAAGACGAAGCTCACGGGCAAGGCGGCCACCGTGACGGTGAAGCTCGAGCCGCCGGTTCGGGTCGAGGGCATCGTGAAGGACTCGACCGGCCGGCCGATTCAGGCGCGCATCACGGTGCGCGAGATCAACGGCGCGGCCGAAGAGCGGCTCGACTCGGGCCCCGACGGCCGCTTCGAGCTCGACGTGCCCGAGGGGCTGTGGATGTTCATCACCCGGTTGTCGTCGACGGGGCAGACGGTGAAGGTGACGCCCCCGAAGACTTTCGTGACGCTCGGCGCGCCGCCCGGCACGTGCGCGGTGACGATCACGGTCGGCGAGCCGGTGGGCGATGCCTGGCTCGTGCCCGGCGAGCCCGAGCGCGTGCCGCTCGAGCAGCTCGACGACGACGCGCTCTACGTCGGCGCGGTCGCGCTCGACCTGCCGCTGCCCAATCGGCCCACGCGCTCTGCGGGCCTCACCTGCGGCGTCTACACGCTCATCACCACCGACTCGTCGGGCGTCAGGCGCGAGCGGGTCGACGTGAGGGCCTCGGAGTCGAGCTACCTCTTGCCGCCGGGCCCGCCCGAGACCGCCGCGGCCGGGGTTCCCGGGCAGCCCTGAGCTCGCGACGCCTGGTTGCCGGCGCCGCTCTTCGTGACCTTCGGCTCGCCGTGCGCCCACGTCACCGTGTTGTTCTTGCCTGACAGCGTGATCGCCGCCGCCCGCTCGATGCTCACGGTCTGGCCGAGGCCCGACACCGTCACTTCGCCGCACGAGCCGGTCAGGGTGAGGTGGTTGTTCGTGCCGCTGACGTCGATGTCCTCGCCGGGCGCGCACGCGTGCTCCTCGGTCTGAGCGATGCCGGTGAAGGCGTGGCCGGCGTCCGAGCTCGCGACCGCGCCCGCTCCCGAGAGCGTGAGCTGCTTGGGGCCGTTCTTGAGCACGAGGCCTTCCGACAGGCTCAGCCGCACCGTCTTGTCTCCGTCTTTGATCTCGAGCTGGCCCGCCGTAACCGCCGACAACAACAACAGAAGGGTCATGCACGTTGGTAGCCGGACGAGGGCAAAACGATCCCTGCTATAGGCGCCGCATGAGCTCGGGCTACCTCCGTGGCCGCCGCATCGCCCTGGGCGTCGGCGGCGGCATCGCGGCCTACAAGGCCTGCGATCTGACGCGCGAGCTGCAGCGCGCCGGAGCCACCGTGCGCGTCGCGATGACCCCCGCCGCCCGCGAGTTCGTCACGCCGCTCACGCTGCAGTCGTTGAGCGGGCACCCGGTGTTCACCGACCCGTTCGACCCCGCCCAGGACTCGAGCTTCGGCCACCTGCACCTGCCGCGCTGGGCCGACGCGTTCGTCATCGCGCCCGCCACGGCAGACCTGATCGCCCGCATTCGCGCCGGCATGGGCAACGACGCCGTCACCACCGCGCTGCTCGCCTTTCGCGGGCCCGTGCTGCTCGCCCCCGCCATGAACACGGCGATGTGGGAGAACCCGGTCACCCAGGGCAACGTGAAGGCGCTGCTCGCCGACCCCCGCTTCCGCCTCGTGGGGCCCGACGTCGGGCCGCTCGCCGACGGCGACGTCGGAGCCGGCCGCCTCGCCGAGCTGCCCAAGATCGTCGCGGCCGCTGAGGGCCTCGCGACCGCAGGCCCGCTGACGGGCAAGCGCGTCTTGATCACCGCCGGCCCGACCCGCGAGCACCTGGACCCCGTGCGCTTCATCTCGAACCCCTCGAGCGGGAAGATGGGCCTCGCGCTCGCCGACGCCGCGCGCGCGAAGGGCGCAGCGGTGACCGTGGTGCTGGGGCCCACGAGCGCTCGCGTGCCCGACGGCCTCGAGGTGATCCGCGTCACCAGCGCCGACGAGATGCACGCCGCGGTGCTGCAGCGCCTGGGCGCGTGTGACGTCTTCCTCGCGTGCGCCGCGGTCAGCGACTTCAAGCCGGCCACGCGCGCCGAGCAGAAGGTGAAGAAAGAGGGCGCGCCCGACACCGTGAAGCTCGTACGCACGCCCGACATTCTCGCCGAGGCGTCGGTGAAGCTCGCCGGCAAGGCGCTCGTGATCGGCTTCGCGGCCGAGTCCGAGAACGTGATCGCGAACGCGAAGAAGAAGCTCGAGGCGAAGAAGCTCGACTTCATCGTCGCGAACGACACCCGCGCGTTCGAGGCCGAGACGAACGCGGTGACCGTGCTCTCGCGCGACGGCAAGGCGGTCGAGCTGAAGGGCGACAAGCGTGACCTGGCGGCGCAGATCTGGGAAACGGTGGCGCGATGACTCCCGAGCTCCTGGAGATCGCCGACGAGCTGCGCCGTCACCTCGCCTGGCAGGAGTCCGACGGCACCCGCGCGATCATGAGGTCGCTCGACGCCCCGGCGCCGAAGGCCGAGGCGCCGGCTCCGGCTCCGGCCCCCGCGGCGCCGGCGGGGCCGGTGCGCACGCTGAACGAGGTCCGCACCGAGCTGGGCGACTGCAAGCGCTGCAAGCTCTGCAACGGGCGCACGCAGATCGTGTTCGGCACCGGCAACCCGAAGGCCGAGCTCGTCTTCGTGGGCGAAGGGCCGGGCGCCGACGAGGACGCGCAGGGCGTGCCGTTCGTGGGCAAGGCGGGCCAGCTGCTGACGAAGATGATCGAGGCGATGGGGTTCAAGCGCGACGACGTCTACATCTGCAACGTCGTGAAGTGCCGCCCGCCGAACAACCGCAACCCCGAGCCCGATGAGATTCAGGCGTGCGAGCCGTTCTTGAAGGCGCAGCTCGCGTCGATTCGCCCGAAGGTGATCGTGGCGCTCGGCAAGTTCGCGGCGCAGACGCTCTTGCGCGTCGACACGCCGATCACGCGGCTGCGCGGGCAGTGGCGTGAGTACGAGGGCGTGCCGCTGATGCCGACGTTCCACCCGGCGTACCTGCTGCGCAGCCCCGAAGAGAAGAAGCACGCGTGGCTCGACCTGCAGCAGGTGATGAAGCGGTTCGGCAAAGAGGCGCCGGCGAAGTAGCGCCGCTCAGCCGACCTCGCTGCAGGTGAGGCCGGGGGCGGGGGCGCAGTTCTGGCCGATGAGGCACTTGCCGGCGGGGGTGCCGTCGGGGCCCGGCGCGTCGACACAGCGAATCGGAGCGCAGTTCGCCGACGTCACGCATGGGGCACGAGAGATCGCGCACTGGCCGTTCGCGCAGCTGTCTTGAGCGCAGTCGTCGTCGGTGAGGCAGCTGCAGCGGCCGATGGTCGCACCCTCGGCAACCGCACAGACCCCCGCGCAGAGCCCCTGCGCAGTGCAGGTGCCACCGCGGCGGCAGTCTTGCGGGCCGGAGCACGGCAGCGATGCGTTCGCCGGACACGCGGGCAGCGCCGCCGAGCACATGAACCGCGTGAACACGATCGCGATGTCGCGGCACACGTAGCCGGCGGGGCACAGCTGGCCTCGCGCGCAGTCGGCGCCGCAGAACGAGTTGCCGGTGGCCGCGCGCAGGCAGTAGTTCGCGCCGGCGCCGCACGTGTCGACCCCGCCGCCCGAGGGGCACGGCGCGCAGTAGGGGCGGAGGTCGACGTCGAAGTCCGAGAAGCAGCCGCCGTCAGCGCCACAGAGCTCCTTGTAGCGGCAGCAGCTCGAGCCGCACGGCAGCGGGCAGCCGGCGTCGGTCGGGCCGCCGCTGCTCCCTCCCGCAGCGCCACCGCCGGTCGAGCCGCCTGCCGTCGAGCCGCCTGCGGTGCCTCGGGCGCACGTGCAGTCGCCGAACGCGGTACCTGCCGCATCGCAGGCGCGCAGGCCTGCGCAGCCGTTCGGCCCCGCGCAGATCCGCGTCTCGCCCGGCGCGCACACGCGGGGAGCGCTGCAGCCTGCGAGCACGAAGAGGATGCAGAGCCGAGGCATGCCCATCGGTCGGCTCCAGGCTCAGCGCACCTGTGCGCAGGTCAGGCCGGGCGCGGGCAGGCAGTTCTGGCCGACGTGGCAGGCGCCGCGGAGACCGCTCTCGGTCGGCAGCGCCACGCAGTGAACCCGCGGGCAGGGGATGCCCGCGTCGCACGGTCCTCGGCTGACCGAGCACACTCCCGAGGTGCAGACGTCTTGTGCGCAGTCGTCGTCGACGAGGCAGCTGCAGTGACCCTTCGTGGAGCCCGGCGCGTCGCGCAGGCACTCGCCCGCGCAGAAGCCGTCGCTCGCACAGACCCCACGCGGGCAGTCTTCGGGGCCGCTGCACGGCTGGCCCTTGTTCGAGATGCAGAACGGGTTCGATGGCGCGCACGCGTGGTTCGTGTTGACGACCCGCACGTCCTGGCACTCGTAGCCCGCCGGGCACGCCTGGCCGGCCGAGCAGTCGGCGCCGCAGAACGAGCCCAGGCCGCTCTGCACGCAGAAGTTCGCGCCCGTGCCGCAGGTGGCTCCGCCGCACGGCTCGCAGTACGGCCGCCGATCGGGGTCGAAGTCCGAGACGCAGGTGCCGGCGTCGTCGATGCACAGCTGCTTGAACTGGCAGCACCTCGACCCGCAGGCGAGGGGGCAGGCCCCGATCATCTGAATCCCGATCGGGCCGCCACCGCCTGCCGTCGCGCCACCCGCTGCGCCCGAGCCCCCCGCGGTGCCCCAGGGCCCGCCGCCCGTTCCGCCCGCGCACGCGCACTCGCTGAAGGCCGCGCCGGTCGAATCGCACGTCCGGTGCCCGGCGCAGCTGCCGGGGCCCGCGCAGATGCGCGTCTCGCCGGGCTCGCAGACGCGAGGCGAGCTGCAGGCGGCGATCACCACCGCGAGCGCGCACGACCGGAGCACGCCCCCGTTCTACCCGATCTGCACGTCCAGCTGCGCGTGGCGCGCCGTGTCTCCGATGAGCTCGAGCTCGACGATGCGCCCGTTCTCGACCACGACGTCGAAGACGACCTTCGGCGCGCCGTCGACGACCCAGCCGGCGCCGCCGCAGCCGCCCACCGTCGCGGGCTTCGCGCCCTGCGCACTGCTTCACCACGACCTCGGCGCCCCGCATCTCGGTCGCGGCCCCGAGCTTCTGCGCCACCGCGTCGGCGCGCACGACGACCGAAGGGTCGAGCACCGCGAGCAGCGCCGAGAAGTCGCCCGCCTTCGAGGCCTTCAGGAAGGCGTCGACCACCGCGCGCTGCGTGTGAAGGTCACCCTCGGCTCGCGAGCTGAGCATGCGGAAGGCGACCGACGCAGGTGCTTGCGGTTCTCTTCGAAGCGTTCGCTGAGCGTCATTTCAGGCCTCCGCCTGCGATGACGAACTGAAGCCCATGCAATGTGACATGCATTTGCTAAGAGCGAGACGCCCATGCGCGGCACGATTCAGCTTCACGAGGTCTTCGCCGGCTCACTCGAGGGGAACCCGCTGCAAGACCCGTCGACGCGGACGACGCCGGTCTACCTGCCGCCGACGTACGCCAGCGGCGAGGGCCGGTTTCCGGTCGTGTATTTCCTCCACGGCTTCACCGGCAGCGGCGTGCAGTGGCTCAACGCGACGGCGTTCACCGCGAACGTGCCGCAGCGCCTCGACGCGCTGATCGAGGCAGGCGCGATTCCTCCGTGCATCGGCGTGTTCATCGACGGCTTCACGGCGCTCGGCGGCAGCCAGTGGATCAACAGCGAAGGCATCGGCCGCTACCGTGACTACGTCGCGCGCGACATCGTGCACTGGGCCGACCGCACCTTCCGCACGCTGCCGAAGGCGGGCGCGCGGGCGCTGGTCGGCAAGTCGTCGGGCGGCTACGGCGCGCTGGTCATCTCGCGCTACCACGCCGACGTCTTCGGCCACGTCGCGTGCCACTCGGGCGACGCCGGCTTCGAGTACTGCTACCTGCACGAGCTGCCGCAGGCCGCCGGCCCGCTGCTGAAGGCGGGTGGGGTCGAGCCGTGGTACCGCGAGTTCCGCCAGCGGGCGGCGGCGACGAAGATGAAGGGCGAAGATCACGCCGTCATCAACATGGTCGCGATGGCGGCGGCGTACTCGCCGAAGAAGAGCGAGCCGATGGGGCTCGAGCTGCCGATCGACATTCACAACGGGCGGCTCAAGATCGACGTGTGGAACCGGTGGCTCGTGCACGACCCGGTGCGGTTCGTGCCCAAGCACCTCGACACGTACAAGCGGCTCAAGAGCCTGTTCCTCGACTGTGGCGTGCGCGACGAGTTCAACCTGCGCTGGGGCACGCGCCTGCTCGCCGAGGAGCTGCGCGCGGCCAACCTCGACTTCGTGCATGAAGAGTTCGAAGACGGGCACATGGGCGTGAACTACCGCTTCGAGCGCTCGCTGCAGTACGTCGTGCCGCGGCTCGAGCGCGTCTGAATGCGCGGTCGGGTTCGGGTACTGACCCGGCATGCCGATCGCGCTGCTGGGCCTGCTGCTGCTCGCGACTGAACCCGACGGAGCTCCGCCGCCCGAGGTCGAAGCGGAAGCCGAGCCCGAGCCGCCGCCTCCCGTCTGGGAGGTCTACGTCGGGGCCAACGGCGGCGTGCGCGTCGACCAGAAGAGCGGCGGCGGCGGGGTGATGCTCGGCGTCAACCGCAAGTTCCTCGGGTTCATTCGCCCCGAGCTGATGGTCGCGAGCTCGGCGTACGACGCCCCGTTCGACTACGTGATCCAGATTCGCATCGGGGCGCGCTGGGAGCTGCCCCTCGACAGCCCCTGGAAGCCGTACCTGTGGACGGCGTTCGCCCACAACCACGAGAGCCCGGTGAAGATGGTGCTGACTGATCCGCTCGGGCACCTGTTCGGGCTGTCGAACCACGGCGTGAACCACCGCTCGGGCCTCGACCTCGGCCTGGGCGTCGCGTACGAGATTCCCCGCTTCTCGAAGTGGAAGATCGCGACCCGCGTCGGCACGCGCCTCACCTTCACGCAGTTCTTCGGCGACGCAGGCCCGCCGCGCTACCTCGACCTCACGGTGACGGCTGGCGTCTGCCTCTGAATCGAAGCAGACTCGACGGCGTTGGCCGACCAGGTCCTCTTCGACTTGAAGTTGCTGCCGCGGTGGGAGCTCGTGGGTGAGCTCCGTCGCATGGTGAGCCACGCGCTCGAGCGGCTCAGCATCGACCCCGACGCGGCCTACTGCGCCTCGCTCGCCGCGCACGAGCTCGTCGAGAACGCGATGAAGTACGGGCGCGGCGACGTGCGCGTCACCGTGCTGCTCGACCGCGGCCAGAAGAAGCTCACCGGGGTCGCCGTCGAGAACCGCACCACGCGCACGCACCTCGAGCGCCTCAAGCGCTCGCTCAAGGTGCTCAAGGCCGCTCCCGATCTGATGGCGGCGTACGTCGCGCAGATGCGGCAGCGTGGCCCCCGCGGGCTCGGCCTCGCGCGGGTCGCCGCCGAAGGCGAGATGAGGCTGAGCTGCGTCGCCCGCGCGAACCGCGTCGCGGTCACGGCACGCCCTGGGGGGGCACATGGTTGAGACCACGCTGGGCCAGCTGAAGGTCGACGTCGCGCGTGCGGGTGAGCGCTTCCTCTTGCAGATGAGCGGCACGGCCGAGCTCAAAGACTCGACGCCGCTCGCCGAGCTGTTGCTCAAGGCCGACCACGAGGTGCGCGCGCTCGGGCTCACGCAGGTCGACGTCGACGTGCGCACCGTCGAGTTCATGAACTCATCGGCGCTGAACGCCTTCGTGCGCTGGTTCGCCGGCATGAAAGAGCGCGGCGGCGGCTACAACGTGCGCTTCCTCTCGGACCCGTCGAAGCGCTGGCAGCGCGGCAGCCTGAACGCCCTGGCCACGTTCGCGTCGGGCACGGTCACCGTCGAGGCCGTGTAGCTGGTGTAACGCCTGGCCGGCGTAACCCCTAGCCGGTGTAACGGCAGGCGAGCAGGGTGACGTCGTCGTCCTGCTGGGCGGCCCAGGCGGCCACGTCAGCCTTGAGCGCCTCGACGATCTCGTTCGCGCTCTTGCCGCGCAGCGTCTCGGCGCGGGCGACGAGCCGGTCGTAGCCGAACTGCTCGCCCTTGGCGTCCCGGGCCTCGGTGACGCCGTCGGTGTAGAGCACGAGCACGTCTCCGCGCTCGAGCTCGAGCGTCGTGTCGACGGTGGCGCGCTCGATGTCGGGCATCGCGCCGAGCCAGGTGCCCGGGGTCGCGACGGTCTCGACGCGGTCTCTGCGCACGACCACGAGCTCTTCGTGCGCGCCGGCGAACGTCACCGTGCCCTGCGGCGTCAGCTTCAGCAGGCTGAAGGTGACGTGGTCGCCCTTGCCGAGGCGGTTCTTCACGTTGTCGAACAGCACGGCGTTGAGCGCGCAGACGAGCTCGCGCGGGGTCGCGCCCGGCCGCTCGCGCACGAGCGCAGAGATCGCGCTCTGCACCATCAGCATGATGAGGCCGGCGTTCAGGCCGTGGCCGGTCACGTCGCCGACGCCGATGAAGCACCCGTCTTTCGAGGGGAGCACGTCGTAGTAGTCGCCGCCGACGTCGGCCGCGGGCTGCATGACCGCCGCCACCTCGTAGCCGGGGGCGGTGAGCACGCGGGGCAGCAGCGCGGTCTGAATCTGGGCCGCGATCTCGACCTCGCGCTTCGCGGCCGCGAGGCCCTCGACGGCCCGGTTTCGCTCGGTGACGTCGCGGATGTTGAGCACGACGCCGCGCACGTTCGGGTCGGTGCGCATGTCGGTGAGCTGCACGTCGCACTGCCGCAGCGAGCCGTCGGCGTGCTTGAGCTCGGGCCGCAGCGTGCGAGGCACTTCGTCATCGGTGAGCTCGCGGCCGAGCACCCTCGCAGCCGAGGGGCTCTGCCACACGATCTTGCCCTCTTCGCCGAGCACGACGATGAGGTCCGAGGAGTTCGTGACGAGGGCGCGGAACCGGGCGTCGAGGCGCTCCTGCTGCTCGATGGCGCGGCCGAGCGCCCAGACGACGAGGCCCGCGACGGTGAAGCCGACGGCCGAGAGGAAGCTCGTGTTGCCGGTCGAGAAGAACGCCGCCTGCACGAGCACGAGCCTGAGCACGAGCTGCCAGGGCCCTCCGAACAGCCCGTTGAACATGAGCGTCGCGAAGAAGAACGGCTGAACGCCGCGCGGGTCGTCGGGGGCGCGGACGATGGCGAACAGCGCGGCGGCCGCGACGACCTCGTGTCGCCAGTCGAGCTTCTTCTTCCGATACGCGAGCACCCAGGTGGCGGCGAGCACGAGCACCGCCACGAAGCCGGCGATGCGTGTGGCGGCGAGCCTCGGCGACCGCTCGATGGCGAGGATCACCGGAACGCTGCCGAGCAGCGCGAATGCCAGCACGACGGCCCTCGCGCGGCTCAGGAGACTCAGTCGAGGTCACCCATCTCGCGCTTGCGATCGCGATCGGCGCGGTAGCGCGCGTTCGCCTCGAGCTGCTTCTTGCGCAGCCGAATCGACTTCGGAGTGACCTCGACGAGCTCGTCCTCCGCGATCCACTCCAGTGACTTCTCGAGCGTGATCTCGCGCGGCGGCGTGAGGATGACGTTCTCGTCGCGGCCGGCGGCGCGAATGTTCGTGAGCTTCTTCTCGCGGCAGGCGTTGACGTTGAGGTCCGACGGGTGGGCGTGCTCGCCGATGATCATGCCCTCGTAGACCTGCACGCCGGGGCCGACGAAGAGGGCGCCGCGCTCCTGCACGTAGAAGAGGGCGTAGGGCACGGTGTCGCCCTGGCGGTCGGAGATGATGGCGCCGTTGCTGCGCCGGGGGATGTAGCCGAACCAGGGCTCGTAGCCGTCGAACTGCGACGACATGATGCCCTCGCCGCGGGTGATGGTGAGGAACTCGGAGCGGAAGCCGACGAGGCCGCGCGCGGGAATGCGGAACTGCAGGCGCGTGCGCGAGCCCATGTTGGCCATGTCGACCATGCGGCCCTTGCGGGGACCCAGGCGCTCGGTGACGGTGCCGACGGCAGACTCGGGCACGTCGCAGACCATGAGCTCCATCGGCTCGTGCTTCACGCCGTCGACCTCTTTGGTGATCGGCTCGGGGTTCGACGCGGTGAGCTCGTAGCCCTCGCGCCGCATCGTCTCGATGATGACCGCGAGCTGGAGCTCGCCGCGGCCGACGACCTTGAAGGCGTCGGGGGTCGCGGTGTCTTCGACGCGAATGGCGACGTTGCGGTAGGCCTCGCGCTGCAGGCGGTCGCGCAGGTTGCGCGAGGTGACGTACTTGCCCTCGCGGCCGGCGAGCGGGCCGTCGTTGACGCGGAAGATCATCATCATGGTCGGCTCGTCGACCTTGATGCGGGGCAGGGCCTTGGGCTTCTCGGGGTCCGAGATGGTGTCGCCGATCGAGAGCTGCTCGATGCCGGCGACGCTGACGATCTCGCCGGGGCCGGCGTCGGGGATCTCGACGCGCTTGAGGCCCGAGAAGCCGTAGAGCTTCACGATCTTGCCGAACTCGAGCTTGCCGCCGTCGCGCACGATGCTGACGGGCATGCCGGCGGCGAGCTTGCCGGCGCTGATGCGGCCGATGCCGAGGCGGCCGACGTAGTCGTCGTAGTCGAGGTTCGCGAGGAGCAGCTGGGTCGGGGCGTCGGGCTCGGGCGCCGGCGGCGCCGAGATGTGCGAGAGGATCGCCTCGAACAGCGGCTTGAGGTCTTTGCCGGGCTCCTCGAGGCGCGTCGACGACTTGCCCTCGCGGGCGATCGTGTAGAGCACGGGGAACTCGAGCTGGGTCTCGTCGGCGCCGAGGTCGATGTACAGCGAGTACACCATGTCGAGCACGTCGCGGGCGCGGGCGTCGGGCCGGTCGATCTTGTTGATGACGAGCACCGTCTTGAGGCCGAGCGCGAGGGCCTTGCTCAGCACGAAGCGCGTCTGGGGCAGCGGCCCCTCGGCGGCGTCGACGAGCAGCAGCACGCCGTCGACCATGCGCAGGCCGCGCTCGACCTCGCCGCCGAAGTCGGCGTGGCCGGGCGTGTCGATGATGTTGATGTGGTGACCCTGGTACTGGACGGCGGTGTTCTTCGCGAGAATCGTGATGCCCTTCTCGCGCTCGAGGTCGTTGCTGTCCATCACGCGCTCGGCGACGACCTCGTTCGAGCGGAACACGCCGGCCTGGCGAAGCATGAAGTCGACGAGGGTCGTCTTGCCGTGGTCGACGTGCGCCACGATCGCGATGTTGCGGATCTTCTCTCGGGTGAACATGGCTTGGTTGGAGGCCGGGAGCCTCTAGCACGCTCTACTTCGGCTCGACGATGAATACCGCCTCTTGCCTGCGCACCTGGACCCCCGCGGCGGAGGCCACCTTCACGAACTCGGCGAACAGCTCGTCTGCGTTCAAGGGCTTGGCGGCCGTGAGGGTGATGCGGGCCTCGGTGCCGGGTTTGATCTCGAAGTGAAAGCAGGTGCAGTCGGCGACGCCGCGCAGGGCCTTTTCGAGGGGCACGGCCTGCATGTCGACGTCGAACTTCTGCCCGCCGAACTTGATGAGGCCGCACTGCTGCTCGGTCATGGTGGGGCCGATGTGGAGCGGCAGGGCCTCGAACGTCGGCTCGGGCGCAGGTGCGGGCGTCGCGCAGGCGACGAGCAGGGCAGCGGCGGCGGAGCGCATCAGCCGGTCTTCTTGAGCGTGACGTCGACGCGCTCGCGCAGGAAGCGGTCGACGGCGTGGTTGACCATGCCGGGGCGCTCGAGGGGGGCGGTGTGGCTGCCGCCGGGCACGAAGAGGTACTCGGCCTGGGGGATGAGCTCGGCGGTGCGCTGGGCGAGCCAGACGGGGGTGAACTTGTCGATCTGGCCGCCGACGACGAGGGTGGGCACGTCGACGTGGGGCAGGTGGTCGAGCGCCGAGTGATCTTTGAGCGAGTCGAGCGTTCGCACGAACATGACCGGGTCCATCTTCTGGAGGTGCTTCATGTACGGCGCGAAGTCGTTGCGGGCGATGAGGTCGGGGTTGAGCTCGCCGTTGATGGCGACCGACAGGGCGATCTCGGTGCCCATGAGGGTGCCGGTGATGGCGCGGGCGACCTGCGGGTAGCGCTCGACGATCTTGAGCAGGCGGGGAAACGCGACGCGCAAGAGGGTGTGGTCGTGCCACGTGTCGAGCGGGGTGCCGTACGAGCCGCAGACGAGGGCGAGGCCCTTCACGCGGCTCTTGTGGCGGCGGTGGAACTCGAGGGCGATCTGGGTGCCCATCGAGTGGCCGAAGAGCACGGCGCTCTCGATCGACAGGTGATCCATGAGGCGGGCGAGGTCGTCGCAGCTGAACTCGACGCCGATGCGCGAGGGGTCGTCGGGCACGCCCGAGACGCCGTGGGCGCGATAGTGCCAGTGCATCACCCGGCGCCTGGGGGTGAGAATGGGCCAGAGGTACTTCCACACGAAGCCGTCGCAGCCGAGGCCGTCGCAGAGAATGACCGGGGTCGCGCCGGGCTCGCCGCGCACCTCGTAGAAGAGTGAGGCGCCGTCGGGCACGCGGAGGAAGTCCTGGCGGAAGTAGGTGCTCACGGTCGCCGTCTCGCTAACACAACTCAGAGCCGATGCGGGCACTTGCGCGCGCCGCAGTGCGGGCCCGAGGCGGGGCGGCGGGTGGCTTGATGTATGGGGTCCCACGCAATAGAGGTGGTACCCCACACGATGTCGCCGGACGATCTCAAGGCCGTGTTCAACGCGCTGCGCCGGCTGGTGCGGGCGGCGCGGCTGTCGGCGAACGAGGTGCACGGCAGCCTCGGCATCAGCGGCTCGCAGCTGTTCGTGCTGCAGCAGCTGGTCGAGCACCCGAAGGCTTCGCTGCGCGACCTCGAGAAGCTGACGCACACGGATCACAGCTCGGTGTCAGTGGTGGTCTCGCGCCTGGTGCGCAACAAGCTCGTGGCGCGGAGGACGTCGGCGACCGACGGTCGCCGGGTCGAGCTCTCGTTGACGCCGAAGGGGCGTGCGCTGCTGCACAGGGCTCCGCCGGTGCTGCAGGAGCGCCTGGTCGGGGCGCTCGCCGGCATGCCGAAGGCGAAGCTGCGCACGCTGCGGGTGCTGCTCGACGGCGTGGTCCGTGATGCGGGGCTCGCGCCCGAGCCGGCCGAGATGTTCCACGAGCCGCTGCCCTGAAGCTTCCCCCACCCCCCTCGAGGGCTGGTCGGCGTCGGTGAGCCGCTTTTATGGCCCGGGCTGGGCGGTGTGCGGCAACGCGAGCGAGTTCCTGGACCCGGTGTTCTCGTCGGGCGTGACGCTGGCGCTGGAGTCGGCGAGCCGGGCGGCGAAGCTGGCGCACCGGCAGCTTTGCGGTGAGACCGTCGACTGGGAGCTCGAGTACGCGAAGGTGATGAGCCGCGCCGTCGGCGTGTTCAAGGTGTTCGTGATGTCCTGGTACAGCGGAGCGCTGCAGAAGGTGCTGCTGCACGAGAAGAAGGATTCGCTGATCAAGCGGTCGATCACCGCGGTGCTGGGTGGCTACGTGCTCGACGAGGCGAACCCGTTCGTGCGTGACGGGCAGCGGATGATCGACGCGATCGCGAAGCTGAGCTGAGCTGTCAGCGGCGGGGCCAGAGGCGGCCGTGGAGCGCCGAGGGGACGCGCAGGCGCCACCACGGCGAGTAGAAGCAGTCGCGCGGCGGGACGTTCGGGTCCATGAGAGCCGTGCTGGTGGGCTTGTTGGCCATCAGCTCCTGCAGGGCAGGGTGCTGCTTCGGGACCCCGGGGTGGCGTTCGAGGAGCAGGCCGACGCGGGCGATCGTGGGGCGGTCGCCGAGGGCCATGGCGTACTCGGCGATCGCAGACACGTTGGGCTTGAGTTGATCCCAGAGCCACGACCAGAGGGCGTCGAGCCCCGGTCCGAATTCGTGGCGGTGAAGGCAGTCGACGAAGGCGCGCTCGGGCGTGCAGACGTCGAGTCGGAGCCCTTGCCGGGTCTCCCAGTTGACGCCGCCGCTCGTGATTCGTTCTGGGCTCAGTCGGTGTGGCTGCTGCGTCGCCTGATACGTGACGCGCTGGTACACGAAGCCCGAGAGGCGATACCTCGAGATCACGATCACGCGCTTGGGCGACGCGAGCTCGTTCTGGTGAAAGGCGAGCGCCGACTCGTATGCGATGGTCCCGAGGTCCCCGACGAGGCGGCTCGCGAGCAGGTACGGGTCGGGACCGTTCGCGTTGCTGCGCCAGGCGTAGGTGCCACGCCGCACCGACACGATGCGGCCACGAGCGACGTGGTAGTCGAGCGACCTGCGCGTGCTCGTCCGGCAAAACAGCGCGTACTCGTGCAGGTGGAAGTAGGGGTGCGCCGCGATGAACTCCAGCGGCCCTCGCTCGGATGGATAGGGGCTTCGATCGTTCAGCGCGTCATCGTCGGGGATCGAGTCGTCGTCGTCGTACATGGAGCGCAGTAGACGACGAGGGTCTGACATCGCCGCGCCCGACTGCGGACAGGGGAACGTGGGCCTGATGAGGCGTGTTCGCGCGGGTTGACGCCTTGGGCGCGCCCTGGCGCACTCCGCTGGGATCGCCGTCGTCTTGGGCGCCATGCTCCCGAACGCCATCCGATGCGGGCGACCGTACGGAAGGCTCTCGCGCCTTGGGCACTGACGGAGCGCCGTCGAGGTCGTGCCGTCCCGACTCGGAGCGCGGGTCACCGATGCCGGCAGGCGGGCAGCTCCGCGCAAGCCGCACGGGGGTAGGCATCTGGGATGCGGGCTTGAAGCCGGCGGCGAGACGTCGATGTCGAAGCGTCAGTTGCTACCAAGATCTTAGTAGCATTCGACATCCCGACATCGGGCGCCGGTCACCGACGCTGGCAGGCGGGTCAAACGGCAGTTCGAAGCAAGAGGCGGGGAACCCCGACCGCGGCCTCGTCGGCTGTCGATCAGCGCGTCGGTCTCGGCGGTCGTCGCCACACGTGCACGGGCAACGCGAAAATTGAGGCGTCTGGCATGGCGGGCCTGAAGCCGGCGGCGAGGCGTCGATGTCGAGGCGTCAGTTGCTACTAAGATCTTAGTAGCAATCGACATCCCGACATCGAGCGCTGGTCGCCGAGTCCGGCAGGCGAGTCAAACGGCTGCTCGAAACGGAGCGGATTGCGGACGCGACCGGTCGCGGCGGGGCGAGGGGACGCCGACCGCATCCTCGTCGGCCGTCGATCCGCGCGCCGGTCTCGGCGGTCGTCGCCCCAGGCGCGCTGGCAGCGGCCGAATCGACTCCGTCTGGCGCGCAGAAGCCCGTCGCTACGCGACGTTCTCGTTCTCTTCGTCGCCGTCGGGCGAGCCGGGCCGCTCGAGCCCGTACTTCGCGATCTTCAAGATCAGGTTCGACCGCGAGATGCCGAGCTCGCGCGACAGCCGCGACTTGTTGTGGCGCGTGCGCGTGAGGCCCTGCGAGATCATCTCTCTCTCGAGCGCCTCGACGGCGTCGTTCAGCTTGCCGGCGAGCACGAGGTTCGAGCGGCCTCCGCCGGTGAAGGCGGTGCCGCTGCTGGGCGAGACGGCGTCGCGAATGCGCGACGAGAGGAGATCGCCGGGCAGCACGTCTTGATCGCCGCCGAGCACGAGCAGCCGCTCGATCTCGTTCTCGAGCTCTCGAATGTTGCCGGGCCAGTGGTACGCCTGCAGCACCTGCAGGGCGTCAGACGAGAGCGCCCGAGCGCGCTGCCCTTCGCGGCGGTGCTTCTTCATGAAGTGGTCGATGAGAATCGGCAGGTCGTCGCGCCGCTCGCGCAGCGGAGGCACCTGAATGCGAATCACGTTGATGCGGTAGTAGAGGTCTTCGCGGAACTCGCCCTTCTTGACCATCTCGCCGAGGTCCTTGTGGGTCGCGGCGATGACGCGGACGTCGACCTCGCGGCCGTGCGTGCCCCCGACGGGGATGAAGGTGCCCTCTTGCAGCACGCGCAGGAGCTTCACCTGCAGGGCGGGCGACATGTCGCCGACCTCGTCGAGAAAGAACGTGCCCTGGTCGGCGACCTCGAAGAGGCCCTTCTTGTCGCGCAGGGCGCCGGTGAACGAGCCCTTCACGTGGCCGAAGAGCGCGCTCTCGAGCAGGTTGTCGTTGAAGGCGCTGCAGTTCTGCACGACGAACGGCTTGTCTTTGCGCGGCCCGTTGTAGTGAATGGCGCGGGCGACGAGCTCTTTGCCGGTGCCCGACTCTCCGTTGATGAGCACCGTCGAGTCTGAGTTGCAGACCTTCTCGAGCAGCCGGAAGACCTCGAGCATGGTGCCGGACCTGCCGACGATGTTCTCGAACTTGTAGCGGTCGGTGAGCTCACTCGACAGCGACTGAATCGTGGCGTCCTTCTTGTTGAGCTCGGCCTCGTAGTTCGCGATCTCGTTCACGCCGAACTCGAGCAGGTCGGAGATCTTCTCGACCTCCGAGAGCCCCATGATGGGGATGCGCTCGACCGCGCGCTCGAGGTCGGTCGCGCCGTTGTTCACCTCGCGGATCTTGTTCTTCACGACCTCGGCCTCGTGCGGCGACACCTCTTGCCGCGCGAAGCCCTCGACGAACAGCATGCCCTCGTAGTCGTTGTTGATGTAGAGCGGCGCGCCGACGATGGAGAAGCCCATGTGGCAGTCGTGGAACTGCGAGCGCCGGAGCTTCTTCGTCGTCTTGAACTTCTCGTGCAGCACCCGCACCGACTGCGTGCAGCGACGAAAGCCCTCTTTGCTGAACAGGGCCAGCCGGCAGAAGTCGTTCGGCGGAGGGACGATGTCTCCCTTCTGCCAGTCGAGAACGTTGCCGTCGCGATCAGCGAAGGTGAGCTCCGAGCGCCACCACTTCCGCAAGACGTCGCGGAGCATGATGATGGTGTGGAGGTTCTGGTACCGCTCGAAATCCATGCAGGGGCCCTCGAAGTGTCCGAAAACTAGCCGCTCTACACCCCTTTCGGAAACCCGGCGAGCGTCCTGATGCGGATCATCGCTGGCTCAGCCAAGGGCAGGGTTCTTCAAGGTCCCGGAAACGCTCAGGGGGTGCGACCGACCGCTGATCGGGTTCGAGAGAGCCTGTTCAACGTGCTTGGCCAGTGGCTGGACGGGTGTCGCGTTCTCGATCTGTTTGCGGGCACCGGAGCCCTCGGCCTCGAGGCCTGGTCACGTGGAGCGGTTTCGGTCACCTTCGTCGACGTCGATCTCACCTGGGCGCGAAAGAACGCCCAGGCGCTGGGCGCACCGGCGACCTTTCTTCAGCTTCCGGCGCTGCGGGCGATCGAGCAGCTCTCGAAGCGCGGCGAGCAGTTCGACCTCGCCTTCGCCGACCCGCCCTACGCCATGGAGGCCGCCACCGAGATCCTCGAGGCCCTCCGCCCGATCGCCAAGACCATCGTCATCGAGCACGGCAAGCGCGAGAAGGTCCCGGAACCGCAAGACCAACGCCGCTTTGGCGACACTGTCATCTCGATCTACAAAGGCTGAAGGAAACGCACACCCTCGATGTGCGACAACCACCCATATGCCCAACGTCACTGACGTTCTCCGCCGCACGCTCCGCCTGCCGACGACGGACCCGTCGACGCCCGGGACGCCGACGGTCACGGCGAAGCCCGACCCGCTCGCGGTCACGCTCGCCAACGGCACCACCTTCTCGCACGTCGATCGCGCCGCCCTCGCGAAAGAGGCGACGCGCGCGCTGAAGCTCGGCGCCGATGTCCCGGGCCGCGTGCAGAGCGGGCCGACCTGCGGCCTCTACGCGCTCGGCATGGTGATGGACTTCTGGGAGCTGCAGAACCCCACCGCCGCCGAGTCGCCGCTGGTGGTCGACGCCGACAACTGGCGGCGCGACAGCCACACGCTGCAGCCCGACACGAAGTACCGCCTCTTCGACGAGGCGAAGAAGAACGGCTACACGACGCAGGGCGAGATGTTCTACGCGCGGCAGCTCGCGCAGCTCGCCGAGCAGTTCGGGTTTCAGACGAAGGTCACCGAGAACCTCTCGCTCCCCGATCTGCACGCCGCGGTCGACAAGGGCCACCCGGTGCTCGTCGGCTTCGACGTCGACAACGACGGCAACCCGGGCCTGTTCGGCGGCAGCCGCGCGCACTGGGCCGTCATCGAGGGGCACTTCGAGAAGGACGGCACCGAGTACCTGGTCGCCACCCACGGGTGGACGGGCAAAGAGTACGTCTGGCGCGCCGACGACTTCCTCGCGTCGGTCAACCAGCTCGATCACTCGGACTTCCCCGCGGCGCCGCGCGACATCACCGGCACGCTGAAGGGCCTCATGGTCGAGGTCTTCTTGAAGGACAAGCACACCGCCCAGGCGTAGCCCCCGCCGCTCGCCTGAATTGAGTGCGGCGTGGCGCGCGCGACGTCGTTCGCCTCGACTCACGACGCTCACGAAGCGCGCCGCGCTTGCGGTCAACTTCAGGTGAGCCGCGGAATAGGGCGTCAGCGCTGCCGCTCGCCGCGCTTCCACACTCCGGCGATCGCGTCGATCGCCTCGATGTGCTCGAGCGGGTCGGCCCTGAGCAGCAGCAGATCGGCGACCGCCCCCACCTCGATCACTCCGCGCTTGCCGTCGGGGTCGACGACCCGCGCCGCGCTCGACGTCGCCATCTTCAGCACCTCGGCCGTGGGGATGCCGAGCGCCACCAGCGACTTGAGCTCCTCGTGCAGGCCCGAGCCCGGGAACACCCCAGGGAGCCCCGTGTCGGTGCCCGCCACCAGCGTCACGCCCGCTTCGCGCAGCACGAGCACGTTCTGCCCGAGGTTGCGATCGAAGTCGGCCGAGCGACCCGTGTACTCGCCGAAGCCGTGCAGGTCGATCTTCTCGGGCTTCCGGTAGAACGTCTCTTCGAGGCCGGGCCGCATCACCTCGCGCTCGAGCGCCGTGAACGTCGCCTTGCCCGACATCGACTCGACCCACGCGGCGTAGATGTTCCGCGTCGTGACCACCGCGGTGCCGGCGGCGGCGATCGCGCGCGCCTGCTCGGGGCTGAGCACGTCTTCCCACGGCACGTGCATCAGCATCGCAGCGCCCGCCTGCGCCGCCTCGACCGCGCCGGCCGACGTGCCGACGTGCACGTAGACCGGCTTGCCGCGCTTCTTCGCCTCGTCGATCGCCGCGGCGAGCTCTTCGCGCGTCACCCGCGGCGCCTCGGGCGGCATCGAGTGGTAGACGACCTTCACGTGGTGCGCGCCGGCGTCGAGCTCCTCGCGCACGCGCGCGCGCACGGCGGCCTCGCCGCTCACCTCGGCGATGCCCCGGCTGATCATGAAGCCGGCGATGAAGCCGGGCAGGCCGGCGCGGCACATGCCGGTGGGGTGGCCTCCGGGGGCGGTGAAGATGCGCGTGGCGGTGAGCAGCCGCGGGCCGGCGATGCCGTGAATGACGATCTCTTTCGCGAGCCCCTCGGAGTCGCCGTCGTGCCCCGCGAGCACCGCCGTCGTCGTGCCGCAGTAGAGGTGGGCGGCGGCCTGGGCTTCGGCGTCGGGCAGGTGCGAGCCGATCTCCCAGACGGGCTCGCCCTCGACGCCGCCCAGGTGCACGTGGGCGTCGAAGAGGCCCGGCATCAGCACGCCGCCGACGACCACCTCAGCGCTCGCCGGCGCGTAGAGCCCCGGCCCGATCGCCGCGATGCGGCCGGCCTGCACCAACACGTCGACCGGCTCGGACACGGTGTCCGCCTTTCCATCGAACACGCGCACCTTCTGGAACATGGTCTGCCGATCGGTCGCGGGCTTCGCCACGATCAACGGAGCGCGCGCGCACGCGCCCAGCACGAGACACGCGACTGCGAGACGGAGCATGGCGGCGTGCTATAGCGCGAACCCGCCCATGCCAGCCGCCATCTACCCCGGCTCGTTCGACCCGCTGACCAACGGCCACCTGTCGCTGATTCAGCGCGGGCTCCAGATGTTCGACCGGATCATCGTGGCGCTGCTCATCAACCCGAAGAAGCAGCCGCTCTTCACCATCGAAGAGCGGGTCGCGATGATCCGCGACGCCGTCAAGGACCCCCGCTGCGAGATCGACTCGTTTCAGGGCCTGCTCGTCGACTACGCCCAGAAGAAGGGCGTCAACGTCGTGCTGCGCGGCCTGCGCGCGGTCAGCGACTTCGAGTACGAGTTCCAGCTCGCGAACATGAACCGCAAGCTGCGCCCCGACATCGAGACCGTCTTCATGATGACGGGCGAAGACTACTTCTACGTGTCGTCCAACCTCGTGCGTGAGGTTGCATCCTTGGGGGGCAACGTTCAGGGGCTGGTGCCTCCGAACGTGCTCTCGAAGCTCAAAGCGAAGTACAGCGGAGGCAAGCAGTGAGCATTGCGCTGGCGAAGCGGCTGAAGGCGATCAAACCGTCTCCGACGTTGTCACTGAACGCGAAGGCGAAGGCGATGGCGGCGAAGGGCGCCGACGTCGTCAGCTTCGCGGCGGGCGAGCCCGACTTCGATACGCCGAGGCACATCAAAGACGCGGCGATCGCCGCGCTCAACGCGGGCTTCACGAAGTACGTCGCGACCGGCGGCATCCCCGAGCTGAAGAGCGCGATCTGCAAGAAGCTCAAGGTCGAGAACAAGCTCGAGTTCACGCCCGAGCAGGTGCTCGTCTCGGACGGGGCGAAGCACTCGCTCTACAACCTGTTCCAGGCGCTCTTGTCGCCGGGCGACGAGGTCGTGATCTTCGCGCCGTACTGGGTGAGCTACCCCGACATGGTGCAGCTCGCCGACGGCAAGCCGGTGTTCGTCGAGACCTCCGAGGCCGAGGGCTACGCGCCCGACCCGCGCGAGCTGCGCAACGCGCTGTCGGCGAAGACGCGCGCCGTCATCTTCAACAGCCCGTCGAACCCGACCGGCGCGGTGCTGCCGCGCGCGGCGCTGCAGCGGGTGGCCGAGGTGCTCAAGGGCCACGACTGCCTCATCGTCACCGACGACATCTACGAGCGGCTGCTCTACGTGCCGGGCCCGTTCGAGAACATCGCGAACGTCGAGCCCTCGCTCGCCCCGCGCACCGTGGTCGTGAACGGCTTCTCGAAGGCGTTCTCGATGACGGGCTGGCGCCTGGGCTACGCGGCCGGCCCCAAAGAGCTCATCGCCGCGATGCAGATGATCCAAGACCAGTCGACCTCGAACGCGTCGTCGTTCAGCCAGAAGGGCGCGGTCGCGGCGCTCGAGGGGCCCGTCACCGATCTCGACGCGATGGTGACCGAGTTCAAGGCGCGGCGCGATCTGATGGTGAACGGGCTCAACGCGATTCCCGGCGTGCGGTGCCGCCTGCCCGAGGGCGCGTTCTACGTCTTCCCGAACGTCGGCGAGCTGATCGGCCGCACCTACAAGGGCAAGCCGATCAAGGGCTCGGTGCACCTCTCCGAGATCCTCCTCGAGGACTACATGCTCGCCGCGGTCCCGGGCGAGCCGTTCGGCGCCGAGGGCCACCTGCGGTTCTCGTTCGCGACCTCGCGCGCGGTCATCGAGAAGGGCCTCAAGCGGCTCGGCGAGTTCGTCGCTGCGCTGACGTGATCCGCCCCGAGCGGCCTGACGATCTCGAGGCGATCCGCTCCGTCAACCGGCTCGCGTTCGGCGGCGACGGCGAGGCGCGCCTCGTCGACAGGCTGCGCGCCGACGGCCTGGCCGTCGCCTCGCTCGTGGCGGAGCAGGGCGGCGAGCTCGTCGGGCACATCCTCTTCAGCGAGCTGCCGATTCGCACGGCGTCGGGGTCGATACCCGCGGTCTCGCTGGCGCCGATGGCGGTGAGGCCGGGGCTGCAGCGCCAGGGCATCGGGTCGAGCCTCGTGCGCGCAGGCCTCGAGGCGTGCCGCGCGCGAGGGGCCAAGGCCGCGCTCGTGCTCGGCCACGAGACGTACTACCCGCGCTTCGGCTTCTCGGCACAGCTCGGGCGCCGCGTCGCGAGCCCGTACTCCGGCCCCTCGTGGATGGCGCTCGAGCTCGAGCCGGGAGCGCTCGACGGGGTGAGCGGCGCCGTGCAGTACCCGGCGGCGTTCGGGATCCTCGAGGGCTGAGCCGGCGACCGAGCCTGGCGCTCTGACCGGGGCGCAGTGACACCTGCGACGAACGATCCCTCTCGCTGCGACGCGCAGCCTCGTCGCTTGGGGTGCTTCGGGTGCGCCGCTCCGGTCTCGCTCGTCTCGCTGCGACGCGCAGCCTCGTCGCTTGCGGTGCTTCGGGTGCGCCGTCTCGCTCCGGTCTCGCTCGTCTCGGTGCAGTCACTGCGCGGGGAGGGCGTAGGGCGCAGGCGGGCGTAGCGCGCCAGCGCGTAGAGGGCGTCTTGTGCCCGACCCGCTGAAGCCCGAAGCGGGCTAGTCGGCGTAGCCGACGACGGCCCACATCAGGCCCGTGTACTTGAACACGGCGATCGTCGCGTGCCCCGAGAGGTTCGCGACCGCCACGTACGTCTTGTTCCCCCGCCACGGCAGCGCCTCGAGTCGGCGCGGAGGCTTGCCGTACTTCTTCTCCATATCGGCGGGGGTGAGCACCTCGATGTCGTAGAGCGTCAACAGATCGGTGCGCTTCGCTCGCAGGTTGCGCAGCCACTCTTGAAAGAGCTCGTCGGAGGTCTGCAGCCGCCGCTCCTCGAGCTGAAAGGGCAGGCCGCAGATGTTGGTGATGTTGCGGGCGTCGCCTGCGATGAGCTGCGTGAAGAACTCGCGGGCGCTGTACTTCACCTGCTCGGCCTCGGGCAGCTGCTGGTAGTCGCGAACCTCGGGGATGATCGGGTTCGGAGCCGCCGGCGTCGGGCGCCCGCGGAAGTCTTCGGGCGCCAGGCCGCCGAACTTCTTGCTGAGGTCGGCGGCGGCCTTCGCGGCCTCCTCGGGCGTCATGCGCTTCATGCGCTGCATCTGGCGCTGAAGGGCGTCGATGTTCGGTTGGGGCGAGAGCACGTCGGAGCTGCCGGCAGGCGCTGGCGAAGGGGCGACAGGAGCGGGCTCGGCCGCGGGCTCCTGCGCGAGGACCAGAGCGATCGCGAGCGTGAAGATCATCGTGCTCAAACACTACCGTAAGCGAGAGCGGGCGTGGTACAGGCTCGCTCCCCGATGCCAAAACGCACCGACTTGAAGAAAGTCATGGTGGTGGGCTCGGGGCCGATCATCATCGGTCAGGCCTGCGAGTTCGACTATTCCGGAACCCAGGCGGTGAAGGCCCTGAAAGACGAGGGCCTCGAGGTGGTGCTGCTCAACTCGAACCCCGCCACCATCATGACGGACCCCGAGCTCGCGCACCGCACGTACGTCGAGCCCGTCACCGTCGAGGCCGCCGAGGCCATCATCGCCAAAGAACGCCCGCAGGCCCTGCTGCCGACGATGGGCGGCCAGACCGCGCTCAACCTCGCGAAGGGGCTCGCCGAGTCGGGCGTGCTCGCGAAGTACGGCGTCGAGCTCATCGGCGCGAAGCTCGAGGCGATCAACAAGGCCGAAGACCGGCAGCTCTTCAAAGAGGCAATGCAGCGCATCGGCGTGCCGCTGCCGAAGAGCGGCTACGCGACGAGCTTCGAAGAGGCGATGCGCCTCGTGAAAGACACGGGCTTCCCCGCGATCTTGCGCCCGAGCTTCACGCTCGGCGGCACCGGCGGCGGCATCGCGTACAACCAGGAGGAGTTCGAGAAGCTCGTGCACCTCGCGCTGAAGGCGAGCCCGACCCGCACGGTGCTGATCGAAGAGTCGGTGCTCGGGTGGAAGGAGTTCGAGCTCGAGGTCGTGCGCGACACGAAGGACAACGTCATCATCGTCTGCTCGATCGAGAACTTCGACCCGATGGGCGTGCACACCGGCGACTCGATCACGGTCGCTCCGGCGCAGACCTTGACCGACAAAGAGTACCAGCGGCTGCGCGAGGCCTCGCTCGCGATCATCCGCGAGATCGGCGTCGACACCGGCGGCTCGAACATTCAGTTCGGCGTGAACCCGAAAGACGGCCGCATCGTCGTCATCGAGATGAACCCGCGCGTGTCGCGCAGCTCGGCGCTCGCGTCGAAGGCGACGGGCTACCCGATCGCGAAGATCGCCGCGAAGCTCGCCATCGGCTACACGCTCGACGAGCTGAAGAACGACATCACCCGCGACACCGTGGCGTCGTTCGAGCCGACCATCGACTACACGGTCGTGAAGATTCCCCGGTTCAACTTCGAGAAGTTCCCCCACGCCGACCGCACGCTGAACACGATGATGCGCAGCGTGGGCGAGGTGATGGCGATCGGCCGCACCTTCAAGGAGGCCTACCTGAAGGCGCTGCGCTCGCTCGAGAGCGGGCGGCTGCAGCTCGAGGCCCCCGACCTGCCGCCGAAGGGCGCCGAGCGGAAGATGGCGATCATCGAGGCGCTGCGCGTGCCGCGCCCCGAGCGCCCCTGGTACATCGCCGAGGCGCTGCGCAGCGGCATGACCGTCGACGAGGTCTACCAGTACTCGGCGATCGACCCGTGGTTCCTGCGCCGCGTCGAAGAGCTCGTGCGCGAGGAGCAGGCGCTGAAGGGCGCGACGCTGACCGACGCCCAGCTTCGGGCCGCGAAGGCCGACGGGTTCGCCGACAAGACGCTCGCGGTGCTCACCGGCAAGACCGAAGACGAGATCCGCAAGCGCCGCCACGAGAAGGGCATTCGCCCCGTCTACAAGCGCGTCGACACCTGCGCCGCCGAGTTCGAGGCGCACACGCCATACCTCTACAGCACGTACGAGGCCGAAGACGAGGCGCCTCCGACGGGGCGCAAGAAGGTGCTGATCCTCGGCTCGGGGCCGATTCGCATCGGGCAGGGCATCGAGTTCGACTACTGCTGCGTGCACGCGTCGTTCGCGCTGCGCGAGGCGGGGTTCGAGACGGTGATGATCAACTGCAACCCCGAGACGGTGTCGACCGACTACGACACGTCAGACCGGCTGTACTTCGAGCCGCTGACGATCGAAGACGTGCTCGAGATCGCCCACCGCGAGAAGCCGATCGGAGCCATCGTTCAGTTCGGCGGGCAGACGCCGCTGCGTCTGAGCGTGGCGCTCGAGAAGGCCGGCCTGCCCATCTTGGGCACGTCGCCCGAGGCGATCGACCGCGCCGAAGATCGCGAGCGCTTCGCGGCGCTGATCGACAAGCTGAAGCTCAAGCAGCCCGAGAACGGCGTGGCGCGCAGCCACCCCGAGGCGTACGCGACCGCGCAGCGCATCGGCTACCCGGTGATGGTGCGCCCGAGCTACGTGCTCGGCGGCCGCGCGATGCAGACGGTGTACGACGCCGGCGCGCTCGAGAGGTACATGAAGGAGGCCGTGTCGGCGAGCCCCGAGCACCCCGTGCTGATCGACCGGTTCCTGCGCGACGCGACCGAGGTCGATCTCGACCTGGTGGCCGATCGCACCGGCCGCGTGCTCATCGGCGGCGTGATGGAGCACATTCAGGAGGCCGGCGTGCACTCGGGCGACGCCGCCGCGACGCTGCCGCCGCACTCGCTGTCGCCCGACCTCATCGAGCGCATGAAAGACCAGGCGACCGAGCTCGCCCGGGAGCTCGGCGTCGTCGGCCTGATGAACGTGCAGTTCGCGATTCAGGGCAAGAGCGTCTACGTGCTCGAGGTGAACCCGCGCGCGTCGCGCACGGTGCCGTTCGTCGCGAAGGCGACCGGCGTGCCGCTCGCGAAGATCGCGGCGCTGTGCATGGTCGGCAAGACGCTCGAGGAGCTCGGCTACACGCAGGAGCGCACGTTCGCGCACAAGGCCGTGAAAGAGTCGGTCTTCCCGTTCGCGCGCTTCCAGGGGGTCGACGTGATCCTGGGGCCCGAGATGAAGTCGACGGGCGAGGTGATGGGCCTCGCCGACGACTTCCCGACGGCGTTCGCGAAGGCGCAGCTCGCGGCCGGCGTGAAGCTGCCGCGCTCGGGCCGCGTGTTCATCTCGGTGAAAGACGACGACAAGCCCGCGACCGTCGACATCGCGCGGCGCCTCAAGGCGCTCGGCTATGCGATCACGGCGACGGGCGGCACGCACCGGTACCTGAAGGGCAAGGGCATCGACAACGAGCTCGTGATGAAGGTGACCGAGGGCCGGCCCTCGATCGTCGACAAGATCGTCGACGGCCAGGTGCACCTCGTCATCAACAGCACGTTCGGCCAGCAAGAGATCGCCGACTCGTTCTCGATTCGCCGCGAGGCGCTGATGCACGGCATCCCCTACTACACGACGGTGCAGGCGGCCCGCATGGCCGTCGAGGCGCTCGAGGCGCTGTCGCGCGGCCCGCTGCAGGTGAAGCCCCTGCAGGAGCACCTCGCGACCGGAGTGAAGCGCGGGGCGTCTTCCGCAGCGGCGTGAAGCGGGTGTAGATCGGGTGGGGCGATGCGCGCCCTCGGCCTCGGTCTGCTCGGAATCGGAGTTCTCTTCGCGGGCTGCGGGCCGAAAGACCCCGGCCCGCCGACGTACGTGCGCGACGTGCAGCCGCTCATCGAGCGGAGCTGCCTGTCGTGTCACGTGACCGGGGGCATCGCTCCGGTGCAGTTCGACACGCCCGAGAAGGCGCAGGCGCTGTCGGGGTCGATCTGGTCGGCGATCGAGTCGAAGCGCATGCCGCCGTACTACGCGAGCGCCGAGTGCAACTCGTACAAAGAAGACCCGCGCTTCACTGCCGCCGAGCTCGACACGATTCGCCGGTGGGTCGACAGCGGGGCGACCATCGGCGACGTGCGTGAAGAGCAGCACGCCACGATCCCCGAGCTGCCGACGATTCGGCGCGACCGGGTGATGTCGATCGGCACCGACTACGACGCGCGCACGATGGATCAGAGCCTCGACAACTACCGCTGCTTCGCGATGGACCCGATGATCACCGAGCAGACGATGGTGACCGCGTCCGAGGTGATCCCCGGCAACGTGCAGCTCGTGCACCACGTGCTCGCGTACGAGGTGCTCGCGACCCAGCTCGCCGAGCTGAAGGCGCTCGACGACGCGGCGCCGGGGCCCGGCTACCCCTGCAAGTCGGGCAGCGTCGGCATCGACGGCACGCTCATGCGCCAGGTCGCCGGCTGGGTGCCCGGCTCGAGCCCCTACCGCATGCCGACGAACAGCGGCCTGCACCTCTCTGCGGGCAGCCAGCTCGTGGTGCAGATTCACTACAACCTGAACGCCCTCGGCCGCGGCGAGGTCTCGCCGTTCGATCGCACCCAGCTCGCGCTCGAGACCGACACGAGCGGCACGCTGAAGCTGGCCCGCATCATTCCCATGCTGAAGCAGAACCTCGACATCCCCGCGTTCGAGAAGCAGTCGGTGCAGACGTCGAAGTTCCCGGTGGGGCTCATCTACTCGGGCGCGCGCGTCTACGGGCTTGCGGGGCACATGCACCAGCTCGGCACCGAGGTGAAGCTCGAGCGGCTGAAGAAAGACGCGAGCACCCAGTGCATGATCGACATCCAGAACTGGGACTTCAACTGGCAGCGCACGTACCTGCTCGAGCACCCGATCACGTTCGAGGTCGAAGACGAGGTGCGCATCACGTGCACCTACGACAACTCGCAAGAGAACCAGGCGTACATCGGCGGAGTGCAGCAGACGCCGCGGCGCGTTCGCTGGGGTGAGAGCAGCTTCGACGAGATGTGCATGGTGTACATGACCTTCGTGCAATGACGCCCGAGCAGGCGCTCGCCGGCTTCATCGCGAAGTTCACGCCCGAGATGGCGAAGCTCGTTCGCGCCGCACGCAAGAAGGTGCAGCGCCTCGTGCCCGGCGCGCTCGAGCTCGCGTACGACAACTACAACTTCATGGTGATCGCCTACGGGCCCACCGAGAAGGCGGGCGACGCGCTCCTCTCGCTCGCGGCGTACGCGAAGGGGCTGAACCTGTTCTTCGCTCGCGGCAAGCGGCTGCCCGACCCCGAGGGGCTGCTCACAGGCGCGGGCGCGACCTTTCGCAGCGTTCGGGTGCCCGAGGTCGCGGTGCTCGACCGGCCTGCCGTGAAGGCCCTGATCGCCGCGGCCGTCGCCGACGCCAAGGTGCCGATCGCGCCCGGCAGCAAGCGGCGGCTGATCATCAAGGCCGTGTCGCCGAAGCAGCGGCCTCGGCGGTGACCGGGCCGCTCTTCAGTCGCGGGCGCCGTCGAGCTTCAGCTCGACGAGTCGCCTGAGCCGCATGCGCCCGAGCAGCAGGTGCCCGACCGCGCCGATCACCCCCACGACGGCGCAGCCCGCCCACAGCGTGCGCGTGCTGGTCGCGGTGATGATCTTCCCCGACAGCCACGGCCCGAGCGTGACGCCGAGCGCCCAGATCATGCTGAACGCGCCCTGGTACCGGCCGCGCATGTGCGCGGGCGACAGGTCGGCGACGATGCTCGCGTTCGCCGGAGCCATCAGCACCTCACCCATCGTCCACACGGCGACCGAGGCCATGAACATCGGCAGCGCCCCGGCGAAGGCGTTCAGCCCGAAGCCGAAGCCGGCGCAGAGGGCGGCGACGGCGAGCGTTCGCGAGCGCCTCCAGCCCTGGGTTCGCCGCAGCGTCCACGGCTGCAAGGTCACGATGAGCACGCCGTTGAGCGCCATCGCGAAGCCGACGTCGCCCGAGTCGAGCCCCTTGCTCTGCATGTCGGCCGGCAGCGCCACCTGGAACTGGAAGAACACCACCACGACCAGCAGGTGAACGAAGAGGAACGGGAGGAACGCGAGATCGAAGAACGGGGTGAGCAGGCTGCCCTCGTCTCGCTCGTGCTCGACGCGCTCGGGCCTCGTCTCGGGCACGTTGCGCCAGATGATGAACGCGGTGACGAGCGTCGAGGCGGCGTCGATGACGAAGAGCCCGGTGAAGCTCCACTTGGCGAGCTGGCCGCCGAGCACCGCGGCGATCGCGAACCCCAGGTTGATGGCCCAGTAGAGCAGGCCGAAGGCGCGCTGCCGGTCGGCGGGCGGCACGACGTCGGCGAGCATCGCCTGCGAGGCCGGGCTGTAGATCGACGCGGTGAAGCCGAGCGCGAAGCCGGCGGCCATGAGCTGCGGCCCCGTGACGGCGAACCCCAGCGCGAGCATCGAGGCCGCGCTGGTCGTCAGCGAGAGCAGCATCGTGGCGCGCCGGCCGAGCCGGTCGGCGAGCACGCCGCCCAGCTGCACCGAGGTGAGCCCGCCCAGCCCGAACAGCGACACCACCGTGCCGGCGTCGAGCAGGGTGAGGTGCCGCTCTTTCGTCAGGTAGACGGCGAGCATCGGCATCACGAAGCTGCCGATGCGGTTGATGAGCGCTCCCCCCCACAGGAACCAGTACGCGCGCGGGAGCCCGCCGACCGAGCCGAAGAACGCCTGGAGGATGCGGCTGGACACGTTGAGCGCGAGCGCGGTCATGGCCGGGTGCGTGACGCACCGCGACGCGAAGCACTGACGTCAGACCGCGCGGTGCGAGCCCTGGTTCTTGAGCCGGGCGTACAGCGTCTCGGTCAAGAGGTACCAGTACTGCACCTCGCCGAACGAGATGATGTCGCCGTCGCGCAAGATCGTCTCTTTGCGCACGCGGATCGAGGCGTTCAAGAAGGTGCCGTTGGTCGAGCCGGTGTCCTGCACCGAGCAGCGCTTGTTCGCGGCGTCCCAGCGCAAGACGGCGTGCGTCTTCGACACCGACGGGTCGTCGAGCACGAGATCGCAGTCGGGCTGCCGGCCGACGCTGAGCTGATCGATGCCCATGAGCGGGGGCACGGTGGCGACCTCGAGATCTTCGAACTGGAAGACGAGCGCGAGCGCGGCGGCCTGCGCCTTCTCGGGCTTCACCATGCGGGTGCTCGCGACGTTCATGGGCAGGCCCATCTTGTCGGTCTCGCCGGGCGTCGCGCCCTCGGGCTTCTGGATCAGCACGAACGGGCCGAGCTGCTTGCGAAACGAGTCGGGCTTCATCGACCCCGACAGCTGCCTCAAGTCTTTGACCGATAACATCGCGCGCTAGGCCCTGAACCTTCCCGTAGTCAGCTTCAAGTACAGCGTCTCGGTGAGCAGCACGCAGAAGCGCGCCTCGCCGAAGGTGAGCATGTCGCCGTCTTTCGCCCCCATGCGAACGTGCAGCTGCTCGCCGTTCAGGTGGGTGCCGTTCGACGACTTCTGATCTTCGACCAGCACGCGCCGGGAGCGCCCGTCCCACTCGAGGGTGGCGTGGTGCTTCGAGACCGACGGGTCGTCGACCACCAGATCGCAGTCGGGCGAGCGGCCCACGCCGATGGTCTCGCCGGGCGCCACCGGCGGCAGCGTCGCGACCATCAGATCGTCGAACTCGAACAGCAGCGAGACGTCGTCTTGCGGCTCTCCGCGCTTCACGGCGACCGTGCGCTTCGCTCCGAGCTGCAGCGAGCGCGCGGTCGTGACGGCGTCGGGAGGCCGCTGCACGAGCGCGAAGGGCCCGAGCTGGCGCACGAACTCGGGCGCCTTCATGGTCTTGGCGATGCGGTGCAGCTCCTTCACCGAAAGCATGTGATCTGCACGCTAGACCCGTACGACCCACCTTCGCTACGTTCGCGCGCGCGATGGGTGACTACCCGATCACGGCAGCCGGTTTGCGCAAGATGAAAGACGAGCTCAAGCGCCTCGAGAGCGTCGAGCGCCCTCGCATCAGCGCCGAGATCGAGGTCGCGCGCGCGCACGGCGACCTGCGCGAGAACGCCGAGTACCACGCGGCGAAAGAGAAGCAGAGCCACGTCGAAGGCCGCATCCTCGACATCAACTCGTGGATCGCGAGGGCCGAGGTCATCGACGTCTCGAAGTTCAAGGGCAGCGACAAGATCGTGTTCGGCGCCACCGTCGAGCTCAACGACACCGAGACCGACAAGAAGGTGACGTACCGGCTGGTGGGCGAGTTCGAGGCCGACCTGAAGAAGCGGTGGATCTCGATCAGCTCACCCGTCGCCCGCGGCCTGGTCGGCAAGAAGGTCGGCGACATCGCCACCATTCAGAGCCCCGGCGGCGCACGCGAGTACGAGGTGATCTCGGTGGCGTTCGAGGATGTCGAGTAGCGCCCCTGCTTCGCTCGCGCCCCTGGTCGGGCCGATCAAGTACGCCTCGGCGAAGGGCTTCGCGAACCTCAACGCGGTGAAGGGCCTGAGGCCCCTGGTCGAGGGGGCGATCGCGAAGGCGCGCGCCGACGGGGTCGACGCCGCCGCGCTCGCGGTCATCGAGGCCGCCGCGCGCGACGTCGACGCCGACGATCTCGCGACCCGCAAGGCCGCCGTCACGAAGGTCGGGCAGACGCTCGCGTCGCTCGGGCTGCCCGCGGGGTTCGAGGCCGTGGCGCCGCCGAAGCCCGAGCCGGTCGAGCTGCCGAAGGTCGAGGCCGAGCCCGAGAGCGAGCCCGGCCTAAGCCTCGCTCCGAAGCGGAAGAAGAAGGCGCAGCCGGCCGACCCCGAAGACGCGCCGGCGAAGCTGCTCTCGATCGCGCCGATCGCGGGCCCGCTGTCGACGCCGCTCAAAGAGGTCGGCCTGCGGCTGAACCCGCGGCTCATCGGCCAGCTCAACAAGAAGGGCATTCGCCGGGCGGGCGACATCTTGTTCCTCTTGCCGCGCGTCTACGAAGACCGCCGGCGCATGAAGAAGATCATTCAGCTGGTCGCGGGCGAGCGCGGCACCATCGTCGCCGAGGTGCGCGACGTGAAAGAGACGTTCGGCAAGGGGCGAAAGACGTTTCGCGCGGTGCTCGGCGACGGCACGGGCACGATCTCGGTGACGTACTTTCAGACGGGGCCGTGGCTGAAGGCGCGGTTCCCGGTGGGGAAGCGGCTCATCGTCTCGGGCGAGGTGCGCAACTGGCACGGCGGCTGGGAGATCGCCCACCCCGAGGTCGAGCCGGCGATCGACGTCGAGTCGTCGTCGGTGCACTTCAACCGCATCGTGCCCGTCTACCCGGGCTTCGAGCGCTTCGAGCAGCGCGGGGTGCGCGAGCTCGCGTTTCGGGTCGCCGAGCGCTTCTCGGCGACGCTCGAAGACGCCTTGCCCGAGGAGCTGCGCGCGCGAATGGACCTGCTGCCGCTGCCCGAGGCGATTCGCCGCATTCACTTTCCCCCCGAGGACGACGACCTGAAGAAGCTCGACGCGCACCAATCGCCCGCGCACCGGCGGCTGGCGTTCGACGAGCTGTTCTTCCTGCAGCTCGGGCTCGCGCTGCGGCGCCAGGGCGTGAAGGTGCAGCCGGGCATCGCGTTCGACGCGTCGCAGGCGCGCATCGACAAGGCGAAGGGCCTCTTGCCGTTTCAGCTCACCGGCGCGCAGGAGCGCGTGGTCGGGCAGGTCGCGCGCGACATGGGCCGGCCCGAGCCGATGAACCGCCTCGTGCAGGGCGACGTGGGCAGCGGCAAGACGGCGGTCGCGGTCGTCGCGGCGGCGCTGGCCCTGCAGCACGGCTACCAGGTCGCGGTGATGGCGCCGACCGAGATTCTCGCCGAGCAGCACGCGAAGACGTTCAGGCGGTTGCTCGAGCCGCTGGGCGGGCGCGTCGCGCTCATCACCGGGGGCGGCACCGCGAAAGAGCGCCGGGAGCAGAGATCGGCACTGCAAGCGGGCACCCTGCACGCGGCGGTGGGCACGCACGCCCTGATCGAAGAGAGCGTCGAGTTCGCGCGGCTGGGCCTCGTGGTGATCGACGAGCAGCACCGGTTCGGAGTGATTCAGCGCCACGCGCTGATGGACAAGGGCGTGAGGCCCGACGTGCTGGTGATGACGGCGACGCCGATTCCGCGCACGCTCGCGATGACGCTGTACGGCGACCTCGACGTGTCGATCATCGACGAGCTGCCTCCGGGGCGAACGCCGATTCTGACGCGCATGTTCGTCGAGAAGGCGCGCCCGCGCGCGTACGAGCAGGTGCAGGCCGAGCTCGACAAGGGGCACCAGGCGTACGTCGTGTACCCGCTCGTCGAAGAGAGCGAGAAGGTCGACCTCGCCGACGCCACGAAGGGCGCGGCCGAGCTGGCCAAGATCTTCCCCAAGGCGAAGGTCGGGCTGCTGCACGGGCGCATGAAGAACGCCGAGAAGGAAGAGGTGATGACGGCGTTCCGCGCGAAGCACATCGACATTCTCGTGTGCACGACGGTGGTCGAGGTCGGCGTCGACGTGCCGAACGCGTCGGTGATGCTGATCGAGTCGGCCGAGCGCTTCGGGCTCTCGCAGCTGCACCAGCTGCGCGGCCGCGTGGGCCGGGGCGCGGCGCGGTCGTTCTGCTTTCTGCTGACGGGCTACGCGAAGTCCGAAGAGGCGAGGGCGCGCCTGCAGGTGATGGAAGAGAGCACCGACGGCTTCGTGATCGCCGAGCGCGACCTCGATCTGCGCGGGCCCGGCGAGTTCCTCGGCACCCGGCAGTCGGGCGTGCCCGAGCTCGCGGTCGCGAACCTGACGCGCGATCAGGCGCTGCTCGCGACGGCGCAAGACGAGGCGCGCGCGATCGTCTCGGTCGACCCGCGCCTCGAGCGGCCCGAGCACGCTTCGCTGGTGCGGGCGCTGGAAGAGCGGTGGGAGGGCCGGCTCAAGCTCGCGCAGGTGGGCTAGGCTTTCGCCGCGATGACGATCTGTCCCGTCTGCGAGCACCCGCAGGAGCTCGGCCTCGAGTGCGACGTCTGCGGCAAGGACCTGAGCGGCGTCGCAGGGCTCGGCGGTCTCGCGCCTCCGCCGGTCGCGATCGAGAAGGTCGCCGAGCTCGAGGCCACGATCCCCGACCGGGTGGGCGACGTCGCCGTCGACCGGTTCGGCGAGCTCGAGGCGAACACGTTCGCGAAGGTGCAGGTGGCCGCTGACGTCACGCCGGATCTCGAGACCTCCAGCATGCCGCCCGTCGGCGAGGTCGCGGTCGAGCGCGTGGCCGAGCTCGCCGACGATCGCGCGCCCGACGACGGCGTGCGCACCGCGGCGCCCAGCGGGCAGGTGACCTGCCGCTATTGCAAGAACGTGCAGCCGACGGGCACCGTGTGCGAGCGCTGCGGCATGAAGCTGCCGCGCGCGCTCGTCATCGAGTCGGCGGCGAAGGCGGCCGAGTGGGTGCGCTGCCGCGCGTGCGGCGCTCCGGGGCCCGTCGGCGAGCGCTGCAAAGAGTGCGGCCGCCCGGTCGAGCCACCCGAGCCTTGAGTCTTCCCCGTCACGCCGCCTCGACGAGCGCGGCCACAGCCGCGCGGTGATGGTTCGGCTTGGTGCAGGGCCCGTTCCATTCCCCGGGCTGAGAGGTCGGGGTCGCGGCTGACAGGCGGTGAACTTTCGTGGTTGCGTGATTCACCAGTCACGCTTTTTGACCTGCGCAAGCGCGCGAGATTTCGAGGTCGAAAAAGTGAGCCGTGACTCACGCATGCATGAAAGTTCACCGTGCTCTGCGGTCGCCCCTGGGGGGCCGCACGAAGCGCCGTCGCTCGCCCGGAAAGCGCGTCGTTCGTCGCGGTTCGAACGACCTCGGGAAGGGGTGGGGCAGCGGGCCCGGGGGGCCGCACGAAGCGCCGTCGCTCGCCAGGAAGCGCGTCGTTCGTCGCGGTTCGAACGACCTCGGGAAGGGGTGGGGCAGCGGGCTCGGGGGGGGGCGAGGCCGCTCGGAGGGGTTCACGGCCGGACGTCGCCGGCGCGTGGGCGGGCAGGTGGTGCCGCGAGTTTGGCGGGGCTGCGGCGGCTCGCGGCGGGTTGGAACGGCTTGATTCCGACTTCCACGCGTGATTGAGAGCGCGCCGTGGCCGACTCGACTCGTCTCCAGGTGCTCCAGGCGGAGCTCAACGCGCGCAAGAGCATCTTCCACTTCGCCCACGCGGCAGTGTCGCTGCTCGTCGCCAGCATCGCGGCCGGCACCGGGGCGCGGCTCTTCTACGACGACGGCTTCGGCCAGCTTCCGCTCTTCGGGGCGGCAGTGATCGTGTCGACCATCATGTACGTGCACGGCTTCATCCGCTGGGGCCTCGGCCGCAAGGCGATGCGCCGCGAAGACGCCCAGTACGCTGAGCTGCGCGATCTGCGCGCGACGCTGGGTCTCGACGACCCGAACGTGCTGTTGCCGAGATGACGGCGGAGCGACCGCAGGGAGCGGAGCCGCATTCGGGGCCCCGCGCCGCGGGGAAAGATTCAGCGGAGCGACCGCAGGGAGCGGAGCCGCATTCGGGGCCCCGCGCCGCGGGGAAAGATTCAGCGGAGCGACCGCAGGGAGCGGAGCCGCATTCGGGGCCCCGCGCCGCGGGGGGCAACTCGGTCGCAGGCCTGATCATCGGCAACGAGGTGCTGACCGCGAAGGTGAGCGACGCCAACGGGCCGCTGCTCATCAAGCGGCTGCGCGACCGCGGCGTGAACCTCGCGCTGCTCGCGACCGTGCCGGACGATGTCGACGCGATCATCGAGATGCTGCAGCTGGCTCGCCGGCGCGCTGGGGTCATCGTCACGAGCGGCGGCGTCGGCCCCACGCACGACGACGTCACCGTGCGCGCCGTCGCGCTCGCGCTCGGCCGCCGCGTCATTCGCCTTCCCGAGATCGAGGCCATGGTGAGGCAGCACTACGGCGAGCGCGCGACGCCCGAGGCGATGCGGCTGGCCGACGCTCCCGAGGGCGCCGAGCTCGTCTTCCAGGAGGGCATCTGGTACCCGGTGCTCGCCTGCGACGGCGTGTTCATGCTGCCGGGCGTGCCCGAGCTGTTCCGCATTCAGCTCGAGACCGTGCTCGCGCGCCTGCCGAAGGGCACGCTGTCGACCGCCGTGCTGTACCTCTCGGCGACCGAGCCCGAGATCGCGCGCGTGCTCGACCAGGTCGCGCTCGCGATGCCGCACGTGCCGATCGGCAGCTACCCGAACTTCGATCACGCGCTCGGTTACAAGGTGAAGGTGACGGTCGAGCACGCGAGCGCCGAGCCGGTTCGAGACGTCGTGCAGCGGCTCGAGCAGGCGCTGCCCGCCGGGTGCATCATCCGCCGCGAGTAGCGCCTCGGCCTGCGGCGGGCGGTGGCGCGGCCGCTCGCCGACGTCAGCCCAGCGACAGGCCGAGCCGCGCACGCAGTCGAAAGAAGTCGTCGCTGATCGCGAACAGCATCAGCTCGCGAATGTCCTTTCGCTGACCGACGGCGCCAGCGACCGACTCGGCGGTGTCGACCTTCGAGGTCGGAGCGTTGTCGTCCTTCAGCATCATCGCGAGCCCGGCCTGAACGTCGCCGGCGAGCAAGAGGCCCGCGCGGTCGAACGACTGGTTCATGCCCTCGATGACGGCGTCGAGGTTCAAGCCGTTCATCTGGGCGACGCCCTCGGCGGGGGCCTCGAGCGCCTTGATCGAGCGGCGCGAGTACGCCTTGCGCAGCTGCTTCGAGTGGTCTTCGTTGCGGCGGCCCAGCCCCGTCCAGTCGGGGAGGTGAATGCGCACCGAGTTGCCGACCAGGTCGGCGGCCTCGCCGCTCGAGACCTTGCGCAGCACGGCGGCCTTGTCGAACAAGACGAGGCCGGCGCGCCCGAGCAGGAACTTCTGCTCGCGGGCGTTGAAGCGGCGCACGACGTCTTGGCCGACGCAGACCGAGAGCGGCTCGGTGGTCTCGAGGAACACGAGCCCGCGGCGGGCCTGGTAGACGTCGAACTCCTGCACGCCGAAGACGGTGGCGACGGCGCGCACGGCCTTGTGCACGGCGTGATCGCCCTTCAAGCGGTCGGCCTTCTTGTCGATGCCGAGGTGCTCGAAGTCGGGCGGGAAGATCTTCGGCAGCTGATCGCCCATCGCGCGGAACACCTGCACGACGGGGTTTCGGGCGGCCTGCACGTGCAGCGCTTCGATCTCGGCCGGCTGCAGCTGCTGCGTGGTCTCGGAGGGCAGGCGGTTCTTGCCCTCGGTGAGGAAGGCGCCCTCGACGTCGTTGGTGCGGCGGAGGAAGCCGAGCACGCCGGCGGCGCAGAAGGCCTTGTCGAGCTGGCGGTGAGACTCCCAGATGCGGAAGAGGGTGTGCCAGCTCTCGACGCGCAGGGGGTCGAGCTTGAGCAGCTGCCGGTGCGACTCGACGGCCATCGCGTGGGCGGCGGGGTCTTTGGTGAAGAGGTCGGCGAGCGCGACGTGCGCGGCCATGTTCTGGGGCTCGTGGTCGAGCACCGAGCGGTAGGTGGCCATGGCGCGCTGCGGGTTCTCGAGCGAGCGCGAGTAGATCTCGCCGATGCGCAGCTTGAGGGCGATGGCGCGGCGCAGGTCGGGAGCCGACTGGGCCTGCTGCTCGAGCACGGTGACGAGCTCCTGCACCTGGCCGAGCTGCTCGTAGAGGCCGACGAGCTTGTCGAGGGTGGCGGGGTCGCCGGGGGCGAGCTCCATGGCGCGCTTGTAGAGGGCGGCGGCCTGGTTGGGGTCATTGAAGCCGTTCTGGTGAATCTGGGCGAGCGCGATGGTGTGGCGGGCGCGTGCGGCGGCGTCGGTCTCGACCTCGAGGAGCTTCGCGAGGCACTCGGAGGCCCCGGTCCAGTTGGCGGCCTGGGTGTGAATCGTGGCGAGCCGCTCGAGCGCCTCGTGGTTCGTCGGGTCGTCGTTGAGCGCGGTCTGCAGGTGGGCGGTGGCGCGCGAGCCGTCGCCGAGGCGGTCTTGGTAGAGCGCGCCGAGCTTCAGGTGAATCGAGGCGACGCGGTGGGCGTCGCCGCCCTGGCTCACGCGCACGCTGAAGGCGGCGGCGGCCTCGGCCCAGTTGCCGGCCTCGAGCGCGAGATCGCCCTTGAGCTCGAGGGCGTCGCCGAGCGTGGGGTTCGCGAGCAGGGCGCGGTCGAGCAGCTCGATGCCCTTGTCGCGGTCTTTGAGCTGCTCGAGGTAGATCTTCGCGGCGGCGAAGAGCTCGGCGGCGGCAGCGACGTTGTCTTTCTGCGAGAGCTTCGCCTCGCCGCGGCGCTCGTGGAGCAGCACGAGGTCGGCGGCGCCTCCGCGCTGCGCGAGGATCTCTTCGATGCCGGTGCTGGCCTCGGCGTGGGTCGGGTCGCCCTCGAGGATCTTGCGGTACAGCGCGGTGGCGGCGTCGACGTCGTTCGCGTCGCGCGCGAGCTTGGCGCCCTCGAGCAGCGCGCCGGTCGCGGTGGCCTTGTCGCGGGCGGTCTCGCCGATGACGGCGAGCGTGGCGCGGGCGCGCTCGACGTTGCCGAGCGCCTTCATGCACCGGGCGAGGCCCTGCAGGCCGGGGAAGATCGACGGGGCGGTCTGCAGCGCGAGCTCGTAGGTCTTGGCGGCGTGCGGCAGGTCGCCGAGCTTGTGCTCGTAGAGGTCGGCGATGCGCAGCGTGAGCTGCAGTTGATCGGTGGGATCATTCACCAGCGTCTTGCGGTGCTCGTAGAGCTCGATGAGGGCGCGGGCGTCTTGGGTCTTCTGGAGCGCGCGCTCGAGCATCAGCGACAGGGCCTCGTCGGAGGGGTCGGCGGCCCAGGCGGCCTTGAGCTGCGAGACGATGGGCTCCTGGGGGCGCGAGCTGGTGTCGACGCCCGACTCGGCGACGGCGAGGCGCATGGCGGCGGCGAGCTTCTGGTCGCCGATGGTCTCGGCGATGCGGGCGCGCAGCTCGGTGCGGCGCAGCTTGTCGTTGACGCGAATGCGCTCGAGCAGCTTCAGGGCGCCGAGGTTGCCGGCCTCGAGCGAGAGGGCGTTCTCGCAGCACAGGGCGGCGCGCGAGGGCTCGTTCAGGCGGTCGAGGTAGATGCGGGCGAGCTTGAGCCACGCGGCGACGCGCATGACGTTCGAGCCGACCTGGGTCTGGCGGTCGAGCACGGCGATGAGCTCTTTGACGTCGTCCTTCGCCATGAGCAGGCGCTCGAGCTGCTGCAGGGCGGTGGTGTGGCCGGGCGTGAGGCGCAGCACCTCTTGATAGCCCTCGACGGCGTTGTCGGGCCGCTTGAGCTGGTCCTCCCAGATGGCGGCGGCCTGGAACATGGCGTTCGCGCGCTCGGTGGGGTCGGTGCGGTTGGCGGCCTCGGCGCGCAAGACCTCGATGAGGGACTCCCAGGCGCCCTGGCTTCGGTAGATGCGGGCGAGGGCGCGCACGGCGGGGAAGTACGAGGGCGCGAGGGTGAGCACCTCTTGGTACGAGGCGATGGCGTCGTTCTCGTTCTTGAGCTTCTGCTCGTAGAGCTCGCCGATCTTGTAGATGAGCGAGGCGGCGGCGTCGGCGGTGGGCGAGATCTCGGACTCGGCGCGGTACATGCGCACGAGGGCGTCCCACTTGCCCTCCTGGCCGTAGAGGCGGCCGAGCGACTTGAGGGCGGGCAGGTACGAGGGCGACAGGGCGAGCACGCGCTCGTAGGCGCCGATGGCGCCGGCGCGGTCTTTGAGCTGCTCCTCGAGGATCTCGGCGTTGCGGTGAGCGAGCGAGATGACCTGCTTGGTGTCGCCCGAGAGCGAGGCCTCGCGGTCGTGGAGCTCGATGAGCTCCTGCCACTTGCCGACGCGCTCGTAGAGGCGGGCGAGGTTGCGAACGGTGGGCAGGTGATCGGGAGCGATCTCGAGCACGCGGCGCAGGGTCTCGATGGCGCGCGGCATGTCGGTGAGGCGGTCTTCGAAGATCGCCGCCATCTTGTTGAGCGTGCCGATCTGCTGATCCTGATCGGTGGTCTGCAGCAGATCCTGGTCGTACATCGCGACGAGGTCGATCCACCTCCCTTGCTGCTCGTAGAGGCGCGAGAGCGCCTTCTGCGCGGGCAGGAAGCCGGGCGAGACCTGCAGGCACTGGTTGTAGCGCTCGATGGCGCGGTCGACCTGCTTCAAGCGCTCTTCGAGCACCTCGGCGGCCTTGTAGATGCGGCCGGCCTTGATCTTGGGCTCGTCGGCGGCGGCGATCTCGGCGTCGAAGGTCGAGAGCAGGCCCTCCCAGTTCTTCGAGCGGTGGTAGAGCTTGCCGAGGCCGGCGAGCGCGGCGCCGTGGCCCGGGACCTTCGTGAGAATGGCCTGGTACCGCTTGATGGCCTCGTCGTCTTTCTTGAGGTGCTCTTCGTAGAGGCCGGCGAGGCGCAGGTTGACGGCGATGAGCTCGCTCTCGTCGGTGATCGAGCCGACCCACGCGAGCAGCGCGTCGGCGAGCTCCTGGTGGCGGCCCTGGCCCTCGTAGATGCGGGCGAGCTCGCTCAAGATGAGCGGGTCTTGCGGAGAGACCTTTCGCGCGGCGAGCAGGGCGGCGAGGGCGTCGTCGGTGCGGCTGAGGCGCTCGTAGGCCTTGCTGATCTGCAGGTACGTGGGGCCGGCGTTGGGCCCCTGGGCTTCGGCTTCGGCGGCGAGGGCGGCGAGCTCTTCGTCGAGGCGGCCCTCGCGCTGGGCGACGCGCTTCATCGCGGCGATGAGCATCGGGTCGCGGCGGTCGATGGCGAACGCCTCGCGGAAGCACGAGGTCGCCTCGTCGAGGAGCTTGAGCCGGTCTTCGAGCAACAGGCCCGCGGCGGTGAGGTAGTGGGCCTTCGCGCCGGGGTCGGCGACGACGCGCGCGAGCAGCTTCTGCACCTTCACGAGCGCCTGGTGATCGGCCTTCTCGTTGAAGAGCTGCTCGAGCTGAATGAGCAGGGTGACGTCTTCGGGCTCGAGCGCGAGCGCCTCGTTGAACGCGAGGCGGGCGTCGGCCTCGCGGCTGAGCCGCTGCTCGAGGATCTGGCCCTTCTCGAACAGCAGCGCGGCCTGGGTGCGCTTGTTCTCGACGCCCTGGCGCTCGGCGTCGATGAGCTGCACCACCATCACCCAGTTGCCGACCTCGGCGAACAGCCGGCGCGCGGCGCGAATGTTCGCGAGGAAGCGGGGCGCGAGCTTGAACGCCGACTGGTAGGCGACGGCGGCGTTGCGCGGGTGCTTGAGCGGGTTCTCCCAGAGGAGGCCGATCTCGTGGAAGAGCAGGGCGGCCTCGACGGTCGCGCCCTGCCCGCGGGCCTCGGCCTCGAGCGCGGCGATGCGCGCGCGGGCGGCGTCTTCAGTCTGGGTCGGCGGGTTGACCGATGTCGGCACTGGAATCGCGGGAATGGCGCCAGTCATCGTTCGGGGCATGTCCGGGCGATCGCCGTTGCTCATGGAGGCGATTTCGTAGCACAGACATGCGAACCCCCCGGCCGAGAATCAGAATGTAGGCACGTAGCCGTGGTGTGTGACCCAGCCCGACCACGAGCCGTCGTAGTGCTGCCACTTGCTCCAGATCGCGTTGTCGCCGCCGCGCACGAAGACCTCGAGCCGGCCATCGCCGTTGGGGATCACCTGGGGCACGCTGTTGAGCACGCCGCCCTCGTCGACCCAGTCGGACCACGCGCCGCCGGGAGCGAGCTGGTACTTGTGGTGCATCGCGTTGCCGAGGCCGCGCACGAAGACCTCGAGCCGACCGTCGGCGTTCTTCGCGACCGCGGGGTGCGCCGAGAGGCCGCCGCCGAGCGAGTAGAAGCCGCTCCAGGCGCCGCCGGCGCTCTCTTGCCAGATGTGCCAGAGCGCGCGGTCGGTGCCCCAGACGAAGACCTCGAGGCGGCCGTCTTGGTTTCGCTCGACCGCGGGCGCGAAGAGCATGCCGCCGCCGAGCGAGAACCAGCCGAACCAGCCGCCGTTCGGAGCCGTCTGCCAGTTGTGCCAGAGCGCGCCGTCGTCGCCGCGCACGAAGACCTCGAGGCGGCCGTCGGTGTTCGAGACGACGACGGGCACCGAGCCCATGCCGCCGCCGAGTGAAGACCAGTCGCTCCAGTCGCCGTTCGGAGCGTTCTGCCACTTGTGCCACAGCGCGCCCTCGCCGCCGCGCACGAAGACCTCGAGGCGGCCGTCTGCGTTCTTGCCGACCGCGGGCTCGGAGGTGACGAAGCCGCCGAGCGGGGCCCAGTCGCTCCAGCCGGCGCCGGGAGCCCACTGCCACTTGTGCCAGAGCGCCGAGTCGCCGCCGACAGCGAAGACCTCGAGGCGGCCGTCGGCGTTCACCTCGGCGACGGGGTTCGAGATCAGCACGCCGCCGAGCGGGTTCCAGTCGGCGAAGGGGCCGGTGTTCGGGGCGGGCTGCCACGAGTTCCAGAGCTGGCCGTCGCCGCCGCGCACGAACAGCTCGACGCGGCCGTCGGCGTTGCGCGCGCCGCGCTTGGGGCCGCCCGTGAACCAGAACGGCACCTCGGCCGGAGGAGGCGGCGGCGCGCACGACGTGCCGCTCGTCGACGTGAGCAGGCCGGTCGGGTCGATGTCGTCGTAGTAGTCGCCGTCGGCCGAGACGTTGAAGTGCAGGTGCGTCGACGGCGCGCCCGAGTGGCCCATGAAGCCGATCAGCTGGCCGGCCTCGACGTGCTGGCCCTCGCCGACGACGGCTTCGTCGAGGTGGCCGTAGTAGTACCACCAGCCGCAGCCGTCGGCGATCGTGACCCTGAGGCCCGAGCTCGAGCTCGCCCAGCCGGCGCGCGTGACGGTGCCGGTGGCGACCGCGACGATCGGCGCGCGGTAGTACGCGAAGACGTCGACGCCGTGGTGAACGCCGCCGTAGTCGGAGTTCGCGTTGGCGTCGGGGCAGGTGATGTCGCACGTGCCGCTGCCGCACGAGGCGGCGTCGTAGCCGATGTTGTGCGGAGCGTTGACGGGGAAGCGGGACATCTGCGGGTAGCAGGCGACCTTCTGCTCGGTCGAGCGGGCCCCCGTTTCGGGGTCGCCCATCTCGAGCGTCGAGTCACCGCAGGCCGCGAGCAGCACGAGAAGCGTCGTTACGTTTCGGTTCATGGGCGGGAGCCATGAGCAGGGGCCGTGCCGATTCTCCGCAGCGCGCGCCCGGGACGTCGCGGGCGGTGAAAAGCGTCGTGCGGCTCCGCGCGAGAGACACATCACGCCAACGTCACGCGGAAGCGACGTCGCGATTTCGGTCGAGTGCGCGTCACCGCTCCCCCTCTCCGCTCGTAGGGGAGAGGGCCGGGGTGAGGGGGGACGCGCCGGCGAGGCGCGCGATAAGTTGGTAAGGCCGTGCGCGTCCACGTCACCCGTCGGATTCAGCAGCAGGTGCTCGATCGGTTGGCTGCGGCGCACGAGCTCAGCGTGGGCCCCAATGAGCCGCCGTCGCGCGCCGAGCTGCTCGCGGCGGCCGGCGACTGCGACGGGCTGCTCACGCTCTTGACCGAGCGCGTCGACGCCGAGCTGCTCGAGCAGTGCCCGCGGCTGCGCGTGGTGAGCAACATGGCGGTGGGCGTCGACAACATCGACGTCGCGGCGTGCCGGGCGCGTGGCGTCGTGGTGGGGCACACGCCGGGCGTGCTGACCGAGGCGACGGCGGATCAAGCGTTCGCGCTGCTGCTGGCGGCGGCGCGTCGGGTCGTCGAGGGCGACGCGCACGTGCGCAGCGGCGCGTGGAAGACGTGGTACCCGGGCTTCATGCTGGGCAAGGCGGTCGCCGGCGCGACGCTGGGCATCATCGGCTTCGGGAAGATCGGCCAGGCGGTGGCGCGCCGCGCGCAGGGCTTCGGCATGCGGGTGCTGCCGCTGCGCCGCGGCGACGACAAGCGCGCGCTGCTGGCGGCGTCGGACTTCGTGTCGGTGCACCTGCCGCTGACGGCCGAGACGCGCGGCTTTCTGGGCGCCGGCGACTTCGCCGCGATGCGCGAGGGCAGCGTGCTCGTGAACACGGCGCGGGGTGGGGTGATCGATCAGCGCGCGCTGCTCGAGGCGCTGAAGCGCGGGCGGCCGGCGTTCGCCGCGCTCGACGTGCTCGACCCCGAGCCGCCGTTGGCCGGCGACCCGCTGCTCGCGCTGCCGAACGTGGTGTTGGCGCCGCACCTGGGCTCGGCGACGGTCGAGACGCGGCTCGCGATGGCCGAGCTCGCGGCCGACAACCTGCTCGAGGTGCTCGCGGGCCGGCCTGCGCGGCACGCCGTCTGAGCTGACCGGCGCCCACCCACCAGCCCTGCTCCCTGGGCGAGCCGGGGTTCACGCGCAGCGAAGCCCGCCACGACCTCGTTCGGCCCCACCTCTAACGCGAGCAGCGTCTCTTGAACCGTCAGGCGGTCGCCTTCCGCACCGTCGCGAGCAGCTCGCCCGAGTCGATCAGCGCCGTCACCGCCGAGATGTCGCGGTGCAGCTCGCGGTCTTTGTCGAGCGGAGGCACGCGCGCCCGCACGGCCTGGTACGCCGCGAGCGCCCCCTTGCCCGGCTTCACCGGGTTCCTGAAGTCGAGCGCCGCCGCGGCCACGAGCAGCTCGATGGCGAGGCAGTGGGTCGCGTGCTCCATCACCGTGCGCGCCTTCAGCGCCGCCGTCATGCCCATCGACACGTGATCTTCACGGCCCGCCGACGACGGAATCGAGTCGACCGACGCCGGGTGCGAGAGGATCCGCGACTCGGCCACCAGCGCCGCCGACGTCACCTGCGCGATCATGAACCCGCTGTTGAGCCCCGGGTTCCGCGCGAGAAACGGCGGCAGCCCCGACAGCGACGGGTTCACGAGCTGCTCGACGCGCCGCTCGCTGATCGACATCAGCTGGGTCGCCGACATCGCGAGCACGTCGAGCGCGAGCGACACCGGCTGCCCGTGGAAGTTGCCGCCGCTCACGATCTCGCCGGTCGCTGCGAACACCAGCGGGTTGTCGGTGCCCGAGTTCACCTCGACCTCGAGCGTGCGCCGCGCGAACGCCATGCCGTCGCGGGCGGCGCCGTGCACCTGCGGCATGCAGCGCAGCGAGTACGGGTCCTGCACCTTCGCGCAGTTCACGTGCGTCTCGACGAGCTCGCTGCCCTTCAAGATGCGCCGCAGGTTCTCGGCGCAGGCGCGCTGCCCCGCGTGAGCGCGCACCTCTTGAATGTGCGCCTGAAACGGCTTGTGCGAGCCGAGCAGCCCCTCGAGCGTCATCGCTCCGGCGACGTCGTACAGCTCGGCGAGCGCCTCGGCCTTCAGCAACGCCGGCACGCCGACCGCGCACATCGCCTGCGTGCCGTTCACCAGCGTCAGGCCCTCTTTCGCCTCGAGCTCGACGGGCTTGAGGCCCGCGCGCTCGAGCGCCTGCGCTCCGGGCAGCCGCGCGTCGCCGTAGAACGCCTCGCCCTCGCCGATGAACACCAGCGCGAGGTGCGCCAGCGGAGCGAGATCTCCCGACGCGCCCACGCTGCCTCGCTCGGGCACCACCGGCACCACGCCGCGGTTCAGCATCTCGAGCGCGAGCTCCAGCGTCGAGCGCCGGATGCCGCTGAACCCCTTCGCGAGCACGTTGCACCGCAACAGCAGCAGCACGCGCGCCTCGGGCACCGGCAGCGGCGAGCCGACGCCCGCAGCGTGCGAGAGGATCAGGTTTCGCTGCAGCTCGCGCAGATCTTTCTTCTCGATGCGCACCTCGGCCAGCGTGCCGAAGCCGGTGTTGATGCCGTACGACGGCTCGTCGCCCGCCGCGATCTTCTCGACCAGCGCGCGCGCCTCGTCGACGCGCTTGCTCGCCGCCGCCGACAGCTGCACGCGGGTGCGGCCGTGCGCCACGTCACGAATTGCTTCCAGCGTGAGCGAGTTGCCGTCGAGCTCGATTGTATTCATGCGCGCCGGTGGTATAGCGCGCGGCCGCGTTTTTCCCATGGCACTGATCGTCCAGAAGTACGGCGGAACCTCCGTCGGCAGCACCGAGCGAATGAAGAACGTCGCGAAGCGTGTGCTCGCGACGCAGAAGCAGGGCCACGACGTCGCCGTCGTCGTCAGCGCGATGTCGGGCGAGACGAACCGCCTGCTCGATCTCGTGAAGCAGCTCACCGACCGCCCCGACGACCGCGAGGTCGACGTCGTCGTCGCGACCGGCGAGCAGGTCTCGATCGGCCTCGTCGCCATCGCCATTCAGACGCTCGGCGGCAAGGCCAAGAGCTTCCTCGGCGATCAGTGCCGCATCGTCACCGACAGCACCTTCTCGAAGGCCCGCATCAAGAGCATCGACGCCGAGAACATCTTCAAGGCGCTCAAGAAGAAAGAGATCGCGGTCATCGCCGGCTTCCAGGGCGTCGACGAAGAGGGCAACGTCACCACGCTGGGGCGGGGCGGGTCGGACACCACGGCCGTCGCCATCGCCGCCGCGCTCAAGGCCGACGCCTGCGAGATCTACACCGACGTCGACGGCGTCTACACGACCGACCCGCGCATCTGCCCGGCCGCGAAGAAGCTCGACAAGATCAGCTACGAAGAGATGCTCGAGCTCGCCTCGCTGGGCGGCAAGGTGCTGCAGATTCGCAGCGTCGAGCTCGCGATGAACCACAAGGTGCCGCTGTGGGTGAAGTCGTCGTTCAGCGACGACCCCGGCACGCTGTGCTGTGAGGAGGACGAGAGCATGGAAGACGTCGTCGTCAACGCAGTCGCCCTCGACAGCAACGAGGCCAAGATCGCCGTGCTCGGCATCCCCGACGCTCCCGGCATCGCCGCCAAGCTGTTCGGCGCCCTCGACGAGAAGGCCATCGTCGTCGACCTCATCGTCCAGAACGTGCCCCGCGAGGGCAAGCTCGACCTCACGTTCACCGTGGGCAAGGCCGACCTCATCAAGGCCACCGACGTCGTGAAGAAGATCGCGAAGGCCATTCACGCCGACAGCGTCGAGACGTCGGGTGACGTCGCCAAGGTCTCGATCGTCGGCGTCGGCATGCGCAACCACTCGGGCGTCGCGGCCCGCATGTTCCAGGTGCTCGCCAAAGAGGGCATCAACATGGAGGCCATCTCGACCTCCGAGATCCGCGTGTCGTGCCTCATCGGCGCGAAGTACGCCGAGCTCGCCGTGCGCGCGCTGCACACCGCGTTCGGCCTCGACGCGAAGCCCGGCAAAGCCAGGAAGTGAAGCGCGCGGGCGTCGCGCTGCTCCTCCTCGTGCTGCTCGCGGCCGGCGCCTGGGTCGCGCTCGCCTGGCCCTCGGCGCAGCCCTCGCTCGACTGCGACGGGCGCGACGTTCACCTCGACGACGCCGGCGTCGCCCGCTGCGGCCCCGGCGCGAAGCTCTCGGCCGCGCAGACGCTGACGGCGGGCGGCAAGCTCGACCTGAACGCGGCGACCGAGGACGAGCTCGCCCTCGTGCCCGGCGTCGGCCCGAAGCTCGCGAAGGCGATCGTCGACGAGCGAAAGAGGCTCGGCGGCTTCAAGAGTTGGGACGAGCTCGACCGGGTTCCCGGTGTGGGCGAGCACAAGCTCGACGCGCTCAAAGCGACAGCAGAGATCCGCTAGGTCCCTGATATAAGGTTCGGGTGCTGATCGAATGTGAGAAGTGCCACACCACCTACGTGCTGGATGACAAGCTCATCCCGCCGCAGGGAGCACCGGTGCAGTGCACTCGCTGTGGGCACGTCTTCACCGCCCGCGCGCCCCAGGCGCCGGCGCCGACGCAGCTCGCTCCGGCTCCCGCCGTCAACAAGACGGTGATGTTCGGCGTCCCGGGCGCCGACGGCCCCGCGCCCTCGGCGGCGGCCGCGAACGCGCCCGCCAACCGCACCATGATGTTCGGCGCCCCCGGCGGCGAAGCCCCGCCGCCGCCCGCCGCCAACAAGACGGTCATGTTCGGGGCTCCCGCGAGCGACGCCGCCGCTCCTGCCGCCGCCAACCGCACGATGATGTTCGGCGCTCCCGGCAGCGGCGCGCCGCCGGCTCCTGCGAGCGCGGCACCGGCTCCGACGAATCGCACCATGATGTTCGGCGCACCGGGCGCCGAGGCGAGTGCCGGCGCCCCCGCAACCAACCGCACCATGATGTTCGGAGTGCCCGGCGCGGGCCCGGTTCCCGAGCCGCCATCGCAGACCGCGCCGACCCAGCCCGCCAACAAGACGATGATGTTCGGAGCCGGCGGCGTCGACGTCCCCCCGGCGCAGCCGAACCCGCGCAGCACGATGATGTTCGGGGCGGTGCCTCCGCAGAACCTCGGCGCCGCGCCTCCACAGCAGGCGCCGGCGCAGCAGCGGCCGGCCTCGCAGACGATGATGTTCGGCGCCCCGGTCGCGCCGCAGCAGCCCGCGGCGCCCGCGCCGGCCGCGCCGCCGCAGAAAGCCACGAGCACCACCATGATGTTCGGCGTGCCGGCGGCGGCGCCGGCGCCTGCGCCGCACAGCGCTCCGCCTCAGAGCCCGGGGCCCCAGAAGAGCTCGAGCACGATGATCTTCGGCGCGACCCCCGTGACCGGCCCCGGCCCCGGCAAGGCGCCGAAGCTCACCGAGAGCACCGTGCGCATCGGCCCCGAAGATCTCGAGCGCATGATGCGCGAGCACGAGGCGCTGCGCGCCGCCGACGGCAACATGACGCCGTCCGATGGCAGCCCGGCCGTGCCGCCCGCAGAAGAACGGCAGAACAAGACCCAGCTGTTCGCGATGGCCGATCAGCCCGAGGGCTCGACGCCGCCCAGCGGGAGCGACGCGGTCGGCAAGAGCCAGAAGACGCAGATGTTCGCGATGGCCGACCTGCCGCCCGAGCCGGGCTCGAAGAGCGGTCGCCCGCGGCAGACCCTGCCGAACAAGGGCGAGAGCTCGCCGCCTCCGCGGGTCGACCCGTCGATCCTCGACACGTTTCCTCCCGACGGCCAGCCGCGCCGCAAGGTGACGCCCGACCCCGAGGGCGTGCACACGCTCATGATGCCGGCGCCGAGCGATGCTCCTGCGCAGGAGAAGCCGAAAGAGCGGCCGCCCTCCGTCACGCTGCAGAACGCGGCCCACAACCCCGGCGCGACCGTCATCAACGACGACGCTCCGGTGCCTGGGGCCGTCAATCTGCCGCCCGAGGCGCCCGATCTGATGCAGTCCGCGGGGGCGGTCGAGAGCCCGTCGCAGCCGACGCAGCCCGTGACGGCCACCGAGGGCGACCCGGCGGCAGCGCTTCGGGCGCAGGTGGCGCGCCGCAACCGCATCGCGCTCATCTTGATCGCGCTCATCCTCGTCGCGGCCGCGATCGGCGTGACGTGGAAGGTGTTCGGCAAGATGCTCTTGAACCGTGCGCCGCCTGCGGCCGCGGTCGAGGGCATGGAGAAGGCGCTCGCCCAGCTGCGGTTCGACGACACGAAGGCGAAAGAGGCGGCGGTCACCCAGCTCGGCACGCTCGTGCAGCAGTACCCCGACTTCGTCGAGGGGCACGCCGCGCTGGTGACGGCGGTGTCGCTGCAGCTCGACGACGTGCAGCAGCGCGTGCGCCGCATCGAGCAGCTCGTCGATCGCAAGAACACGCTGATCAAGCGGTACGGCACCGAGAAGAGCCCTGCCAACTGGGAGACGCTCGCCCAGGCGCTGACGGTGCAGGTCGAGGAGCTCATCAAGGAGCACCGCCCGCTGGCCGAGCAGGGGCACGACCTCGATACGAAGGCGCGGGCTGCGTACAAGGGCCTCGAGACGGCGGTCGCGCGGGTGGGGGACCCTTCGAAGCAGGCGAAGCTGGCGGCGCTGCGGGCGCAGGCGCTGTTCCACGGCGTGAGCGGCACCGATCAGGCGCTGGTGCTGACGAAGCGCTTCGAGACGACGGCTGACGGCGCCGCCCCCGACGGGTGGATCGACCTCGCCATTCCCGAGTACGCCGCGAACGCGCGGGTGTCCGACGAGCTGATGCAGCAGGCGCTCACGAAGCTCGACGAGCTGCACAAGCGCGACTCGACGTTCTTGCGCACGTACGTGCTCTCGGCCCGGCTGCACCTCATCAAGAAAGACCTCGAGGGCGCGACGACCGACCTCGATCAGGTCCTCTCGATGCGCAAAGAGCACGACGTGGCCCACGAGCTGCGCGAGTGGGTGCGAAAGCTCCCGAAGAGCGACGACAAAGACAAGAAAGAGCCGAACCCTCCGTAGCTCCCAATCGGGCTTGCGCTGGACGTGCTCGCGCTCGCGCACACGCACACGCACGTGGACGCGCACGTGGACGTGGACGTGGTCGTAGCCGTGGACGTGAGCGTGATCGTGAGCGTGATCGGCTTTTGAGAGCGCCGAAACGGCCGACCACGATCACGTCCACGACGACGATCACGGCTACGACCACGTCCACGTGCGCGAGCGCGTCCACGTTCCGCTCGCGTGTCCATGTTCGCTGCTCTTACGGAGAGCCGCTGACCGCCGGTGCCTTCTCTCGCTCGGCCGTGAACTTCGGCTCGATCGGCAGCACGGTCGCGTAGGCGGCGAACAGCTCGCTGGTCAGCTGGGCCTTGCCGGTGCGGCCGGCGAGCCTGAGCCAGTCGTTCACGAGGCGCCCCGCCGAGCTCTTGCTCTCGTTGCGGTACTCGAGGTTCATGCGGTACCGCCGCACCCCGCCGTGCACGCGGTGGATCACGATCACCGTGCCATCCTCCTCGACGTCGTCGACGACCGCGACGTGGGTGAGCCCATCATTCTCTCGGCCGTCGCGGTTGAGGTCGTACGTGTCGCGGAAGAACACGAGGTCGCCGGGCACCGGCCGCCCGCCCGTGAACACCCGGCCGTACCGCTGCGCGAACCGGTAGATCGCCGTCACCGCGTTGTCTTCGGGCTTCGCCACCGTCAGCAGATCGACCCCGATGCGATCGAACACGCTCCGCACCAGCCCCGAGCAGTCGTCGGGCCACGCCTTGCCGTGGCGCTCGACCTCGGGCTTGCCCACCTGCAGCCGCGCCGCGTGCACCGCCTTGTCGCGCGCACCGTGCGGTAACTTGAGCTGCTTCGGCGTCGCCGGCTCCGACGGCAGGTCGCGCGAGGCGCCCGCAGGCGAGAACGCGTGCCAGTCACCGTCCGACCACGTCGAGCGGCTGCCCAGCGGCGGGCCCGACGCGCAAGCGATGAGCGCCACACACGCCGGGGCCGCCACGAAGAGCTTGCGCATGGCCCCAAGGGTCGAACCGCAACCCGACTCCGTCAATTTCCTGTTCGCGCCCCCGCGCTCCGAACACACGCCTCGCCGCGGGACGTCCCGTCCCCCCACCGCCCACCGCCTCGTCACTGTTCCCTCCCCGCACTTAAGGTAGCGTCCGCCCCGAACATGAAGCGGTCGTCCGTCGTGCTCCTCAGTGCGTTTTTAACTGGCCCCATTTTTGGCTGCCGCGACAGCGCATTTTCCGCCGCCTCGAAGAAGGACACCGTCGCCGCCTACCGCGAGTTCCTCGAGTCGCACCCCATCGACCCCGACGCCGACGCCGCCCGCGATCGCCTCTCGGAGCTCGAGCTCGCCGAGGCCAAGTCCGCCCACACCGTCGTCGCTTACAAGCGTTACCTCGAGGAGCACCCCGAAGGTGAGCGCGCTCGCGCCGCCCGCGCCCTGCTCGAGGGCCTGCGCTTCAACGCCACCACCTCGCGCAACACCGCCCTCGCCTGGCGCCAGTTCATCAAAGACCACCCCGACGGCGCCCACCGCGCCGAGGCCGACGCCGCCCTCGCCAAGGCCGAGCTCCAGGAGCTCTCGAAGCTCGAAGACGCCGAGCTCTCTCGCCTGCGCTCGGCCCACCCCGACGACGAGCGCGGCGAGCAGGCCAGCGCCCGCCTCGACGACGTCGCCTTCGGCAAGGCAGCCTCCGCCGCCGCCCTCTACGCCTACCTGAAGGACTTCTCCTCCGGTGCCCACCGCGACGAGGCCAAGGTGAAGCTCTTGTCGCTCGAGCTCGAGGGCCTGCTCGTCAGCGGCCGCCTCGCCGAGGCGAAGGCGCTCGCCGCCAAGGCCCCGCTCGCCGCCCAGGTGCCGTCGCTCAAGGCGCGCCTCGACCGCGCCGAGAAGGTCGACGCCCTCGGCCGCTCGAAGGAAGACGCCGTTCAGCGCGCGCTGCCCGGCTACTACCTGCGCTCGCTCGACGATCTCGTGAAGTCGCTCAAGGCCCCCGACCCGATGGATCGCTGGGAGGCCGCCGAAGAGCTCGGCGAGCACGTCGACGTCAAGGTCATCGATCCGCTCCTCGAGGCCCTGCGCAGCGCCCGGCAGCCCCTCGTGCGCCAGCGCGCGTTCGATGCCCTCGCCCGCGTGCTGAGGGCGCTGCCGCCCCAGGTCGCCGAGTACGAGGTCGCCACCCGCGTCGAGGCCGCCTCCGCCAGCGCCTCCGACGGCAACGTCGTGCTCACCGTCGCCGCGCTCCTCGACCTCTCGGGCCAGCTCGCGCGCGCCGCCACCGAGTACCAGCGCGCGTTCGACCCCAACGCGCCCGACCCGGTCGTGCTGCGCCGCTGGGTCGCCATTCGCGAGGGCCGCAAGGAGCCGTACTCGGCCGCCGTCGCCGCCCGCCAGCTCTCGCTCTGGGCCGAGGCCCAGGTGCGCGACGTCTCGGCCTCGCCCGACGCCAGCACGCTCGCCTCGGCCCGCACCCTCTGCGCCGCCCGCGAGTACGCCGTGTCGGCCCGCGAGGCGATCAGCCGCGCCCTGATGGAGAAGGTCGAGTTCGCCGACGACGTGCGCGTCTACTCGCTGCGCGCCGCCGAGGCCGTGCGCAGCAGTGAGGCGAAGCTCCGCGACGTCGAGCTCAAGCTCCTCGAGGCCGACGCGCGCAGCCGGCGCTGCGGCGACGGCTCTTTCCGCGCCCGCCTCGCCGAGAGCGAGAAGCAGCGCCTCGAGGCCCTTCAGCAGCTCGCCTCGCGATCGCCCAAGTCCGCTCCGCTCGTGCTCGAGCTCGCCCGCGAGCGCGACCCGTCGTCGGCGATACGTACGGCGCTTGCCGCGCCGAAGTGAGCAGCGCGAAGGCCAGCAAAGGCGGGAGCGCAATCACCCGAAGAACAGGTGGCACATCGTGGTCGCGATGACGATGCCGGCGGCGTCGGTGATGAGGCAGGCGGCCATCGTGTGGCGAATCGACTTCACGCCGACGGCGCCGAAGTAGACGGACAGCACGTAGAACGTCGTCTCGGACGAGCCGTTCAGCATCGACACGAGGTACCCGATGAACGAGTCGGGCCCGTACTTGCGCATCGTGTCGGTCATGACGCCGAGCGCGGCGCTGCCCGAGAGCGGGCGAATGAGCGCCATCGGCAGCGCCTCGGCCGGCAGCCCGAGCGGAGTCACCACCGGCGTCAGCACGTTGATGAGGAAGTCGAACGCGCCCGACGCGCGGAACATGCCGATGCCGACGAGCACCGCGACGAGGAAGGGGATGATCATGATCCCCACCTGGAAGCCCTCTTTGGCGGCGGGGATGAAGGCCTCGTAGACCTTCACCTTCCGCGCGAGGCCGATGGTCACGATCACGAGCATGAGGAACGGCAGAATCCACTCGCTCAGCACCGCGCGCGTCACGAGAAACGGAGTCGTCTTCGGCAGCCGCACCTGCTCGGCGTTCGCGCCGCGGGCCGCCTCGTCGAGCTCGACGCGCACGCGGGTCTCGGCGATCTCGACGACGGTGGCCTTACCGGCCGGCACCGCCTCGAGCTGCACGCCGGGCACGATCGGCCGGTCGACCTCACGCGGCAGCCACAGGGCGCCCGCGTCGGAGGTCAGCTTCGCCGGCTCGTTCGCTCCGAGCCGCTTCACGAAGTGGAGCCCGAGCGCGGCGGTCATCGCGAGCGCCACGAGCGCGAGAACGGCGTAGCCGCTCTTCGTGGTGGGCACCTCTTTCGCGAGGGCCTCGGCCTCGGCGAGCTTGCCGCCGTCCTGCTCCTTGGTGGCGGCGGTGGGGTCGATCGGGTACTTCTCGACGGCGAACGCGGCGCGGCGCTGCAGGAACTTGGCGGCGAGCACGGCGACGCTCACGTGCACGCAGGCGCCGAGAAACGTGGGCACGAGGATGCCGGCGGGGTCTTTGGAGCCGACGATGGCGCGAACGGCGACGACGCCGAGCGCGAGAATCGCGACGCCCGAGTTGTTGATGGCGAGGAAGAGGGCCATCGAGTTGGTGGCGACTCCGGGGCGCGAGTTGAGCTTGTTGAGCTCGGTCATCGCCTTCAGCCCGAACGGAGTGGCGGCGTTCGCGAGCCCGAGCATGTTCGCCGAGAGATTCAGGATCATGGCGCTCATCGCGGGGTGATCGGGCGGCACCTCGGGGAAGAGGCGCTTCATCACCGGCATGACGGCCTTGGCGATGGTGCGCAGGGCGCCCGATTCTTTGAGCACGCCGAAGAGGCCGAGCCAGAGCGCCATCTGGCCGATGAGCGAAATCGACAGCGTGACCGCGGCCTTGGCCTGCTCGATTCCGGCGTCGGTGACCGCCTTCATGCTGCCGTTGAAGGCCGCGACGACGACGGAGCCCCCGATGAGCACGAGGAAAATCCAATTCACGCGGGCGGACTCTGCTACGAAGTGAGGGCCCGTGGCCGAAAAACCGCGCATCATCGGCATCGATCTCGGCACCACCAACACGCTCGTCGCGTACGTGAAGAACCGCGTGCCGAAGGTGGTGCCGACCGACAAGGGCAACCTGATTCTGCCGAGCGTGGTCGCGCTGTCGCCGAAGGGCGACCTGATCATCGGCGGCGTCGCGAAGGACCAGGTCGTCACGAACCCGCGCAACACGATCTATGGCGCGAAGCGTCTCATCGGCCGCAAGTACGAGTCGAAGGTCGTGCAGGAGCTCAAGTCGTACTTCACGTACGACATCGTCGAGGGGCCGAACGGCGACGCGGCGGTGAACCTGGCGGGGCGCGTGTACTCGCTGCCCGAGATCTCGGCGATGGTGCTGGGGCAGGTGAAGACGATGGCCGAGCAGTTCCTGGGCGGTCAGATTCAGGAAGCCATCATCTCGGTGCCGGCGTACTACAACGACAACCAGCGCCAGGCGGTGAAAGAGGCGGGGCAGCTCGCCGGCTTCGACGTGAAGCGCATCGTGAACGAGCCGACGGCGGCGGCGCTCGCGTACGGCTTCAACCGCGGCCTCGATCAGAAGGTGCTGGTCTACGACCTCGGCGGCGGAACCTTCGACGTGAGCGTGCTGCAGCTGACCGGCAACGTGTTCGAGGTGCTCTGCACCGGCGGCGACACGTTCCTCGGGGGCATCGACTTCGACAACCGGATCATCGACTACGTGCTCGCGGCCTTCAAAAAGGAGCACGGGGTCGATCTGTCGCAGAGCCCGATCGCGATGCAGCGGATCAAGAACGCGGCCGAGGCGGCGAAGATCGATCTGACGCTGATCCCGAACGTGGTGATCGAGCTGCCGTACATCGAGGAGCGCAAGGGCAAGCCGCTGGACCTGCGGGTGCCGCTGACGCGGGAGCAGCTGAACTCGCTGACGGGCGACCTGGTCGACCGAACGTTCACGCTGTGCGACGAGGTGCTGACCGAGAAGGGCATCGCGCGCTCGCAGATCGACGAGGTGATTCTCGTCGGTGGGCAGAGCCGCATGCCGCTGGTGCAGCAGCAGATGCAGCAGCACTTCGGGAAGGCGCCGCGCAAGGGCGTGCACCCCGACGAGTGCGTGGCGCTCGGGGCGGCGCTGCTGGGCGACTCGCTCGGGCAGATCGACGCGGTGACGCTGATCGACGCGTTGTCGATGCCGATCGGCTACGCGCTGCCGACGGGGCGCTTTCGGAAGATCATCGAGAAGAACCACCGCATCCCGACGACGAAGAGCTTTCGCCTGCCGCCGCCGCGCGAGACGGGCGCGCCCTTCATCGAGATGGACATCTACCAGGGCGACAGCGAGCTGATCGTCGACAACGAGTACCTGGGCACGGTGAAGGTGCCGGCGGCGAACGTGGGCAAGCGCATCGACTTCAAGCTCGACGAAGAGTGCCTGCTGCACGTGGCGGTGGAAGATGCGGGCGAGCCGAAAGAGGTGAAGCTCGCGACGCGCGACACGCCGGAGCAGCTGAAGAAGGCGATCGCGGAAGAGCTGGCGAAGAAGACGCAGCGCGACGAGCGAACGGCGGCAGAGAAGGGCGGCCTGTTCTCGTCGATCAAGCGGCTGCTCGGCGGCGGCGGCTGACGCCCGTTTCGTCGCGGTAACGGCATTTCTCTTCGGCGGAGGCCGGTGCTAAGGGCGGCGGCCTGGGGGTCGTTCACATGGGCTTCACCGAGAAAATCAAAGCCGAGGCGATGGGGCTCTCGCAGAAGGCGATGGAGCGGATCTTCGCCGACGAGAAGCGGGCGGCGAAGGTGGCCGAGGCGATCGGCGCCGTTCAGCGCGGCAAGGCGGCGTTCGATGGCGCCCAGCGCGCCGTGATGCACCAGCTCAACTTCGCGTCCCGGTCGGACTTCAAAGAGATCGGTAAGCAGCTCTCAGCCCTCAAGCGCCGCATCCGCGAGCTCGAGTCGAAGCTCGAGCGCATTCACTGAGTCAGAGTCGTTGTTGACAGCCGTCGTCGCTGTTGGCACAAGCCGCCACCGCAGTTGCTGTTCATAGCGGCACCCGGGCGCCTAGCTCAGCGGTAGAGCACTGCCTTCACACGGCAGGGGTCGCAGGTTCGAAACCTGCGGCGCCCACTTCAGAAGTACTTCGTGGCAGGCGCTGGTGTTGCTGACCGCACTCTGCTCACGCGGGCACCTTCCGCGGCGCGCACGTCGCTCACCGCGCCAGCGCAAGCCCCGGCTCGACCAAGCCACGGTACTGCCGGTCGCCGACGGACGTGGGCAGCAGTCGCATGAGCGCGTCGCGCAGCACGCGGGCTACGGGGTTCTGCCAGTGGGCGACGGCCCCGATGCGGCGCGAGTCGAGCTGCACCTTGCGCACGCGCTCGTGGCGCATCTGCACGTAGCGCTCGAGCGCTCCGTCGAGGCCGGGCCGGAGCGCCGCGTCGAGCGCGTGGGCGTCTTCGATCGCCATCGCGGCGCCCTGGCCCTGGTTCGGCGTCATCGCGTGCGCGGCGTCGCCGAGCAGCAGCACTCGACCTCGGCCCCAGACCGGAGCCTCGAGCTCGAGCAGATCGTGGTGCAGCGGCGGCGCCTCTCTCAGCACCTCGAAGAGCTTCTCGACGCCCCCGCGGAAATGCCCGAACGCCGCGCGAAAGCCCGCGGGCCACTCGAGCGTCGGGGCGCCCTTGGGCGCTGTCAGCGCGAGGTAGTAGTAGAGCTGGCCCTGCGCGAGCGGTACCACTCCCACGCGGGCCGCGCCGCCCCACGCCTCGATGGCGTGCGTGAAGCCCGGGTTCGGCGCCAGGCCCCTCCAACAGGTGACTCCGCTGTACCGCAGCGGCTGCGGCCCCAGCACCCGCTCCCGCACCGCCGAGTGGAGCCCGTCAGCCCCCACCACCACGTCGAAGCGGCGCACGTCTTCGAGCCGCACCTCGACTGCGTCGCCCGACTCGGTCACTTCGCTCACCGTCACGCCTTTGAGCACCTCGACGCTCGCGGGAAGCGCCGCGGCCAGCGCCGCGTGCAGCGTCGGTCGGGGCAGCGCCCACGTCGGCCCATACTGGTGCGACAGCCGCTGCGGCTCGAGGCGCTGCAGCAGCGCGCCGTCGGCCTGCACGACGTCGAGCGCCGGCAGCGGGTGGGCGTGCACCGAGAGGTCGACGCCCAGCCCCGCGAGCAGCTTCGCCGCGTTCGGCGCCATGACGATGCCGGCGCCGGCAGCCGTGAGCGCGGCCGATCGCTCGACCAGCGTCACCCGATGGCCCGACTGCGTCAGCCGAATCGCTGCCGCGAGCCCGCCGATTCCCGCTCCTGCCACGAGCACGTTCATCGTCTTGCCTCCAGCGTGAAGAACCGTCGCAGCGCCGCCTCGAGCATCGCGAGCTGCCCCTTGCGATCGAGCTGACCGCGGAGGCCCGCAATCAGCGCGCCGAAATAGAGCGAGAACACCGCCGAGAAGGCGAGGGTGAGGTCGAGGGCGGGCACCCGCCGCGTCGAGATCGCCGCGTCGACCTCGCCCGCCACCCAGCGTTGAAACTGGGCGAGCCGCGCCGCGCCGGGGCCCTCGGGGTCAGCGCGAAACAGCGACGCAGCGAGCGTGTCGCGCGACAGCTCGCGGTCGACGTCGTAGCTCTCGAAGAGGTGCGCGAAGACGTGGAGCAGGCGGTCGACCAGGTCGCCTCGCTTCGGCAGGCTGCGGTACGCCTTCTCGAGCGCCGCTCCGATGCGCTCGTCGAGCAGCGCCTCGGCCAGCCCGCTCACCTCGGGGAAGTGGAGGAACACCGTGCCGACCGAGACCCCCGCCTCGCGCGCGATGTCGCGGCTCGTCGTGCTCGTGAAGCCGCGGCGCTGCACCACTGCCTTCGCCGCCTCGAGCAGCGCCGCCCGCGTCTGCTGCTTCTGCTTCTGCCGCGGGCTCAGCGTGGGCGCTGGCTCTGCCGCGCGGGTCGGGTGCGGGGCCTTCATGTGACTGATCATGCTCACTGAGCATGCTCAGTCAAGCGTTACTCGCCGCCGCCGGCCCGCTTCAGCGCTGCACGAGGACTTTGAAGCCGCCGTAGGACATGCGCTCCATATCGAACGGCATCTCACCGGCACCGGGCCCCATCTCGGCCATCACCTTGGCGTTCACCTGGTCGCGGTGCTTGCGGGACTTGAAGACGATGAACGCGAAGACCGCCGTCTCGGTGGGCTTGAGCTTCAGCAGCTTCTTGAAGCTCTTCCCGAACGGAGGAGAGAGGTCGTCGCCGAGGGTCTCGAAGTACTGCAGCGCGCCGTGCTTCTTCCAGGCGCGCGCGCCGCCCTTCGCCATCTTCTCGTACGCCTTCTTGTTCTTCTTCGGGAGGACGATGAGGAAACCGTCGACGTAGCTCATGCGCGGATTCTAACGCCCAGTCAGATCACGGCCAGTGGAGGATCGTGCCGCGCTGACCCACCGCCCAGACATCGTTCGGGCCGCTGGCCCAGACGCCGTTGAGCGTGACGTAAACGGGCACTGGGACCGTGCCCCAGCGGCCACCGTCCCAGTGTGCGGCGAAGCTGGGGTTCGAGATCTGCGGCTGCTCGTAGCCGACCGTCCAGACGTCGCTGGGGCTGATGGCCCAGGCCGAGTTCAGCGACGCCGTCGAGACGCCGCTGCTGGCTCCGATGATGAACCTCCACTGCGAGCCGTTCCAATGCCAGCTCTCGGTGAACGGTGGCGAGGAGAAGTTCCAGCCGGCGGTCCAGACGTCGTTGGGCCCGGTTCCGGTGATCGCGGCGAGCCAGACGGACCTGCCGAACATGTCGGGCCCGAGCGGAACCGTGTTCCAGAACGTCCCGTTGTAGTGGTGCAGCTCGTTGAGGGCCGACAGCCAGACGTCGTTGGGCCCCGAGCCCCAGACGGTGAGGAAGCCGTTCGGGTTGGTCGCGAAGCCCGCATCAGGCTTCGACCAGCTCGTGCCGGACCACCGCACCACCACGCGGTTGTAGCCGACCGCCCACGCGTCCGTGCGCGACGCGGCCCAGACGCTCGAGAGCCCTGCGTCGGTGCTGCTGTCGAACCTCGCCCACGCTGTCCCGTCCCAGTGCAGCGCAGTGCCCTCGGTGCCGACCGCCCAGACGTCGTCGGTCGCGGTGCCCCACACCGAGCGGAGCGACGCCGACGTGCCGGTCGCCACCGGTGTCCAGCGTGCACCATCCCAGTGCACGCAGAGGCCGTCGTCTCCGACGGCCCAGATGTCCCCAGCGCCCGCGCCCCAGATTGAGTTGAGGCTCTGACCTCCGTCGCCTTGCTGCGGCTGCAGGCAGAAGCCTCCGTCGCAGCGCCAGACGCCGGCGTCGGCCCCGGCATCTCTGCCGGCATCGATCGCACTTCCGCCACCGGAGCCTCCCGCGACCGCGCCTCCACTTGCGCCGCCGCTGGAGCCGCCGCTGGAGCCACCGCTCATGCCGCCGGCGACGCCGCCGCTGGTGCCGCCGCTCGTGCCGCCGGCGACACCTCCGCTCGTGCCGCCGAGCCCGCCAGCGGCGCCGACGATCCCGCCACCAGAGCCGCCGGCGCCTGCATCCTCGTCGGGGTTTACGATCGGGCCGCTCCCGCTGCAGGCGAGACACGCGACCGTTGCAACCGTGAGTGAGATTCCGGTGACTCGCATCGTCATGAATTGGCGTCACCCTCGCCGTTCCGTCGATGTTTCTCAACGTCGCGGTCGGCTGACTTCGCGAACGAAGACACTACGGCTGCAGCGCGGTCCCTCGAGTCGAGCCGGGAGCTCCGGATGATCGTCGAGCCGCGCCAGCGCTCGTGTCAGAAACGCAGGTCTCGCCGCGCACCCAACCACCGGAGGCCTCCACCCGTGCTCTCTCGCAAGCAGCTGCTCGAAAAGGCGGCCAAGGTCATCTCGAAGTCCAAAGAAGAGGTCGGCCCGGTTCAGATCTTCATCGATGTGGATCAAGACGTGCTCAAGACCGAAGACGGCCTCGCGCTCGAGGGCTCCAGGCTCTACGGCCGGCCCGCGCTGCCCGCCGACGTCGACTGGCCCGCCGGCTACTACTTCTACGGGCAGTTCAATCTGAGCAAGCTCTCGCCGCACGACCCGCTCGACGTCTTGCCGAAGAAGGGCATGCTCTACCTCTTCCTCAACCCCGCCGCGTCCGACTACCGCCCGGCCAGCCCGACCGCTGCGAAGGCGATCTACGTCGACGCCGTGCCGGAGCTCGCCCTGCGCCAGCCGCCTCCGAAGGCGAAGCTGCCGCTCGGCGGCAAGCACTACTACGACCGGTTCCTCAAGAAGACGAACACGCTGAAGTTCAAGACCGCCTTCTCGTTCAACGACCCGCGGAGGGCGTCGAAGAAGCTCATCGCGAGCCTCGAAGACGCGCTCGGCATCGCGTTCGTCGACAGCCGATCGAACTTCTTCGGAGAGCCCATCACGTGGCAGGGCGAAGACGACCTCTTCGGCCCCGACGACTGGGACTGGGAGCACGACGGCCTCCCGCCGGCTCCTCCCGACCGCGTGCTGCTCTTCCAGAACGACTTCATCGACGGCCACATCCACTTCTGGGGTCGCAGCAAGGCGATGAAGAAGGGTGACTTCTCGACCCTCGAGGCCACCGCTTCGACGACGTGACGCCGGGCGACGTCGTCCGCGCCCAACCACGATCGCCGCTGGCACGTCGAGCCCAGGTGCTAGCGTTCGCGGCCCGGAGGGGCTGCGATGGACGACTTCGATCACGCCTTCGTTTCGCGCCGTGAATTTCTTCAGGCCTCGGCGGCCGGAGTGCTCGCCGCCCAGACCACGCTCGCGGCAGCGCCGAAGGGCACCGAGCTCACCGCCGCCGGCTACATCATCAAGCGCCTCGCCCAGCACGGCGCCGACGTCCTCTTCGGGGTCCCTGGCGCCACCTGCGACCCGCTCTTCGCCGCCGCCGCGACCCAGGGCAAGGTCGTCGTCGCCAGCTCCGACCTCGAGGCCGGCTACGCCGCCGACGGCTTCGCGCGCGCCCGCGGCCTCAGCGCCGTCTCGGTCACATACGGCGTCGGCACGATGAGCCTCATGTCCGTCATCGGCGGCGCCTACGCCGAGCGCAGCCCCGTCGTCGTGATCAACGGCGGCCCCACGAAGCTCGACTTGAAGCTCCAGCGCGAGAGCCAGACGCTCTTCTCGCACTCGACCGGCAAAGACGCGACCGACCTCACGATGTTCCGCGAGATCACCGCGTTCGCTCAGCGCGCCGAGATCAAAGAAGACGTCCCGCGCCTCGTCGACGACGCCATCACCCACGCGCTCCGCGAGCGTCGCCCCGTGTACATCGAGCTCCCGAAAGACCTGTGGACGGCGCCCGTCGCCGCGCCAGGCCCCCAGCTCACGGCCGCGCCGAAGCCGTCGGGCCGGGAAGGCGAGATCGCCGAGAAGCTCCTCGCGAAGCTCGCCCAGGCGAAGCGGCCCGTGCTGATGCTCGGCGTCGAGCTCCAGCGCTACGGCTTCGAGGCGAAGGCCGCCGCCCTCGTCAAGAAGCTCCAGGTCCCCTACGTCACCACCATGCTCGCGAAGGGCGTCATCCCCGAGGCCACTGAGGGCTTCGCCGGCGTCTACATCGGCGCGAGCTCCACGCCCGCCGTCAAAGACCTCGTCGAGAAGTCCGACGCGGTGCTCGCGCTCGGCTGCGTCTTCGGCCGGCAGTACCGCGAGGTCGCCACCAGCAAGACGCTCGTCGCCGTCACCCCCTCGAACCCGCTGCTCGACGAGCTGAACAAGGCCGCCTACACGCCGAACAAAGAGCACGCCGCCACCAACCCGCTCACCGGCCGCGACTTCGCCTCGCGCCGCAAGTCGGTGAAGGCCCCGCCGAGCGGCTACGACCAGGTGCTCGGCGCCGTCAGCGACTTCGTCGACGACTCCTTCAGCGTCATCACCGACACCAGCCTCTCGATGTACCCCGCCGCCGATCTCGACGTGAAGGGCCCGTTCGTCTGCAACGCCGTCTGGCAGGCCATCGGCTTCTCGGTCGGCGCCGCCGTCGGAGTCGCCCTCGCCAACGGCAAGCGCCCCCTCGTCGTCTGCGGCGACGGCGGCTTTCAGATGACCGCGCAGTCGCTCTCGACGATGGCGCGCTCGGGCCTCAAGGCCATCGTCATCGTGCTCGACAACGGGCTCTACGGCATCGAGCAGTGGCTCCTCGAGCCCGGCTTCTTCGCGGCCGGCAAAGAGGGCGCCGAGCACCCGTACCTCGCGCTCAACCGCTGGGCCTACCCCGACCTCGCCAAGGCCCTCGGCTTCAAGAAGGCCGAAGCGGTCGCGCCCGGCGAGCTCAAGGCCGCGCTCGACGGCGCTCGCGGCGCCTCGGGCCCGGTGCTCTTCAGCGTCACGCTGCCGAAGAAAGACCTGCCGTCGCAGCTCCAGAAGGGGGCCTCATGATCACCCGCCGCCGCCTGCTGACTTCAGCCGCCGCGCTCGCCGCCCTGCCGAGGCTCGCGCACGCCAAAGACGCCGCCCTGCGCAACGGCGAGAGCCTGCCCGACCCCGACTTCGCGCAGCTGCGCGAGAAGAGCCCGTACCTCATCGGCGTGCGCCCGTACCGCCCGAAGGGCCCGCGCGTCGAGCTCGCGCCCGAGCCGCTCAACGGCAAGCGCGTCATCCACGACTACGGCCACGGCGGCGCCGGCATCACGCTGAGCTGGGGCTGCGCGAGCGTCGTCGCCGATCTCGCGAAGCCGCTCGTCGAGAGAGAGGGCGCCAGCATCGCCGTGCTCGGCACCGGCATGGTCGGCCTCACCGCGGCGACCGAGCTCCGCCGCCGCTTCCCCAAGGTGCCGCTCGCCGTCTACGCGAAGTCGCTCGATCTCGGCACGACGGTGTCGTGGGTCGCCGGCGGCCAGTTCGAGCCGTCGGGCATGCACCGCTGCTACTCGACTCCGGACCAGCGCAAGGTGCTCGCCGACTACCTGCGCCGCTCACGCGACCGCGTCGTCGAGATTCAGAGCTCGGGCAAGCGCCTCGAGTACGGCGTCGCCGTTCGCAACAACTACACGCTCGATCGCGAGGTGCCCGCGCTCGACGTCGCGACCCCGCGAGACGTCATCGCTGCGCCGAAGAAGGGCAAGCTCCCGTTCGCGAAGCTGAGCGCGCCCGGCCGCGAGTACCAGACGTGGCTGCAGACGCCCGCCATCATGATGCCGAAGCTCGTCGATGACCTGAAGGCCGCGAACGTGAAGTTCGAGGAGCGCTCCTTCGACAAGCTCGACGACGTCGCGAAGCTGGGCGAGACCGTGATCGTCAACTGCACCGGCTACGGCGCGAAGAAGCTCTTCGGCGACGACACGCTGATCGCCCAGCGCGGCCACAACGTCGTGCTGAAGAAGACGAACGACAAGCAGTTCTGGTTCTTCAGCGGCGGCTGCGACAACGGCGTGATCGCCTACGCGTTCTGCCGGCAAGACGACATCGTCATCGGCGGCACGATTCAGCCGAACCTCGAAGACCCCGCTCGCGTGCCCGACGACGACGCGATCTTCGCCCGTCTGCTCTCGAACGGGCAGGCGCTGTTCGCGGGGCAGGGCAGCACGTGCGTCGCCTCGTCCGCCGCCACCGCCGAGCACCACTGAGCCGCGCTTGGCCGCCGGCCACCGGGGCCCTCTGGCGCGGCGCACCGCAGCGGTGATACTTCGCGGCTCGCGACGGCAAGGGGAGCGCCGCACGAGTTCGTTGGAGCTCCGATGTTCCCGGTCCGCATCTTCAGCGTCTTGGTGGTCGTGGGCTGCGGCGCGCCGCTGCAGCCGGCGCCCCTTCAGCCGACCGCGGGCGGTACGGGCGGCAGCGCCACCGCGGGAGGCTCAGCGACCGCGGGAGGCACGGCGGGAGGCACGGCGGTCGCGAACCCGTGCGCGAACCGCACCGGCACCGCCGGCGACTTCACTCGCACGCTGATGCACGGCGGCCGGCAGCGCAGCTGGCGCCTGCACGCGCCCGCGACGTACACCGGCCAGTCGATGGCGCTCGTCGTCGTGCTCCACGGCTACACCGAGACCTCGTCGATCATTCAGGCCGAGACCGGCTTCGACGCGCTCAGCGGGCCGCGCGGCATCTCGAACAGCTGGAACGGCGGCGGCACCTGCTGTGGCAGCGCCGCGAGCGACGGCGTCGACGACGTCGGCTTCCTGCGCGAGCTCATCTCGAAGGTCGCCGCCGAGTACTGCATCGACCCCAAGCGCGTTCACGTCACGGGCATGAGCAACGGAGCCTTCATGACCCACCGTGCCGCCTGCGAGCTGAGCGACGTCGTCGCGTCGGTCGGCGCGTGCGCGGGGCAGCTCCAGCGCTCGCCCTGCACGCCGTCGCGCAAGGTGCCCGTCATTCAGATGCACGGCACCTCCGACCCGATCGTCCCCTACGACGGCATCTGGTACCCGTCGACCGAGACCACGATGAAGGGGTGGGCCGCGCGCAACGGCTGCACCAGCACGAGCCCCGCTCGTACGAGCCCCAGCTCGAGCGTCGACGTCGACACCTGGCCGTGCCCGAGCGAAGGCCGCGTCGTGCTCCACTCGGTGAAGGGCGGGCTGCACACCTGGTTCCCGCCGGGTTCAGAGAACCCAGGCGCCACGCGCGTCTTCGCCGACTTCTTCGACGCGAACCCGATGCCGTGAACCTCGTTACTCGCCGGTAACCCGCGCGCCATCGCGTTGCGGCGCGGCTGGGCGCGTGCGTATGACCGTGCGCGCGTCTCATGAGTCGACCGTCTCTCAAAGCGGGCCTCGATTGTCTCGCCGGAGGTGGTGAGCTCGGCGCGCTGATGCGCGCGAAGAACTGGGCGGCCACGTCGTTCGGCCCGGTCGCCGAGTGGCCGCAGAGCCTCCGCACCGCAGTGAGCATGATGCTCGAGTCGCGCTTCGCGATGGTGGTCGCGTGGGGCCCCGACTTCCGCTTCCTCTACAACGACCGCTATCGCCCCGTGCTCGGCTCGTCGAAGCACCCGCGCGCGCTCGGCGCGCCGGCCGAGCAGATCTTCCCCGAGGCGTGGAGCTTCATCGGCCCGCTCTTCAACAAGACCCGCACCGGCGAGGCGGTCGCGCTCGACGACGTGCTCATCCCGCTGCACCGGCACGGGTACCTCGAAGACTGCTACTTCACGATCTCGTACAGCCCGATTCGCGACGAGTCGGGCGGCGTCGGCGGCATGCTCGCTGTCGTCGCCGAGACGACCGAGCGCGTGCAGAGCGAGCGCCGCCTCGCGACCTTGCGCGACCTGCTCCGCGCCGCCAGCGAGAGCAAGACCTCCGACGAGGCCTGCGCGAACGCGGCCGCCATCTTCGGCAAGAACCCACAGGATCTGCCGTTCGCCCTGCTGTACCTCACCACCCCCGACGGCAAGGCGGCGCGGCTCGCAGCCGAGGTCGGCGTGGGGGCCGAGACCGCCGTCGCGCCACGTCAGATCGCGCTCGACGGCGCCGAGACCGACACCGGGTGGCCGCTCGGCCGCGCGATGCGCTCGTGGCGCCTCGAGCAGATCGAAGACGCTCAGCACCGGTTCAGCAGGCTCCCCGCCGGGCCGTACCCCGAGGTGCCCACCTCAGCCGTCATCGTGCCGCTCGTGCGACCGAACTCCGAGCAGCCCTACGGCTACCTCGTCTCCGGCGTCAGCGCCCGCCGGGCGTTCGACGACGCGTACCAGACGTTCTTCGAGCTCGCCGCCGATCACGTCGCCTCGGCCGTCGCGAACGCGCGCGCCTTCGAGCACGAGCGCCGCCGCGCGGAAGAGCTCGCCGAGCTCGATCGCGCCAAGACGAACTTCTTCAGCAACATCAGCCACGAGTTCCGCACGCCCCTCACGCTCATGCTCGGGCCCCTCGACGACGCGCTCCTGTCGCCCGAGCAGAGCCTCAAGGGCGAGGCGCTCGACCTCACGCGCCGCAACGCGCGCCGCCTGTTGAGGCTCGTCAACGGCCTGCTCGACTTCTCGCGCATCGAGGCCGGCCGCATGACGGCGAGCTACGAGCCGGTCGAGCTCTCGACGCTCACCGCCGAGCTCGCGAGCACCTTCCGCTCGGCCATCGAGCGCGCAGGTCTGAAGCTCCACGTCGAGGCGGCTCCACTCGCAGAGGCGGTCTTCGTCGACTGCGCGATGTGGGAAAAGATCGTCCTCAACCTGCTGTCGAACGCGTTCAAGTTCACGTTCGAAGGCGAGATCGCGGTGCGGCTGCGGCAGGTCGATGGCCACAAGGTCGAGCTGGCCGTCAGCGACACCGGCACGGGCGTGCCGCCCCACGAGCTGCCGCGCCTGTTCGAGCGCTTCCACCGCGTCGAAGGCGCTCACGCGCGAACGCAAGAGGGCTCGGGCATCGGCCTTGCGCTCGTTCAAGAGCTCGTGCGCATGCACGGCGGCGAGATTCGCGTCGAGAGCCGCGCAGGCTCGGGCACCACGTTCTACGTCACGGTGCCGCTCGGTCGCGCGCACCTGCCGCCCGATCGCATCGCTCCGCAGCGGGAGCGCGGGGTCCTCTCGCCCGCCGCCCTCGTCTTCACCGACGAGGCCGAGCGCTGGCTGCCCGGCGGCGGCCCCGGGCTCGGCGACGCCGATGTCCCCGTGCCGGCGGCGCTCGACGTCGGTTTCCCCGACGCGCGCATTCTCGTCGCCGACGACAACGCGGATCTGCGCACGTACCTCAGCCGCGTGCTCGGAGCGTCATGCCAGGTCGAGACCGTCAGCGACGGCGTCGAGGCGCTCGCCGCGACCCGCAAGCGGCGCCCCGATCTCATCGTCACCGACGTGATGATGCCGACGCTCGACGGCTTCGGGCTGCTCGCGAAGCTGCGCGAAGACGAGCGCACCCGCGACATTCCCGTGATGATGCTCTCGGCGCGCGCAGGCGAGGAGGCGCGCATCGAAGGGCTGCGGGCCGGCGTCGACGACTACCTCGTGAAGCCGTTCAGCGCCCGCGAGCTCGTCGCCCGCGTGCGCGCGCAGCTCGCGCAGGCCCGGTACGCCCGCGATCGCGACGAGCTGCTCGCCCGCGAGCTCGAGGCCCGACGTGAGGCCGAGCAGCAGCGCTCGACCTTCTTTTCACTGCTCGAGCAGACGCCGAACCCGATGCTGGTGCTGCGCGGCCGCAACCACGTCATCGAGCTCGCGAACCTGGCGACGTGTGAGGTCTGGGGCAGGACCCAGGGGCAGATGGTGGGGCGCCCGCTGCTCGAGGCGCTGCCCGAGCTCGACGGGCAGGTCTTTCGGCCGCTGCTCGACAGCGTGCTCAAGACCGGCGTGCCGCACGTCGGGCGCGAGACGCCGGCGGTGCTGCACGACGCCGACGGCGGCCGCAGGCAGGTGTACTTCAATTTCGTCTACTCGCCCCTGCGGGGCGCTCACGGCGAGATCGAGGGCATTCTCGTCGTCGCGTTCGACGTCACCGAAGAGGTGCGCGCCCGCAAAGAGATCGACGGGCTGCGCGCGGCGGCCGAGTCTGCGAACCGCACGAAAGACGAGTTCCTCGCCGTGCTGGGCCACGAGCTGAGAAACCCGCTCGCGCCCATGTCGCTGGCGCTGCAGCTGATGAGCCGGCGCGGCGCCTCGTCGCAGGAGCAGGAGGTCATGCAGCGCCAGGTCGCCCACCTCACGCGCCTGGTCGACGACCTGCTCGACGTCTCTCGCATCACGCGGGGGAAGGTCGAGCTGCGCAGCGAGCGCGCCGAGCTGTCGGACGTGCTTCGCCACGCGATCGAGATCTCGAGCCCGATTCTCGAGCAGCGCGGCCAGCACCTCACGCTCGACGTGCCGCTGTTCGGCATGACCATCGACGCCGATCGCCAGCGCATGGCCCAGGTGTTCTCGAACATCCTCACGAACGCGGCGAAGTACAGCGACCCGGGCGGTCATGTGAGCGTGCGCGCCGGGCGCGTCGACGCGAAGATCCGCGTCAGCTTCCAAGACGAAGGCATCGGCATCTCGGCCGACATGCTGCCGCACGTCTTCGAGCCGTTCGTACAGCAGCACCAGAGCCTCGATCGCGCGCGCGGAGGCCTCGGGCTCGGCCTCGCGATCGTGAAGAGCCTGGTCGAGCTGCACGGCGGCACCGTCACCGCCCAGAGCGGCGGAGCCGGGAAGGGCTCCCAGTTCGTGATCGATCTACCGGCCGCGCGGGCACCGGCCTTTGCCGCCGAGCCGCCTCGCCGCCCCGCCGTAATCAGCGCCGCGGTGCTGCGGCGGGTGCTCGTCGTCGATGACAATCGAGACGCCGCCGAATCGCTGCGCGACCTGCTGGTCGAGATGGGGCACGAGGTCTTCGTCGTCTACGACGGGCCCTCGGCGCTCGACGCGATGCTCAAGTTCAAGCCCAACGTCGCGCTCGTCGACATCGGCCTGCCCGTGATGGACGGCTACGAGGTCGGCCAGCGCATTCGCCAGACGCCCGCGATGGCGAAGGGCGTGCGCCTCGTCGCGGTGACCGGCTACGCGCAGCCCGGCGATCGTCAGCGCTCTCGCGACGCCGGCTTCGAGAACCACCTCGTGAAGCCCGTCGACATCGATCTGCTCACGCGTGTCCTCGACGAGGTCTAGCCCCGCCGCGGTGTGACGGGGGCCCGCGCGAAGGCGAGCAGCTCCCGCGCGACCGGCTCGGGCGTGTCCTCCTGGAAGTAGTGGCCACTGCGGCCGAGCGGCACGACGCGGTGCTGCGGAAAGAGGCGCGCGAAGCGCGTCGTGGGCCGCCCGAGCACGAGCTCGCCGAGCCCGCCGTAGAAGAGCAGGGCGGGGCGTGTGCCGAGCCGCTCTCGCACGCTGCGCTCGAGCTCCTCGAGCCACGGCCGGTTCAAGAGCTCGCGCGGCAGCAGCTGCAGCGAGCGGCGATGCTCCGGCGTCGGGTGCACCGCCGTCCAATGGAGCAGCTCGGCCTCCGTCGGCGGTTTGCGCAACAGCGAGCGCAGCGTCCACGCCGTGAAGCCGCCGGCTGCGATCTTCCGCTGGCCCCACGCCGAGCCGAGCACCTTCGCGACGAGCCACGTGAGCGCGTTCGTCGTCGGCCACGCGAACGTGTAGCCGAGCGCGACGCCGCCCAGCCGCTCGGGCTCGACCGTCGCCGCGCTCAGCCCGATGGGGCCGCCCCAGTCTTGCCCGAGCAGCACGTAGTCACGCAGATCGAGGTGCCGGATCAGCGCGGCGATCTGCTGGGCCTGCTCTGCGCCCGTGTAGCCGAAGCCTGCCGGGTGCTCCGAGAGCCCGTGGCCGATGAGGTCCGGCGCGATGCAGCGCAGGCCGCCTGCGCGCAACAGCGGGATCAGCCGCCGATAGAGAAAGCTCCACGTCGGGTTGCCGTGCATGAGCACGATCGGCCGCCCCTCACCCTCGTCGAGGTAGTGCAGGGGGCCGAAGCGGCGCGAGACGAAGGGGTACAGCTCGCTCGATGGGACGAACATCTCGTGCCCCGACAGCAACGCCCGTACCGGGGCGCTCTCCTCTGCGCCGATGGGGCCGCCGCTGACGAAATGGCAGGGTTTCACTCTCGGGGCGGGCAACTTGACGCACTCCGGCGCACATCCATAGGGTGCCGCCACCATGACCAAGATCCGCGGTGGCGGTGGCCCGAAGGCTCCCAAGCGCAGCACCGGCAAGTTCAAGGTTCCGACCCGCGGCAAGCAGAAGCCCGCGGTCGGCAAGACAGAGAAGAAGAAGACGCCTCCGTCGCGCTTCGAGATCCGCAGCGAGACGAAGCCGCCGCGCCGCCCCGAGATCCGCGTCGAGGTGGCCCCCGAGATTCGCCGCGAGGTGCGCCCCGAGATCCGCGTCGAGGTGGCCCCCGAGATCCGCCGCGAGGTGCGCCCCGAGATCCGCGTCGAGGTGGCCCCCGAGATTCGCCGCGAGGTTCGCCCCGAGATCCGCGTCGAGGTCGCCCCCGAGGTTCGCCCCGAGATTCGCGTCGAGGTGGCTCCCGAGGTTCGCCCGCCGAAGCCGCCGAAGCCCGAGATTCGCGTCGAGGTGGCTCCCGAAGTTCGCCCCCCGAAAAAGCCGCGCTGAGCAGTGCCGGCCGTCTCGCCAGCCGATCGCAAGAACGAGCTGCTCACGTTGCTCGTCGAGCGGGCCATTCTGCGCCGCTCGGCCGAGCAGCCGGTCGTGTCGCCCGACGGCCGCTCGGCCCGGTGGATGCTCGACTCGCTGGGCATCTCGATGTCCGCCGCGGGCTCCGAGCTCGCCGCCCGCTGCCTGCTCGACGCGCTGAGCGGCTTCGAGGGCCGGCAGCTCGCCACCTACGGCACCACCGGCATCCCGCTGATGCAGGCGTGCATCTCGCACGCGGGCGGCCGCTACCACGGCCTCCTCATCCGCAAGGAGCGCAAGCCCTACGGCTCGCTCAAGCTGATCGAGGGCCGCGTCGACCCCAAGGAGCCTGTCGTCATCGTCGACGACTCGATCTCGAGCGGGCTCTCGGTGCGCGCCGCCGCGAAGGCGCTGCGTGAGCACGGCCTCCACGTCGAAGGCGCCGTCTGCCTCGTCAGCTTCGGCTACGAGGGCGTCGCCGCGCTGCAGACCGAGCTCGAGCTCAAGGTCGTGCCCCTCTTCGACATCTGGACGGACCTCACCCGCCGGATGCACGACGAAGAGCCGCTGCCGCTCAACCCGACGAAAGACGTGCCCCCGCTCGAGGCCTCGCCCCGCCGTGCCCGCGAGGGCCTCGAGCCCCCCGAGCTCGCGCGCGCCGCCATCGAGGAGCTGTTGAAGACCGGCAAGCTCCTGAAGGCCCCGCGGCGAATGCAGGGCGACCACGACGCCCGCGGCGGGGTCTTCGTCTCGCTGCGCCGGAAAGACGACGTTCACGACCGCCCCGCGAGAGACGGCCACTGGCACTTCCCCGGCGAGCCGCGGCCGCCGGCCCCCGAAGATCTCGTACGCGCCGCCGCCGCCACCGCCCTCGAGCTGAAGAAGAAGCACCCGCGCGACGCGCTGAAGGTGCTGCGCGACAGCAGCATCGCCGTCACGTTCTTCGGCCCGCTCGAGCGCTGCACGCCCGGCGAGCTCGACCAGAAGCGCTACGGCATCGTCGTGCGCAGCGACGCTCGGCCCTGGGTGATGGGAGGCTCGCTGCCGCTCATGCCGGGCATCGCGAACGACTGGCAGCAGCTCCAGCACGCGCGCGACAACAACGCGCAGCTCTACCCGCTCGAGCCGTACACGCTCTACCGCCACGACGTGAGCAAGGTCGTCGAGGCCGGCGCCGCCTGGCAGCCGACCGGCGTGCCGCAAGGGGCGCCCCAGTGGGAAGAGCGCGAAGAGAACGTCGCGCCGCACCTTCGGGCTGCGTGGGCGGCCGCGCGCGGCCTGCCGATTCCCCCGGCGCCGCCGCTGCCCGCCGACGTCGAGCAGGTCTTCGTCACCGTCTACGCCGGAGGCGAGCTGCAGGGCTGCCAGGGCATGGGCGTTCAGGGCGGCAAGGTGGACTACGCGCTGCTCGCGCAGGCCGCCCGCACCGATGCGCGCTTCGAGCACCGGCGCAACGACGGCCGGCCCGCGGTCAGCCTCTCGTTTCTCTGCCGCGGCCTCGAGATCGGTGACGCCGACCCCGACTGGGTGCTGCAGCCGACGCGCTTCGGCCTCGACGCGCTCGAGGTGCGCCAGGGCGATCGCGACGCCCTGCTGATGCCGCAGGTCGCCGTCACGAACGACCTCAGCCCCAAGGCGTGGATCGCCGCGCTCATCGACAAGGCCGGCATCACGCGCCCGCCGTACACGTGGCGCCGCTGGGCCTGCACGACGTGGCTCATCGGCGAGCAGGGCATCAGCCGCATGCGCGACGGGCTGCCCGAGCGGAAGAGGCCGCTGAAGCTGAAGCAGGCCATCGAGCTGCTCGACGGCTACCTGATGCAGCACCACACCGAGCGCGGCACGCCGCTCACCACGTACTTCCCGTTTCAGAACCACCTCGAGCATCAGCTGAGCGGCCCGTGGCTGGCGCACGGCGCGTGGGTGAAGGCGCGCGCGGGCCGCCGGCGCGAGGCGCTCGACGATCTGAAGCGCGTGAAGACGAAGGGGCTGCCCGAGCTCGCGTTCTCGGCGATGGCGCGCGTCGCGCTGGGTCAGAAGGTCGACGCGAAGCCGCTGTGGGCCGCCATCGGCGCGCACGGCCGCATCGGCGAAGAGCAGGAGTACGCCCCCGGCCAGGTGCTCTACGCGCTCGCGCTCGCCGACCGTCGCGGCGACGCCTCGCGCGCGCTCGGGTACTACCGCCGGCGCTGGCGCCAGAACCACGCGTGGGGCTCGGCGGGCTGGCTGATGCTCGCGTTCGCCGAGTGGGGCGAGGCCGAGACCGCGTTCGAGATCGCCGACTGGGTGCTGCAGTCGCAGTCGGTGCGAGAGGGCGGCTGGTGGAACGATCACCAGCACGACGCTCCGGGGTCGCTCGCGGCCGTGTACCTCGAGGGCCTCGCCGGCGGCCCGCTGCGCCTCGCGAAGGGCGCCCGCCGCCGCCGCTACGTCGCCGCGCTCGACCGCGGCCTCACGTTCCTCGGCCGGCTCATCTACCAGCCATGTGACGCGCCCGTGCTGCCGAACCCCGACTGGGCGCTCGGCGGCGTGCGCCCGTCGCTCACGGCAGGCGAGATCCGCATCGACTTCGTGCAGCACGCGCTCAGCGCGCTGCTCTTCCAGCAGGAGCACGCGTGACGAAGAAGCGGAAGAGCCCGGAGCCCTCGATCGCGCTGCTGTCGATGCCGACGCTGATCTCTCACATCCCGTCGTTTCAGCTCGCGATCCTGAAGCCGCTGCTCGAGCGCGAGGGCATCGCCGCCGAGCCGCACTCGCTGTTCATGGAGTTCGCCCGCGACATCGGCTTCCGCGTCAACGACGCCCTCGCCGAGGTCTACCCGTCGCTCGTCGGCGAGTGGATCTGGTCGAAGGCCGCGTTCGGCGACTTCGCCGACGACAAGGCGTTCTTCTCGAAGTTCGGGCGCCACCTCGAGCAGATCTGCGAGCGCGCCGGCTGCACCGTGCAAGAGCTCGTTCGCGTTCGCGACGACGCCACGTTCGCGTTCATCGACCGCACGCTGAAGACCATCGAGTGGGAGCGCTTCACCGCCGTCGGCTTCACCATCGTCTTCCAGCAGATGGTCGCTTCGATCGCGATGGCCCGGGCGATCAAAGAGAAGCACCCGAACCTCAAGATCGTCTTCGGCGGCGCGACGTTCGAAGACGATCTCGCCGAAGAGCTCGTGAAGCGGTGCGCGTGGGTCGACGTGGTGCACTGCGGCGACGCCGAGCTGACGCTGCCCGACCTGCTGCGCCGCCTGCACCGCGGCCTGCCGCTCGACGGGCTGCCGGGCGCGATGTTCGTGAAAGACGGGGCGCCGAAGTACCAGGGCAGGGCGCCGAACCTCGAGCAGCTCGACCTGACGCCGACGCCCGACTTCGACGAGCACTTCCACCGGCGCGAGGCGCTGAAGGTCGAGGAGGCGCCGACGACTCCGCCGCTGATGCTGCCGATCGAGACCGCGCGCGGGTGCTGGTACGGCATGAAGAACCACTGCACGTTCTGCGGCCTCAACCGCTCGGGCATGGACTTTCGCTCGAAGTCGCCGGGGCAGGTGCTCGAGATGCTCGACGTGCTCTCGCGCCGCTACGGCGTGCGCTACTTCAACGCGATCGACAACATCCTCGCTCCGGAATACGCGACGAAGCTGTTCGGCGCGCTGGCCGACGGGCACACCGACTTGAAGCTGCACTACGAGATTCGGCCGAACCTGAACCGCGCGAACCTGAAGTCGATGCGCGAGGGTGGGCTGCACAGCGTTCAGCCCGGCGTCGAGAGCTTCTCGACCCACGTGCTCACGCTGATGAGGAAGTTCACCACGGGCATCCGCAACCTCGAGCTGCTCAAGTGGACGACGTATTACGGCATCAACAACCTCTACAACGTGCTGTACGGCTTTCACGGCGAGACGGAAGACGACTACCGGACCCAGGCCGCGCTGATGCGGAAGATCCCGCACGTGCAGCCGCCGTACGCGTTCGCGCTCGCCCGCGCCGATCGCGGCTCGCCGATGTTCGAGCAGCCGGCCGAGCACGGCGTGCACCACCTGCGGCCGGCGCCCTGCTACCCGTTCATCTTCCCGTCGAGCTTCGACTACTCGCACATCGCGTACTTCTTCGAAGACGACCGGGTGCCCGAGGAGCACGCGTGGCACCGCGAGTGCGGCGACATCGTGATGGCGTGGAAGGCCGCGTGGGACTCCGACGAGCGCCCGACGCTGACGTATTTCAAGGGCGTCAACTCGGTCACGATTCAAGACGGCCGCACGCGGCGGCGGCAGGCGTACCGCTTCGACAACCGCGCAGCCGAGCTCTACGAGCGCTGCGCCGACGCCCAGCGGCTCGACGCGCTGCGCGAGGCGTACCCCGGCGACGGCCAGTGGCTCGACGAGACCCTGAAGGCGATGCTCGGCCTCGACGTGATGGTCGAGCTCGACGGCAGGGTGCTGGCGTTGGCGCTGCCGGCGAACCCCCACCACTGACCCGCTGAGCCGTTCGGTAGGCGTCGAGGGTCTGACCTCCTTACAATGCGATCCATGAGGCGCGCGGTGCTACTGGCGTGGTTCGCAGGGGCTCTTCCGGCGGCCCAGGCGCAGACCATCTACACGTGGACGGACGCGCGCGGCACGGTGCACTACACGGACGACCCGTCGACGGTACCGGCGAACGTGAAGGCGACGACGACCGAGGGCGTCGAGCTGAGCAACACGGGCGCACCGGCCCCGAAGGTCGAGGCGCCCGCGCAGAAGGGCGCGCCGGCCCCGGTGGCGCAGCCGGCGGAGCCGAAGACCGACGAGGACTACTGGCGCGGGCAGTTCAGGGCGGTGCGCGAGAAGATCCGATCGCTCGAAGACGAGCTCGCAGTCGATCAGCGGCGCTTCGACGACCCGAGCCGGACTCCGGGGGGCCCGAACTACGTGTGCCCGCCGGCGTACTACTACCCGGGCTACGTGAGCCGGCCGATCGGTGGCTTCGGCTCGAGCCAGGTGGTGCAGGGCGGCATCAGCGCGTCGGCGAGCATTCCCCTGGGCAACGGCGCGACGCTGGGCATCAACGGGGCGGCGGGCTCGGCGGTCACGCAGGGCAGCAGCACGGTGGTGGGCAGCGGGGTGACGCCGTTCGTGGGCTACCCCGGCTACGGCTACGCGCCGTACGGCGGCTGCTTCTTCTCGCCGAGCGACGACTACCTGCGCATGCGCGACCGCATCGAGCGGTCGAAGTCGGCCCTGGCGCGCGCGAAGGAAGAGCTGGCCGATCTCGAGCGCCGGGCGGCGAACGCCGCGGTCCCGCTCGAGTGGCGCCACTGAGCGGTAGACGGGTGCGCCGTCGAGTTTCCGGTGGTATCTGCGTCAGGCTGTCGACGAGGCCCCGTAGCTCAGTTGGATAGAGCGTTGGTTTCCTAAACCGAAGGTCGCAAGTTCGATTCTTGCCGGGGTCACTGCCAACGCCGTGGAGATTCCCGCCGCAGTCCTCGAGGTCCACAAGCGGCTGAAGGACGCCGGCCACAAGGCGTACCTCGTGGGGGGCTGCGTGCGAGATCACGTGCTCGGCAAGCAGCCGAAGGACTTCGACCTCGCGACCAGCGCGAAGCCCGAGCAGGTCATCGCCGTCTTCAAGAAGGTGATCCCCACGGGCATCCAGCACGGCACGGTCACGGTCGTCACGAAGGGCGTGCACGTCGAGGTCACGACCTTCCGCTCCGAGGGCGACTACGTCGACGGCCGCCGCCCCGAGACCGTCGAGTTCCACACCGACGTCGAGGCCGACCTCGCGCGGCGCGACTTCACCATCAACGCGATGGCCGAAGATCCCGTCACGGGCGAGCTCGTCGACCCGTTCGGCGGCCGCGCCGATCTGAAGGCGAAGCTCGTGCGCTGCGTTCGAGACCCCCTCGAGCGGTTCGGCGAAGACGGCCTGCGCTGCCTGCGTGCCGTGCGGTTCGCTACGATCCTCGACTTCGAGATCGAGGCCGCGACCGAGGCCGCGATTCCCCCGCGCCTCGATGTGTTCAAGAAGGTCGCGATGGAGCGCGTGCGCGACGAGCTCCTCAAGATCATCGGCTCACCGCACTGCGCGCGAGGCCTCGAGCTGTTGAAGCGCACGCACCTCATGCGCGCGATCTTCGGCGCCGAGACGGTCGAGGCGAAGGCCGTCGCCGGCGCGCCTGCCGACCTGCGGCTCGCCGTGCTGCTGCGCCAGCTGGGCGTGGGCGCCGAGCGCCTCAAGCTCAGCAGCGCCGAGACCGATCGCATCGCGAAGATCCTCTCGGGGCGGGTGCCCGACGCCCGCGACGACGTCTCGCTCCGCCGCTGGCTCTCGGCGATCGGGCCTGCGATCGCGCGCGATCTCGCCACCCTCGACGCTCCCGACCTCCTCGCGCGCCTGAACGGACTCGCGAAAAACCCGCTCACCATCAAAGACCTCGCGCTCAAGGGCCCGGAGCTCATGATTGCACTGCAAACCGGCCCCGGCCCCGTCGTGGGCAAGGCGCAGCGCTACCTGCTCGACCGGGTCCTCGACGCCCCGGAGCTGAATACTCCCGAGCAACTTCGGGCACTTCTGTCGACCTGGAAGCCCTGATTGTCCACAGGCTTTCCCACAGGCTCTTCTCGCCGTCTGAGCCGCTGAGCGACGAGTCGTGTAAAGTGATGAAATCACATGGCTTTGTCGCTCCGCGCCAAGGGCAGGGCGACCATGTAGGCCCTGTGGAAAACGTGTGCTTTCAGGAAGCATGAGAGGGTGGCATCTACGGGCCATGCGAGTCGTCGTCGCCATGAGCGGAGGAGTCGATTCATCGGCGGCGGCCGCGCTGCTCAAGGAGCAGGGCCACGAGGTGCTGGGCATCACGCTGCGCGTCTGGAGCTACGAGTCGAAGGCGCAGTGCGGCAGCTGCTGCAGCCCCGAGGACATCGACGACGCGCGGGCCGTCGCAGACGCGCTCGGCATCCCGTTCTACGTCGCGAACGTCGAGGAGCTGTTCAAGGACCGCGTCGTGACTCCGTTCGTGAAGCAGTACCTCGGCGGGCGCACGCCGATTCCGTGCGTCGCCTGCAACCAGGACGTGAAGTTCGGCTTTCTGCTGCAGCGGGCGCGCTCGCTCGGCGCGAAGCTCGCGACGGGGCACTACGCGCGGGTGCGCCGCGAGGCCGATGGTCGCAGCGTGCTCGAGCGGGGCGCCGACCCGGCGAAGGACCAATCGTACTTCCTCTTCACGCTCGGGCAGGCCGAGCTCGCCGACATCGTCTTCCCGATCGGCGAGCTCACGAAGGCCGAGGTGCGCTCCGTCGCCGATCGCTACAAGCTGCCGACGACGCACAAGCCCGAGAGCATGGAGATCTGCTTCGTGCCCGACGGCGACTACGCGCGCTTCGTCGAGAAGGTCGCGGGGCCGCAGCCGAAGGGCGAGGTCGTCGACGCCCGCGGTCGGGTGCTCGCGCAGCACGACGGAGTGCACCGCTTCACGGTCGGGCAGCGCAAGGGCCTGGGGGTGGCGTCGCCCGAGCCGCTCTACGTTCAGCGCCTCGACGCCGACAGCCGCCGCGTGGTGGTCGGCCCGTCGACCGAGCTGGGCTCGAGCGCGTTTCACCTGCTGCGGCCGCACTGGGTCGACGGCGCGGTGCCGGTCGATCGCGCGGTCACGGTGAAGGTGCGTCACCGCCACGAGGGGGCGGCGGCGCGGGTGCAGGTCGAGGCGGGCGGGCAGGTGGCGGTGAAGCTCGAGGCGCCGGTGCGTGCGGTGACTCCGGGGCAGGCGGCGGTCTTCTACGAGGGCGAGCGGGTGCTGGGCGGAGGGTGGATCGCGTGAAGCGGGCGGCGCTGCTCGTGCTGCTCGTGTCGTGCAAGAAAGAGCCCGAGGTCCCCGTGTGCGGGCTGCACTCGGCCTCGGCGCCGGTGACGGTGGACGACGGCAAGACGACGCGAACGCTGGGCGTGGGCGCGAAGCTGCTCCCGTCGGACCACCTGTCGGTGAAAGAGTGGGCGGTGCTCGAGTGCTTCGGCGGCGCGCTGACGGTGCTGCACAAGACGTCGACGCACGTGCGCGACGTGCCCGAGGCGATGGTCGAGGCGACGACGCTGCCGCGGCGGGCGCTGAGCGGCGGCAAGGTGGTCGAGGCCGAGGCGCTCGCGCGGACGGTGGCGGGCCGGTACTCGAGCAACAAGTTCACGCCCGAGAGCGCGCTGGGGCCGAAGGAGCTCACGAGCGCCGACTACTTCAAGGCGTTCTTCACGCCGAACGGCTTCGACAAGCTGGGGCACGACGGGCCGTCACCCGAGGGGCCGCGCAACCTGCCGGCGCCGGCGTTTCGAACGAAGGTGCCGTACATCCACGCGGGCGATCTGGGCGAGGGTGAGTGGCTCATCGAGGTCGAGGACGACGCGGTGTTCGCCGAGACCGACGATCTCGCGACGGCAGCGCTGCTCGAGGGCAAGACGTACAAGCTGGGGCGCGCGGTGCGGCTGCTGGTGCCAGACGGAGCGGAGGCCGAGCTGCAGCTCGACGGGCAGAAGATCGAGCTCGATGGTCCGATGGATCTGAAGCTGCGGTGATAAAACACGCGGCCTGATGCGCAGGCTGATCGTCATCGCAGCGGTGTTCGTAGGCTCGTGCAGCTCGCAGTCGAAGCCGTGCGGCCCCGGCATGTGCGACGGGTGCTGCGACGAGGCAGGTGAGTGCCTTGCGGGCACGGGGCTGTTCGAGTGCGGCGCCGGCGGAGCGATGTGCTCTGCGTGCATGCCGAACGAGATCTGCAGCGCCGGCGCGTGCGCGCTCTTCGACGGGGGAGAGTACGACGCGGCGTTCCCGATGGATCCCGACGGCAGCTACAACCTCGACGCCGGGGTCTACGACGCGAGCCGGCCCGACAGCGGAGTCGATGCTGGGCGCGTCGATGGTGGAGTCGATGCTGGCCGGGTCGATGCCGGCGTCGACGCTGGGCGGGTGGATGCTGGCGTCGATGGTGGAGTGGATGCTGGGCGGCCCGATGCTGGGACGGATGCGGGCACGGATGCGGGCACGGATGCGGGCACGGATGCGGGCACGGATGCGGGCACGGATGCGGGGGACGGGGGCTGAGGGAAGGGTGCCGGGGCCCGCGTTCGTTCAGGGGCCGGTGGCGGGGTGGGGGTTGCGGGGCCGCTGACGCGAAGGGGGGAAAGCCATACCGAAGCCCGACGCTCCGGCCCTTCAGCCTGGCCCCGACCCCGGCCGGTCAACGAACGCGGGCGCGTACCCCGAAGCCCTGCCCTTACCCGTGTCCGTGCCCGTGCCCGTGCCCGTGCCCGATCAGTTCAAAGGCGCGCCGTCGAGCAGCATCTTCTCATCCTCGGTATGCACCACATGCTTCGTCTGTGGGGCGAACTTCGAGAACGCAGCTTCATCCTTCGGGTGAAGCACGAGCTCCTTGCCGTCGTACTCGAGCCTCACCTCGTAGTTCTCGGTACGCTGCTCGCGCTCTCTCTCGCCCTCGGCGAGGCCCTTGCCCACGTTCGCCTCACCCCAACGGCAGTTCACGTCGTGCCCCTGCGTCGGCGCGTCGCGGTCGTGCTTCCACTCCCAGTTCTTGTACGCGAACGCCTCGGCGAACCGGGGCTCGGCGCGGTACCGCGGCACTTGCTTCGAGCGCCGCTCGCTGCGCGTCTTCGGCACCTGCCGGGTGCGCGTCTGGTTGCAGTAGCGCGTCGAGCACGACTGGCCTCCTCCGCTGCACACCTGCCGGCACGACGCGAAGCCGTTCTTGTTGCTCGTGCACTCTTCCCGGCACGTCTTCGGGTTCGTCGTGCAGTCCTGCCCGCATGAGACGCGCTCGGTATAGGTCTCGGTGCGAAACCCGTCGGGCACCTCGACCGAGTAGTACTCGGTGTCGTAGCCGTCGAGCACCTGCTCGTCGTGGTGGTGCTTCTTGCCCACCGACTTCACCTCGAACGCCGACTCCGGCAGGTTCTCTTTGAAGCCCTCGTGCAGCACCACCTGCCAGCGCTCCACCGAGACGTTGCGGTCCCACTTCACCGACGTCACATTCGCCGTGAAGTCGCGCGGCCGGTTGCGCCACCACAGCATCCCGCCGCCCATCAGGCACAGGAACACGAAGAAGCCGATGAACCCGACCACCAACTTCCACGTCGAGCCGAACGAGCCCGCCGCCGCAGGTGCAGGGCGGGGCGCCGCCGACGGAGAAGGGGGCGGCGGGCCGTCGGTCGCCTCTGCCCCGTCGACCGCCGACGCTCCGCAGTTCGCGCACCCCTTGTCGCTGCGCCGCTGATCGCTGCCGCAGTACGCGCACCGCCAGTCGGGCCCCGCGCTCGCCATGCGCAACAGCGACTCTTCGGTGACGGTCACCGCCTTCGTCGTGTCCGCCGGCATCTCGTACGGCTCGCTGCCGTCTTTCGGGTTCCGACAGTTCTGGCACTGCTTGTAGCGCCCGAGGTTCCGATGGTCGCAGCTCGTGCAGCGCCACGTCATCTCGATCATCCGCTCGCCGGCCATTGCGCCAGCGTAGCTCAGTGCCCTGCACCCGCGGGCGGCGGCCACCGAAGCGGGACGCGCAGCGTCCTGCCCAGAGGCGGAAGCCGTTGTGGCCGACGCTCGCGAGAGATAGTCATCGTCAGACCATGGATCGACGCGCGGCGTGGGTGTTGGGCATCGTCTTCGGAGGCATGTTCATCAGCCTCTTCGGCTTCCTGCTCGTGATGTACCTCGCCGTGAAGAGCGACTCCGCCGACAGCAGCGGCAGCAGCGGCGGCGACAAGGTCGGCGTGATCGAGGTCAACGGCACGATCATGGACAGCAAGCGCACGCTCAAAGACCTCAACCGCTTCGCCGAGGCCGAGCACATCAAGGCGATCGTGCTCCGCATCGACTCGCCCGGCGGCGCCGTCGGCCCCAGCCAGGAGATCTACGACGCCATCAAGCGCATCAAGGCGAAGAAGAAGATCGTCGCCTCCATGGGCTCGCTCGCCGCCAGCGGCGGCTATTACATCGCCTGCGCCACCGACAAGATCTACGCGAACCCCGGCACCCTCACCGGCAGCATCGGCGTCATCATGGAGCTGCCCAACGTGCAGGGCCTCCTCAAGTGGGCCGGCGTCGACATGAACACCATCAAGGCCGGCAAGATGAAGGACTCGGGCTCGCCCTTCCGCGAGATGACTCCCGAAGAGCGCGAGTACTTCGAGGGCATGCTCGCCGACGTTCACGCCCAGTTCATCGAGGCCGTCGCCGCCGGCCGCAACCTCACCGTCGAGCAGGTCAAGCCGCTCGCCGACGGCCGCGTCTTCAGCGGTCGCCAGGCGAAAGAGGCCAAGCTCGTCGACGAGCTCGGCGGCATCGAGGCCGCCATCGCCGAGGCCGGCAAGCTCGGCGGCATCACCGGCGAGCCGAAGACCGAGTACCCGAAGAAGGACAAGAAGCTCCTCCGCGAGCTCATGGGCGATGAAGAAGAGGTCGAGACCTTCACCCGCGACGTCTTCGGCAAGCTCACCGGAGTCAGCATGCAGTACCGCCTCGCTCCCTGATCAGGTCCCGGAAGTTTGACGGATGTGAGAGGCGCGGTACCGTTCACCGTACAGTGCGCGACGTTCACAAGCTGAAAGAGAAGTACGAGCTCTCGCTCGACACCCGGCAGATCCTCACCCTCACCTTCGTCGGAGTCATCGCCCTGGGCGGTGTCTTCGTGCTCGGAGTGGCGGTCGGCAAGAAGCTCGCCTCCGAAGACAAGGTCGATCACCCGGCCGATCTGCTCTCGCAGCTCGACGCCAAGTCGCAGGAGCCCAAGCTCACCTATCAGGACGAGCTCACCAGGCCCGCCGCGAAGCCTCCGCCTCCTCCCCCCGCCGAAGACGTGAAGCCGACCCCAGCGCCCGCTCCCGCGCCGCCGCCGGCTCCGGCTCCGACGGCCGCCGCGCCCGAGCCTGCGCCCCCCGTCGTGCCGACCCGCACCGTCGAGCGCGACGCCGGCGATCTGAAAGAGGCGATCGCCCGCGCCCAGAAGCCGACCGAAGCGAGCCCCGACGGCAACTGGACCCTTCAGCTCTCGGCGTACCAGGACAAGGCCGAGGCCGACCGCTTCGCCGCCGACCTCCGCGGCAAGGGCTATGCGCCCTTCGTCGTCGAGGCCCACGTCGCAGGGAAGGGCACCTGGTACCGCGTGCGCATGGGCCGCTTCCCCTCGAAAGACGCCGCCGGCCGCTACCTCACCGACTTTCAGCGCGAGACCCAGATCCAGGCGTTCGTGACGAACGCCAACTGAGCTTTCAGTCGCAGCCGAGCGCGACGAACGAGCAGAACGGGCAGTAGAACCGCGTTCGCGGCGCGCCGGTGAACAGATCCTTCGCGATGCACGTGCCCCCGAGCCGCGGGAGGTTCACGACCGCCTCGCCGACGTCGAGCTCGAACCACGAGCCGATGACGCCGGCGTCGCCCGAGATGATCCCCCGGCAGTCGCTCTCGGTCGCGATCGCACCCGCGAACCCGTCGTCGAGCAGCCCCGTGCACGAGCTGCCCTCGACGCGAAACGTACAGCGCGTCGCCGCCGTGCAGCTCGCCGCAGCGCACCGCGTCGTGCCGCCGCACGCGAGGCACCGCCCGCCGTCGAGCACGTCGCACGTTCGGCCGCCCGGGCACTCGGCCAGGCACGCTTCTCCGATGCAGCTCGGCGCGCAGGTCGCCCCGGCGTCGCGCGGCATGCACGCAGACAGCACGCACGCGCTCGGCATCGCGCCGCCGTCGCTGCCCGCATCGGCTGGCCCGCCGTCGGGCCGATCGATCTGCGGCGCCTCGCACTGACACGCCGCCGCCAGGAACCCCGCTACGACGAGCTCAACCCTCGGAGTTCGGGTTCTTCGTCCACTTGTCGACATTGCCGTCGCCGTCGAGGTCTTCGCCGACGCGGTCGACCTGGTCGCCTTCCCAGTACTCCCAGTAGTCGACCTTGCCGTCGCCGTTGGTGTCGCGCTCTTTCCGCACGAGCTTGCCCTTCTCGTAGAAGAGCCACAGCGACGGGCGGCCGGCCGACGAGAGGTCGCGCTCCTTCCGCACGATGATCGACTTCTCGTAGTAGTTCACCTGGTCGACCTTGCCGTCGAAGTCGAGGTCGAGCGCCTCACGCTCGACCTGCTCGCGCTCGTCGTAGTTGCGCGCGATGTCGACGCGGCCGTCCCAGTTGATGTCGAGCTCTTTGCGAACGAGCTTCTCGATGTCCTTGCCGTCGGCGCTCTTGCCCGGCGCCGTGTACGTCCACACGTCGGGCTTCTTGTCGCCGTTCAGGTCGAACTCGGTCACCTTCTCGTTGCCCGACTGCTTCTGGCGGATGTTCTCGGAGAGCTTCTCGCTGTCGCCCGATGTCGAGCTGCCGTCGCCCGACTTCGCGTCTTTCGTCGTCGAGCAGGCCGCGGTCGAGAGGGTGCAGCCCAACAAGCATGTAGCGAGCACGACAGGCCTCATTTTTGACCCTCCAAGTAGGTCGACATACCGTCACATACGTTCATGGCGCGCAAGAAGATCTCCACCACGATCTACATCACGCCAGAGCAGAACGAGCTGCTCAAGCTCCTCAACCAGAAGACCAAGGTCCCCGTCGCCGAGTACATCCGGCAGGGCATCGATCTGGTGCTCGAGAAGTACAAGCACGTTCTGCCTGGCCAGGCGACGTTCGACGAGATCTAGCTGCGCACGAGCGGCAGACCAACTGGTATAGCCGCTCGCCGTGGCTGAGCTTCGCGGCAAACACGTGGTCGTTCTCGGAGGCGCCGGCTTTCTCGGCTCGCACCTCTGCGACCGCTGCGTCGCCGACGGCGCCGCCTCGGTGCTCGCCGTCGACGACCTGTCGACCGGCTCCACGAAGAACCTGAGTGATTCCCGCATCAGTCTTCTGATGCACGACGTCTGCAAACCGATCACCCTCAGCGGGCCCGTCGACTACATCTTCAACTTCGCGTCGCCCGCCTCGCCGTTGGACTACGACCGGCTGTGGCTCCAGACGATGCGCGTCGGCTCGCTCGGCACGCAGAACGCCCTCGACCTCGCCCGCGAGAAGGGCGCGCGCATGCTGCAGGCCTCGACCTCCGAGATCTACGGCGACCCGGCCGTCTCGCCCCAGCCCGAGTCGTACCTCGGCAACGTGAACAGCGTCGGCCCGCGCGCCGTGTACGACGAGGCCAAGCGCTACGGCGAAGCGCTCGTCACCGCCTACCGCGACCGCCTCGGCGTCGACACGCGCATGGTCCGCATCTTCAACACCTACGGCCCTCGCATGCGGCTCGACGACGGCCGCGTCGTGCCGGCCTTCGTGTCGCAGGCCCTGAAAGGCCAGGACTTCACCGTCTTCGGCGACGGCAAGCAGACGCGCTCGTTCTGCTACGTCGACGACGAGATCGACGGCATCGTGCGGCTGATGCTCTCCGACGTGAAGGAGCCCGTGAACATCGGGAACCCCGACGAGCTCACCATGCTCCAGTTCGCCGAGGCCGTGCGCGCCGCCGCCGGCGGAGGCGGGAAGATCGCCTTCAAGCCGCTGCCGAAGGACGACCCGAAGCAGCGCAAGCCCGACATCACCCGCGCGCGCACGCTGCTCGGCTGGCAGCCGAAGGTCCCGCTGCACGAGGGCCTCGCCCGGACGATCGCTTACTTCCGAACCGTCGTCTGAGGCGCCGCCACTGACGCCCGGCCACGACCGCACGCTCCCTCGCTGATAGGGCGGGCAGGCGGCGGCAGACGCCGTGGCCCGCCGACGCGAGCGTCGCAAGCGGCGGGGCCGAGCACCTCAGGCGGGTGACCGGCCCGGCGAGGCGGCGTTCGCGCCGGCGGTTCCTCGTCGCGCTCGACGCCGAAGCTCACGCGTCGACCGCTCGGCGCCTCGGGCGCGCTCCGCGGCAGGTCGTACTTCTTCGCGAGCCAGCGGGTAGGGCCCGCCGGGGTCGCGCCCAGGGAGCCGCGCTCATCGAGCCATGCGCCCAGTCCTGCGCCACGTCGTTCTTCTCGGCCTTCGTGACTCGCCGCCTCGACTTCGAAGAGGCCGCGGCCTGCAAGGTGACGCGCCAGCAGCTCGACCCCATCACGCGCGGTGCCCGATTAAGGCTGCGGGCCCACTGGGGGCCCGCAGTCACTTCCATGAACCGGTCTACCGGAGACTTCAGGCCCTGACTTCGGCCTTCGGCTCCTCGGCCGTCGCCGGAGCCGCCGTCTTCCACGGCGTCGACTCGAGCGCGAGGTCGAGCACGTTGTCCATGCGCGAGACGAAGTGGAACTCGATCTCTTTCTTCGCCTGCTCGGGGACGTCGTGCAGGTCCTTCTTGTTCTTCTCCGGCATGATGATGCGCTTGATGCCCGCGCGGTGAGCGGCGAGCACCTTCTCTTTGATGCCGCCGACGGGCATGACCACGCCGCGCAGCGACACTTCACCGGTCATCGCCGTGTCCGAGCGGACCTTGATGCCGGTCATGAGCGAGACGAGCGCCGTCAGCATGCCGACGCCGGCCGACGGGCCGTCTTTGCCGTAGGGGCCAGGCACGTGCACGTGGAAGTCGAGCTTCTCGGTGAAGTGGCCAGGCAGCCCCATGCGCTCGGCGTTCGACCGCAGGTAGCTCATCGCGGCGTGAATCGACTCTTTCATCTGATCGCCGAGCTGGCCGGTCAGGTTGAGCGAGCCCTTGCCGGGCATCTTCGTGGCTTCGAGGAAGAGAATGTCGCCGCCGTACGGAGTCCACGCGAGGCCCGTGACGACGCCCGTCAGCGACGTGCGCTCGGCGACCTCGGACTCGATGCGCTGCGGCCCGAGGATCTCGTGCAGCTTCTCTTTCGTGACCGTCACCTTCTCCATGTTGCCGCCCGCGACCTGCACCGCGACGCTGCGGCAGACGTCGGCCACCCGGCGCTCGAGCGAGCGCACACCGGCCTCACGCGTGTACGCCGTGATGAGCTCACCGAGCGCCGAGTCGTCGAGCGTCACCGCGTCGGGCTGCAGGCCGTGCTCCTTGATCTGCTTGCCGATGAGGTGCTGCCGCGCGATCGCCGTCTTCTCGTCGAACGTGTAGCCCGAGAGCTCGATGATCTCCATGCGGTCACGGAGCGGCCCGGGAATCGGGTCGAGCTGGTTCGCGGTCGCGATGAACATCACCTTCGACAGATCGAACGGCACGTCGAGGTAGTGGTCGGCGAACGTGTTGTTCTGCTCGGGGTCGAGCACCTCGAGCAGCGCGGCCGACGGGTCGCCCCGGAAGTCGGCGCCGAGCTTGTCGATCTCGTCGAGCATCATGACCGGGTTCCGCATGCCGGCCTTCTTCATCGACTGAATGAAGCGGCCGGGCAGGGCGCCCACGTACGTGCGGCGGTGCCCGCGGATCTCGGCTTCGTCGCGCACGCCGCCGAGCGACAGGCGCACGAACTTGCGGCCGACCGCCTTCGCGATCGACTGGCCGAGCGACGTCTTACCGACGCCCGGCGGGCCGACGAGGCAGAGAATCGGGCCCTTCATGTCGTTCTTCAGCTTGCGCACCGCCAGGTACTCGAGGATGCGCTTCTTCACCTTCTGGATGCCGTAGTGGTCGCTGTCGAGCTGCTTGCGAGCGTTCTCGATGTCGAGGTTGTCGTCGCTCTGCTTCGACCACGGGAGGTCCGCGATCCAGTCGAGGTAGGTGCGCGCGACCGTGTACTCGGAGCTCGCCGCCGGAATCGTCTTGAGGCGGTTGAGCTCCTTGTTGGCGACCTTCTCGACGTCCGGAGGCAGGCCGGCCTTCTTCAAGCGCTCGGCGAGCTCGTCGAGCTCCTCTTCCTCTTCGCCCATCTCGCCGAGCTCTTCCTTGATCGCCTTGAGCTGCTGGCGCAGGTAGTACTCGCGCTGGGTCTTCGACATCTCGCCCTTCACGGCGCTGTCGATCTTGTTCGAGAGCTTGAGGATCTCGCGCTTGCGGTTGAGCAGCTCGAGCACGAGCTTCATGCGGGCCTTGAGATCGACCGTCTCGAGCACCGCCTGCTTCTCTTCGATCGGCACGTCGACGTTCGCCGCGATGAGGTCGGCGAGGTGGCCGGGGTGCGTGATGCTCTCGACGAGCTCGGTGGCCGCCGCCGGCAGCTCGGGCATCAGCTCGATGACCTCGCGCGCCAGCTTCTTCAGGTTGATGCCGAGCGCCTCGACCTCGACGTTCTCGGCGGCCGTCTTGTCTTCGACGGCCTCGACGCGCGCCTTGAGGTACGGGCTCTCTTGCACGAGGTCGAGCACGCGGAAGCGGGCGAGGCCCTGCACGACGAGCGAGTAGTTGTCTTCGCCCATCTTGAGCAGCTTCACGATGCGGGCGACCGTGCCCATCGCATAGAGGTCGGCGGCGCCGGGGTCTTCTTCTTCGGCCTTGCGCTGGGTGACGACGCCGATGACCTGGTCATCGCGCACCGCGTCTTTGATGAGCGCGATCGTCTTCTGGCGACCGACCGCGAGCGGCAGCACGCCGCCGGGGAAGAACACGCTGTTGCGCAGGGGCAGAATCGGCAGCACCTGCGGGATGTCCTCCTTGTTGATGAGGCCCGGGGGGCTCATCGGAGCTGCCATCGGCTGCGCAGAGGAACCCTTCTTCTTTTCGTCTGACATTGGGGGGGCTTTCGGAGGTGGGGGTACGACCTAGGGTAGCAATCCGTTCAGGAGCGGCAAGGTGCGCCGATGTCTTTTCGCCTCGGGCTCGAGCTTCGGGCAGAATGGGTCACGGCCGAAGGACATTCGGTAACTTCCATGCACGGGAAACACCTTCGAATCTTCGTTGCAGTCGCGGTCTGGAGCATCGCTACCGCGTGTAACGGGTGCTTCGGGTGCCAATCACCGGTCGATCGGCCAGGGTCCACGCTGTCGAAGGCGTGCGACGAGAAGCAGCCGGTCATCGCGCCCCAGGAGCTCGACATCCTCTTCGTCATCGACAACTCCGGCTCGATGAAAGAGGAGCAGGAGGGCGTCGCCCGCGAGCTGACCGCCTTCGTGAACAAGCTGCGCGTGGCCGGCGGCGTGAAGCAGGAGATCCGCGTCGGCGCCATCACCACCACGGTCTACGAGAACTTCTTCGACAACGGCGTCGGCATCTACCGCGCCTGCAGCGGCGGCTACTTCTGCACACAGTCCGGCAAGCTTCAGCCGGTTCCAGACGTCAGCCCCGATGGCGGCGTCATTCCCGGTTCGGGCTCTCAGCGCGTGATCGACGCCGCCGACGACGCGCTCAGCGAGAAGTTCGCCCGGCTCGTCCAGCAGGGCACGAGCGGCAGCGGTCAGGAGACCCCCTTCGAGGCCTTGCGCCTCGCGCTGGTCGACCTGATGGGCACGCCGCTCGCGCAGGGCGGCAACGGCGGGTTCCTCCGCGACGGCGCCCGGCTGCTGATCGTCGTGCTCACCGACGAAGACGACTGCAGCGAGAAGGGGCGGCCGCCGAAGGTCTCGGTCGGTCAGAACCCGTCGATCGACTACTGCGGCGACAAGGCGATGCAGCTCACGACGGTCGCCGAGTACTTCGACATCTTCAACGGCCTCAAGAACTCGGACGGCTCGAAGAAAGAGGTCGTCTACACGACCATCGGCCCGGTCGGCCGCATGAACAAGGCGGCGATGAGGGTGCTCGACCCGGTCGTCGGGCCCGACGGCGGCAGCTACAACCAGGTGCGCAACATCGACTGTCCGACCTCCATCGAGCCGGGCTTCCGGCACCGCGCGATGACCGAGATGTTCGACCCGTCGCTGCAGAACCTCGCGTCGATCTGCCAGCCCTCGTACCAGCAGACCCTCATCGACATCGCGGCGCTCGCCGGCATCGCGCAGACGATCGAGATCAGCGGCGTGCCCGACCCGGGCGTGCTGCAGATCATCATCAAGCGCGGCGACGGCGCGTATCAGTCGCCGTGCACGATCGATAACGGCGGCTTCACCTGGACGGCAGCGACCGAGTCGGGGCCGGGCAAGGCGACGCTCGGGCCGACCTGCCTGCGCCGCCTCGACGATCTCGAGCTCAAGATCGAACGGCTCTGCATCTACTGAGCGATTCGCGGCGGCTGAAAACTTGCGCCGCGATCGAATGAGATCAGAGTGCGGCGCATGGCGCCCACGAACGCGACGTACTTCTTCATGACCGACCAGCGGGCGACCGATCGCACGAAGAGCGAGCCCGCGACTGCCACGTCGACGTCGTCGCAGGCGAGCTGGCGCTACGTGCGCTGAGGCTTGAGCCGCACTCCCCGTCTCGACCACCTGCCCATCCCCCAGCCGCTTGCGCTTTTCGATTCCCGGCAGGGAAAGCCGGGGCTGGCGATGCGGTCGGTTTCCTCAGAACGCGCAGGCCTGGTTCTGACACGTCTGCACGAACGGGATGCAGATGTTGCACGAGCCGCCGCCCCTGCCACACGAGGCGTTGTCGGTGCCGGCGAGGCAGAGCACTCCGGCGATGGGGTCGCAGCAGCCGTTGGGGCAGTTCGACGGCCCGCAGAGCGAGCTCGAGCCGCCGGCCGTGCCGCCGCTGCCGGCCGTGCCACCGGTGCCGCCGCCCGTACCGCCCGTCACGCACGTGCCCGCGCTGCACACCTGGGTGCCCGAGCACGCGCTGCAGTTGCCCCCCATGCGGCCGCACTTCAGCGCCGTCGGCGGGTCGACGCACTGGGTGCCGTCGCAGCACCCGCCCGCGCACGTCGTCGCCGTGCAGCCCGCCGCCGTCTGGCACTGCCCCGCCACGCAGCTCTGACCCGAGAGGCACGCGCGGCACATGCCGGCGTCGGCTCCGCAGGCGCTCACGCTCGTGCCCAAGAGGCAGTTGCCCGTCGTCGAGATGCAGCCGTTGCACACGAAGTTCTGGCAGCTGAACGTGCCCGCGTCGCTGTACGTGCAGGCCTGACCCATCGGGCAGTTGCCGCACGTGATGCCGCGGCTGCCGCACTGCGTGTTCGTGTTCCCGCCGCGGCACGTGCCCGTGTTGTCGCAGCAGCCGCCGCAGTTCGACGCGTTGCAGCCGCTGGTGTTGCCCCCGGAGCCGCCCGCTCCGCCCGAGCCGCCCGAGCCGCCGGTTCCTCCGTCGCCGACGACGCAGGTGCCGAGCGCGCAGATCTCGTTCATCGCGCACGACGCGCACATCGTCGCCTTCAGGCCGCAGGCGAACCGCTCGTCGCCCCTCTGGCACTGGCCGTTCAAGTCACAGCAGCCCTGGCAGTTCGACGCCAGGCACCGGGGAGTCGCAGGCGAGCAGGCGTCGACGACGGCCAGCACCGCCAGGGGCACGATCAGGATGAGGGCGCGTTTCATGAGACCTGCTCGATGCTTCAATGCCCCTTTGAGGCGGCTATGCAGTATCACCGACACCGAGCCCCCATCAAATGCGCATCGCGTTCTTCGATCTGGACCAGACCCTCATCGCCGCGAACTCCGCGCGCATGTGGATCCGCCGGGAGGTCGCCCTCGGCCAGATCACGAAAGGCCAGGCGCTTCGGGCGGGTGCGTGGCTGCTCCAGTACGAGCTCGGCTTCGCCTCGGTCGAAGAGGCCGTCGGCCGCGCCATCGCCGCCCTCGCCGGCACCCGGTCGGCCGACATTCGCGAGCGCACCCACAGCTTCTACGAGCGCCAGGTGCGCCCGCTGTTCCGCCCCGGCGCCATGGCCGAGCTCGCCGCCCGCCGCGCCTGCGACGATCGCCTCGTGCTGCTCACCTCGTCGTCCAACTACATGGGCGAGCTCGTTCAGCAGGAGCTCTCGCTCGACGGCATGCTCTGCAACCGCCTCGAGGTCGACGCCGCTGGCTTTCACACCGGCCGCACCGTCGGGCCGATCTGCTTCGGGCCCGGCAAGCTGCAGCACGCGCGCGCCGAGGCCGACGCCCACGGCGTGAAGCTCGAAGACTGCTCGTTCTTCACCGACTCGTTCGCCGACCTGCCGGTGCTCGAGCACGTGGGCCGCGCAGTGGCCGTGAACCCCGACCCGCGCCTTTCGCGCATCGCGAAGAAGCGGGGGTGGGAAGTCGTCGACTGGGGGGCTCCGTAGATGATGATCGCCGTGACGCTGTGCGCCTGCCTGCTCGCCGCGAAGCCTCCGCCTGACGCCCGGCAAGATCTGCTCGACGCCATGGTCATCGAGCTCGATCGCAACTTCAAGACGCTGAAGCTCAAAGAGAACGCGCCGCCGTACTTCCTCGGCTACTCGATGAAGGACTTCGAGCAGCGCGAGATCTCGGCTCGCTACGGAGCCATCTTCCAGGACGACGCCTACCGCGACCGCAAGCTCTACGTCGACGCCCGCGTCGGCGACTACACCTTCGACAGCTCCATCGACGACGAGATCGACTTCACCTTCTCGCTCAAGGGCAACAGCTTCATTCCCCGGAAGAACGCTCCGATCGACGAGCACCCGCTCGCGCTGCGCACCGCGCTCTGGCTCATCAGCGACCAGGCGTACAAGGCCGCGCTCTTCAACTTTCTCAAGAAGAAGGGCGAAGACGTCTACGCCGTCGACGACCCGAAGCGCCCCGCCTCGTTCACGAAAGAAGAGCCCGTCGTCTATCTCGGCAACCGGCTGCCGTTCTCGTGGTCGCACGACCGCTGGGCCGCGCTGTCGCGCGAGGTCTCGGGGTTGTTCGGCGCGGCGCCGCAGCTGCTCGACTCCGAGGTGCGCATCGCCGGCGACAAGGTCGTGCGGTACCTCGTCAACACCGAGGGCGCGCGCGTCGTGACCGAAGAGGCGCTCTACGGCCTCCACCTCTCGGTCTGGGCGCGCGCCGACGACGGCCAGCTGCTCGACGACTCGCGCGACTGGTACGCGCCGACTGAAGAGCAGCTCCCGACCGAGGCCCAGGTGCGCGAGGCCGCGAAGAAGCTCATCGAAGAGATCTCGGCCCTGCGCGCGGCGCCGTCGATCGACCCGTACACGGGGCCGGCGATTCTCGAGTCCGACGCGGCGGGCGTGCTGTTCCACGAGGCGGTCGGGCACCGGCTCGAGGGCGAGCGCCAGGGCAGCGACGCCGAGGGCAAGACGTTTCGCGGCCAGGTCGGGCGCTCGGTGCTCGCCGGCTTCCTGTCGATCTACGACGACCCGACGGTGCGCGAGGCCGCCGGCAAGCAGCTCAACGGCTGGTACCTCTACGACGACGAGGGCGTGAAGGCGCAGCGCGTGCCGCTGGTCGAGGGCGGGGTGCTGAAGAACTTCCTCTTGTCGCGCAAGCCGATCGAGGGCTTCTCGAAGAGCAACGGGCACGGCCGCGCGCAGTCGAACCACAAGCCGATCGCGCGCATGGCGAACCTGATCGTCGAGTCGAAGAAGCAGGTCGACGACAAGCAGCTGAAGGCGATGCTGATCGCCGAGGCGAAGCGGCAGGGCAAGCCGTACGGCCTCATCATCAAGGACATCACCGGGGGCAACACGAACACGTCGTCGTTCGGCTACCAGGCGTTCAAGGGCGTGCCGCGCATGGTGTTCCGGGTCGACGTGCGCGACGGCAGAGAGTCGCTGGTGCGCGGCGTCGAGATCGTGGGCACTCCGCTGTCGTCGATCAACAAGGTGATGGCGAGCGGCAAGACGAGCGGCACGTTCAACGGCTTCTGCGGCGCCGAGAGCGGCATGGTGCCGGTCTCGACGGTGTCGCCGGCGATGCTGCTGCAAGAGATCGAGCTGCAGCGCGTGGTCGAGGGCAAAGACCGGCCGCCGCTGTTGCCGGCACCGGCAGCCTCGAAGGCGCCTTGAGCCTCGGCGGTCGCGCTACTGCGCCGAGACGCGCTTGCCGCTGCCGCGAAACGCGCGCCAGACGATGTACCTTCGAAACTCGGCGGTGAACTGCACGGTCTCGAGGCCGATGCCGGCCTTGAAGGCGGGGTCGAATGCGAGGCCCTTCGACATGCCGTACAGCACACGCTCGACGCCTTCGGGGCCGTAGCGCCGCATCAAGAACGTGAACGCGTAGTGCGCGGCGGCGTACACGGCACCGCTGCGCGACTGGTAGAGCTCCTCGGCCGCCGCGATGGGGTCTTTCTCGTGCTCGTAGACGCCGGCGAGATCTTCGAGCGTCATCCACCGGTAGCCCTGCTCGGCGGTGAAGGTGGCCATGCCCTCGCGGAACCAGAGGGGTATGCCCTTCTTCGCCCAGTCATCGGGGCCGGCGGCCTTCTGGTACATGATGCAGTGTGTGAGCTCGTGGGCGAGCAGCTCGGCGACGTCGCGCTCGTCGGTGGTCCACGTCGAGGGCGACTGCAGCAGCACGTCATCGTACTGGGCCCAGGCGCGCAGCCAGTCGTAGCCGCTGCGGCGCACGGCCGACTCGAGATCGCGGTGGGTCGGCATCACGAAGACGTCGACGGCACGATCGAGCGGGCCCCAGCGCGCGAGCTTCGGAGCCGCCTGCTCGACCGCGCGCGCGACGGCGGCCGGGTCGTCAGGCAGCGCCGAGGGCGCCGAGCGAATGATGACGGGCCCCATGGGCGTCGTGAGCTGGCGGTGCTCGGTCAGCGCCGACAGCGGCGTCGCGCAGCCCGCGACGAGCAGAAGAAGGGCGCTGCGCAAAAAAGGGGACAGGCTACTTTTTTGCGCAACGGCACCTCGGGTTGCAGCCGCCGCAGGTGGCGTTGCGCAAAAAAGTAGCCTGTCCCCTTTCTTGCGCAGCGCCCTCAAGCGCTCACCCCCAGCGCCTGCAGCACGTAGCGGCCCACGTCGGCGACGTCGGCGAGCGCGGGCAGCTTCGCCCCCCCGAACGCCAGCAGCGGCACCTTCGCGAGCGTGTGCGAGCGCGTCGAGAGATCCTCTGCGTTGCCGTGGTCCGACGTCACCAGCACCTGGACGTCGGGGGGCCGCGTTTCAATCACTGCGCGCGCGAACGCGTCGAACGTCGCGAGCGCGCTGGCCACGGCCGCGTCGTCGCGCTCGTGGGCGGCCTCGTCGGCCGCGAAGTGCTCGAAGAGCGTGAAGTCGGCGGCGCAGCTCCAGAACACCTTCGCGGCCTCCTGCGCGGTGCGCTCGGGCACCTCGAAGCCGCGGCGCCGCGCCCGCGAGCCGTCGATGTCGGCTGTCAGCCCGTCGGGAAACAGCCGCAGCGGCACGTCGCCGGCGCGAAAGGCGAGGGTGCTCGCCGACGGCTTCCAGTGCCGCACCTTGCCCATGAGCTCGAAGTAGATGGCCGGGAAGGCGTTCACGAAGCTGGCGGTGGCTCCGTGCTGGCGCAGCCGCCTCACGATCGACCGCTGGGCGATGATCTCGGTGAGCGCAGCGTTCGGGTAGCCGAGCTTGTGCCGGCCGATGAGCCGCGGCGCGGGCTCACCGGTGTAGAGCGCCGTCTGGTTCGTCGCCGACTGCGGCCGGCCCTCGACTCCGAACGTCGTGTCGAGCGCCACGAGCTGGCCGCCGTGGGGCAGCGCCGTGCCCGTACCGTCGTCGAACTGCGACAAGAGCAGCTCGGCGCGGGCCAGGGGGTTCGTGCTCGCGTCGCGCCTGCCGATGCCGACACCATCGATGAACAGGAGCGCGACGCGCACGGAATGACACTGTAACGTGAGGCCGAGCTTCCCGATGGCCTTCCACGGCGACTTCTCGAGCTACCCGCTGCCAGAGCTGCTCCAGTGGCTCGACGGCTCGCGCAAGACCGGCGCCCTGCAGGTGCAGTGGGACGCCGGCGAGCGGAAGGTGTTTCTGCTCACCGGGCAGATCGTCGCGACCGCGGCCCCCGGCCTGTGGGAGCACCTCGCCCGCGCCCTCGAGCAGGGCGGCATGGCCTCGGGCCAGCGCGTGCTCACGGCGCTGCGCACCAACCAGGGCACCACCCAGACGCTCGACGTCGCGCCCGAGGTCGAGGCGCTGATCCGCGAGCTGACCTCCGACGAGCTCATCGGCGCCATCGCCGATCTGACGCAGGTGCAGGGCGGCCGCTTCCATTGGTCCGAAGACCCCGACCGCGGCAACGACGAGTGGGTGCCGCTCTCGGTGCCGCTGCGCCACCTCTTGTTCGAGAGCTTGCGCTGGGTCGACGAGCTGCCCGACATCGAGCGCGCGCTGCCGCACGACACCATGACCGTGCTCGCCGCGCACCACGCGATCAGCGGGCAGCCGGTCGTTCAGCGCGCGATCCTCCACGCGTGCCAGACGCACGGGCCGCTCAACCTCGGGCGGCTTCGGCTCTTGCTCGGCGTTCAGCGCGGCCTCGTCTTACGCGCCGTGCACGACCTGTGGAAGACGCGCAAGGTGCAGATCGAAGGCACGGTCGAGCTCGAGCCCGACCCGGTCGCCGACATGCTCGAGAAGGGCGCCATCTTGCTGCGCGAGCGGCAGTTCGAGGCGGCGGCGATGGTGTTCTCCGCGCTGCTCATCTCTGACCCGTCAGATCGCCGCGTGCGCGAGTTTCTGCGCATGGTCGAGCGCGAGCACGTCGCGGCGCTGTACCGCGAGCTGCCTCCCGTCACGGTGCTCGACCCGCTCGATGACCCCGAGGCCCTCGCGGCGCTGCGGCCCGAAGAGCGTCAGATCGCTTCGATGGTGAACGGCCGGTGGGACGTGAGCGCGATCGTGCTGGCGGGGCAGCTGCGCGAGCTCGACACGCTCAAGACGCTCTTCAAGCTGCGGCGCATGGGGCTCATCGCCGAGCAGGGCCAGCCCCCCGTCGCCTGACCGAGGTCACTCGGCGTGCGGGGGCAAGCCTGCGGCCTGCAGGCGCACGAACGTCTGCATCAGCACGTACAGCGCGAAGGCCGCGTCGTCGACGCGCAGGTGCGAGTGGTTCGCGAGCAGCTCGAGCCGCAACAGGTCGGGCCCGTCGACGCGGATCATGAGCGCCTGTGACGCCGCGTTCGCGTTCGTGCCGGCGTAGGCGAGGGCGCGGCTGACGGCCTCCTGGCAGGTGCGCACGCAGGCGTCGTAGTCGCCGGCGGCGAACGCCGAGTCCGCCACGCGCGCCTGGTCGATCAGCGCACCCGGAGCGAGCGCCGCCGCCGTGCCCATCGGCCGCTTCGGCGGGCTGTTCGGCGCCTGGGCCTTCGCAACCGCCGGGTGCCCGCGCGCCGGCGTCGCGAGCGGAGGCGCCATGCCCACCGCAGGCCGCCCGGGGTTCGTCGCCGGAGCCGACGCGGCCGGCGGCGCCAGGTGCTGCCGCAGCTGCCCCTCGAGATCGGGCCCCTCGGCCACTTCACCACGCACCGGCGGCACCACGCGCTTCTGTCGCAGGTCGCGGATCACGAGGCGCATCACCGCCTTCAGCGTGTCGAGCACGCCCTGGCCCGACGTCGCGCAGGTCTCGAAGTCGGGCACCGCGCGCGCGTTCAGCATCGACCGCATGCGCTCGACCGGCAGCACACCCGGCAGGTCGCGCTTGTTGTACTGAATCACGAGGGGGAAGCGCTCGAGGCGAATGCCCTGCTCGGCGAGGTTCTCTTCGAGGTTCACGAGCGACTCGCGGTTCGCGTCTTCGGCGGCCTCCTGCGAGTCGGCGACGAAGACGACGCCGTCGGCGCCCTGCAGCACGAGCTTGCGCGTAGCGTTGTAGAAGACCTGGCCCGGCACCGTGTACAGCGCGAGCCGCACCGAGTACTCGCCGACGCGCTCGACCTTCACGGGCAGAAAGTCGAAGAACAGCGTGCGATCGGCCTCGGTCGGCAGCGACATCAGCTCGCCGCGGTGCGCCGGCTTCACCGACTCGTAGATCTTCTTCAGGGTCGTCGTCTTCCCCGAGAGGCCGGGGCCGTAGAAGACGACCTTTGCTGCGATCTCACGCGCGAGGACGTTGACCGTGCTCATGGCTAAGGCACCACCTTACCGAGGATGACGCGGGCTTTCGCGCCTGTCGCAGACGGCACGTTCTGTTCTGTTCCCGACAGCCACTCGCTCGCCAGGAGCGCGAAGCAGGCCGCCTCTTTCGCGCCCTCGGGGAAGCCGAGCGCGTCGAGCGGCCGCACCGGAATCGGGGCCAGCCGCCGCTCGAGCCCCTCGACGATGAACGGGTTCCGGCTGCCGCCTCCCGAGAGGTACACCGCCTCGAGCTCGCGCTTCGGCAGCACGAACCGCTCGTACGCGCGCACCGTGGCCTCGATGGTGAACGCGGTCAGCGTCGCGAGCAGGTCGGTCGGGCGCCGCTTGAACCGCTGCCACAGCTTCGTCGACAGGGCCTCGCCGAACTGGTCGCGGCCCGCGCTGCGCGGCGGCTTCTTCTGCAGGAAGGGGTGTCGCAAGAGCTCGCGCAGCACGTCGGGCATGACGCGGCCCTGCAGCGCCAGCTTCGCGCCGTCGTCGTAGGCCTTCTTGTGCCGGGTCGCGAGGCGCGTGATCGCGTCGAGCAGCATGTTGCCGGGGCCGGTGTCGAACGCGAGCGTGTCTTCGAGCCGGTCGCTCACGACGCTGACGTTCGCGATGCCGCCGATGTTCTGCAGCGCGCGCGCCGCGCCCGGCTTTCGGAACAGCACCCAGTCGGCGTACGGCACCAGCGGAGCGCCTTCGCCGCCGGCCGCGACGTCCCGGGTGCGGAAGTCACAGACGACGGGAACGCCGGTGAGCTCGGCGATGACGCTGGCCTCGCCGATCTGCAGCGTCGAGCCCGGCAGGTGGGCGACGGTCTGCCCGTGGCTGCCGATGAGGTCGACGTCCTTCGGCTTGAGGCCGGCGATTTCGATGGCGTCGAGGGCCGCCTGGCCGAAGCGCCGGCCGAGCTCGAAGTTGAGCGCGCAGACCTCGCGCACGTCGGAGATCGCGATGACCCGGCGGGCGAGCGCTGCGGGGAAGCTCACGCTCACGTGGCTCAAGAGGTCGAGGGCGGCGTCGGCTCCGGTGCCGCTGATGCCGCACACGACGGCCTCGATGGCGTCGACGCTGGTGCCCGAGATGAGGCCGATGACGATGCGCTCGGTCTTCTCGGCGGCGCGCACCAGTCGCTCGGGGAGCGGCATGGCTCCTTCTTAGCCCCGCTTCGCCTCCGCGGAAGCTTTCTGCTGGTCTACGGTGCGGACGATGAGCGCACACGAGCTCTTGAGCGAGGCCTTCTCACGCGGGCTGAAGAAGGGGCTCGAGCGGCTGTCGGGCGTCCTGCTCGAGCACGAGATGGGCGGCCTGAGCGGCTACCTCTACAACCGGGTGTCGCACCGCGGCCGAATCGCCGAGACGGCCGCCGCGCTGAAGAAGTACCGCGTGACCGCGGTCGCCTAAGATCGTGAGCGAGCTCGCGAGGGCGTTTCGCGCCTACCGCGACTCGCACGAAGCCACGACGTGGGAAGAGGCCTGCAAGAAGCACAGCTCGTCGCGGCGGCTGGCCACCCTCGACGATCGCCTGTTCGAGCTCGGCGCCGAGGGGTGGGGCCTCGAGCGCTCGAAGCTCGAAGGGCTCACGCTGCCAGCCAGCGCTCGAAGTCGGCCCGCGCGAAAGACTGCACCGCGATCTTCCCGAAGCGCGCCTTCAGCGCGGCGATCACCTCGGTCGCGTCGCCCTCGAATTCGCTCTCGCAGAACGCGATGACGGCGCCGGTCGGGCCGACGCGCCCCGCGGCGAAGGTGACCGTCTTCGCCTCGAACACCCAGGCCACGAACGCGTCTTCGCCAGAGTCGGGCTCGAAGTCTCTCGCCGAGAGCTCCCACTCGGCGTCGCCCTTCGTCTCGGGGTGCTGCTCGTGCTCCTCGGCGACCCTCTCGAGCCACTCGTTCACGTCGTCGCGCACCTCGTCGATCGTGAAGTGGTTCTTCGACCCCGGCTTCTCGAGCGACTTCAGCAGCGCCTCGATCATCTCAGCTCTCTCGCGATGCGCTTCGCGCGGGCACGCAGCTTCGGGTTGAGCGGCTGCAAGAAGGCCATGCGCCCCCGCCTCACGCGCCCGAGGCGGATCATCGCGGCCGTCGACACTGCGTTGAGGACGAGCTTCGTCGCCGTGCCGGCCTTGAGCCGCGTCGAGCCGGCGACCAGCTCGGCGCCGGTGTCGGCCGTCACGCGGTGATCGACCCGCGCTCGCGCGAGCGGGCTGCACGTCACGAGCGCGGTCGTCGCGCCCCGGCGGCGGGCCTCGGCGAGCGCTCCGAGCACGAACGGCGTCGTGCCGCTCGCCGTGATGCCGATGACGAGGTCCTTCGCGCGCACCGGCCGCATCGCGCGGGCTCCGGCCTTGGGCTGCGCCTCGATCTCTTCGACGGCGCGCCGGAGCGCCCGCGGCCCGCCGGCGATCACCGCGACCGCGAGCGAGCGCGGAGTCCCGAACGTGGGCGGCCACTCGGCGGCGTCGAGCGCTCCGAGGCGACCGCTCGTGCCAGCGCCGACGTAATACAGGCGGCCCCCGGCGCCGATGACGCGCACGAGCGCATCGGCCAGCCCGGCGATGTCGCCGCCCGCCTCGCCGACCGCGCGCACCGCGACGGCGTCTTCGCGGTTGAGCGCGCGAACGAGCTCTCGCGTCGTCAAGGCGTCGAGGTGATCGGCGCGCGCGTGCACCGCCTCGGTCGGCAGCGCGGCGTACTTCATGCCTTCGCCAGCGGGTTCGACTTCTTCAGCGTCTCTTGAACCAGCTTCGTGGCGCGCAGCGCGGCGATGACCTCGCCCTCGAGGCCGAGGCCCGGCAGCACCTCTCGGCTCGCGAGGAAGAGGTGCTTCACGGGCGCCTTCACCGGCAGGCCCGTGACGCCGAGCAGGCCGGGGTCGTCGAGCTTGAGCAGCGGGTGGGGCATCAGGCGGCTGCCGCGCACACCGCTCGCGTGCAGGTACGGCGCCGAGACCAGCCGCGCCTTCTGCCGCGTGAACGGCATCAGCAGATCGAGCTCGCCGTTCACGCGATCGGCGAGATCCTGCAGCTGCTCCTCGCCCTGCTCGCGCAGGTTCGCGTCGACGAACAACCCGGCGCAGATCGTGCGCTCGTCGTCGGGCGCCGCCGCCTCGCCGGGCGCCCGCCGCGACGGAGCGATCTGCACGAGCATCGGCGCCAACGTCGCGTCGCGCGGCTTCACGAGCACCATCTCGCCCATGCCGCGGGGCAGGGCGCCCTCGGGCACCACCCAGTTCACCGAGAAGAGCACGCGCTTCGCGGCCGGGCCGTCGAGCAGCTCGGCGAGGTCGCGGTGCTTCTTCTTGTCGGGCACCAGCCGGCGAAGCGCGGCGGCGTCGGAGGCCCCGATCACGCAGCCCGTCTTGTAGAGCGTGTCCGACTTCACGAGCTTGATGCCGACGATGCGGTTGCCGTCGAACACGATCTCTTCGACGACGGTCGAGGCGTCGTGCGCGAGCACGTCGCCGCCGAGCTCCGAGAGGCGGTTCAGCACGAGCTCGCGCAGGCCGTCGCGCCCCCCGGGCCAGCTGTGCACGCCCTGCAGCAGCATCGAGAACGGCCGCGTCGAGGCGAGCTCGTGGCGCTCGGCGACGTTGACGGTGAAGTCGGCGAGCGAGCCGAGCAGGGCGGCGGCGGGCTCTTTCGGGATGTCGAGCTGCTCGGTGACGGCCGCGTGCTTGCCGATGACGCGCTTGACCTGCCAGCTCGAGATCATGCCCTCGGGCGGCAGCTCGGGCTTCTCTTTCAAGAACGGCTCGGTGCGCTCGAGGCGCGAGGCCGCGTCGTCCCACAGCTTCGTGAAGGCCGCGCTCTCGGCGCCCAGGGCGCGCTGCAGGTCCTTCGCGCGCTGCTTCGGGTCCATCGTGAGATCGAAGCGGGTCGTCGGCAACGAGAGCTGCAGCATCGGCTGCGGCAGGTGCGCGGTGCGCGTGTACGCGGTGTTGAGGCCGAGCTCGGTGAGCGCCTCTTCGAGCGAAGGGCACGCCTTCAGCGGCGGGAGCACGAACGGGGCGTACGGCAAGAGCCAGCCGTTGTGCACGTAGCCCTGGCTGGTGCCGTCATGCTCGACGTACAGGACGTGGTGGCCGCGGCGCTGGAGCAGGCCGGCGCAGAGCGCTCCGCCGAGGTGGCTGCCGATGACGACGACGTCGTAGACGTGCCGCGTCGGAGCAGGGGAGGTGCGCGAGCGGGTCACTGTCGTCACGGCGTCACCCTGACCCTTCGCCCCTCGACCGCGACCTTCCCGGCGGCGATCGAGCGCACGACCTCGGGGTAGAGCCGGTGCTCCTCGACCAGAATGCGCGCCGACAGCGAAGCCTCGTCGTCTGAGTCGAGCACCGGCACGGCAGCCTGCGCGATCACGGGCCCCGTGTCCGTCCCTTCGTCGACGAAGTGAACCGTGACGCCGCTCACCTTGACCCCGTACTGCACGGCCTGACGCTGCGCGTGCATGCCGGGAAACGCCGGCAGCAGGGCAGGGTGAATGTTCAGCACCCTCGACGGAAACGCCGACAGCAGCGTCTTGCCCACCAGCCGCATGAAGCCCGCGAGGCAGACCAGCTCGACGCGGTGCCTGCGCAGCGCCGCGACGACCGCCGCGTCGTACGCCGCCCGGTCGGAGCCGAACGGCTTGTGCTCGAGCACCTCGACGGCGACTCCAGCGGCCTTCGCGCGCTCGATCACGCGCGCGCCCGCGACGTTGCAGAGCAGCACGACGACCTTCGCGACCGAGCCCTCGACGTTCAGCCCGTCGACCAGCGCCTGGAAGTTCGACCCGCTGCCCGAGGCGAGCACCCCGACGTTGAGGCTCATGGCGTGGAGCGACCGTGAACGTGGGGGCCGCGCGGCAGCTCGCGCGGCGCCCTGATGAGGAGCGGAACGCCACTGGAGATCATGGCTCGATGATCGCCTCGGCTTCTTTGCCCGGAGGGCCGGCCTCGATGACGCCGACCTCCCACGCGCCCTGGCCGAGACACGACAGCGCCGCCGCGACGTCGGTGCGCGAGACCACCGCGATCATGCCGAGGCCCATGTTGAACGTCGAGAACATCTCGGCGCGGTCGACCTGACCCCACGCCTGCAGCTGGTCGAAGATCTCGGGCCGCTTCCACGAGCGCTCGAACAGCCGCGCCCGCGTGCCGTCGGGCAGGCAGCGCGGCACGTTGCCCGGCAGCCCCGAGCCCGTGATGTGCGCGAGCCCCTTCACCTTCACCTGCTTCGCGAGCGCGAGCACCTGCTTCACGTAGATGCGCGTCGGCTCGAGCAGCGACGGGTCGAGCGGGCGCCCCTCGTAGATCTTTCGCACGAGCGAGAAGCCGTTGCTGTGAACGCCGCTCGACGCGAGCCCGATGATCGCGTCGCCCGGCACGATGGTGCGGCCGTCGATGATCTCGGATCTCTCGACGATGCCCACGGCGAACCCCGCGAGCTCGTAGTCGCCCGGCGCGTAGAAGCCCGGCAGCTCGGCCGTCTCGCCGCCGAGCAGCGTGCAGCCCGCGAGCTCGCAGCCCCGCGCGATGCCCGCGATCACCTTCTCGGCCCGGTCGACGTCGAGCTTCGACGTCGCGAAGTAGTCGAGGAAGAACAGCGGCTCGGCCCCGCAGGTGAGCACGTCGTTCACGCTCATCGCCACGAGATCGATGCCGACCGTGTCGTGACGGTCGAGCGCGAACGCGAGCTTCAGCTTCGTGCCGACGCCGTCGGTGCCGCTGACGAGCACGGGCTCCTTGTACTTGCCCGGAGGGATCGCGAAGAGCCCGCCGAAGCCGCCGACGCCCGACAACAGCTCGGGCCGCCGCGTTCGGGCCGCGTGCGGCTTGATGCGCTCGACCAGCGCGTCGCCGGCCTCGATGTCGACTCCTGCGTCTTTGTAGCTGGCGCCCACGTTCGGGCCTCCTCATACCTCACAGCGTGTTGCCGGTCTGCAACTCCAGCCGCATGCGCAGCGCGGCGTCGGCGGCGTCGACCGTCGCAGGGTAGGGCCGCGACCAGCCGGTCGAGCCCGAGCAGCCCGCTCCGAACACCAGCGGCGCCGTGCTGTCTGCGGTCACCACGTTGCCGACCCCGTCGAGCCGCCCGCCGCTCTCGCAGCGCGTCGCGTCGTTCGCCTGCGAGAGCGTGTCTTTGAGCTGCGGCGTGCGCTTGAACAGCGAGGCCTCGACGCGAATGCGCGCGTTGTCTTGCGACTGGGCGCCGAACGACTCGCGGTAGGGCAAAAGGTAGAACCAGTCGAACATGTGCCAGTCGTCGAGGAACAGGTTCCACAGATCGAAGGTGCCGTAGCGCGCCTGCGGGTGCCTTCGCCCCGTGTTCTTCGCCCAGCAGTGGTGCATCGAGACCGTGATCGCCGAGTCGACGCTCGCGGGCGCGTCGCCGTTACCCGCGAGCAGCACCTTCTCCCACCCGTCGAAGCGCAGCCACGACAGCGTGATGTCGCGGCTGCCGAACACCACCGAGATCGCCTCGTCGACGTTCGCGCTGTCGCCGCCGTTGCCCGTCGCGAAGAACCGCACGTGATCGACCACCACGCGCTCGCTCGCGCCCGACGGGTCGCCGATGCGCAGCCCGTCTTCGCTGTTCGGGCTCACGTCGCCGATCGCGAAGTTGACGAGGATCACGTCGTCGCTGCCCACCAGAATGAGCCCCTTGCCGGTGAGCGTCACCTGCCGGCCGCGCCCGTCGATGCTGATGTTCGACGGCACCAGCAGCGGCGAGGCGAGCGCGATCGTGCCGTCGAGCCCGAAGCGAATCACCCGCGGCCCCGTCGCGGTCTGCAGCGCCTCGCGCAGCGTGCCCGGCCCCGAGTCGGCCAGCGACGTCACCGTCACCTCGTCGCCGTTCGGCTGCCAGCCTCCGCGCGTGAGCCGCCCGAAGCCCTCGATCGTGAACGGCACCTGCGGGCCCGCGTCGGCCACGCCGGCGTCGACCCCTGCATCGCTCTCGACCCCGGCGTCGGCCTCGAGCCCTGCGTCATCGAGCCCTGCGTCGACCACGACGAGCCCCGCGTCGAAGCCCGCATCCCCGGCGCCGGCGTCGACGCCCGCGTCCGCCGCTCCGGCGTCCGGCGCTCCTGCATCGACGCCCGCGTCGGCGACCGGCAGCACGGCGCCGCCGTCTTCCGGCTGCATCGGAGCGACGGCCTGCGAGCAGGCCGCGAGCAACAGGAGAGATGACCAGCGCGCCATGAACGAGAGCCGCGCCCCTGTAGCACCGGCAGGCGGCTTTTTACGAGGCCGCCCCGGGCTTTGCGATTAACGTCGGAAGGCGCTTGGGTCTGCTCTCTCGGCGCCGCTACGAGCTGGTCGCGCTGGCAGTCGCGCTCGTCTGCGCCGTCTTGCACCTGCGCGCGACCTCGCTGCGCGCCATCGGCCTCACCGAGGGCGCCGACCCGATCGTTCGCGGCATTCAGCTGCTCGAGGCGCGGGCCTATGATCTGCGCTTCCGCGTGCGCGGCCCCGTTCAGCCGCACCCCGCGATCACGGTCGTCGCCATCGACGAGAAGAGCGCCCAGAAGTTCGGCCTGCCCCCGTGGCCGCGCCACCGCATGGCCACCGCCGTCGAGCACCTCGTCGACGCGAAGGCGAAGGCGATCGGCCTCGACATCACGTACGCGAACGAGGGGCAAGACGAGAGCGCCCTCTACCGCGACCTCTTGCGCCAGTTCGACGCGAAGCCCGGCGGCGACCCCGCGTTTCGCATGCTCCTCGAGCAGCGCGCGGCCGCCTCCAACGACGCGGCGCTCGCCAAGGCCTTTCAGAAGGCGGGCCCGACGCTCGTGCAGGGCGTCTTTGCGTACCCCGAGGCCGACGCGAAGGAGTTCTCGGCCGACACCCTCGCCGAGCAGGACGTGCTCGTGCAGCCAGCCCTCATCAAGAGCGTGCCCGGCCCCGGCGGCACCACCCGCGAGCTGCCGGTCGAGAAGATCGAGGCCTACGTGCAGCGGCAGGTGCAGACGCCGCTCAAGATCTTCACGGGCCTCGGCAACCGCTTCGGCCACCTCAACTACGTGCCCGACGTCGACGGCACCACCCGGCGCTCACCGCCGCTCGTGAAGCTCTCGGCCGTGAAGGGCTTCGTCGCGAGCATGCCCGTGCAGGCCGCGGCAATCTGGCGCGGGGCGAACGTCATCCCCACGTGGGACTCCGAGCACTTTCAGCTCACCGGCATCGAGCTGAAGGGCGAGGGCGGCAGCGTCACCTGGCCCATCGAAGACAACGAGCCGTTCGCGCTCATCAACCACGTCGGCCCGGGCCAGATCTTCCGCACCATCTCGATCGCCGACGTGATCGACGGCACCTTCGACCCGAAGGACGTCGACGGCAAGCTCGTGCTGGTCGGCGTCACGCTCGTCGGCAGCAGCGGCGACCAGCGCGTCACCCCGTACAAAGAGTCCGAGCCCGGCATCTACGGCCACGCCTCGATCGCCTCGAACCTGCTCCAGGGCGACTTCATGCAGCGCCCCAGGAGCCTCACCTGGGTCGAGCTCGCCGGCATGTTCGCCGTCGCCCTCGCCCTCGGCGTCCTCATCCCCCGCATCGGCTCGTTCGCTGCCAAGGGCGCCCTCATCGCCGGCATCGCGGTCGTCTGGGCCGTGCTCGCGCAGGCGCTCTTCGCGCAGGGCACGCTGCTCGCCACCGTGATGCCGCTCGCGAACGTCGTCATCGCCGCCTTCGGCGTCATCTTCCTCGGCTACCTCAGCGTCGACCGCGAGAAGCTGAAGCTGCGCTCGACCTTCACGCGCTACCTCGGCGAAGACGTCATGGAGGAAGCGCTCTCGAACCCCGACAAGCTCAACAAGGGCGAGAAGCGCGAGATGACCGTGCTGTTCAGCGACATTCGCGGCTTCACGACGCTGTCCGAGCGCATGCTCCCCGAGAAGCTCGCGGCGTTCATGAACGAGTACCTCTCGCCGATGACGCGCATCGTCTTCGACGAGAAGGGCACGCTCGACAAGTACATCGGCGACGCCGTCATGGCCTTCTGGAACGCGCCCGTCGAGCAGACCGATCACGCCGTGCGCGCCTGCCGCGCCGCCTGGGCCATGCTGCAGAAGCTCGAGGAGCTCAAGGCCAAGTGGCGCAGCGAGAACTACCCCGAGTTCGACATCGGCATCGGCATCAACACCGGCACCATGATCGTCGGCAACATCGGCTCCGACGTGCGCGTCGACTACACCGTGATGGGCGACGCCGTGAACCTGGGCTCCCGCCTCGAGGGCACCAACAAGGAATACGACACCAAGATCATTCTGGGCGAGGGCACGTACCCCGCCGTGAAGGACCACGTCATCGCGCGCCGGCTCGGCGCCGTTCGCGTGAAGGGCAAGCGCAAGCCGGTGAAGATCTACGAGATGCGCGGCCTCGGCCAGCCCCAGGGCCAGGAGGCCGAAGCGATCGCGGCGTTCGAGAAGGGCCTCGACGAGTACGTCGCCCAGAACTGGGACGTGGCCGAAGCGTCGTTCAAGAAGGCGCTCGAGCTGTGGCCCGACGACCCGCCCAGCCGCCGCTACCTCGAAGAGATCGCCCAGCTGCGGCAGCAGCCTCCGGGGCAGGGGTGGGACGGCGTCTACACCGCAACGCACAAGTAGCGTTCGCTACAGCAGCGGTGACGCGATAGCGTCACGAGCGAGAAATTTTGACGGGTTGCGGCAGCTGTAGGTAACTCGAGAACGAAGGCCACGAACGCATGGGCGCAGAAGAAACCCTCTTCAACAAGTTCGGCAAGGAGCTGCCGAAAGGCACGGTCCTGTTCCGTGAGGGGGAGCCCGGCAAAGAGATGTTCGTTCTTCAGTCGGGCAAGATCGCCATCTCGAAGAAGGTGCGCGACGTCGAGAAGGTGCTCGCGATCCTCGGGCCGGGCGAGTTCTTCGGCGAGATGGCCATCATCTCGAACAAGCCCCGCAACGCGAGCGCCATCGTCGAGCAAGACGCCCGGCTCCTGGTCATCGACCCCAAGACGTTCGAGGGCATGATCCGGGGCAACTCCGAGATCGCCGTGCGCATGATCAAGAAGCTCGCCGAGCGCCTGTCCGACGCCGACGCGCAGATCGAGAACCTCTTGATGGCCGACCCGTCGAGCCGCGTGATCCAGCACATGCTGCACGTGTGCCAGACGCGCGGCCGCGCCGGCGAAGAGGGCATCGAGATCGACTTCCCGGTGCGCGACCTGCCGCGCGAGCTCGCCGTCGGTGAGCCCGCCATTCGCTACATGCTGCACCGGCTCGAGCGCTCGGGCCTCATCGACGTCGCCGGCGATCGCATCACCGTTCGCGACACCGCCCGACTGTTCGATTTCTTGAGGTACCTCGAGATGAAGTGGAAGTTCGGAGACCTCTGACCCTTTGAAGCTCACCGTTCTAGGCTGCCATGGCGGTGAGCTCCCTCGGTGTAAGAGCACCTGCTTCCTCGTCGACGGTACGCTCGCGATCGACGCCGGCTCGCTGACCAGCACCCTGTCGCTCGACGAGCTGCTCAAGGTCGATCACATCCTCCTGACGCACAGCCACTTCGATCACGTCAAAGACCTGCCCATGATGAGCGACCTCATCGTCGGCCGCCGCGATCGCCCCGTCACCATCTGGTCGAGCAGCGAGTGCACCGCCACGTTGAAGAAGAACATGTTCAACGACGTGCTCTGGCCCGACTTCACCAAGATCAAGACGCAGAAGAAGAAGCCCGTGCTCCAGCTCAAGCAGTTCAAGCCCGGCGCCACCTTCAAGATCGGCCGCTACACCGTGAAGTCGATTCCCGTCACGCACCCCGTCGAGTCGTGCGGCTTCGTCATCAGCGACGCCCACACCTCGATGGCGATCAGCGGCGACACCGGCCCCACCACGAAGCTCTGGCAGGTGCTCAACAAGATCTCGGGCCTCAAGGCGCTGCTCCTCGAGACCAGCTTCCCGAACTCGATGCAGTGGCTCGCCGACATCTCGGGCCACCTGACTCCGCAGACCCTCGCCGGCGAGCTCGGCAAGTTCCAGCGCAACGGTTGCGCGGTGCTGCTCTACCACCTCAAGCCCGCGTTCGTGACCCAGCTCAAGGCCGAGCTGAAGTCGCTGCCGGTGCAGGTGCTCGAGCTCGGCGACGCGTTCGAGTTCTGATCCAAACGGGGCGGGCGCTGGTATAGGCGTCGGCCATGTCGTCCTCGCTCGTCGTCGGCATCGCCGGCGGAACCGCCTCGGGAAAAACGACCGTCGCCCGCAAGATCCACGAGGCGCTCTCACCCTCGCGCGTCGTGCTGATCGATCAAGACAGCTACTACAAAGACCTGAAGCACCTGACGCTCGACGAGCGCCGCGAGGTCAACTTCGACCACCCCGACGCCTTCGACACCGAGCTGCTCGTTCATCACATGAAGGCGCTGAAGGCCGGCGTCCCCATCAAGAAGCCTCAGTATGACTTCGTCACCTCGACGCGCCGCACCGAGATCAGCGAGATCCAGCCGGCCGACATCATCTTGATCGAGGGCATTCTCGTGCTGCACATCGAGCAGCTGCGCCGCGAGCTCGACGTGCGCATCTTCGTCGACGCCGAAGACGACGTGCGCATCATTCGCAGGCTCACCCGCGACATCAAAGAACGTGGCCGCGACTTCGATCACGTCGTCGGTCAGTACTTCCGCCACGTGCGGCCCATGCACATGGGCTTCGTCGAGCCGAGCAAGCGCTGGGCCGACATCATCATTCCGCACGGCGGCAACAACGACACCGCCATCGACATGCTGGTGGGCGCCCTCAAGGCGCGCATGCAGCGAATGCGTTAGTCATTGGGTCGGTGCAGTGATGCCGATGCGATCGAGAACGCCGTGAGCGACGACCGGTACCAGCTGCTCGTCGACAGCGTTCGCGACTACGCCATCTTCCTGCTCGACGCCGAAGGCCGCGTCGCCAGCTGGAACGCCGGCGCCCAGGCGATCAAGGGCTGGGCGCCCAGCGAGATCATCGGGCAGCCGACGTCGGCCTTCTATCCCCCCGCCGATCGCGCCACCGGCAAGCCCGAGCGCCTCTTGCGCGAGGCCGCCGAGCGTGGGCGCACACAGGACCAGGGCGAGCGCGTGCGCAAAGACGGCTCGACCTTCTGGGCCGACGTCGTCATCACCGCCTTGCGTGACCCGGCCGGCGCGCTGATCGGCTACGCGAAGGTCACGCGCGACCTGACCGAGCGCAAGAAGGCCGAGCAGACGCGCCTCGAGCTCGCTCAGGCCCGGGCGGCGATCGAGCTGCGCGACGACTTTCTCTCGATCGCCTCGCACGAGCTCAAGACCCCGCTGGCCGCCATGCACCTCGCTCTCGAGGGCATTCGCCGCCAGCTGAATGACCCCGCTCAGCTGCAGCGCTTTCAGACCGCGATCGACGCGAACGTGCGCCTCGTGGCGCTCGCCGACTCGTTGCTCGACGCCAGCGCGATGGCCGGCGGCCGGCTCGTGCTGCAGCGCGCCCCGTGCGACCTCGCCGAGATCGTCCGCGGAGCCGCCGACTCGTTCAGGCCCGCCGCCGCCGCCCAGGGCTGCTCGCTCGAGCTGCGCGTCGTCGCCTCGATTCCCGGCGAGTTCGACCCGGTGCGCCTCGGCCAGGTCGTCACGAACCTGCTCGGCAACGCCGCCAAGTACGCGCCGAACACGATCATCGAGGTCGAGCTGTCGACCGGGGCGGGGCAGGCGCTGCTCACCGTGCGAGACCGCGGCCCCGGCATCGCGCCCGAAGATCGCGAGCGGGTCTTCGGCCGGTTCGAGCACGGCCGCGGCTTCCGCGACTGGGGCGGCCTCGGCCTCGGCCTCTACGCCGCTCGCCAGATCGTCGAGGGCCACGGCGGTACCATCAGCGCCCACGCGCCCGAGGGCGGCGGAGCGCTGCTCGCCGTGAAGCTGCCCATCAGTCGAGCGACGTCAGAAACTCGCGGACGGGGCCCTTGATGCGGCCGATCTCGGCCAGCAGGTCGGCGTGCCCGGCCTCCGAGGGGATCTCGTAGAACCGCGCCTTCGAGCCTGCGCTCGCGATGTGGTGGTACGTCTCGCGCACCTTCGTCACCGGAGCGATCTCGTCGGGCGACCCCGCGACCAGCAGCGTCTGGCACGTGATCTTCTCGAGCGACTCGGCGAGGTCGGCGCCTCCGTACGCCTGCGCGAGCGACGCGTAGCAGCGCGGGTCGAAGTCGAGCAGAAACGCGTCGGCCTGGCCGGCCAGAAACGCCTCGACGCCCGCGTTGTCGCCGAACCGCTTCACCAGCGCGTGGCGGTCGTAGTGCCGGCGCAGGAAGTCGACGCGCGCCTTCTTCAGCGTGCCGGCGCGGTAGTGGGCCCACGTGATGGTGAGCTCCTCGCGCAGCCCCTTCGGCAGCGCCGCCGCCGCGCCGATCGTCAGCACGCCCGCCACGAGATCGGGGAACAGCGCCGCCATCTTCAGGGCCACCATGCCCCCGAGCCCGATGCCGGCGACGACGCGCGGCTTCTTCACGCCCAGCACCCGCATCGCCGAGGCCGCGGCGCGCGCCATGTCTTCGATCGAGAAGCCGTACGGGTCGTCGCGCGAGTCGAGCATCGCCGCCGACGTCGACCCGAACGGGCTGCCCAGCAGGTTCAGCGAGACGACCCAGTACTGCGAGGGGTCGATGGGCTGGCCTTTGCCGAGCAGCTGCGCGCCCCAGCCTTCGAGCGCGTGGTGCGAGTCGGTGAAGTCGTGCAGCAGCACGAGCGCCTTGTCGGGCGATGGGTGGCCGTACGCCTCCATCGCGATCTCGGCGTCGACCAGGAGCCCGCCTGCCTCGAGCGGCAGCGCGACCGGCAGGCTCAAGACTTCCGAACGCTGGATCACCCGGCGGAAGCATCGTATGGATGCGCCATGAAGCGCTACCTCGGTTTGATTGTCGTCGTCGCCGGCGTCATCGCCGGCATGATCTACGCATTCAAGAAGTGGGACGCGAAGACCGCCGAGACCCAGCGAGATCTGAACGCCGCGCGCATCAAGGCCGCCTACCTCGAGCGCGTCGCGTGGATGCGCGTCAACCCCGACGAGAAGACCTACAAAGACGAGGTCGGCACGTTCTTCCGCTGGTACTTCAAAGAGGTCAACGAGCACATCAACAAGTACGGCGGCAACCGCAAGTTCGACGATTACCTGACCGAGCTCGACGAGCGCTCCAAGAAGAAGAAGGGCGACGACGACAACTACGAAGAGAAGAAGGCCGCCTACGACTACGTGCGGAAGTTCTTCGACGACTTCCAGAGCGGCAAGTACGAGCCCATGTGGACGTCGACCGACCACGGCATCCGGTGGGACATCGTCAACACCACGCCCATGGGCGACAAGACCCGCTTCACCTTCGTCGTCTGGGGCATCCCCGGTGAAGAGCGCGTCATCGACGACCGCGGCACCCGCAAGTGGGTCGTCAGCGCCAGCTACAAGAGCAACTGGAAGATGTGGGACGAGAAGGGGAAGCTGTTCGGCGAGATGCCCGCCGATGGCGTCGACATGAAGGTCGATGATCCGCAGCGCCGCATTCGCTGGTTCCCCCCGCAGATCATCGTCGGCCACTTCGACGTGCCCAAGATCCCCGCCGAGGTGAAGAACGTCGAGATCACGTTCACGCAGAGCACCCGCTCGCTCACCGGCACCGACATTCTCGCGAACCACCTCTGGAAGCTCGACCTCCCCGCCGAGTGGAAGCTCGCCCCCGGTCAGAAGTGGGAGGGCGCTCAGGACTCGATTCGCCCCGAAGACGAGATCAACGCGCGCGTCGACGAGCAGAAGAAGAAGAAGAACAACAACTGATCGCCGCGCTCAGCCGCCGCGAAGCGCCCCGGCGAACGCCTCCAGCACGCGCTCCAGCAGCGGCTCGGCCGGGAAGGGCACCGGGCCCTCGGTGAGCAGCACCGACGCTCCGTGCACCTGCGCCCAGGCCGCGAACGCCATCGCGTTCAGCTCGGCCGCGTCGGCCGCCCGCTTCGGGCCGATCGCCTCCCGCACCCGCTGAACCAGCGCCGCCCACGCCCGCTTCGGGTGCTCGCTCGCGCGCCGCCGCGGCCGCCGGAACATCAGCTCGAGCTGCCGCGGGTGCGCCGTCGCGAAGCTCACGTACGCCCGCGACGCCGACGCGAGATCCGTCGAGGCCTCGAGCACGTCGGCGAACCGCCGCCACGCCTCGGCCCGCAAGGCGTCGAGCAGGTCCTCCTTGCCGTCGAAGTGGTGCGCCGGCGCCGCGTGCGACACCCCCACCGCGTCCGCCACCGCCCTGAGCGACAGCGCGTCGAGACCCCGGCGGTCGACCACCGACCACGCCGCCGCGACCAGCGCGTCGCGCAGCTGCCCGTGGTGGTACCGGCCCGCGGCCTTCTTCGTCGCTCGCATACCGCCGGTCTACTTTCGAGACTTGACAGCGTCAAGATGCGAGCGCTATCAATCTTGTCGACGTCAAGTTCAAGGAGCTCTCTCATGGCCTGGTCGTCTTCGCTGCTCTCGACGTTCATCTCATCGCGCTGGCGATCGGGCTGCCGTCGATCTTCCTGCGGGCCCGGGCGCTGGCCGCCCTGAAGGGCCCCGATGACGCCCAGCTGAGGCCGGTCTTCGTCGCCGACAACGTCTGGGGGCTCGCCGCGCTGCTTTGGCTCGGCACCGGCCTCGCGCGGCTGCTCGGGCCGTTCGAGAAGGGCACCGCCTTCTACCTGCACTCCGGAGCCTTCTGGCTCAAGATGACGCTCTTCGGAGTCGTCTTTCTGCTCGAGGCCTACCCGATGGTGACGCTGATTCGCTGGCGCGCCCGGCGGGGCAGGCAGCAGCCCGTCGACGTCTCGGTCGCGCCGCTGCTCGCACGGCTGTCGCGCCTCGAGATCGCGCTCATCGCCGCGATCCCCTTCGCGGCGTCGGCCATGGTGCGCGGCATCGGGTTCGGCTGGTCGCCGCTCTGACGCATACCCCGGGCGCAGCGCGGCGGCCGCCAGCGCCGCGCGCTGGCTCGGGCTGGGCCTCACCGCCGCCTCGTTCGCGTCGCCGTCGATGAACAGCTGGTCGCGGCTCGGCACCGCGGCGATCGGTCGCCCCTGCACGCGGCCCGCGAAGCCCTGCAGAAAGCCGGGCAGCAGCAGCCGCGAGCTCTCGTGCGAGTCACCCGACGACACGTCGTAGATGCGCAGCGCCTCGTCGTAGAGCCCGATGCCCTCTTCGGCGTGGCGCTTCAGGTCCTCGCGCGCGACAGCGAGGGCTTCATCGAAGCCCACGCCCCAGCCCTGCAGCGTGGCGCGCGACGAAGTCGACGAACTCGAGCGAGCGGACCCGCTCCTGCACCTCGGCGAGGAGCAGCTCGCGCGGGTCCGGTGGCCGCTTCTTGAAGACGTCGAAGATCCCCATGGCGGGGCCGCATCTCAGTTGCCGCGGCCTTCGTCGACGAGCGCGGCTCGAACCCGCCGAGAGGCCTCGGCACGCGCGCGCCCGCGGCGCCACCGCAGGCCGTTCACCACCAGCGGCACGGCCAGCCCGGCGATTCCCACGGTGAGGGTCACCTCAGGCCGCGCGTGAGGTGCGAGCCACGCGGCCAGCTGGCTCGCGAGCACGCCGGGGAGGGCCGCGCTCACCATCACCGTCGCGCTGATGACGAGCTTCAAGACCGGCCAGCCGCGGGCCCGGTGCTCGACGAGCTCGTCTTCTCGGCGCAAGGCCTCGCCGAGCCGGCCTTCGATCGTCGAGACCTCCAGCATCAGCTTCGCCTTCTCGTCGAGCTCCCGCTGGTGCTCCGGCGACACCGGAGGCTCGCTCGCGAGCTCCCGCGTCAGCTGTGCGTGGCGACTCTGCGCGGCCTCGAGCCTCGCGCGCGCGGCGGCGTCAGCCATGGCGCACCTCGAGCGCGTCGCAGAGATCGCCGAGCACCCAGATCGCCGCGCCGGGCAGCACCAGCGCCGCGGCGAGGTCGGCCCCCTCGAGGCCGGCGAGCGAGAGAAAGCCCGCTGCGGCGCCGGCCACCCCGCAGAGCGCGTACCGGACGAGCAGCTGCAGCCCCTGCAGCCGCACCCGCCGCGGGCTCGGCTTCAGCGTCTGCGTCTCGAGCAGCTCGCCGTACTCGGTCGTGAACGCGAGCTCGGGCTCGAGCGTCGCGAGGCGCCTCTTCAGCCGCTCGACCTCTTCTCTCGCGTCGGCCTCGGCTCGCGCCCGTTCGCTCTCGCGCGCCGCGAGCTTCGCCTCCAGCGTCGCGTTCTCGGCCTCCACGCGCTCGGCGAGCGCCTCGATCTCGTCGGCCATCGTCAGCCCGCGTCGAAGAAGCTCACGTCACACCACGCTGAGCTGCGCGGCCAGCTTCAGCGCCTTGAGGAGCCCGTTCTCCATCAAGAGATACAGGTTCAGCTGCCGGTCGGCCGCGAGCGCCGTCAGCGCGGGCCCCACCTTCACCTCGGCGAGCAGCCGGCCGCTGCGCGGGTCGACCGCGCGCACCGTCTCACCCGCCAGCACCACCACGCCGCGCGCGAACGCCGGCCCCACGCGGTGCGGCAGCTCGACTCCTGCCGTGCCGAGCACCCAGTCGATCTGCCCGTCCGACGAGACGAACGCCGCGGCGCCCCTCGAGTCCTGCACCAGCGCGCCGTTCGCGAGGCCGAGCACGAACAGCCGCGAGCCCTCGAGCGGCAGCGCGCGCTCCCACAGCTGGTCGCCGCCGCGCGAGAACGCCTCGAGCCACACCTTGCCGCCCCGCCGCCCGGCGAGCAGCACGCGCCCGCGGAACATCACCGGCGCCGACGGCCGCTCGAGCTGCAGCTCCTTGCTCCACTGCAGCGTGCCGGTGGCGAGGTCGGCCGCGATCAGCGCCGAGCGCTCGCCCCGCGCCAACAGCGCGAGCAGCCGCTTGCCCGAGGCGACCACCGGCGCCGTGAACGGCAGCGACGCCCGAATGCGGAAGCGCGTCACGCCTCCCAGGAGGTCGAGCCCGAGCAGGGCCCCCGTGTCGGTCGCGAGCAGCACGCGATCGCCGTGCACCGAGAGGTGACCCGTCTGCGCGCGCGCGGGGTCGACGCGCCACTGCTCGGCGCCGGTCGCCTCCGAGAAGCACGTCACGCCGCGGCTCGCGAGCGAGACGAGCAGCGAGCCGTCGCGCCTGAAGATGGGCCCTTTGAGCTGCGGGCCGTCGTAGTCGCGCAGCCAGCGCGCCTCTTTGCCGCCGCCCTCGAAGAACAGCAGCCGGTTCTTGCTCGTCACCAGCGCGCGCCCGTCGTCGCTCACGTTCAGGCCGCCGGCCTCGACGCGGCGAAACAGCACGCGCCCGTCGGTGTGAAACGCCATCGCCGAGTGCTGCGTCACGACCACCGGCCCCTTCGCCGCGAGCCGCAGCTCGCCTTCGCCCTCGAGGCCGGGCGTCTCTTTCTCCCACCGCGTCGCGAAGCGCAGGCGCCTGAGCGCGCCGGGCCCTGTCAGCCGCTTGCCCGCCGTGCGCGCCTTCGCCGCCTTCGAGCGCCCGCGCCCGGGGGCCAGCACGGGCGTCGGCTGCCGCAGCACGGCGAGGCCCTCCTGGCACCGCTCGGTGAGCGCCTCGACGTACGGGTTCACGCCGAGGGCAGGGTGGCGCGCCGTCACCGCGAAGCAGAGCTTGAGCCCCAGCGTGAACACCTCGGCGGGCGTCGTCGCCATCGACGGGCCCAGCGCCACGAGCTCGCTCTCGCCCATCGCGCTCGCGCGCCGGCTCGCCTCGAGCAGCATCAAGAACGGCAGCCCCTTCTCGGTGCGCCCGTCGGCGGCCGTCAGCTCGCCCGGGACGAGCAGGGGAGGCAGCGGAGCGTGGCCCTTTCGCTTCCACGTCAGCATGCGGCCGGTCGCGTCTTCGAGGCGGAAGCCGAGCGCGTCGCCCCGCGCGAGCTCGAGGTGGCTGAACAGCCCGGGATCATGCTCGGGCACCTCTTTGGCGGCGACCGCGGCGAGCAGCCGCCGCGACGCCGACGCGAGGTGCGTCAGCCGCTGCGCGCGCGCGAGCTCGGGCCACTTCTCGCGCACGTCCCGCAAGAGCGCCTCGCCGCAGCGCGCCGCCGCCTGCGAGAGCTCGAGCAGATCGAGCGTGAGCGGCCCGCGCAAGAGCTTCGCGCTGCGGCCCAGCGACACCACCGACAGCTCGACGTCGTGTCCGCCCGAGCGGAACAGGCACAGCTCGAGCTCCGCTTCGGTGAACGAGACCTGGCCCGCGCGCTCGCCGGTGAAGACGAGCGAGCTCACCGCTTCGACCACCGCCGGCACCGCGCGCGTGAGCGGTTCGTCACCCGCGCCCTGCAGCAGATCGACCCCGTCGAGCTCGAGCGAGACCGCGTCCTGGGGCTCTTCCCCACCGGTCTCGTGCTTCCAGCTCTGGCCCAAGCGGAATCGAATCATGTATGTTCGGCGCCCCCGTCTGCCTTAATGTCGCAAACGGCTGAATTCCTGAAAGAAAAACAACCCCGATGACATTTTACGAAGCTGCGTTGCGGGTCCTCGAAGAAGCGAAGCGACCGCTCACGCACAATGAGATCACGAAGCTCTCCCTCGAGAAGGGTCTGCTGTCCCATATCGGAAAGACTCCCGAGGTCACCATGTTGTCACGTCTGGCCGCGATGGCGAAAAGGCCTCGCGACCGAAAAGTGATGGTGACGGCGAAAGACACGTTCGCGCTCGCCGACTGGATGCTGCCCGAAGACCCGGCGGCGCTCGAGACGACCGGCGTGCCCGAGCCGAACCTCGAAGACGCGATGCCGGCGTACCGCCCGAACGAGCGGCACCCCGAGCCGCGCGGCGACTTCGTGCGCGCCATCGGCCGCCAGGCCGAGCGCGAGCGCAAGCGCCGCGACGACGACACCCGCCGCAAGCGCTACCCGCCCGTCAGCGAGGTCGCGTTCGAGATCCTCACCGAGGCCGGCACTGGCCTTGCGCCGAACGATCTGCTCGAGCGCGCGCGCAAGAAAGAGCTCGCCTCCGACGAGCTGTCGGTCGAGCAGCTGCTCAACGCGCTGCTCGACGACAACCAGCGGCGCATCGACTCGGGCCGGCGGCCGCAGTTCGCGTACTACGGCGTCGAGGGGTCTCCGCCCGAGCTCAAGCTCGACGCGGGCGGCGAAGTCCCCCCGATGGACGTGCAGCTCCAGTTCGCGGGCAACGCCGGCGTGCCGGTCGAGAACGGCCGCCCCGTGCTCCGGTCGAGCCCCGCGAAGCTCGAGGCGACGCAGGTCTCTGCCGAAGATCTCGCCACGATCCACACCGCGCGCACCGCCGGCAAAGACGCTCGCCGCGCCATGGCCCGCGTGCTCAAGAAGAAGCTCAGCGACCTCGACCCCGGCACGTTCGAGAAGGCCGTCGTGCGCATGATGCACAAGCTCTCGTTCCGCGAGGTGAAGGTCGCCAAGCGCTCGAAAGACGGCCCGCTGCTCACCGCGCGCCGCCGCGACGGCAGCCTCGAGCTGCGGTACGCCGTGCGGCTCCTCAAGGGCAGCACGAACATCGAGCGCCGCCACGTGCAGGAGCTGCGGCGCGATCTCGGTCACTACAGCGCTCACGTCGGCCTGCTCGTCGGCGCCGGCGACGTGCGCGGCGACGCGAAGAGCGAGGCCCTGTCGGGCGCCCTCGTGTTCCTCTGGTGCGGCGAAGGCCTCGCCGAGCAGTTCTTCGAGGCCCACACCGGCGTCAAGGTGCAGACCGTCGAGCTCTACGAGATCGACGAGGCCTTCTTCGAAGAGGCCCGCAACGACGCCGAAGAGGCGCGCAAGCGGCGCGAAGAGCGCCACGCCCAGCGCGACCGCGAAGAGCCCGAGGCGGCGCCCTCGAGCGAGGCGGCGGCTCCGCCCGCGCCCGCGGCAGACGCCGCAGCGCGGTCGCCCGCGCGTGCGGCCGGCGGCGCGCCCGAAGACGACGACGGCGACGCCGAGGGTGATGACGGCGACGTGGGCGACGACGAGGTGGCCGCCGAGGGTGGCCAGCCCGGCGGTCAGCCCGGAGTGCCCGGTCAGCCCGGCCAGCCGGGCTCCGGTCGCCGCAGGCGCCGCCGCCGTCGCGGTCGCCGCGGCCGCGGGCCGGGTGGGCCGGGTGGCCCCGGTGGCGCTCCAGGCCCCCGTCCCGAAGGCACGCCTCCGGGAGTTCCTCCCGCCCAGACCCAGGGTGGAGGCGAAGCGCCCTCGCCGGCGCCAGCTCCCCCTTCTCCGCCCCAGTCAGGTGGCGGCGGCGGCGGCGAGCCGGGCCCCGTGGCGTGAAGCGGCTGGCCGTCGCGCTCTGTCTCGCCGCTGCGTGTACGCGCGGCGAGAAGCCGGTCTACGGGGTGCTCGACCTCGAGATGGCCGGCAACGACGAGACCTCGATCCTCGGGTGGAGCGAGGCCGAGGTGAAGGGCCAGCTCGAGGCCGCGCTCAAGGCCGAGCGCTTCGTGCCGGCCGCCGAGGTGAAAGACGCGAAGAGCCCCTGGCGCATCGAGGCCGCGGCGGGCCTCGCCGACGTGAAGGCGTCTGAGCCCGACGCGCCCTCGAAGGCGAAGGTGGGCCTCGTGCTGAGCCGAAAGGGCGACGATACGGATCGTGAGATCGTGGGCAGGGGCGTCGCGACCGTGAAGGGCCCGAGCCTCGACGAGCGGCGCGACGCGGCGCGGGCGGCGGTCGAGCTCGCGCTCAAAGACGCGGCGAGCGGCGCGGCGCTCATGATCTCGCTGCTCGCGAAGTCCGACGCCGACCTGATCGCGCTCAAAGACGAGCGCGCGAGAGACTACGCGCTGATGCTGCTCGCCGAGCGAAAGAACCCGGCGGCGCTCGAGCCCTTGCTCGAGAAGCTCAAGACCGACGATCTCGACCAGCTGCGCCGGGTGATCGGCGGGCTCTTGAGCCTGCACGACGTGCGCGCCGTGCCCGCGCTCATCGAGGCCTCGCGCGCCCGCGACGACATGCTGCAGCGCGAGATCGTCTTCGCCCTGGGAGCGCTCGGCGGTGACGAGGCCGAGGCGTACCTGCAGATCATCGCCGAGGGGCACGATCTGCCGCTGATGCGGGCCTCGGCCCAGGCGGCGCTCGACGAGCTTCACGCCCGCAAAGACGGCGGGCTCACGCGACGAAAGGCGGCTCCATGATGCGCGGTTGGTGGGTCGGTACCTTGCTGCTTGCTTGCGCCCACACCGGGTCGGGCCCGAAGGGCTCGGTCTCGCCGGTCGCCGACTACTACCCGCTCGCCGTCGGCAACACGTGGTCATACGAGGGCACCATGCTGGGCGGCCCCGCGAAGTTCGACATCTCGATCACCGGCGAAGACCAGGGCAAGTTCACCGACTCTCAAACGAACGTGCTGCGCGTCGACAACTACGGGGTTCGCGACGAGAAGCGGTACCTCTTGCGCACGCCGCTCGAGGTCGGCACGAAGTGGAACAACGTGGTCTCGATCTCGTCGTACGAGCAGTACGCGATCATCGAGGCCGGCCAGGCCTGCGACTCACCGGCCGGCTCGTTCAAGGGCTGCGTCGTCGTCGAGAGCCGCAACAAAGACGAGGGCGAGCGGCTGCTCGTCGCGACGCTGACCTTCGCGCCCAAGGTGGGGCTCGTGCGCATCGAGACCGTGCTCGAAGAGTCGGGCAAGCGCATCCCCCAGTCGCGCATCGAGCTCGTGAAGTACCAGCTCGCGCCGGCCGCCAAGGCCCCGTAGCTGCGCTGAGCGGCAGCATCCGCCTGCTCGCGGCGCGACGGCAGCCGGCGAGAGCCTCCGCCCCCCCGTGCTCCTGCAGCAGCGACGGCACGTGGGGCCGCACCTTTTGCGCCGAGGCGCCCCTGAAGCGAGACGGCGCGCCACGCGCCCCCTTTTCGGGCTCCGACGCGTTAGAGCAGGCCCCTTGAGCGATTCCTTCGACACCCTCGGTCTGCCGCAGCCGCTGCTCTCGACCCTCTCGGCGCTCGGCTACGCGAGCCCGACGCCCGTGCAGGCCGCGGCGATACCTCCGCTGCTCGAGGGCCGCGACGTGCTCGCCCAGGCGGCGACCGGCACCGGCAAGACGGCGGCCTTCGCGCTGCCGATGCTCGCCCGCCTCGACGCGGGCCGCGCGCGCAAGCCCTTCGAGCCCGCAGGCGTCGTGCTCGTGCCCACCCGCGAGCTCGCCCTGCAGGTCACCGAGGCCCTGCGCCGCTACGGCGCGGCCCTCGGCGTGAATGCCGTCGCCATCTACGGCGGCGAGCCCATCGGCCATCAGCTGAAGGCGCTCAAGCGCGGCGTCGACGTCGTCGTCGCCACGCCCGGCCGCGCGCTCGATCACCTCGAGCGGCAGACGCTGAAGCTCGGCCACGTGCAGACCGTGGTGCTCGACGAGGCCGACGAGATGCTCGACATGGGCTTCGCCGAAGATCTCGAGAAGATCCTCGGGGCGCTCCCGAAAGAGCGGCAGACCGCGCTGTTCTCGGCCACGCTGCCGTCGCGCATTCAGAAGATCGCCGAGAAGCACCTGCGCTCGCCCGCGCGGCTGACGGTCGCGCCGCCGAAGCCCGCCGCGGGTGAGGCGCCCAAGGTCCGCCAGCTCGCGTACGTCGTACCGCGCCAGCACAAGGTCGCGGCGCTGGTGCGGGTGCTCCAGGCGCAAGACGCGAAGAGCGCGCTCGTGTTCTGCCGCACGCGCGACGACGTCGACGAGCTCGCGGCGCTGCTGCCCGAGCGGGGCTTGAGCGCCGAGGCGCTGCACGGCGGCCTCGATCAGACCCAGCGCGATCGCGTCATGAAGCGGTTCAAGTCGGGCGCCGTGCGGTTGCTCATCGCGACCGACGTCGCCGCCCGCGGCCTCGACATCGATCACCTGCAGCTCGTGGTGAACCACGACGTGCCGACGTCGCCCGACGTCTACACGCACCGCATCGGTCGCACCGGCCGGGCAGGGCGAGAGGGCGTCGCGCTCACGCTGGTCGAGCCCTCGCAGCAGCGGCTGCTCAAGTCGCTCAGCCGGTCGATCACGCTCGCCGAGGTGCCCAGCGCCGCGCAGCTCGAGACGCAGCGGCTCGAGACGACGAAGGCGAAGGTGGTCGACGCCGCCCGCAACAGCGTCGGCGCCGAGCTGAAGGCCTGGCTCGGCGAGGCGGGCATCGACGTCGCCGAGCTGGGCGCCGCGGCGATCATGCTCTTGCACCGCGAGCACTTCGGCAGCGCCGAGGTCGACCTCGCCGACATCCCCGCACCGCGCCGCTCGGCGCCGAAGGCTCCACGTCAGCACCGCCCGTCGGCGCCAGGCGCCAAGGCGACGCTCTTCATCAGCCTCGGCCGCGAGGCCGGCGTGCGCCCGGCCGATCTCGTGGGCGCGATCGCCAACGAGGCCCACGTCGAGTCGAAGCACATCGGCCCGATCGAGATTCAGCACCGGTTCTCGCTGGTCGGCGTGCCCGACGACCGCGCCGAAGACATCATCCGCGCGATGCGCGCCGCGACCATTCGCGGGCGCAAGGCGATGGTGCGTCGAGATCGCGAGTAGGGTGAGTTGACCGCAAGGTGCGGCACGCTTGGTGAGATTCGTGGACGGAGCGAAAGACGTGGCGCGCGCCACGCCGCATTCAACTCAGGCGAGCGGCGGGTCTAAGCGATCTGGCGAACTTGCCCCCGCGCGATTGACCGTGTCGGACCCCCCCGTTACCCTTGTATCGCCCCCATGGAAGTCCAAGAGGAACTTACGCAGGAAGAGATGATCCTCTCCTTCCTCGCCGAAGGTGGAGACGAGTTCACTTCGGGCGCTGCGCTCTCCGACAAGCTCGGCCTCTCGCGCACCGCCGTGTGGAAGCACGTCGAGCAGCTGCGCAAGCTCGGCTACCGCATCGAGGCGATCCCCTCGCGGGGGTACCGCCTCACCGAGGTGCCCGATCGCCTCACGTCGCTCGAGCTCGACCCGCTGCTGTCGACCCGCGAGATCGGCGTGACGCTGCACGCCTTCGATCGCGTCGAGTCGACGAACGTCACCGCGTTTCGCCTCGCGCAAGACGGCGCCGCCCACGGCGAGGTGGTCGTCGCCGAAGAGCAGACCGACGGCAAGGGCCGCCGCGGCCGCACCTGGAGCTCGCCTCCCGGCAAGAACCTCTACTTCTCGGTCGTGCTCCGCCCCGAGCTGCCGCCGTCGCGGGCCGCCGAGCTGACGCTGGTCAGCGCCGTCGCGCTCGCCGAGACCCTGCGCGACGCCGGCGTGAAGGCCGAGATCAAGTGGCCGAACGACGTGCAGGTGGGCGGCAAGAAGATCGCCGGCATTCTCACCGAGCTGTCGGCCGACACCGAGAAGGTGCACTTCGTCGTCGTCGGCATCGGCGTGAACCTGAACTGCGAGCCGGCCGATCTCGCGCCCGAGGTTCGTGAGCTCGCGACGAGCCTGAAGACCGCCCGAGGCCAGCGGGTGCTCAGGGCGCTCTTCACCGCCGCCTTGTGGATGCGCCTCGAGACCTGGCTCGACCGCCACGCCGCCGAGGGCTTCGGCCCCGTGCGCGCCGCCTGGCGCGAGCTCTCGTCGACGCTCGGGCAAGAGGTGCTCGTCAAGTCCGAGGCGAAGGAGCTGCGCGGCGTCGCCGAAGACATCGACGACGCCGGCGCGCTGCTCATTCGCCGGCCCGACGGCTCGGTCGAGCGTGTGCTCGCGGGCGACGTCGAGCAGGTGCGTTCGAAGAAGAGCTGAGTAGACTCTTCCGCGATGCTCCTCGCGATCGACGTCGGCAACACGAACACGGTGCTCGGCGTGTACCAGGGCAAGACGCTCAAAGATCACTGGCGCGTCGAGACCAGCGCGCACCGCACCTACGACGAGTGGGGCATGCTGCTGCTCCAGATGCTCTCGCACTCGGGCCTCGACGTGAAGGCGGTGAAGGCCGTCGCGGTGTCGAGCGTGGTGCCTCCGCTGCAGTTCAACCTCGAGAAGATGTCCGAGCGGTACTTTCACGCGAAGCCGATGTTCGTCGGGCCCGGCGTGAAGACCGGCATGCCGATTCTCTACGACAACCCGCGCGAGGTCGGCGCCGACCGCGTGGTGAACGCCGTCGCGGCCTACGAGAAGCACCGGGGCGCGCTCATCGTCGTCGACTTCGGCACCGCGACGACGTTCGACGCCGTCACCGCGAAGGGCGAGTACCTCGGCGGAGCCATCTGCCCCGGCATCACCATCGCCATGGAGGCGCTATTCGAGCACGCCTCGAAGCTGCCGCGGGTCGAGTTCGCCCGGCCGCCGCACGTCATCGGCAAGAACACGGTGCACTCGATGCAGTCGGGGCTCGTGTTCGGTTACGTGGCGCTGGTCGACGGCATCTGCGAGCGCATGCGCGCCGAGCTCTCGCGCGACGCGAAGGTGTTCGCGACCGGCGGCCTCGCGCCGCTCATCGCCTCGGAGTCGAAGGCCATCGCCGAGGTCGACGACCTGCTCACGCTCGAGGGCCTGCGCCTGATCTGGGAGAGAAACCAATGAGCGACGAAGCCGCGCCCGAGAGCCAGCCGCTGGTCGACGCCACGGCCGCGCCGGCGCCCGAGGTGTTCCAGTGCCCCGTCTCGGCCGAGGCGCTGCCGCTCGACAAGCGCAAGCACGTCGACCCGAAGGCGCCGATGCCGCTGCGCATGATGGCGGCGAAGGCGCTCGCGCCGATGGCGCCGCCCGACATGATCACGGCGCTGTTCATGCTGGCGTACGACCCCGACGAGAAGTGCCGCGACACGGCGGTGGCGACGGCGGCCGCGCTGCCCGATCGCGTGCTGGCGCCGGCGCTGCGCGAAGAGCGGGTGCCCCCGCCGGTGCTCGGCTGGTTCCTCGATCTGTTCTGGGAAAAAGACGCCTACTCCGAGATGTTGATCTTGAACGGCGGCACGCCCGACGACGCCGTCGCTCGCACGGCGGCGAGGTGCGGGGCGCGCACGGCCGAGATCATCGCGAACAACCAGCTGCGCATCTTGCGCCACGAAGACATCATCCGGCAGCTGGCGTCGAACCCGGTCACCGAGGGCGCGCTCATCGACGGCGTCTGCGACTTCGCGGTGCGCTCGGGGCTGATCCTCGCTGACGTGCCGCAGATGAAGGCCGCGCGCATTCGCCTCTACGGCCCCGAGGCCGCCGAGGCCCCGCCCGACCCGGGCCCGACGGCCGACGAGGTCATCATGGAGCTCGGCCTCGGCGAAGAGAGCGCGGCCCCGCTGGAAGAGGGCAAGCGCCTCACGCTCTCGCAGCGCATCATGAAGATGAACATCGCCGAGAAGATCAAGCTCGCCACCAAGGGCAACAAAGAGGCGCGCACGATCTTGATTCGCGACTCGAACAAGCTCGTATCGGTCGCCGTGATCCGCAGCCCGCGCATCACCGACGGCGAGGTGCTGACCCAGGCGAACAACAAGACCGCCCAGGAAGAGGTCCTGCGCATCATCTGCGCCGACCGCGAGTGGACGAAGATGTACCCGGTGAAGCTCGCGCTGGTGAAGAACCCGAAGGTGCCTCAAGCGATCGGCATGCGCTTCCTGTCGACCCTGCGCGAGACCGACGTGAAGAACCTCGCCCGCGACCGCAACGTGCCCAACGTCATTCAGATGACGGCGCGCAAGATGGTCGCGAAGAAGGACGAGCCGAAGAAGGACGAGAAGTAGGCTCGGTCAGAGCGCCTTGCCGTACCGCTTCGGCGAGCTGAGCGCCGAGCCATCGAGCCCGAAGTGCTCGAGCAGCGCCTGCTCGGCGTCGAGCGACCCCGCAGCCATCGCGTCGCGCAGCTCGGCCGGCACCTTCAGGAGCCCGAACGAGACGCGCCTGTTCTCGGTGCCGATGCGCATGCCGTAGAGGTCGCTCGGGTCTTCTGACTGCGCGTTGGGGCCGCTCGCGCGGAAGGCGCCCGCAGCGGTCGCCTCGAGCAGCGTCTCGCTGTCGCCGTCCCACCCGGCGTAGACGAACGCGTCGCAGCCGAGCGCCTCGCTGACCTCGGCCAGCCTCGGGCGCTTCGACCGGCCGGGCCGGTACAGCGCATCGAGCGGCTCGGTGAGCACGAGCGTCCAGCCCTCCGCGGCGAAGGTCCAGCCGCGCAGGCCCTTCAGCGCCTTGTGGGCCGGCGCCGCGGCGGCGTGCAGCGCTCCCAGGGCGAAGGTGCCGCCCAGGGCTCAGGCCTCGGCGATCTCGTCTTCCGAGATGACGTCGATGTCGACGGGCGACGAGTCGAGCTCGTTGATGATCTGCTGGAGCGTCTCTTTCGTCTTCTGGTCGCGCTCTTCGTTCGACTTGATGCGGCCGTAGAGCTTCTGCACGCGCTCGTCGTTCTTCGTGTCTTTCTCTTCGAGCTCGCCGATGCGCTTGCGCAGCGAGCCGATCTCGTCGGCGAAGGCCGCCGCCTGGTTCGAGAGCTGCGTCTTTGCCGAGTCGAGATCGATCTGCGCCGTCTCGAGCTGCGAGCGCATGTCGTCGGCCTCGGTGCTGCGCGACTCGAGCTGGCTCTTCGTCGCCTCGAGCTCTCCGCGGGTCTCGGCGAGGTCGGCCTCGAGCCGCTGCTTGTCACCCTCGAGATCCGACTGAGAGCTGCGCAGCTGCTCGAGCTCGGCGTCCGAGCCTGCGAGCCGCGCCTGCACCTGCTCGAGCTCCGACTGCAGCGTCGTGAGCTTCGCGCCCGACGAGCGCGCCTCTTCTTTCGCCGAGATGAGCTGCTGGTCGATCTTCTTGCGCTCGGTCGTGAGCTGGTCGGCCTTCGTGGTGAGCGTCTTGATCTGCGCGTCGCGCCGGGCGAGCTCGCCCGACGACTCGGAGGCCTGCTGCTCGAGCCCGTTGCTCTTCTCTTGAAGGTCGATGAGCTCTTTCTCTTTTTCGTTGAGCTCGTTCTTCAGCCGCAGAATCTCTTTGTCCTTCTTCGTGGCTGCGTCGCGCAGCGCGAAGACCTCTTTGTCGCTCTTGCCGCCGCCGGCGCGCGAGGCCTCGAGCTCGGTGCGCTTGCTCTCGAGCTCGACCTCGACCTCGCGGAGCTTCGCTTCGAGCTCGTCGGCCCGGCTCTTCGCGTCGTCGAGGCTGCCGTTGAGCTCGGTCACCTTGCTGCGCAGCTCGAGCAGCTCGGCGTGCTCCGAGGCGCTGCCGCTGCTCGACGCCGGTGAGGCGCTCGACGGGCGGCGGGGCGGCGACGACGGCGGGGGAGGGGGCGGCGGCGCGTCGGGCATGAACCCGACGGTCGTCTTCTGGCTGTCGGCGCTCTCGTCTTCGACGTGGAGCTCTTCTTCGACGTGCAGGTCTTCGGCGACGGGGTCGCTCGCGGCCGAGGCGCCCTTGTCGTCGTCGAACACTGCGTCGAGCATGTCGAGGTCGGGGTCGCCCGCGACGGTCTCTTCGCGCGTCGAGGGCTCGTTGTCGCCCGCGGGCAGATCTTCGACCGCTGGCCGTTCGCCCCCCTTGTCGTCGTCGGTGAGCAGCTCCGAGAGCGAGAGCGACTCGTCTTCGACGACCTCTTGCTCGGCCGGCGGCTCGGGCATGCCGATGAGCTTCCCGATGGGGTCGACGATCTTCGAGCCCTCGAAGGGCTTCGCGAGGTAGTCGTCGGCCTTCTTCGTCTTGAGCTTGCGGTGCTGGGCGAAGCCGTCGGGGTTGCCGATGATCACGACCGGGATCTGGCGGAGGTCTTCGTCGCCCTTCAGCTTGCCGCAGATGATGTAGCCGTTCTGACCGGCGCTCAGATCGACGGCGAGAACGATGAGCTGCGGGCGGGTCTTGCGAACCAGCTCGACACAACCCTTGCCGTCACTGGTCTCCTCGACGGTGAAGCCCTTCGAGGTGAGCGCCTCACGCATGGCGCGCGACTGGTTGCCGTCGCTCTCGACGATCAAGATGTTCTTGGACATGAGGAACTGAACCGAACGCTACTACCCCGAGGGCGTGATGTCTTTTCCTCAGTGGGCGTAGTTGACAGGCATGAAGCCCCGCGGCGCCTGAGGCTGCGCCGGCGGTGGCAGCATCTGCCGAATGTCGTCGTCGTTCAAATCGGTTACGAGCGTGTAGACGACGTCGCCTTCTCGCCAGGTCACCGAGTTGAAGCCGTTCGACCGGTCGACCTCGGCCTCAGCCGTCACGTCGACGTCGCCGGGCTTGTCGCCGTACACGAACAGGCCGAGCCGGCGGTTGCCCTGGGCCGCGAAGCGAATGTAGGCAGCCGGGCGGTCGCGCACGTTGATGAGGCGGCCGCCAGTGACGCCGGCGTTCTGGAAGCGGGGCACCGCGACGCGGTGATCGAGCTTGCCGTCGTTGAACCAGGCCTCGAGCTGCTCGGCCGAGGGCTTCTCGATCTCGAGCGGGTAGGCGCGCGCGTGGCGGTTCACGGCGTCTTCGACGTAGAGCTTGCGCTGGTAGCTGCGCCAGCCGTGGTGCGCGGCGACGGTGCAGAACGCGAGGCCGGCGGCGGCAGCGGCGAGCTTCGAGATGGCGCGCACGCGGCGGGCGCGGGTCTCGTGGTGGAGCTGCTCGGTGAGCTTCTCGCGCAACGCTTGCGGAGCCGGAGCGCTGCCCTGCTTCGCGCGCGAGCGAATCAGCAGCAGCATCTTGCTCTCGCGGTCGACCTCGGCGCGGCAGCCGGAGCACGAAGCGAGGTGGCTCTCGAACGCGGCGCGGTCTTGCTCGAGCAGCTCTCCGTCGAGGTACGGATACAGAAGGTTGTCGAGGTCTCGACAGGGCATCTTCGTTGCGTGTGAAACGTTCGGCTATCCGTGGTTCTTCCGGCTGCGGTACTCCGTGAGGTCGATGGGGCCCTCGCTCGAAGGCTCATTAGCGTACGACTGAAGGTGCTTCTGCAACAGCTTCCGACCGCGGAACAGGCGGCTCATGACGGTGCCGACGGGCACGTCGAGGATCTCGGCGATCTCGCGGTAGCTGAACTCCTGGAGGTCGGCGAGGATCACGACCATGCGGAAGTCGATCGGCAGCCGGTCGATCGCCTGCAGCACCTCTTCCGACAACAGCCGGTCGAGCAGGTGGTCTTCGGGGTTCGCCGCGGTCTCGGTGGCGTCGGCCGAGAAGAGCTGCGCCGTCACCGACTCGCGCTCGGAGCCCTCGCTGAAGGTGCGCTCCTTCACCTGCCGGCGGTACTTGTTGATGAACGTGTTCGTGAGGATCTTGAAGAGCCACGCGCGGAAGTTCGTGCCGCGCTCGAACTTGTCGAAGAAGCGGTACGCGCGCATGAACGCGTCTTGGACGAGATCTTCGGCGTCGCGATCAGAGTGCGTGAGCCGGAGCGCCGACGCGTAGAGCCCGTCGAGACACGGCATCGCCAGCTGCTCGAACTCCGCTTTCATTTGAGCGTTCGACTTCAGCCCCAACATGGTCACCCTCGCAGACGTGAGAAACGCCGGTTAAGGCCCGGACATTCCACAACATGTGCATGGCGGGTGCCGGTGCAACGTCGGCCGTAAGCCCTCGGAAACACGATGGGCGTGGCGCCCAGGTGCGCAGCGGGAGTGTCGATTTGTCAGCGCTGCGAGGCCTCAGGCCTGCGCAGTCGGCTGCGCGGGCTTCTTCTTCGCGTGGGTGGCGGTGGGGGCGGCGGGCTTCGCGGCCTCCTTCGCGACCGCGCCGTTCGTCTTTTTGGCAGCGCCGCCGATCGCCTCGAGGATCGGCACGTACGCGTAGCCGAGGTCGCGCGCGACGGCTTCGTAGGTCACGTGACCGCCGTAGGTGTTGAGGCCGCGGGCGAGCGCCGGGTCGGCGCGAATGGCGGCCACGAGGCCCTGGTCGGCGATGTGCCGGCCGTAGGGCCGGGTGGCGTTGGTGAGCGCGAACGTCGAGGTGCGCGGCACGGCGCCGGGCATGTTGGCGACGCAGTAGTGGACGACGCCCGAGACCTCGTAGGTCGGGTGCTCGTGCGTCGTCGGCCGGCAGGTCTCGATGCAGCCGCCCTGATCGACCGCGACGTCGACGACGACGCTGCCCTTGCTCATCTTCTTGATGAGCTCCTTGCTGACCAGCTTCGGCGCCTTCGCGCCCGGGATGAGCACGCCGCCGACGACCATGTCGGACTCTCTGCAGCAGCGCTCGATGTTGTCGCTGTCGGAGTTCAGCGTCGTGACGGCGCCCTGGAAGATGTCGTCGAGGTACGTGAGCCGCTCGAGGTTCACGTCGAGGATCGTGACCTCGGCGCCCATGCCGAGCGCGACCTTCGCGGCCGCGGTGCCGACGACGCCGCCGCCGATGATGGCGACCTTGCCGCGGCGAACGCCCGGCACGCCGCCGAGCAGAATGCCCTTGCCGCCGTGCGTCTTCTCGAGCGACGCGGCGCCGACCTGAATCGCCATCTTGCCGGCGATCTCGCTCATCGGCTTGAGCAGCGGGAGCGAGCCGTCTTCGGGCTGAATCGTCTCGTACGCGACCGCGGCGACCTTCTTCTCGACGAGCACCTTGCACAGCTCGGGCACCGCCGCGAGGTGGAAGTACGTGTAGATGATCTGGCCGGTCTGAATGCGCTCGTACTCGGGCGCGATCGGCTCCTTCACCTTGATGATCATCTCCGACTTCTTCCAGAGGTCGGACGCGCTCTTGAGGATCTTGACGCCGACGCGCTCGTACTCGTTGTCGCGAATGCCGGCGCCTTCGCCAGCGCCCTTCTCGACGTAGACCTTGTGGCCTGCGTTGACGAATGCCTTCGCTCCAGCGGGAACCAGCCCGACGCGGTACTCGCGCGTCTTGATCTCTTTCGGCACTCCGATGATCACGTTTGCTCCTCTTTCAGGGGTGCGGCAAAGAACGTGAAAGGCCGGCGACAGTCAACTCCGATCGCCCACTCGCGTTCACACCGCAGACACGCCCCCTCAACGTGTCGCGTTCGCAGTCACTTCCAGGTTTCAGTGCGACATAATGCGCCGGAACGACTCAGGGCTTGGGTGGCTCGGCCCTCGCAGTGTCGGACCCGTTTTCGTTCAGGAGGCTGAACGTGCGCAACGCAGCCCTCATTCTCAGCTTGTGTGCCTGCGAAGGCCTCGTGAGCCTGCCCGGCGGCGGCACGATGCTCGACCGTGACACCGAGGTCGGCGTCTCGGGCATTCGACGGCTCTCGCGCGTCGAGCTCGATCAGACGCTCACCGACGTCATCGGCGACACGGCGAGCCCGGCGCAGCAGCTCATCGCTCCGGACCCGACGAACCCCTACGACAACGAGTTCAAGCAGCAGCTCGCTTCGGCGGCGCTGATCGAGTCGCTCGAGCGCATCGCGACCGAGGTGGCCGACCGGCTCATCGCGAGCCCGACGCGGTTCGCAGACGAGGTCGGCTGCACGCCGACGGGGGCGGGGGACGCGGCCTGCATGCGCAGCTTCATCGAGTCGTTCGGCCTGCGCGCGCTGCGCCGGCCACTGACCGACGACGAGGTGCAGGGCTTCCTCGGGCTGCAGACGTTCGCGGTCGAGGCGAACGACTTCAAGATCGGCGTGAAGCTCGTCGTGATGGCGATGCTGCAGGAGCCCGAGTTCGTCTACCGCATCGAGATCGGCACGCCGGTCGCGGGCCGCGACGGCGTGCAGAAGCTCAACGACTGGCAGGTGGCCGCGCGGCTCTCGTACTTCCTCTGGGGCACGACGCCGCCGCCGTGGCTGCTCGACGCGGCGGGTACCGGGCAGCTGAAGACGGCGGCTGGCATTCGCTCGGCGGCCGAGCGCCTGCTCGCCGACCCTCGCGCGCAGGCCCGGGTCGAGCGGTTTCACGCGCTCTGGCTCGCGTACCACCGGCTGCCGCACGCGGCGAACCTCACGAGCGCGATGCAGGCCGAGAGCGCGGCGTTGGTGACGAAGGTCGTGTTCACGGACAAGGCCGACTACCTCGACCTGTTCCGCGCGGACTCGACGTTCATCAACCAGACGCTGGCGACGCACTACGGCATCACGGGCTTTCAGGGCGGCGCCGGCTTCGCGTGGACGCCGTACGGCAGCGCTCCACGCAAGGGCATCTTGAGCCATGGCTCGGTGCTCTCGGCCGGAGCGAAGTTCTCGGACACGAGCCCCACGCAGCGCGGCATCTTCATTCGCGAGCGCCTGTTCTGCCAGACGGTGCCGCCGCCGCCGCCCGGCGTGAACGTCGACGAGATCCCCACGAGCCCGGTGTCGAACTGCAAGGTCGATCGCTACTCGGCGCACGCGTCGGTGGGCGGCTGCAAGAGCTGCCACCAGAACTTCGACCCGGTGGGCTTCGGCATCGAGAACTTCAACAAGGCGGGGCAGTACCGCATGACCGACGACGGCCAGCCGTCGTGCACGATCCCGGGCACCGGCGAGATCACGGGGCTCAGCGGCGGCACGCAGAGCTTCCGCGGAGTGACGGGGCTCGCCGACCTGATGATCGACTCGGGCGAGCTCGAGGCGTGCGCGGTGAAGCAGGTCTACCGGTTCGCGATGGGCCGCAAGGAAGAGGCGTACGATCAGCAGCTGCTCGGGAAGCTGACGGCGTCGTTCACGAAGCAGAGCCGGTCGTTCCAGGGGCTCCTGCTCGACCTGGTTTCCGACGAGACGTTCTCGTTCAGGAGGGACGAATGAAGAAGGCCATTCGACTCAGCCGGCGCGCCGCGCTCAAGGGGCTGGGCGGAGCGACGCTCGGTCTTCCCCTGCTCGAGTGCATGCTCGATGGGCGTGACGCGTGGGCGCAGGCGGTCGCGCCGAAGCGGTACATCGTGTTCTTCGACGGGCAGTCGATCGGCGCTGACGGCGACACGCAGCCGAACCAGGTGGTGCCGAACACCATCGGCGCGAACTACGACCTGAAAGAGGCGCTGACCCCGCTCGGAGCGCTCAAGTCCGAGGTCAGCATCGTCAGCGGCCTGAAGATCCCCTGGGCGGCCGAGAGCGCCGGCATGGTGGTGTCGGGCGGCAAGCCTGACGCGCACCACGTGCAGACGCTGTCGCCGCTGCTCGCCGGCGTGAGGTCGGACCCCAACGCGACGCGAGCCCGGGGCGCCACGTCGGACCAGGTCGTCGCCGACTTCCTCGCGTCGCCGCAGCAGGTGACGGCGGCGCGCAAGTCGCTGCAGTACCGCGTGCAGGCCGATTGGTACCTGTCGGTGTCGGCGGCGTACGGCCGCGACATCATCAGCTACCGTTCGACGGGCGGCACGAACACCGCGGCGCTCGCGCCGACGGTGAGCCCGCAAGCGGCGTTTCAGTCGCTGTTCGGCACGTTCGTGCCGACGGGCGTGAGTCCGGCGGAGATCGCGAAGTTTCAGTTCGACCTGCGGGCGCGCCGCAGCGTGCTGGATCTCGTGAAGAAGGACACGCAGAAGCTGATCCCCCAGCTCGGCACGGTCGACAAGCAGCGGCTGCAGCGGCACTTCGACGAGCTGAGAGATCTCGAGCAGCGCATCGCGGCCATTCCGCCTCCACAGACTTCGACGTGCATGAAGCCGATGGACCCGGGCGCCGACCCGGTGATCGGCAGCGCGCAGCCGTACGACATGAACGCGATGGAGAATCAGTACAACCAGAACAACGGCTACTCGAACGAGGAGCAGCGGGCGCGCGTGTTCTGCGATCTGATTCACATGGCGCTCACGTGCGATCTCTCGCGCGTGGTGTCGCTGCAGATGACGATGTTCCAGTCGCACCTGAACATGTACGCGCTGACGCAGCAGGCGACCGACTGCCACGAGCTCGGTCACGGCGGCGTGCCGGGCGGAAACCGCGCGATGGCGAAGGGCATCGCGTGGCACGTGAAGTGGTACACGTACCTGATTCAGAAGTTCATCGACACGCCCGAGGCTGGCGGTCGGATGATCGACAACATCGCGATGCCGTTCATCTTCGAGGGCGGGCACGGCTGGGACCCCGAGCAGAGCCGTGGGCCGTCGTCGCACTCGAGCGAGAACATGGTGATCATGCTCGCGGGCCGCGCCGGCGGCCTGAAGCCGGGCCAGCACATCGTGAAGGCGAGGCAGCACCCGGCGACGGTGCTGGTGAGCGCCATGAAGGCCGTCGGCTTCACGGGCAACACGCTGGGCGAGGTGACCGGCGACGTGCCCGAGCTGTTCACATAGGTTTCTCGCCTCGGGCCGCGGAAGGGGGCGGCTCGAGGCGAATGGGAGGCTCCAGATGAAGACGAATCGCGCGGGCGGCACGACCGGGCCGCTGCCGGCGTTCAAGCCGCTCGAGGCCGCGCAGCCGGAGCCGCGGTCGACGTGGTCCGGCGCAGGCGAGCGGGCCGGTGACGGCTTCTCGGCTGGGGGTGCGCGGCGGGCGGCGCTCGATCTCGCGGGCGCGGGTCGCGGTGACCCGCAATCGAAGAGCGCGGCCGAGGCGTTTCCCGCGATGAACCTGAGCGCGGCTTCGTCCGATGCGGATCTGCGCGCGATGGTGCGGCAAGATCTCTGGGTGGCGTACGGGCGCGAGGCGACCGAGACCGACTTCGAGTACTGGCTGCCGAAGCTGAAGGGCGAGTGCGACTCGGGCTACGTCACCGGCGGGCAGATGAGCGCCATCGACTACTGGCACAACCGGCTGCTCGGCTGGCAGGCCGGCGGCGAGGACGTCGCGAAGGCCGGCCCGTACGCAGGCATGGACTTCGGCACGCTCGAGTCGCCGACGCTGTGGCCGTTCGAGCTCGACCCGACGCGGCACCTGCTCGAAGAGCTCGAAGAAAAGCGGAAGAAGAACCAGAAGCTCAGCGCTCGGGGATGAGCAGGAGCTCGAGCGGGGGAGGGCGCTTGTGGCCCTCGAAGACCGTCAACACTACGACTCGTCGGTCTTCGACCGCGTATACGATTCGATACGTTCTGAGCGTGACCTCCCGGATATGCGACATGCCGTACTCGGGGACGACCCGGCCGATGCCGGGGACCTGTGCGGCTCGCTTCGCGCGGGCGATCAGCTTGCCGAGCCACCGGCGAGCGGCGTCGGCGTCATCCGAGCCGTTGTAGCTGCCGATTTCAGCGAGATCTGCTTTGGCAAGGTCTGACCATACGAGCTTCACCGGCGCTTTCGTTTCTTGAGCGGACCGAAGCGCTCGTCAGCCCAGCGCTCGATCTCCTCCGTTGTGTGGACCCGACCGGCGCGTGCGTCCTCGAGACCTCGTTCGATGGCGGCTCGAATCCGCTCGGCGTCAACGATGCGATCGTATTCGTGCGGCGAGATCACGACTGCCGCCGGTTCGCCGTTCAGCGTGATGACCATCGGCCGGTTCTCTCGGCGCACTCGCTGAATCACCTCGGACGCCCGCGCCTTGAACTTGGCGATGGGCATCAGATCGGTCGCAACTTGGAGCGGTCTCATAACGGATCTGAATATGGTCCGTTAAAAGTCCGGGCGCAACGCTACTGGCGGAACGCTTGAACGGGGAACGAACGGTTCATGCAACCCAGGCATGAGCCCGAGTACGACGCGGTGAAGGTGCCGCGCCACTCGTCCGGTCCGACGAACATGCCGGTGAGGGAGTACGTTTCGGTGCAGCTCCCGGGGTACACGCAGCTGTTGTTGAACGTGCCGGAGGGGCAGGTGGTCGCCGAGCCCGGGAGCACGTTGGCGGGGTTGCTCGCACCGCAGACGTTGCCGCTGGGGCCCAACGCGATCTGGGCTCCGTTCGAGAGCACCTGGAACGTGGAGATACTGAAGTTCACGATACCGAATGCACAGGTGTAGCTCATCGCCCCACCGTCGCGGACCCAGTTGCCGGTCGGCACGCAGCCGCCGTCGAACGTGCACCCATCGTCGACGCCCCCCGCGCAGTTGTCGTCGATGCTGTTGCCGCAGATCTCGGCGATGGGGCCGAGCTGCCCCGCGCACCCGCCGTAGACACCGGCAGTGCACGTCGAGGTGCCGTCGCGGCACCTGCCGACTCCGCGCGTTCCGGCAGGCCCGGCGTCGTAGCAGTTCTGAGTGAGCCCCTCGTCGGTCGCCATGTTGCAGTTGTCGTCGAGGTTGTTGCAGGACTCGGTGCCCGGGACGATCTCACCGGGGCAGCCGCCGCTCCACGAGCCCGTCGAGCAGGTCTGCGTGCCGCCGCGGCAAATTCCGATGCCCGACGTGCCGGACGGGCCGCTTCGTCGATGTTGTTGCACGTCTCGGCCGTCTGCATGCCCGGCACGCAGACGTTCATGCCACCGTCGGCGAGGCACGCGGGTACGCTTCGGAAGCAGGCGCCTACGCCGCACGAGAAGCCGCCCAGGCCGTCGTCGGGCGTGCCGTCGCAGTCGTCGTCGATGCCGTTGCAGATCTCGGTGCCTCCCATGCCCGGCACGCACACCGGAATGCCGCCATCGACGCAGGCCGGCGCCGTGCGTGCGCACACGCCGGAGCCGCAGGTTTGAATCGCCGGCATCACGTTGTCGATCGTGCCGTCGCAGTTGTCGTCGATGCCGTTGCAGGTCTCGGTGGCCGGGTTCGCCGGCGCGCACATCGTGTAGACGCCGCCGTCTCGCGTCTGCCCCATCGGAACCGGGAGGCAGAGCCGCTCGCCGAGGCACCCGTTGATCGTGCACGTCTCGATGATGTTCTCGTCGGCAAGGCCATCGCAGTCGTCATCGATGCCGTTGCACTGCTCCATCGCGGTCATCACGGGGAAGCAGGTGCCGTAGGCGCCACCAGGCACGCCCGAGTCGACGACGCAGCGGCGCGCGCCGGCGCACCCGTTGATGGTGCAGACCTCGATGATGCCTTCGTCGGTGACGCCGCTGCAGTTGTCGTCGAGGCCGTTGCAGCTCTCGGTGGCAGGCCTCACGCCGCCGTCGCACGGGTAGAACGCGCCATTCATGCACAGCTGCGTGCCCGGCCGGCAGATGCCGATCGAAGCCCCGCAGCTGCGCATCGCGCCGTCGACGCACTCGGGGTCGTTGTACTCGTCGGAGTCGTTCAGCGCCGAGCAGCCCGGGTCGTCCGGGAAGTCGGTGAGCCCGTCGCCGTCGTTGTCGAGGCCGTCACCGCACGGGTCGGCAGGATCTGGAAGCAGTCGCAGCGTGCGGCGCCCGGCGTCGGCGTCGTCGCTGTTCACGCTCATCAGCCCCTCGGTGTTTCGGCTCGAGCGCGAATAGTCGACGCGCACCGGCAGGCCCTGGCCGGGGCGAAGGACGGCGGGCAGGGTCGGGCGCACGACCGAGAAGTCGGGGTTGCCTGTCGGAGCGACGCCCACTGAAGTCACTGTCAGCGTGGAGCCGCCGACGCTGCGGAGCACCGCGTACTTCGACGTGAGCGCCATGCTCGTGGGCGCGAACGCCAGGAAGCCCCCGTCGGGGTCGAAGTCGAGCGACGGCCAGATCGGCCCGCCGTGAAGGCTGACGCGAACCTCGGGGTGCTCCTTGTCGTCGCTCGAGATCACGGCCACGCCGTAGTCGTCACCGGCGCCGAGCGGCGAGAAGTCGATGTCGATGTTGCCGGTCGCGCTGACGCCGATCGGCTCGGGCACTCGCGCGACGGTGAACTCGCCGCCGTCCTGCTCGATCGTCACCGAGTGAATGGTGAGCGGCGCGGCCCCGGTGTTCCGCACGACGATCGATCGGCCCGCGTCGGTGAACTCGGTCACCGGCCCGAAGTCGAGCTCGTTCGACTCGAGGCTGATGACGCCTTCGTTCATCTGAATGACGACGTTCTTCCCGCAGTCGCAGGCGGCACCGACCACGAGGATCACCACGGACACGAGGACCGGTCGAAGAGGGCGCATGGTGCTTTCGCGGGAGGGGACGAGGACCGCGGCCGTGCAGCGAACCGAAGGATGGCACGTTTGAGCCCTTGCGCGAAAACCGATGTCTGCCTATGCGGCTACGGTCGTAAGGTCCCGTAGCTCAGCTGGATAGAGTACTGGCCTCCGAAGCCAGGGGTCGCGCGTTCGAATCGCGCCGGGATCGCTTGGGGTGGCAGGTTGTCGGGGAACCGGGACTCGAACCCGGACAGCCGGCTTCCGACGCCGGGCGGCTACCATTACCTCACTCCCCGTTCTCGACAGGTACCGGTCCTCGACTGCTGCGAGGGTCCGTTACGGCGCCGCGGGGAATGGGCTCAGGCACATGGCCGCCGCCGACGCGCGCGCCTGAGTCGCCTGACGGCTCGACGCCGTAGGCGCAACGCGCACATCACCGCGGGTCGCGTCGTCAGTCGCGGAGGCCGAATGAAGCCGGCTGCTCGACGAGCGCCCGCGCGGCCCACAGCAGCGCGTCGTCGTGCCCGACGTACGTGGGCAGCGAGCGCTCGGTCGACCCCGGCACGATCGCTCGCGGATCATCGGGCAGGTGCCCGCTCGAGGTCTTTCGCATCATCTCATCGCCGACGGGGCTCGTGCGCACGTGCACGACCCGCACGCCCGCTTCGGGCGCCGGGTAGTGGCCCAGGTTGCCGCCGACCGTGACGACGAACGGCTTCACCGGCAACAGCTTCACGCGCCAGCTCGTGTAGCCCGCTCCGCCGAGCGGCGACGCCACCGTCACGAGCACCAGATCGTGCGTCTTGTGAACCGGAGGCAGCTGCGCCACGGCCAGCGCGCTCAGCACACCGCCCGCACTGTGCGCGAGCACCAGCACCGGGCGATCGTTGTCGGCGCACCGCTCGAGGCGACCGAGCCCTTCGGCGAGCCGCGCGACGAGGCTGTTCGTCTCTTCCATCGGGCTCCAGCGAAACGAGAGCATCGCCGCCGGCTGCAGGTCGGCGAGCACGTCGCGCACGGCGCTGACGTTCGCGGTCTCGCCGCCGATGCCGTGAACGAGCACCACGATCGGCCCCTTGCCGCTGAGCTGCGGGCAGTCGCCCTGGTGCTCGAGCGCGACCGGCGACGGGTCCGGCACGTTGAACCACCCGCGCTGCCCCGCACAGCCGAGGAGCACCAACGCAAGCAAGCAGACCGGACTGCGCATGATCGTTTGTTTCTGCGGCGCGCAAGTCCGATCAACTCAAAGAACTAATGCAACGCCGCGGAAACACCGCACAGCTCGAACCCGCGATCGCGTAACGCCGCGAGCAGCACCGGCAGGTGCCGTACCGTCGACTCACGTTTGAACACCTGCCCCCCGTGCAGCGCCCCGTCGTGCAGCGCCAGAATGTCGCCGCCCGAGGCCCGCGCTGCGAGCTCGCGCGCCCTGCGCTCGGTGAAGGGAAACGCGCCGTCGCGCGCCGCGTCGGCCCACGTCACGACCGTGAGCCCCAGCGCGCGCGCCGCGCGGTGCACCACCGGGTTGCGGATGCCGACGGCGGGCCGGTAGAGCGTCGACGGCGCTCCGAGCTTCTCGAGCGAGCCCTTGCAGCGCTCGAGGTCCTGCTGCAGCCGCGACTGCACGAAGAGGTCGGCGCCGACGCCGTGCGTGTACGTGTGGTTCGCGAGCTCGTGGCCGGCCGCGAGCAGCTCGCGCGCGGTCTCGGCGTGCTCTTCGAGGAAGCGCCCGACGCAGAAGAACGTCGCCTTCGCTTCGAACTTCGCGAGGCTCTCGGCGATCTGCGGCGTGAACTGCGGGTGCGGCCCGTCGTCGAACGAGAGCGCGACCCGCCTCTGGTCGCGGCGGCCGTGCCACACCACTGGCCCGAACAGCGGCACCCGCGGGTGAAAGACGCCGAGCGAGACGACGCCCGAGACCGCGGCGCCTCCGAGCGCGAGCGCCTCAGCGAGCATCGCGCGTCAGCTCGATCGTCGACTCGCCGCCGCCCTGCGCGAACGTGACGACGCGCTCGAACGTCGAGCCGTCGAGCGCCCGCTGCACCGCCCGCGCGACCTTGACGAGCCCCGGCTCGGCGTCGGCCGGCATCGCGACGTACCGCAGCGTCGTCGTCGGCCTCGACGCGATCTCGACCCGCGAGAGCTTCACCGCCGAAGGCTCGGCGCCGAGCAGCAGCGCTGCGGCCCCCTCGACCGGCTTGAGCGACGAGCCGAACGCGCGGTGCGCCGCCTCGAGCGCCGGCACCACCTCTTCGGCGCACACGATGAGCGCCCGCTTCGCGCGGCCCGAGGCGATCAGATCAGCCCCCGCCTTCAGCGCCGTCTCGCCCGACAGCTCGCGCGCCGAGCAGGTCAGCGAGAGCCCCGTGATGCCGAGCAAGATCGAGATCTGCCCCGCCGGAGCGTGGTGCACCGACTCGTGAAACGCCGTCGGGCTGCCGAACTGCGGGCCGCGCGCCGCCATGCCCTCGAGGAAGTCGACCGTCGCCTGCAGGCCTCCGAGGCCCGTGCCCACGAGCAGCGCGAGCCCGTCGGTCGGCGTCGAGCCCAGCGCCGCGCGCGCCGTCGCGATGGCGAGGCGATCGACCCGCGGCAGCCGCTTCGTCTTCAGGTCGGCTTCGTCGCCGATCTTGTCGAGCTTCGTCGCGCCAGCCGCCGGCGAGAGGAACACCGCGCTCTGCACGTAGATCGTCATGACGCGCGCTCCAGCACGATCGCCGTGTTGTTGCCGCCGAACCCGAACGAGCTCGAGAGCACGCACTTCACGTCGACGTTGCCTTCGGTCGCGTGGCGCACCTTCGCGGCGGGGTCCGGCTCGGTCAGCCCGACCGTGCGCGGCGTGAACGACTCGTTCATCGCGAGCACCGAGAACACCGCCTCGATCGCTCCGGCGGCGCCGAGCGTGTGGCCTGTCGCTCCCTTCGTGCTCGACACCGGCGGCATCTCGGCGCCGAACACCGCGCTGAGCGCGAGGGCCTCCATCTTGTCGTTCGCCGGAGTCGCCGTGCCGTGCGCGTTCACGTACGAGACCTCGCCGGGCGTGCGGCCTGCGTCTTCGAGCGCGAGCTTCATCGCCCGAATCGCTCCGGCGCCCTCGGGGTGCGGCGCCGTCATGTGGTGCGCGTCGGCCGAGCAGCCCCAGCCTGTCACCCAGCCCCACACGCGCGCGCCGCGCGCCTTCGCCGCCTCTTCGCTCTCGAGCACCAGGAAGGCCGCCGCCTCGCCGAGCGACAGACCGTTGCGCTTCGCGTCGAACGGCCGGCAGCGCTCTTCGCTGACCAGCTTCAAGCTGTAGAAGCCGCTGTACGTGATGCGGCACAGCGCGTCGACGCCGCCGGCCAGCGCCCACGGAGCGCCCGCTCCGACCCGCATCGCCGCGTAGCCGATCGCGTTCGCGCTCGAGCTGCAGGCCGTCGCGAACGTGTGGCGCTCGCCCTCGAGCTTCAGCTCGGTCGCGAGCCGGTCGGCGATCGTGCCGAGCGGGTGGTTGCGCAACAGCTCGCGGTCTTCGGCGCCTTCTTTGCCGCGGTGCTTGAGGTAGTGCGTCTCGGTGCCGTCGATGCCGCCCGTGGTGCTGCCGACGACCATCACGCCGGGGCCTCGCAGCGCAGCGCCGGCGAGCGCGTCGGCCGCCGCCGTGAGCGCGAGCCGCTGGCTGCGCGACGCCCGCGTCGACGGCCACAGGTGCTCGGGAGCGGCCTGGCCGACCGGCCGAGCGCCGATGCCCTCGGCCGAGAACAGCGTCAGCGGCTGCAGGCCCGTGCGCCCGTGCTTCAAGGCGTCGGTGTGCGCGGGCAGCCCGCGGCCGAGCGACGAGACGACTCCCATTCCGGTGATGGCGATGCGCTTCATAGCTGCGGCGAGAGCTCCTTCTTGGGCCGGGGAGCTTCGGGCTCGGGCGGCGTGTCGGGCGGGTGGGCGACGCCGTAGACGCCGACCGAGAGCGTGCCGAGGCCGATGCCGAGGGCCGCGGCGCTCACCACCGTCCACGCGGGGATGCTCGTGCGGCTCGAGACGCCGAGGCCGAGGCACACCGCCGAGATCCCCGCCGCGACGACCCCGAACACCATCGTGCTGATCGAGCGGCCGCGGCCGGCGGTGCCGTCGGTGAGCAGCGTGCTCAAGAGCGCGACGTCGAGCGCGACCGAGATCAGCGCCGGCGGGCCGACGAGCAGCACGAGCACCGCCTCGGAGCCCGAGCCCTGCGCGGCCGCCGGCACCGCCCACAGCACGAGCGCCACGGCCGCGGTCTTCATCGCGAGCCCTCGAGGTCGAACGCCGCCCAGTACCCGAGCGGGTCGCGAGTGACGACGCGCGCGGCTGACGGGCCGGCGAGCGCGGCGCAGAGCTCGAGGGGGCCTCCGGGGGTGCCGTCGGCCGGCAGCTCGTCGAAGCCGCTGCGCCCCGTGACGCCGCGGCCCGGCGTCTTCTCGATGAGGAACATCGCGACGTGCTCGTCGGCGACGCCCTGCTCGGCGCTGCAGGCGAGCGCAGCCGGGCAGCGGCCCGTCGCGACCCACTCGAGCCCGCGCGCGAGGGCGGTGAGGCCGCTCGCGCTGCCGGCGTTCACGGTGAGCAGCGGGCCGGTCGCGCCGAGCGCGATCGACAGCTCGCCCGCGGCGGCGGTCGGCAGCGTGTAGACGAAGAGCGACGGGCCGCCGAGAGGCAGGCCTTTGCTGTCGAGCTCTCTTTGGAACTCGCGATCGGGCTGGGCGCAGCCGGCGGCCGTGCCGAGGATGAGCCCCAGGCCCTCGATGCGGCGATCGCCGAGCAGCGCCGAGGCGAGCTGCACGAGCTGCTTCGCGGTCGGGTGCGGGCGCCGCGCGCGCGGGTGGATCTTGCTGAGCGGCGGGGCCTCGGCCCAGGGGCCGAGCTGGCCCTTCGCGGGGCCCGCTGGCTTCGCGTTGACCGAGATGCCACCCGAGGCCCAGCTCGCGAAGGCGGTGATCACGGGGCGTCCCCCGCAGAGAGGGCGAGGGCGGTGTTCACGCCTCCGAAGCCCGCGGTGGCGACGAGCGCGGTCGGGGGCTCGTGCGAGCGCCGCTCCTGCACCGCGGCGACGCTGAGCGCGGGGTCGATGTTCGAGAGGCCCGTGACGGCCCACAGCTCGCGGCGCCGCAGCGCGAGCGCGCAGATCAAGGTATCGAGCGCGCCGGCGGCTCCGAGGGTGTGGCCGACGCTGCCCTTCGCCGACGTGAGCGGCACGCCGCGCGGGCCGAACAGGGCCTCGCACGCGGCGGACTCCATGCGGTCGTTGTGCGGAGTCGCCGTGCCGTGCGCGTGGTACCGGCCGAGCGCCTTGGGCTCCCAGCCGGCCCTCGACAGCGCCTGCCGGCACGCGCTCTGGAGCCCGGCGCCCTTCGGGTGCGGAGCGGTCTGGTCGTGCGCGTCCATCGCGAGGCCGTGGCCGTCGAAGTACGCGAGCACCCTGCGCCCGTTCGCTCGGGCGCGCTCTTCGCTCTCGAGCAGCAGCACGACGGCCGCTTCGCCCATCGACAGGCCGCGCCGCTGAGCGTCGAACGGCCGCGCGGCCTCGGGCGCGAGGGCCTTCAGCGCGTGGAAGCCGGCGTAGACGAACTGGTGCAGCGCCTCGACGCCGGCGACGACGACCTCGTCGCACTGGCCGGCGTGCAGGGCGTCGAAGCCCTCGCCGAGCGCCGCGCTGCTCGAGGCGCACGCGGCGCCCAGGGTGCGAACGGGGCCGAGCGCGCCCACCTTGCGGGCGAAGCGGGCGCAGAGCGCGGCGAAGGGGTCGTCCGACCGGCCCTGGAGCACGTCGGCGAGCTGGCCCTTCGTGGTGCCGATCATCACGCCGCGCCGGGCAGAAGGCGCGGTCGAGTGGCCGGCGAGCGCCTCGTTCGCGGCGAGCTCGAGCAGGCCCCAGGCGCGGTCGCCGCTCGTCTCGACGGGCGACTCGGCGGCGACGCTGCTGCACAGGCCGGCGGGGTCGAAGCGGGTGAGCGGGCGAACGGCGGTTTTGGCGTCGCGCAGGGCCGCCTCGAGGGCAGCGACTCCGGCGCCGTGCGCGGTGACGGCTCCGGCCTGGGTGATGGCGACTCGCATGTCTTGCCGGGTGGATTAGCCGACAGGAGCGCCCGGGTCGACGGTGAAGCTCTCGGTCACGGCCTGCTGCACGGCGGCGCGCGCGCGCTGGGCGGCGGCCTTCGTGTCTTCGCCGACCCTGAAGGGCTCGAGCACCTTCACGATCACGCGCTGGCCGGGCCGGGTGAGCCGGTACGAGCTTCTGCCCTTGGGCAAGATCTCTCGCGTGCCGCTGATGGCGATCGGCACGACGGGCACGTTCATCTGCTTCGCGATGAGAAACGGGCCCTGGCGAAAGCGGTGCACCTTGCCGTCGGTCGTGCGGGTGCCCTCGGGGAACATGAGCACGCTGACGCCGCGCTCGAGCCAGCGGCGGCAGCCGTCGAGCACGCTCTTGCCGCCGTCCGACTCGACGGCGCGCACGTAGCCCGAGAGCCACAGCTGCAGGCCGATCATGGGCATGAAGAAGACGTCTTTTCGGACGACGAAGGCGAAGCTCGGCAGCACGCCGAGGAAGGTGATGGTGTCGGCGACCGAGGCGTGGTTCGGGCACAGCACGTACGGGCCGCCGGTCTTCAGCTTCTCGAGCCCGTAGGCGTCGACGGGCAGGAAGCGGCGCACGTAGAGCAGCACGCCCCAGCCCCACAGCCCGCTCATGTAGAGGATGAGCCGCCGCTTCGGGTCGAAGAGCGGGTTGAACGGGATGAAGAGGATCAACGTCGCCAGCGCCACGACGGTTCCCCACACAGAGACCCAGACCCAGAGCAGCAGAGACCAGATCACGTGAATCTGCTCGCGCTGCGAGTAGTATCAGCCGGCATGACAGCACCCAGCCCCGCCCATCCGGCCACCCGCTCTCTGGGCCGGTACGAGCTCATGTATCTGCTCGGGCAGGGTGGCATGGGCGAGGTGCACCTGGCGCGCCTCACCGGCGCCGCCGGCTTCGAGAAGCTCTGCATCGTCAAGACGATTCTGCCGCAGATGATGACGGACCCTCAGTTCGTCGATCGCTTCCACCACGAGGCGAAGGTCCTGGTCCAGCTGAACCACTCGAACATCGCCCAGGTTTACGACATGGGCGACGTCGACCAGACGCTCTACATGGCGATCGAGTACGTGCCGGGCGTCGATCTCGCGCGCGTCGAAGATCGGGCTCGAGCGATGGACTCTGCGGTGCCCGTGCCGGTCGCGCTGCTCATCGGCCAGCAGATGTGCGAGGCGCTCGGCTACGCGCACCGCAAGGTCGGCGCCGACGGCGCGCCGCTCGGCATCGTTCACCGCGACGTCAGCCCGCAGAACGTGATGGTGAGCTACGAGGGCGAGGTCAAGGTCATCGACTTCGGCCTCGCGAAGAGCTCGGCGCGCAGCAAGCACACGCTGCCCTCCACGGTGCTCGGCAAGCTCGGCTACATGAGCCCCGAGCAGGCGCGGGCCGACAAGGTCGATCACCGCAGCGACATCTACTCGGCGGGCATCGTCATCTGGGAGCTGCTTGCGGGCCGCCCGATGATCAACGGCGGCACCGTCGGCGAGATGGTGGCGCAGATGGCGAACCCGAAGGTGCCGCCGCTGCGCGATCTGCGCCCCGAGGTGAGCGAGGCGGTCGAGAAGCTGGTGCTGCGGGCGCTGGCTCCCGACATGGCGCTGCGCTACTCGCGCGCCGACGACTTCGCGCGGGCGATCAACGAGCAGCTCGTGCGCGAGGGCCTCGTCGTCGGGTCGGAAGACGTCGGCAACTACGTGCGCGCGATGTGCCCCGAAGAGTTCGCGGCCGAGCGGCAGCTGCAGTCGCGGCTGTCGGGCATGCGCAAGAGGGGCAACAGCAACGTCAACGTGCACAAGTCGCCGGTGCCGATCGACGGCACGTTCCTTCGGGCGCCGGCGTCGAGCGTCGCGGCGGGCGTGATTCAGCCCACGCAGGTGCGCACGCCGCTGCCGCAGGGGTCGAACCCGAACCAGGCCGCGCCGATGACGCCGGCGCAGCGCGCGATGTCGACGGTGTTCACCGACACCGGCACCGAGCCGAACAACCCGGCGTACGTGCCCGGGCAGCAGGTGGGCGGCGAGGGGGCGCGGCCGCCGAGCAACATCAGCGTGTCGCCGGCGCTGGCGGGGCAGTCGCAGCCCGCGCTGTCGGGTGAGTACCAGGTGCCGAAGAGCAAGGCGCCGATGGTGGTGCTGTCGCTCGTGCTGCTGGCGGCGCTGGGCGGCGGCGGGTTCTTCGCGTGGGAGGAGTTCGGGGCGAAGCTGCTCGGCGGCGGGGGCACGGTCGAGCCGCTGGTGGTCGAGCCTCCGCCGAAGAAGGAAGACCCGATCGAGGTGGCGAAGGTCGACCCGCCGCCCGAGAAGAAGGACCCGGAGGTCGAGAAGAAAGACCCCGAGCCGCAGAAAGAGCCCGAGAAGGTCGAGCCGGCGGCGCCGCCGGTGAAGCTCGAGCGCATCGAGGTGAAGGGCCCGGTCTTCAAGATCATCAAAGACCGCGACGAGTACTACGTGGTGGTGCAGGGCAAGCAGAAGCTCGAGAAGGGCGACGAGGTGAAGATCCTCGGGCCGGAGCTCGAGAAGTCGCAGCGCGAGCTGTACGGCAACGCGACGGTCGTCGAGGTCGAGCGCTCGCTCGCGCGGCTGCTCATCGACGAGGAGCTCAAGCTGCCGCCGAAGGCGTTCGCCGTGAAGGAGCTGGGGCCCAAGCGCGCCGCGCGCGTCGAGCGCCGCGAGGCCGCGAAGGCAGAGCCCGGGAAGGCCGAGCCGGTCGCGAAGGTCGAGCCGGCGAGGCAGGCCGAGCCCGAGAAGATCGAGCGGGCCGAGCCCTCGAAGATCGAGACCGCGAAGCTCGAGCCGCCCCCGAAGCAGGAGCACCCGGCGCGGCAGCCCGAGGCCGTGAAGGAGCCCGCGAAGACCGACGATGTGCGCCAGAAGATCTTGAACGGCGGCATCACGGTGAGCGGGCAGTCGAAGGTCTACGTGTTCAACCGCACCGACTTCGCGTGGCACGGCTGCGAGCTGTGGCTGCCGACGAAGAAGTACTACCGCTACGAGCCGAACGCCGAGATCTCGGCGCAAGACTCGGACAAGCTCGAGTACGGCCGGTTCAGCGACCCGAAGGCGGTCGACCCGGCGGTTCAGAAGGAGCTCGACAAAGGGACCTGGGCCCTGGTCCGGTGCAAAGAAGGTGCGGGCTACGTGAGTTTCAAGGCCAAGTGAGCCGTGCCGCCACTCGAGATCTACGGCAGCTACCAGCTGGTCGAGAAGCTCGCCGTGGGTGGCATGGCGCAGCTGTTTCTCGCGAAGCGGCTGAAGCCGAAGGGGCAGGAGCGCACGGTGGTGCTGAAGCGCATCCTCCCGCACCTCGCCGAGGACACCGCGTTCGTCACGATGTTCCTCGACGAGGCGCGCATCGCGGCGCGGCTGCACCACCCGAACGTGATCGAGATCCTCGATCTGGGGGCCGAGGGCGACAGCTACTTCATCGCGATGGAGTACATCCACGGGGAGGATCTGCGCCGCATCAGCAAGCGCGGCATCGAGCAGGGCCGGCGCATGCCGCCGCCGCTCGTGTGCCGGGTGATCGCGCAGGCGTGCCGGGGCCTCGACTACGCGCACCGGCGCACCGATCAGGCGGGCAAGCCGCTGCGCATCGTGCACCGCGACGTGAGCCCGCAGAACATTCTCGTGGGCTTCGACGGGCACGTGAAGGTCGTCGACTTCGGCATCGCGAAGGCCGTCGACAAGGCGACGGTGACGGCGTCGGGCGTCATCAAGGGCAAGCACGCGTACATGAGCCCCGAGCAGGCGCTCGGCCGCGAGATCGATCACCGCACCGACGTCTTCGCGCTCGGCATCGTGCTCTACGAGACGCTGACCGCGACGCGGCTGTTTCGGCGGGCGACCGATCTGCAGACGCTGAAGGCGGTGAGCGAGTGCAAGGTCGACGCGCCGTCGCGCGTTTTCCCCGGGGTACCGACGCAGCTCGATCAGATCCTGATGAAGGCGCTGACGAAAGACCTGAACGCCCGCTACCAGCGCGCGAGCGAGCTCGCCGACGCCCTCGAGCAGTGGCTGGGCGATCGGCCCGACGGCAGCGTCGAGGCGGTCGGCGCCTACGTGAGCGAGCTGTTCGCCGAGCGCCTCGAGAAAGAGCGCTCGGAGGGCAAGTTCGTGCCGTCGAAGAGCTTCGTCGCCGCGGGCCTCGACTCGCGGTCGCCGCCGTCGTCGCCGCGGGCCGAGGCGACGGCGTCGCTGCGCCCGTTCTCGGTGCCGCGCTCGGTGACCGAGCTGTCGGACGCACACGTCGCCGGCTCGCCGCTCGAGAGCCGCACGACCGACGTGACGCCGGCGTACCTGCCGCACAGCAAGATCACCGAGCCCGTGCCGGCGGCGGGCCGGCGCCAGACCGTCGAAGAGCTCGAGCCCGCCGGGGCCGGCAGCGAGGGCGAGCCCGAGGCGGTGACGCTGTCGGGCATGAGCGGCGATCGGCCGGCGCCTGTGCCGGGCGGGGTGCCGGGGGGCACGACGCCGTACGGGCGGCCGCTGCCGACGCACATGTTCGGGCCGATGAGCCCGCCCGAGCAGAAGACGCTGATCGAGCCGAAGGCGGGCATGGCGAAGACGTTCATCGAGCCGGTGCAGCGGCTCGCGACGCCGATTCAGGCCGCGCCGAGCCCCGAGCCCGAGCTGTCGCCGGTGACCGACGCGTCGCCGGTCGAGCCCATCACGGTCGCGAGCGGGCCCGTGCGCATCAAGTCGCGCGAGGGGACGCTGGCCGAGCCGCCGAAGCCCGCGATGTGGCCCTGGTGGATCGCCGCGGGCCTGACGACGTTCGTGGTGGCCGCGGTCGTGACGAAGGTGCTCGTCGACCGGAAGGATCTGTTCAAGCAGGCGGTGGCCGCTCCGGTCGCGCCCGCGGACGCGCAGGGCGCACCGGCGGCAGACGCGGGCGCGGTCGCGGTGAAGCCCGAGGCGGCGCCGCCACCGACGGCGGCCGACGCGAAGCGCGAGCCGATGAAGCCGTTCAACGCGGTGCCGGTCACCGGCGCGACGTACGCGCTGACGCGAAGAGCCCAGCAGCTCTATGCGTCGGTCTCGGGCGGCGGCGTCGCGGTGGGCTCGCCGCTGCGGGTGGTGGGGCCTCAGAAGGGCGGCACGAAAGAGCGCGACTTCTACGGCGTCGCGTCGGTCGTCGAGGTGAGAGAGGGCGAGGCGCGAGTCCTCTTCGACGAGCCCGACGCCTTGCCCGACGGGCTGTTCGTGACGCTGGACGAAGAGAAAGAGAAGGGGCCGTACCCGGCGGCGAAGGGCTCGGGCGCGCACGGGCTCACGCTCGTCGGTAGCCTGCAGCAGCGTGCGGGCGACGCGAGCGCCGACGTGGCGCTGAAGAACGCCACCGACTTCGACTGGTCGCACTGCGAGGTGCGGCTGCCCGACAACCGGGCGCTGAAGCTGGGCGCGTCGGTGGTCGTGAAGTCGGGCGCCACGCAGTGGATCTCGGGCAACGCGTTCAAGGCGCGGGGCGGGCACGGAGACGGCAAGCAGCAAGAGGGCTTCGCGTACGTGCGCTGCGCCGAGGGCGACGGGTACCTGAAGGCCGCGTCGCTGCCGTAAACTTGCGCGCGATCGGTTTCGTGAGACCTTTCTCGCCATGCGAAAGCGTCGCGAGCCCCGAATGTCGGTGCGGTTGCCGGTCTCGATTCAGCGCACCAACGCGGCGCTCACGGCGGACCTCTCGAACAACGGCTTCTGCCTCGAGGTGCCGTTCGCGTCGTTCAGCCCGGGAAAAGAGATCGAGGGCTACGTGCTGCTGGGCGAGAAAGAGCTCACCTTCAAGGGCCGGGTCGCCTGGTTTCAGCCGGGCAACCCGATGGCCTCGATGTGGGGCAGGGCGGGCATCAGCTTCACGCGCGTCTCGCCGGGGCTCAGGGCGCTGATCTCGATGCGCCTGCGCGCTCGCTGACCGACCCGCGCCGTCAGCCGGGCGTCGAGAGCAGAAGGCTCGTGTTCACGCCGCCGAAGGCGAAGTTGTTCGTCATCATGCGGCTGACGCGGCGCTCGAGCGGCTCGCGCAAGAGGTTCGGGCCGCGGCAGTCGTCGGCGACGTCGACGAGGTTCAGCGTGGGCGCGAGGAAGCCGCGCTGCATCATCAAGAGGCAGAAGATCGCCTCGATCGCGCCGCAGGCGGCGAGCGTGTGGCCGGTGTGGCCCTTCGTCGAGCTCACGGGCACGGTCGCGCCGAGCACCTCGAGCGTCGCGGCGGCCTCGACGCCGTCGCCAGTCGGCGTCGCGGTCGCGTGCGCGTTCACGTAGCCGACGTCGGCGGCCGTGAGGCCCGCGGTCTCGAGCGCGAGGCCCATCGTCTTCGCCATGCCGGCCTTCGAGGGCTGCGACATGTGCTCGCCGTCGCAGGTGGTGGCGAAGCCGAGCACCTCGCCGAGCAGGGTGGCGCCGCGGCGCACGGCGTGGTCGAGCTCTTCGAGGACGACGACTCCGGCGCCCTCGGCGACGACGAGCCCGTCGCGGGCCTTGTCGAACGGGCGCGGGGTCTTCGTGGGCGAGTCGTTGAAGGCGCGCGAGGTGCCCTGCACGATGTCGAACGTGATGGCGGTGGTGGCGTGCAGCTCTTCGCTGCCGCCGCAGAGCATGACGTCTTGCCGGCCCTCGGCGATCGTCTCGAAGCCGAGGCCGATGGCCTGCGACGACGAGGCGCAGGCGGCGTTGGGGGCCCAGACGCGGCCCTTGCAGCCGAGCATGAGCGCGGTGTTCGCGGCGGCCGAGTGCCCCATCATCTGCAAGAAGGTGGTCGACTTGAGCGCGCGCACGCCCTCGGCGCGCAGGGTGTCGAAGTACACCTGCGTCGGCGAAGGGGCGGCGACGGTTTGACCTATCGAGATGCCGGTGCGGCCCGAGGCCATGGCGTCGGCCGGCAGGCGAGAAGACTGCACGGCGCGGCGGGCGGCCTCGGCGGCGAGGCAGGCCATGCGGCTCATCGAGCGCCTGAACTCGCGGGGAATCGTCTTCTCGTCGAAGCCGTCGACGACGCCGCCGACCTTCGTGTGGAGGTCGGCCCACGCGTCCCACGAGGGCATCGCGCGCACGCCCGAGCGGCCGGTGCGCAGCGACTCGACGATGGCGTCGGCGTCGTTGCCGATGGGCGTGAGGGCGCCCCAGCCGGTGATGACGACGCGCCGCTTCGAGCTCATGTGCGGGCCACCCTATCGAAGATGGTCTCGAAGCCGAGCAGGTAGCTGCAGGTGATGAACGCGCCGATGGTGACGCCGACGACGCCGGGCATGAGCACGCTGTGGCCGGTGAGCAGCAGGTTGGGGATCTTGGTGCGGGTGCCGAGCGCGTACTTGCCCCAGCGGTCGACGCTGTGCTCGAGGCCGTACATCGCGCCCTCGGCGGTGCGCGTGTAGTCGCGGTTCGTCAGCGGCGTCGAGATCTCGGCGACGGTGAGGTGGCCGGCGTGGTCGGGCAGGTACTCTTCGATCGAGCGCTGCAGGGCGGCGCCGTGCTTCGCCTTGAGCGCCTTGTACTCGTCGCTGCGCGCGCCGGTGCGGCTGTTCGCGAACGGGGCGACCTCGGACCACGGCATGATGCCGAGCGAGAGCACCATGCGCGGAAACGGCCAGGTTCGCTCGCGGTCGGAGGGGAAGGTGACGAACACCGCCTTCTCGTCGGTCTGGCCCTCGCCGAACCGGTTCGCGCGGTACGTGCGATCGATGTCGAACGAGGGGTTGATGTACATGTTGTAGTTGCGCCTGGGGCTGCCTTCGGACGTCGAGAGGAAGTAGCCGGCGACGCACGCGATGCCGTTCTTCATGTCGCGCACGCGGTTGACGTAGGCGGGCTTGAACGAGCCGGGCGGCAGCAGATCGAGCGTGTGGTGCGGGTGCGCGTTCGAGATGAACATGCGCGCCCGAATCGGCTCGCCCTTCGGCAGGTGGGCGGCGACGATCTTGCCGCCGTCGACCTCGAGGTGCGTGACGGGCGTGCGGGTGCGCACGACGCCGCCGTGCTCCTTGATGGCCTTCACCATCACCTGGGCGAGGGCCTCGCCGCCGCCGTCGATGCCCGCGGGGCCCTGCAGCATCGAGTCGACGACGTGCGCGTGCAGCTCGAGTGGGGTGCGCTCGGGCGGCACGCCGTAGAGAAACGACTGGCCGCACAGCACCGCGCGCAGCCGCTCGGAGCACTCGAGCGAGCGCAAGAACGCGCCGAGCGTGACGTTGCCGTACCTGCCGAGCTCGTCTTCCTTCGGGCGGGTGAACGAGTAGGCGAAGCTCTCGCGGCAGACGTCCTGGCAGGCGCTCGCGAACTTGTGAACGGCGGCCTTCTCGGCGGGGAACTCTTCTTCGAGGCGCTGCACGAAGGGGCCCCAGCCGGCGGGAATTCGGAACTCGTAGCCGGGAAACCGCAAGACGTCGAAGCCGTCTTTGTCGAGGTGGTGAATCGAGAGCCGGTCGCGCACGCCGAGGTACTTGAAGTACTGGTTGAGGGTGCCGCCCTCGTCGAGGCCGCCCAGGTAGTGGAAGCCGGTGTCGAACGGCACGCGCTTGCGGAAGAAGCGGTGCAGGCAGCCGCCGGGCCGGTAGTGCTGCTCGACGACGCAGACCTTGAAGCCCTCGCGCAGGAGCAGGAGCGCCGCCGTCAGGCCGCCCATGCCCGAGCCGATCACGAGCACGTCGAACTGGCCCTCGCCGAGCGAAGGGTCGGGTCTGAACAGCTCGCCCTTCAAGGGGTCTGCACCGCCGACACGGTCTTGATGAGCGACACGGTCTTGATGAGCGGCACAGTCTTCACCCGATGATGCCTCCGGGCTCGCCGGCGTAGCCGCGCACGTCGGCGTCGGCGAGGCGGCGGGTGCCGGCGCTCACGCGGCCCTTGCCTTCGAGGGTGCCGAAGCGCTCTTCACCGACGTCGACGGTGTAGGTGACCTCGACGCCGGGCTCGACGAAGCCGCGAAAGCGGGCGCGGTCGATGCCGACGAGGAAGACGCGCGAGGCCTTGCGGTGCTGGAGCGCGTAGTACGCCATCGTCTGGGCGAGGCCCTCGATGAGGAGGACGCCGGGCACGATGGGCTGGTTCGGGAAGTGGCCGCGGAAGAAGTCTTCGTCGGGCCTGAAGGTGCGCACGCCGACGACGCGCTTGGGCGTCATCTCGACGATGCGCTCGACGAAGAGGAAAGGGGGCCGGTGCGGCAGCACGGACTCGGGGAGCGGGAGCTCGACGGGCTTCGGGTCGGCCGCCGGCACGTCCGGGCCAGCGGGCCCGCTCTGACGCTCTCGCGTCATCGCAGACCGTCGGCCGACGAGCCCACCGCGCGCAGGACGATCGACCCGTTCGTACCGCCGAAGCCGAACGAGTTCTTCAAGACGGTGCGGGGGCGTCGATCGATGGAGCCCTTGGGCAGGTGAATGCCCCGGCAGCGATCGTCGGGTTGGTCGAGCGTGTGGTTCCCGGCGATGAAGCCGTCGCGCATCATGAGCAGGCAGTAGACGAGCTCGGAGGCGCCGGCCATCCAGCATTCGTGGCCGGTGAGGGCCTTGGTCGACGAGACGGGCGCGTCGTGGCCGGCGAGCACGGCGGCGATCGCCTCGGCCTCGACGGCGTCGCCGATGGGCGTCGAGGTGGCGTGAGCGTTGACGTAGTCGAGCTCTTTGGGGTGAACGTGGGCCATCTTGAGCGCCGACTGCATGGCGCGCTTGGCTCCGTCGCCGTCGGGGTTGGTGAGGTGGCCGCCGTCGCACGAGAAGCCGTAGCCGAGGATCTCGGCGTAGATGCGGGCGCCGCGGGCGCGGGCGTGCTCGATCGACTCGACGACGAGGGCGGCGGCGCCGCCGCTGGGCACGAGGCCGTCGCGGGTCTTGTCGAAGGGGCGCGAGGCGGTCTTGGGCTCGTCTTCGCGCACCGAGAGGGCGCCGAGGGCGTCGAAGGCGGCCATGCCCTGCCAGCCGGTCTCTTGAGCGCCGCCGCAGATGACGAGCTCCTGCATGCCCTGGGCGATGAGCATGCCGGCCTGGCCGAGGGCGTGGAGGCCGCTCGCGCAGGCGGCCGACAAGGTCCACGCGGCGCCCTTCACGCCGAGCAGGTTCGACAGGTTCATGGTGACGGTCGAGTTCATCACGCGAATGATGTGGCCCGTGCCGAGCGCATTCGTGCGGCCGGTTGACCGGAGTTGACCGAACAGATCGTCAGCAGCGTCGCAGGTCGAATCGTTTCCGAAGATCACGCCGACATCGGGGCGCGACAGGGCGTCGCGCTGGAGGCCGGCGTCTGCCACGGCGTCGAGGGCGGCGGTGCAGCCGTAGAGCGCGGCCTGGCCCATCGTCTTGCGGTGCTTGCGGTCGAAGTGCTTGGCGGGGTCGAAGCCCTTGATGACGCCGGTCAGCGTTGACCGGAATCCGCGGGCTTTGCGTTCGGGATCAATCTCGACGCCACTGGCACCCACCTTCAGTGCGTTCGAGATGGTGTCGAGCGTGAGACCCAGGCTCGACACGGCCCCTATCCCAGTGATCACGGCGCGGCGCATCATCGTTTGGGTGGAGTGGGCTAGCACGGAACTTTTTCAAAGGGAATTGACAGGTTGTTTGCTCAACTGGTAGCGGAGGCGAGGCATGGCTGAACCCACTCTGGCGGAGAAAGTTCGATCCGTCGTTACGGAGACGCTGGTCTCTGAATTCGAGCTGGAGAAGGAAAAGATCGTGCCCCAAGCCAAGTTGCGTGAAGATCTGGGTCTCGATAGCCTCGACGGCGTCGACCTGATCGTGGCCTTGGAGAAGTCCTTGAACGTGCGGATCCCCGAGAATGATGCGCGGCAGATGCGCACCGTGGGTGACATTCACGCGTTCATCGACAAAGCAATTGCCGCGGGTTCGGTCGAAGCAGCATCGTCGACCTCGAACCCTCAATGACCTTCGCGCTACTGGCGATCGCCCTCGCCCAGGCACCTGAAGTCTTCGTCGACCGCGGCGAGACGTACGTCCGCATGGGGGCGGCCCAGGGGCTGCAGAAGGGCGTGACGCTCGAGATCCTCTCGGCGCAAGACGGCAAGAGCGTCGGCACGGGCGTCGTGATGGAGGTGTGGGACGGGCTCGCCCGCGTGAACCTCGACACCGCCTCATCCGCGTACAAGGGCCTTCGACTCGCGAAGCCGCGGGCGACGACGGGCGCTCCGGCGGTGGCGAACCCGCTGCCGCAGACGGTGGCGCCGCCGCCTCCGCCGCCTCCGGGGGCGGGCGGGGGCTCGCCTCCGCCGCCGACGGCGTCGGTGACTCCGCCGCAGTTCGCTCCGCAGCGGGCGCTGCACGCGCGGGTGCAGATCTCGGGCGGGCTCGTCGATGCGCGGCGCTTCATCATCTACAACCTCGACAACTTCGACTGGCACAACTGCAAGATCCGCCTGCCCGACGGCCGCGGCTACGACAAGATGGAAGAGCTCAAGGCGAACTCCGACGAGGGCATCATGATGTTCCGGTTCGAGCCGGGCATGGCGCTGCGCGACGCGAGCGGGCTCGTGACGGTGTACTGCTCCGAGGGCGCCGGCCGCTTCGCTCCGCAGTTCTGAGCGGCTCGTTGTGTTTTCGCGTTTTCCCAGCTTAAGTCGGCCCACACGTTTCATGGGGGGACCATGGCCAACAATCGCGTTGCTTCACTGAGGCTGGAGCTGAACGGCTACGCGAAGGCGGACACGTCGTCTGCGGTCGAGGGGCGGGTGGCGCGGGGGACGTACCCGGTGCTCGAGGAGCTGAAAGACGCGGCGGGCAACGACTTCGCGCTGCTCGGCATCGACAAGTTCGATGGCGCCGACACGTGGATCTGCACGCAGTCGCTGGGCGTCCTCTACGCCGACGTGATGGACGCACCGACGCCCGAGCCGCGGCGGGACTTCTCGAACGACCCGGCGGCGATCGACGAGGCGAAGCTCGTGGCGCTGTTCGAGGCGTTCGACGGGTTCACGTACGCGGCCGACGGCCAGTACCCCTGGCCGCTGCCGGGCGTGACGATTCAGACCGAGAAGAAGCAGAACAACTGCTGCACGTTCGTCGAAGCGCTGGTGGTGAAGGCTTGGGAGGGCAACCCGGGCTTCACGTGGAGCCGCGAGCGGCACCGGTTGATGATGGTCGACACCTCCGATCGGTTCGGGCCGATCACGGCGGCGGTCGAGGCAGGCGTCGCGCTGCCGGCGCCGAGCCCGCTCAGCGCGCCGCAGCCGTGGTCGATCGTGCAGGGCTGGCGCTCCGATGGTGGAGGACACACGTTCATCGTGGTCGATCACGACCACGTCTCGGATCGGGTGCTGCTGCTCGAGTCGAACATGGTGTTCAAGCTCAACGGCCCGGGCTACCGGAGCTTCGGGCCGCTGCAGGTGTTCGGCACGGCCGCGCCGCCGCAGTGGAGCCTGAGCTCCGAGTGCCCGACGTGGAAAGACGTCTGCGCGCGCTACGTCGATCGGCTGCACGCGGGGCTGCGCGTGAAGGGCCTGAAGCTGGCGGGCCTGCCGCCGACCTGAGCTACTTCTGGGCGACGTCCCACTTGAGCCGCTGCCACGACTTTCTGAAGTCGTCGGCGGTGGCCTCTTTGCAGAGGCCCTCTTTCTCTTTGCCGTCCATGAAGAGCACGAAGTCGAGCTGCTGCTGGGGCGTGCCGAGCTGCTGATCGAACATCTTCACGATCTCGTTGGCGGGCAGGGTGCGGCGGCCGGCGACGTCGACGAGGCTCATGGTGAGGCCCTTCTGATCGGCGGCGGGGGCGTACGACTTGTAGACGAGCTCGGTGCAGACGAGCGTCGAGTCCGAGAAGAAGTCGAAGTCGAAGTCGTACGGGCGGCCCTGGTACTTGAACGCGTGCTCGATGGCGCGGGCCTTCTCGAGCTTCGAGACGCGGGGGCGCATGACGCCGAGGTAGTCGACTCCGAAGGCGTGCTCGAAGGCGGTGAAGCTGACGCCCTCGCTGATCGACTCGATGATGCGAATGGGGCCGTGGCCCTGAAAGTCCTTGCCGTTGTACGCCTTCCACTTCTCGGGGTAGCGCTTCTCGAGCAGCTTCGTGAACGACTCGGCCTTCTCGGGCTGGGCCGAGGCCCACTTCTTCACCTCGTCGTCGGCGTCGAAGGCGTCGCCGAGATCTTTCGCGGTGCCCACGTAGAGCATGGCGTGCGGCCAGAAGCCGGGCAGGGCGATGTTCGAGAGGAACCAGTTCTGGCGCGAGACGGCGATGTCTCCGGGCTGCAGCTTCGGGGCGAAGGCGTTGCACTGGTCGAGCGTGAGCAGGGGCTGGCCGATGCGGGCGACGCGGGTGTCGCCGGCCCACTCGGCGAACGTCTTCTGGGCGGGGAAGAACGACTGGGCGGCGCTGTCTTTGACGATGTCGAGGGCGTTCTTGAAGAAGATCTGAACGCCGCGCTTGCCGAGCTTCTCTTTGGCGACCTTGGTGTCGCGCGACATCTCGTCGAACGCCCAGGTGACGTTCTTCTCGGAGCTGACCTTCTGGCCGTCGAGGGCCTTCTTGGCGGCGGGGGCCCACGCGTCGCCGGTCATGAGCTGGGTGCTGGTCGAGACGTGAATGGCCTTGGCCTTGAAGTCGGCGAAGGAGCCGGCGGGCACGCCGAACTCGCTGTTGGGCTCGTCGAAGAGGGTCTCGAGCTGCGGGTTGCCCTGGGTCATGTCGGCGAACAAGAGGCCGGGCGCGAGCTCGGCGGTGAGCGCGGTGTGCGTGAGGAGGAAGCCCCACGCGTGGCGGGAGTCGTTGGGCGGGAGCTTGACGAAGTCCCAGTAGCGCTGGCGGATGCCCTCGATGGAGCTGAAGTACGAGAAGAGGGCGCCCCAGGTGCTGAGGAGCAGCGCCTTCTGCTCGGCGGTGTACGTGCTCTTCGAGACGGTGCCGAAGAGCGCCTTGTTGTTCATGGCGAGCTTCGTCTGGCGCTGGAGGCCCTCGGTGAACATCTTGAGGGTCTCGAGGTCGCGGCGGGCGCTGGCGAGGAAGCGCTGGCCGTCGAGATCGTAGACGGTCTTGGCGGCGGTCTCGGCGGCAGCGGGCGGCGGGGCGGCGCCCAGCGCGAGGGAGGTCAAGAGTGCGATCATGGCGCCGGACTGTATCGCAGGCGTTACGCTGCACGTCATGGCTCGGGTGATTGAAGACGAAGAGGGCATCGCCGAGGTGGTTCGGCGGTCGAAGCGCATCGCGGTGCTCGGCATCAAGCCCGAGTCGCAGGCGGGGCAGGCGGCGTACTACGTGCCGGCGTACCTGAAGAAGGCGGGGGTCGAGGTGGTGCCGGTGCCGGTGTACTTCCCCGAGCTGACCGAGATCCTCGGGCTCGAGGTCTACCGGAAGCTGGTCGACGTGCCGGGCGAGCTCGATCTCGTCGACGTGTTTCGGCGGCCGGGCGACGTCGCGGGGCACCTGGGCGATCTGCTCGCGAAGAAGCCGAAGGCCGTGTGGATGCAGCTGGGCATTCGCAACGACGAGGTGGCGCAGAAGCTGGTCGCGGCGGGCATCGACGTCGTGATGGATCGCTGCCTGATGGTCGACCACCGGCGCTACGCCGGGTGAGTCGGGGCCCGAGCGGGTGCGCTGCTCGAGGGGCCGTCAGTCTGACGGAGCCCACGGCGCGGGCGGCCTTTCGAGCGCCTCTGCCGCAGCGCGCCGGCCGGCCTCGAGGGCTTCGGGGCCCTTGTGGAGCGCGTTCGGCGAGACCGCGGGCAGGTGCGAGGTCACGACGTGCACCTCGACGCCGCGCGCCTTCAGCACCTCGAGCTGCAGCCGGAAGTGGTCTTTGCGCAGCGTGGCCATGCCGGCCATCACGCCCTCGAGGTACGCGAGCGGGCCGGCCGGCTCTTGGAGGCCGCCGCGGCTGGGCAGGAAGTGCACGAGCAGGGCGTCGAGCTCTTCCGCCTCGGCGAGGGCGAGGGCGGGGGCCTTGTCGATGATGCCGCCGTCCCACAACAGCAGGCCGTCGCGGCGCACCGCCTGGAACATGCCGGGGTACGCGCACGTCGCGTGGATCGCGCTCGCGAGCTCGCCGTCGCGCATGAGGTGCGCGGTCTGGCTCGAGAGGCTGGCCGCGACGAGCAGCAGGGGCTCGAGGCACTGCTCGATCTTCGGTACGGGCAGGTTGTCAGCGAGCAGCTTGCGGAACAGCTCGCCCTTGAGCAGGCCCGTCGCGCGGGAGCCGCCCCGGATCGCGTCGATGGCGGCGCCGAGCGGATCAGGGTCCCAGAAGTGTTTGCGCTCGAGCGTGGTGAGCAGCTCGGCGATGCGCGGCGGCGACATGCCGGCGGCGTGCAGCGCCGCGACGAGCCCGCCGGCCGAGGTGCCGGCCCAGGCCGCCGGCCGCAGCTTCGCTTGGAGCAGGGCCTCGACGAAGCCCGCGTGGCCGAAGAAGCCGAAGTAGCCGGCCGAGAGCACGAGGCCGTAGCGCTTGCCGGTGAGGTGATCTCTGAGGCTCGTCATCGGTGCGAGTGCGCCGGTCAGCGCGTGACCATGAACTGCAGCTCGGCCTTGGTGGCCTCGCCGCGGATCTGGTCCCAGATGGTCACGCGAGCCGTGTACATGCCCTCGGGGTCGGTCGTGCCGTACAGGATGCCCCCGACCGGCTTCAGCACGACGGCCGACTGCGTCTTGGGGTCGAAGTCGCGGGCCACGGCCGCCGAGACCTTCTCGAGGACGGTGCGGCCGGTCGAGTCGACGATCACGAGGTCGGCGTTGAGCTCGACCTTGCGCGAGCGGGGCAGCGTGTAGCCGTCGAGCACGATCGCCGCGAGCACGCGCTCGTTGATCTTCACCTTGTCGACGACGCCCTTGATGCCCGCGCGCTGCGCGGGCTTCGCGGCGACCCACTTGTCGATGGCCTCCTGGTTCGTCGCGAGCAGGAGCAGCGCCTTCGGCGCGGCCGCAACGCCGGCGTCGGCCGAGCCGGCGTCGGCGCTCAAGAGCACTGCGGCGATCGCGACGAGCATTCGCGCGCGACGGTAGCGCAATTCGCGGTCTGCGGGACCACGATCACCGCTTCGACTGAACCATCAGGACGTTCGCGACGCCGCGCCGCCCGCCCGGGTCGGTCGACGGGTGAACGAGGCCGCGGCCCCGCTGGTACATCTGGGCGCTGCCGCCGCCGTCCATCGACATGCCGTCGTCGGCGCCCAGCTTCTTCAGCAGCTTGCCGACCTCGGTGCCGGTGAGGCCCTTCACTCCCGAGCGGCCCTCGACGGCGACCAGGTACAGCACGCGGCCGCTCTTCGACAGGCCGATGCCGGTGCGCGCGGTGCGCTCGTTCATGCCCTCGGGCGGCGCGGCGATCACCTCGCCGTCTCTGAGCGTGGCAGGCCGCGCGGACACGACGTTGTCGGCCCAGCCGGGCTCGCCGGAGTGGCCGGCGGGGAGCAGCTCGGCGTGACGGCCGGTGAAGGCGATCGACGGCTCGAAGCCGGTCGAGGTGTCGGCCCAGCGGTGGCCGTTCGTCTCGGCGAGGCCCGACGGCTTGAACGACCCGAACGAGAAGAAGTCGCCGTTGACGGCGATCTCGGCGCCGTGCGCCTTCGCCTGCCCATCGACGGTGCGCCCGCGCTGGGCCTCGGTGTTCGTCTGCAGCCTCACGCGGGGGTCGGCGAGATCGATCGCGACCGCGTTCACCTCGAGGCCCTTGTAGGTGAAGTCGCGGGTGGCGATGCCGGGGAAGCGGCGCTGCCACCCCTTCAGGTCGAGCCGGTCGTGGCGGGCCGCGAACCTCGCCTGAGCGACGAGGCGGTCTCCGGCGCGGCCGAGCCGCTCTTCGAAGGCGTCGGTCTTCGCGAGCAGCGTGCCTGTGCGCAGCGCGGCCTTCGTGTCGCTCAGCACCTGCTGAACGCCGGTGTGCTGGTAGGCGACGAGCCCGCGCGCCTTCTTCGCGGTGCCGTCGATCGCTTCGCGCAGCCCCTTCTTCTCGGCCGGGTCGAGGCGGCCGTCGGCGGTGGCTTCGTCGAGCTGCTTGCGGAGCGCGTCGAGCCGTCGCTCGTTAGCCTTGGCCGGCGCGCTGAAGATCGAGAGTCGTGACATGGGGCGGGCACCTTGAAAGGCCCGCGCCAGCCGGAACTGCGCGGTAACGCGGCCCTGCGGGTGTCACCTGGCGAGCACCTGGAAACCCCAGGTGACAGGAGGCCGGCATCGATATATGTCGATGCGCAGATATGGAACAGCTGTCCGAGAGCTTCAAGGCGCTGGGCGACCCGACGCGGCTGCGTATTCTGCGGCTCGTGGGTGAGGCTCCGCTGAACGTCTCGGAGCTGGTCTCGCTCGTCGGCGTGGCGCAGTCGTCGGTGTCGCACCACCTGTCGAAGCTGCGCGGGCTCGACCTCATCAAGGAAGACCGGCAGGCGGGCTACACGTATTACTCCATCGCGCTGCCGGCCTCGGACCCGCGGTGGCCGCTGATCCGGCTGACGCGAGAGGCCGAAGACCCGCACGGCGATCGGGCGAGGCTGACCGATCTGCTGCGGCGCCGGGAAGACCGGCAGGCGCTGAACGAGAAGCTGCTGGAGCCCGGCCAGTCGTGGATGTTGTGGGCGACGGCGCTGTCGACGCTGTTGCCTCCGCTCGACGTGGCCGACTTCGGGTGCGGCACGGGCGTGCTGTCGGTCGAGCTTGGGCGGTGGGCGCGCAAGGTGGTGGCGATCGACCGCAGCGAGAGCTCGCTCGAGCAGGCGAAGGCGCGCGCCGAGAAGGCGGGGCTCTCGAACCTGTCGTTTCTCGAGGCCGATCTGCACAAGCTGCCGCTGCCGGCGGCGAAGAAAGACCTCGTCGTCATCTCGCAGAGCCTGCACCACGTGACCGAGCCTGGCGCGGTGCTGCACGAGGCGGCGCGGCTGCTCAAGCCCGGCGGCCGCATCGTGGTGCTCGAGCTGATGCCGCACGACGAGAAGTGGGTGCAGGAGCAGCTCGGGCACGTGCACCTCGGCTTCGAGCCGCACGCGCTGCAGGAGCAGCTGAAGGAAGCAGGGTTCAAGAACATCGAGTTCACGCCGTACGCACGGGAGGGCGCGTCGCCGTTTCGCGTCTTCCTGCTCACCGGAGCCAAGAAATGACCGCGCTGCCCAACGTCAACAACTCTGCCCGCGCCGCACGCATCGCCGCGCTGAAGGCCGCCATGAAGGAGCGCATCGTCGTGCTCGACGGCGCCATGGGCACGCAGATCTTCGCGCACAACCTGAAGGCGGCCGACTTCGGCGGCGCGAAGTACGAGGGCTGCGTCGACTACCTGGCGATCACGCGCCCCGACGTGATTCAGGGCATTCACGAGAAGTACTTCGGCGCGGGCGCCGACGTGACCGAGACGAACACGTTCAACGGGGCTCCGGTGTCGCTGAACGAGTTCTCGCTGGGCGACCGGGCGTACGAGGTGAACTTCGCGGCGGCGCAGCTGGCGCGGGCGGCGGCCGACAAGCACGGCAAGTGGGTGGCGGGCTCGATGGGCCCGACGACGAAGGCGATCAGCGTGGTCGGCGGCATCACGTTCGACGAGCTGATCTCGAACTTCGAGACGCAGGCGTACGGGCTGATTCAGGGCGGGGTCGACTACCTGCTCATCGAGACGTCGAACGACACGCGGACGATCAAGGCGGCGGTGAAGGGCATCAAGCAGGCGTTCGTGAAGGCGAAGGAAGAGATCCCCGTCGCGGTGTCGGTGACGATCGAGCCGATGGGCACGATGCTGGCGGGCCAGACGATCGACGCGCTGAGCGTTTCGCTCGAGCACCTCGACCTCTTGTACCTGGGGCTCAACTGCGCGACCGGCCCCGAGTTCATGACCGATCACCTGCGCACGCTCGCTTCGCTGACTCCGTTTCCGGTGAGCTGCGTGCCGAACGCGGGCCTGCCCGACGAGAACGGCAAGTTCCTCGAGACGCCCGAGATGCTGGCGCGGGCGCTGCGGCGGTTCGCCGAGGCGGGCTGGCTGAACGTGGTGGGCGGCTGCTGCGGCACGCACCCGGGTCACATCGAGGCTATCGCGGCGGCGGTGCGGGGCCTCAAGCCGCGCGTGGCGAACCCGATCGTCAAGTCGCGACTGAGCGGCGTCGACTGCGTGGAGATCGAGGACGTGCGGCCGATCATCGTCGGCGAGCGCACGAACGTGATCGGCTCGAAGAAGTTCAAGGAGCTCATCATCGCGGGCCAGCTCGAAGACGCGGGCGAGATCGCGCGGGCGCAGGTGAAGCGCGGAGCCCAGATCATCGACGTCTGCCTCGCGAACCCCGATCGCGAGGAGCTCGAGGACATGAACAAGTTCCTCGACGTGGTCGTGAAGAAGGTGCGGGCGCCGGTGATGATCGACTCGACCGACGAGAAGGTGATCGCGTCGGCGCTGACGTACTGCCAGGGCAAGGCGATCATCAACTCGGTGAACCTCGAAGACGGGCTCGAGCGCTTCGAGAAGGTGGTGCCGCTCGCGCGCGAGTTCGGCGCGGCGCTGGTGGTGGGCTGCATCGACGAGACGGGCATGGCGGTGCCGCGCGACCGGAAGCTGGCGGTCGCCGAGCGCTCGTTCGAGATCCTGACGAAGGACTTCGGCGTGAAGGCCGAGGACATCTACTTCGACCCGCTCGTGTTCCCGTGCGCGTCGGGCGACAAGCAGTACACCGGCAGCGCGGTCGAGACGATCGAGGGCGTGCGGGCGATCAAGCAGCGGTTCCCGCAGTGCAAGACGGTCTTGGGCATCTCGAACGTGTCGTTCGGTCTGCCGACGGCGGGCCGCGAGGTGCTGAACTCGGTGTTCCTGTACCACTGCGTGCAGGCCGGGCTGGATCTCGCGCTGGTGAACTCTGAGAAGCTCGAGCGGTACCCGCAGATCCCCGATCACGAGAAGAAGCTGTGTGAGGATCTCATCTACAACCGCGGCGCCGACCCGATCACGCCGTTCGCGGCGCACTTCCGCGAGAAGAAGCCGACGGCGAAGGTGGTGTCGTCGAACCTGACGCTCGACGAGCGGCTGGCGCGGTACATCATCGAGGGCACGCGCGACGGCCTGGTCGCCGATCTCGACGCGAAGCTCGCGACCGGCACGAAGCCGCTCGACATCATCAACGGCCCGTTGATGAAGGGCATGGACGAGGTCGGCCGGCTCTTCGGCAACAACGAGCTGATCGTGGCCGAGGTGCTGCAGAGCGCCGAGGCGATGAAGGCCGCGGTGGCGTACCTCGAGCCGAAGATGGACAAGGCGTCGGCGGCGGCGCGCGGGAAGATGATCCTCGCGACGGTGAAGGGCGACGTTCACGACATCGGCAAGAACCTGGTCGAGATCATCCTCGCGAACAACGGGTTCAACGTGGTGAACCTGGGCATCAAGGTGCCTCCGGAGCAGCTGGTGGCCGCGGTGAAGGAGCACCAGCCGGACATCATCGGCCTGAGCGGTCTGCTCGTGAAGAGCGCGCACCAGATGGTGACGACGGCGGAGGATCTGTCGACGGCGGGGGTGACGACTCCGGTGCTGGTGGGCGGAGCGGCGCTGTCGCGCAACTTCGTCGACAAGCAGATCGCGCCGAAATACGCGGGCACGGTCGCGTACGCGAACGACGCGATGAGCGGGCTCGAGCTCGCGAAGCAGATCGTCGACCCGGCGGCGTTCAAGCGGCTGAAGGTCGAGCTGGCCGAGCGGCGCGAGAAGCTGAAGGCGGAAGCGGCGGCGGCGAAGCCTGCGGTGGCGTCGGCGGGGCCGAGCACGAAGCGGTCGCCGAAGATCGAGGTGCTGGCGAAGGTGCCGGCGGCTCCGGACTACGAGCGGCACGTGATCACGAACACGCCGCTCGATCAGATCTGGCGGTTCATCAACCCGGTGATGCTGTACGGGCGGCACTTCGGCCTGAAGGGCAGCGTGGCGCGGCTGCTGGGCACCTCGGAGGAGTCGAAGCTGAAGGACTCGGAGGACGGGCGCAAAGGGCTCGAGCTGAAAGAGAAGCTCGACGCGATCAAGGCCGAGCTGCGCGGCGTGATGAAGCCGCGCGCGGTGTTCCGCTTCTTCAAGGCGAAGGGCTACGGCAACACGATCGAGCTCGCGGAGCCGGGCATCAAGTTCGAGCTGCCGCGGCAAGAGAAGGAGTCGCAGGTCTGTCTGTCGGACTTCGTGCACCCCGAGAGCGACAACCTGTGCCTGTTCGTGGTGACTGCGGGCGAGGGCATTCGGGGGCTGGCGGACCAGCACAAGGCGGCGGGCGACTTCATCAAGATGCACGGCGTGCAGGCGATCGCGCTGGAGACGGCGGAGGCGTACGCCGAGCTCTTGCACTCGCAGATCCGCTCGATGTGGGGCACGCCCGATCGGCCCGAGATGACGATGTTGGAGCGGTTCCGGGCGGAGTACTCGGGGAAGCGGTACTCGTTCGGGTACCCGGCGTGCCCGCGGCTGGAGGATCAAGAGAAGCTGTTCCAGGCGCTCAACCCCGCGGATATCGGGGTTCAATTGACGGACGGCTGCATGATGGAGCCGGAGGCGTCGGTCTCGGCGCTCGTGTTCCACCACCCGCAGGCGTACTACTACTCGGTCCAGTAAATCTTTTGCAGATCCGCTGGGTTGCCCATATTCTGCGGGGGCTATGACCAAAGCGGACATCATCGAGAGTGTCTACGAGCGGGTGGGCTTCTCGAAGAAGGAGTCGGCGGAGATCGTCGAGCTCGTCTTCGATCAGCTGAAGGAGACGCTCGAGCGGGGGGACAAGGTCAAGATCTCGGGATTCGGGAACTTCCTCGTGCGCTTCAAGAAGGCGCGCGTGGGACGGAACCCGCAGACCGGGAAGGAGATCGAGATCTCTGCGCGACGGGTGCTGACGTTCAGACCGAGCCAGGTTCTGAAGGCGGCGCTGAACGAAGGGCGCGTGCCGGAAGGCGACGGGCCGTCGGCAGAGGATGACGACGACGCGCCGGACGCCGACGAGGATGACGACGAGTAAGTCGAGCAGTCGTAGAAAGTTCCCTCTCCCCTCGTAGGGGAGAGGGGCAGGGTGAGGGGAGCGCGACCAGTCAGAGCGCGCGAACCGTAGCCCGCACGGGGTAGTGGTCGGAGCCGCCGGCGCGAATGGTGTGAGCGTCGTCGAACGCGACGCCGCGGCCGGTGATGTGATCGATCCTGAAAATCGCAGGCACGGCCGAGAGCGCGGGCCCGGGAAACGTGCCCCAGCAGGTCGTGCAGGCGGGGGTGAAGCCGATCTGCTTGAGCGCGGTGAGGGCAGGCCCTTCGAAGCTCTCGTTGAAGTCGCCGAGCACGAGGGTGGGGCGCGAGCTCTTGCCGAGGCGCTTCACGAGGAAGTCACCCTCGACGCGGCGGAGCTGGTCGTTCCACGACTGGAGCTTGTAGCCGTCGACCTTGGGCGGCGTGAGGTGGACGCAGACGGCGTCGACGCTGTGACCGCTCCAGTCGATGGTGGCGTGCAGCGTGGCGCGCTTGAACGGCGGCAGCGGGAAGGTCTCGGCGGCGGTGATGGGGAAGCGGGAGTAGATGCCGACGCCGGTGGCTCCGGGCTTGGGGACGAGCTTGCGGTGCGGGTACTGGGTGGGGAAGCGGGCGTCGAAGCGGGCGGCGAACTTCGCGGTGAGCTCGGTGACGCAGAGGACGTCGGGGCGCTCTTCGGCGATGGCGTCGAGCGACCTCTCGTCGTCGGCGCCCTTGAACAGGACGTTGTAGGCCATGACGTGAAGGCCGCGGTCGGCGTGGACGTGAGAACACGCGACGAGGGCGGCGGGCAGCGCGGCGAGCAGGGCTTTCATTCGCTGCGGGCTCACAGCAAGCGGCTTGCCTTGCGACGGTCAGGCGGGCATAAGGCCCGCGTCGTCGTTGTCGAAGTCACCCGCAGAACATCGGGGCGTAGCGCAGCCTGGTAGCGCACTTGCTTGGGGTGCAAGTGGTCGCTGGTTCGAATCCAGTCGCCCCGACCAGTTTCGGCCCGCCGTTTCCCTCGGGAGACGGCGGGTTTTTTGTCGCCCGCGTAAACGCGCGGCGCGCTCGAGGTTCTCGCCGGGTCTCATCAACCTCGGCCGGCTCACGAGGTTCGGGCGATGATTCACGACGTAGAAGGACTCAGCCCGGCGCCGAGTATGAAGATCTCAGAGCAGCGAAGGCTACTGAAGTTGAGGAAACTGCTCGGTGACTCCTTCGAGCGCATCGCTGATGCGCCAGCGCGCGTTCGGAAGCAGCGACGAAGGGACTTTGCCTTCCACATGAGCGACTGGGAGGCCGACCTCTATGCTCTCGCCAAGATCCTCCGGTCGCCGGGCCGATACTCGAAACGCGAGTTCGACAGAGTCCTGGTTGGCTTTCTCATTCACGCGCCTGCACATCTCACGCAGGCTGCGCGGCTCGCCGAGCACTACAACGACACGTTCCGTCGGAGGCCGATCATCAGCCCGACAGGGCGACAGCTGCCGCCGTGGTCGTCCGTCTGGAAGCGCTGAGCCGGTCCGAATCAGCCCGGCCGGGCTCGCCAGCGGGGTTGGCCTCGCGGGGTTCTCTGTTCAGGCGGCGCCGGGGCGCCGTCGCCTTTTTCGGGCGGCGGCATGTCGATCTCAACATTGCCCCTTCGACACCTGAATGCGGGCGCGAGAGCCCGCGAAAGGAACTCGCAATGTCGAAGGTGATCGCAATCATGTCCATGTCGCTCGACGGCTTCGTCGCCGATCGCGACGACGGCGTCTCCGAGGTGTTCGACTGGTACTTCACGTCGGGCAACGTCGACTTCCACACCGAAGGCGCGGCGCCGATGACCTTCAAGGTGTCGCCCGCGAGCGCGGAGCACCTGCGCAGCCTCACAGCCAGCCTCGGCGCGATGCTCACCGGCCGGCGCACGTTCGACAAAGCAGAAGGCTGGGGAGGGCGGCACGCGTGGGGCCCCGCGTTCGTCGTCACCCATCACGTGCCCGTCGGCTGGCCCAAGCCGGGCTCGACCGTGCACTTCGTCACCGACGGCCTCGAGAGCGCCGTGAAGCAGGCCAAGGCTGCCGCTGCCGGCAAGGCGGTCGGCGTTCACGGAGCCGACACCATTCAGCAGCTCTTGAACGCCGGGCTCCTCGACGAGATCCACGTCGACGTCGCGGCGGTGCTGCTGGGCTCCGGCGTTCGGCTCTTCGATCGCCTCGCGCGCACGCCCGCCGTGCTCGGCAACCCGACGGTGGTCGCCGGCGTCGGCGTCACGCACCTGCGCTACCCGGTACGCAAGGCGTAACCGCCCCTACGCGAACGTCTCGAGCACGAGCGCGCGGAACGCCTCCGGCGCCTCGAAGTGTGGCGAGTGCGCGCACGCGTCGAACCACACCAGCCGCTTGCCCTTCGGCGCCTCGAGCTGATCGATGAACGCCTGCGCCAGCGCGGGCGGCGCCGCGGCGTCGAGCCGGCCCTGCGCGATCGTCACCGGCACCTGCACCCGCTTCACGAGCGACAGCATCGAGAGGTCGCGCAGCTGCTCGAGCGCTCGGCCCTGCGTCTGTTGCATGCCGCGCAGCGCCGCGATCGCCTGGCGCAGCGAGTAGTGGCGCGACGTGAACAGCCGCCACAACAGCCGCAGGAACAAGCCCGCGAAGCTCGCGCCGACCACCACGCCGCCGAAGTTCGTCACCCACTTCACCCGCGTGAGGAAGCTGCTCGACGACACGTGCGGCGGAGCCCCGATGCGCTCGAGCTCGCCGAGCGCGCGGCGATGCCCTCGCCGCACCGCTTCGTCTCTCGCGAAGTCCCACGCGAAGCGCTCGCTCGCCGGCATGTCGATGTCGGGGCCCACGGCGAGCACCCGTCGAATCGCGCCGCCTGCCCGATCTGCCGCGAGGATCGCGAGCGAGCCGCCCAGCGAGAACCCCGCGACGTCGATGGCGTCGACCTTCAAGCGCTCGCACAGCGCCCGCGCCATCGCCGCGACGTCATCGGCGAGCGCGCTCGCAGAGAGCGGCTGCGCGTCGTCGGGCGCCCACGAGCGGCCGGTGCCGCGCTGATCCCAGTACACGACGCGGAAGTGCTCCTCGAGGCGCAGCGCCCGCTCGAAGGCCGGCGCGTCGTGGATCATCGGCAGACCCGGCCCTTGCTGCACGAGCAGCAGCACCGGCGCGCCCGGCCGCCCGCGCGTCAGCACGTGGTGCGTGGTGCCCTTCAGCGTGAAGGTGTCGAGGCTCATGTGCGGCTCCGAAGCAGGGCGGCGTCGAGCAGCGCGGTGAGATCGCGCTGCAGCACCTGCCGGTGGGTGAAGGCCCCGAAGAAGCGCTGGCGTGCGACCTGGCCCAGCGTGCCCACGAGGAGCGCGACGCACAGCTTCGCGTCGAGGTTCGGCGAGACGGCGCCTTCGCGCTGGCCGCTGCGCACGAGGCCGTCGAGGTGCCCGAGCAGCGACTTGCGGCGCGTCGCGGCGCTCGCCTTCGGCCAGAAGTCGCGCAGGGTCTCGTTCATGAAGAGCACGGCGTCGAGGTGCTCGTCGGTGAGCGACAGCCAGGTCTCGACCAGCCCCGCCAGCCGCTCGCGGAAGCTGCCCGTCGCGGTCGCGGCGCAGACGCGCTCGTAGACCAGCAGGTAGCAGCGCTCGAAGAGGAAGAGGGCGAGGGCCTCCTTCGAGTCGAAGAACCGGTACAGCGCCGGGTTCGTGTACCCGGCGGCGTCGCCGATCGCTCGAATGCTCGTCTCGGCGAGGCCGTCGCGCACGAAGAGCGTCAGCGCCTGCGCGAGGATCTGGCGCTTCGATGGCGGGTCGCCGGGAGCCAGCAGAAAGTCCACGGGCGGTAGTTAGCAATTGCTAACTCGCGGCGCTACGCAAAAGTTAGTCGGAAGTATTTGCGTAGCGTTGGCACGGTCTGGCGTCCGACTGACCGACTGTGGCGGCAGATCGACGTGCCTATGGTGCCGCCGCATGCGCCTGCTGCCGTTTCTGTTCGCCGTGCTCGCTGCGAGCTGCACTCCTCCTGACAACCCATGCGTCGGTGGCTGCGCCGGCGGCAGCGGCGGAACCTCGGGCGGAGCCCAAGCCGGCAGCGGCGGCACGGGGGGCGGCACCGGCGGAACCGGTGGCGGCAGCGGCACCGGCGGTGGCTCATCGACGGCCGGTGGCAGTGGCTCGTGCACCGAGAGCTGGACGTGCGGCTACTGGGTCTCGGCGAACGACGGCGGCGCCACCCGCAACTGCATCGATCAGAACGCATGCGGCTCGACGACGAGCCGCCCGGCGCTCTCGGCCGCGCTGCCGGCGCTGAACCTGCCGTTCTACAAGTGCCAGGTGCACCCGGTCGTCACGCGCAGCTGCGCGATGGTCGGCTGCCACGGCAACCTGAACCCGCAGGTGCGCCCCTTCCAGGTGCTCGCGCGGGCCCGCCAGCGCAACGAAGAGGTCGTCATGTACAACCTCGCGAACGCGGGTTGCGGCCAGTCGGGCACGGTGGCGCTCAACGTGAACACGGTGGGCACCGGCACCGCGTCGTGCAACGCGAAGGCTCCGCTCAGCACCGCCGAGTGGTCGATCAACTTCGACAGCGCGCGGGCGCTCGCGATCGGCGTCGCGAGCCCCGATCAGAGCGAGCTGCTCGCGCAGCCGCTGAAGGGCAGCACGTTCGCTCACGCGGGCATCAAGATGTGGAGCGCGACCGACCCCGACTACGCGGCCGTCCGCCAGTGGCTCGACGGCGGCACCGCGGCGGCCACCTGCACCAACGGGACGAACAACTGACATGCACACCGCGCTCAAAGTCGCTCTCGTCATGATGCTCGCGTGGCTGCCCGAGTACGCGTGGTTCGATCACCAGTCGCATACGGCAACGCCGGGCGGGAAGCCGGGCGGCGGCGGCCTCATCGGCACCGGCAGCACGCGCAGCGGCGGTGTGCGGTGCGATCACTGCCACGTGCGGCCCGTCGCTGGCCCGAACGGGCACATCGACGCCGGGGTCACGTTCACTCCGCCGCTCACGGCAGGCAAGTACGCGCCTGGCCAAGCCTATACGGTCAACGTTCAGATGTTCGGCGAGCACCGCAGGAGCCCGATGAACGTCTCGGAAGACGGCTTCGCCGGCAACTTCGAGCTCCCCGACGGCGGCGTCGCCGGCGCGCTCACGTCGGACACCCCCGGCTACGCGAGCAGCCCGTGCGTGCAGACGCTGGGCAACCTCATGGGCGTCGCCGGCACCACGATCACGTACCGAGACTGCTCGTACATCATCAACCGCGCGGTGCAGAACAACGTGTCGTGGACCTTCACGTGGACGGCGCCCGCCAGCAACCAGGGCGACGTGACGTTCTTCTACGGCGTCGTCGACGCGAACGGCAACGACCGCACGGCCAAAGCTGACGCGGGCGACGAAGACGACGTATGGATGGGGAAGGTCGTGCTCCAGCACCCATGAAGACGCTCGTCGCAGCGGCCCTGCTCCTCGCGCTCGGCGCCGGCTGCGCCGCGGTGCCGGCCACGCGCCGCGGCACGCTGTCGAAGCGTTGCATGCAGTTTCAAGAAGACTCAGACGAGCTCATCCTCGAGAACCACATGATCGACAGCCGCGAGGGCTCTTCCGGTGCCCGCGGCGCTCGTGGAGGCGGCTGCGGTTGCAACTGAGGCGCGTCGCGCTGCTCGTCACGCTGCTCGGGGGAGCTCAGGCGCGGGCCTTCGACGCCGTCGTGTCGAGCAAGGTGCAGGTCTACGCCGACACCGACGCGACCGTCGTCGTCTCGCCGCACGTCAACGCGAGCGGCACCGTCGAGACCACGAAGACCACAGTCTCGGGCGCGTACACCGAAGACGTCGTCTCGAGCGCGTCGGTCGACGTGCGAACCACCGCGAGCCCGCGCATCTACGACCGCCGCCAGGAGGTCGATGTCGGCGTCTCGCAAGACGTCGCCGGCACCACGCTCGCCGGCGGGTACCTGCACGCCGCCGAGCGCGACTACCTCTCGAACGGCGGCTCGCTCACGGTGAGCCGCGAGTTCGCCCAGAAGAACCTCTCCGTCGCGCTGCGCGGCGGCTACGTCTCGAACGTGGTCGGGCGCGCCGACGACCCGCTCTACCAGGCGCCGATGACGGACCTGAGCGGCGACCTCGTGGTCACGCAGCTGTTCAGCCCGACCTGGCTCGCGCAGCTCAACGCGACGGTCGGCCAAGCGAACGGCATGATCGCGAGCCCGTACCGCAAGGTGCGCATCTGGTCGGGCGACTCGTTCTACTTCGTGCCCGAGAACGAGCCTCCGTCGCGGCTGAAGGTCGCCGCCGCGCTCTCGACGAAGAAGTACCTCTGGTTCTTCGTCGTGCACCTCGACTACCGCTTCTACTGGGACACCTGGTCGGTCATCTCGCACACGGCCGACGCGCGCGTGGTGTTCGACCTCGACCCCGTCACCATTCGCCTGCGCTACCGGTTCTACGCGCAGGGCTCGGCGTACTTCTATCAGCAGCGCTACGACACGCTGAAGGCGTACGTCTCGTCGGATCGCGAGCTCTCGCGGTTCACGTCGCACCTGTTCGGCGTGAAGCTCGAGTGGGCTCCGCTGCGCACCTTCAAGGGCGCGGCCTTTCGCCTCGATGCGAAGGTCGAAGGCATGTACTTCGACTACCCCGAGTTCCAGCGGCTGCCGCACCGCTGGGCGCTGGTCTCGCAGGTCGGCGTCGAGGTCGACCTGTGAAGCGCGCGGCGGCCGCCGGCCTGTGCCTCGGCGTCTTCTTCGGGCTGCAGTGCGCGAAGCCGCCTCCGCCGGTCGGCCCGTTTCCCGAGCTGTCGTACGAGTGCTTCGTCACGCGCGTCGAGCCCGAGCTCGTGAAGAGCTGCGCGTACAGCGCGTGTCACGGCGCCGAGCTGCGGCCGTTCAGGCTGTACTCGCTCGCCGGCGTGCGCGGCCCGCACACGGGCGACGACTTCCTGCTCTCGGAACAGGAGCACCAGGAGAACTTCATGCGCGCGAAGGTCTGGGCGACGACGACCAGCAGCGTGCTGCCCGACCTCTTGCGCAAGCCGCTGCAGCTCGAGGCCGGAGGGTCGGGCCACGGCGGCGTCGACGCCTTCGGGCACAACGTCTACGCGTCGAAGGAAGACTCGCGCTGGAAGCAGCTCGCAGACTGGGTGAACCGCGTGCCGCCGTGCGACATGCCGTCGTCGCCGGGGGGCGGCGCAGGGGGCGGCAGCGGCGGCTCTGGCGGCACCGGCGGCGGTGCGGGCGGCGGCTCGGGGAGCAACAGCACGTGCCAGCCGCGGCCGTCGGCGCCGAACGACTGGGCGGCGATCTCGACGTTCATCAAGCCGTCGACCTGCAACGACGCGACGGGCTGTCACTCGGCCGAGAACTTCCGCGACGCGGGCTGCATTCTGCCCGACTCGTGCGAGACGATTCGCGCGGGCGGCTGCGTTCGGCCGAGCGTCGTGCCGTGCGATCCGCTGCGCTCGATCCTCTGGCGGTACGCGGGCGGCCTGAAGAACCACAACAGCAAGTTCCCCGCGGGCGCGGCCGACATCATCGGCAACTGGATCGACGCCGGCGCCTCGTGCGACGGAGGCCCCTGGCCATGATCGGGCTCGCCGTCGCGCTCGCGCTGGGCTTCTCGGACCCGGCGAGCTTCGAGAAGAGCGCCGACATCGGCGGCGGCGGCGGCGTGTACTTCACGGGCTCGCCGGGCGCGAAGTACGACTGCTCGGTCTGTCACGACGCCGACCCGACGCTCGAGCTGCGCGTCGAGTCCGACCCGCCCGGGCTCTTCACCGGCGGCTACACGCCCGGGCAGACGTATCGCCTCGACGTCACGCTCGGCACCGAGCCGTCGAACGGCGGCTTCGGCGTCGAGCTCGGCCCCGACGGCGGCGTGGGCTCGCTGCAGAACCTGCCGCTCTCGGCGCACACGGCCGAAGAGCTGTGCCACTACGGCGCGCTCGACGGCGGCACGACCGACGTCGACCCCGTGGTGGTGCGGGCCGGCGGCGCCTCGGCGCAGTCGGGCACGTGCAACACCGGCACGCGGGCGTGGCGGCTGCAGTGGGTCGCTCCGTCGAGCGATCTCGGGCCCGCGACGTTCTACTTCGCCGCGGTCGCAGGCAACGGCAACGCGGCGAACACCGACGACCGCGCCGTCGCGCGCGTGCTCTCGACGCCGTCGCCGCAGAGCAAGCCCGAGCGCAGCCGCGGCTGCGGCGCTCCGGCGGCGGTGCTGCTGCTGCCGCTGGCCGCCGTGCTCGCGCGCTGGCGCCGCGGCGTGCTGCTGGTGCTCGTGCTCGCGCCGCTCGCGACCTGGGCGAAGCCGAAGAGAGCGAAGCGACCGCCGCCTGCTCCCGTCGAGGCGCCCGCAGAGCCGCGCCGCGAAGAGCCGCCAGCGCCCATCGAGCCCGCCGCGCCGGAAGCGCCGCCCCAGCAGACCCAGGCGCCCGCGCCCGATGCGGGGGCTCTACCGGCGGCGGTCGAGGCTCCGCCACCGGCTCCGGTGACGCAGGCGGCTCCGCCTCCACCGCCGGCAGAGGTCGACGAGCGGCCGTCGCTCGAGATCTCGTTCACCGCGGGCGCCGGGCTGCGCGATCTGTCGCTGTACGGCGAGTCGTACGGAGTGCCGCTTCGGCTCCAGCAGGCGTACCCGACGTTCGGCGTGCGAGTCCGCTTCTTCCCGCTGCGGCTGATGCGCGCCGGAGCGCTGACGGGGCTCGAGCTCGAAGGCGCGTACCGCATCGGCCGCGCGGTCGGTGCGCTGCCGGCGGGAGCGGCGAACGCGCTGCCTGCGGACGGGCGGCTGAGCGCGGGCTACCGGCTGACGTTCGGGCCCGTCGCGGTGGCGCCGCGCTTCCTCTACCGCGTCGAGGTGGGCGGCACCGATCGCAACGCGCTCTTCGCCGACTCGCTGTACCAGAGCGTGGGCGGTGAGCTGGCGCTCGCGCTCGAGGCCGGGCCGGTCTACGTCGAGCTGCGGCCGGGCGGAGGCTGGGTGCTCGACACCGGCACGCTGAGCGCCACCGGCTACGGGCGCGCGGCCGGCGGCCCGACCGCGGGAGGCACGGGCGAGCTCGGGGTTCGCCTCGGCGCGACCGGGCTGCGGCTCTGCGCGCGCTACCAGGTCAGCTTCACGCGCGTGACGTTCGCCGGAGGCGGCGAGCGCGGCCTCGGCCCGCTGACCGTGGTCGACCAGGGCCACCTGTTCATGCTCGCGCTCGACGTCGCGCGCTGACCCTTTCGGATCGCTCCGGGCAGCCGGGTCACGAAGCTCAGCGACGCCGCATGCCGCGACGCGCCATCGAACGGAGCCTCACATGCGCATCAGTCTCGTCTTGCCGGCGCTCTGCGCCTGCGGCCTGGGCGCCGCGAGCACCGACCCCGCGCTCATCGAGAGCCGGCGCCAGGCGGTCGGCGACCCGGTCGGCAACGAGGGCAGCTGCCGCTCGATGGCGTACGACTACGAAGAGGAGACCGCGGACGGCTACACCGCGCGGTACGGCGGCAGCTGGGTCTGCCTCATACCGCCCGCGAACGCGTCGGCCGCCTGCGAGAGCGTCGCGATGTCGGGCATCTTCTGGTTCAGAGACGGCCGCGCGTTCGGCGGCTGCCGGTGCGTCGGCTGGGGGCAGGGCAGCACGAAGTACTTCTGCAGCCAGGCGTGGTGGGAGCCCGGCCCGCCGGATCTCGAGCCGCCCGAGAACTGAGACGGCGTCACACGTCGTTCTCGAGCACGGCCAGCACGCGGTGACCTTCGGCCTCGGCCCGGGCGGCGAAGTCGCGCGCGGTGCCCTCGAGCGTCGGCGCCTCGACGAAGAGCGCGGTGACCTCGGGGCTGTCGAAGACGACGAGGCCCTCTCGCGGCCGCGCAGCGCGGTAGTCGTGGAAGCGTGCGCCGGTGGTGGGCCGGTCGAGCGCGCGGATGACGAGCTCGAGCACCTTCGAGGGGTCGCCGGCGGCGCGCGCCCTCGAGAGCTCGGCAGCGGCCTCGGGCGTCAACGCGACGAGGTGCCAGTCATCGGGCCTCCACCACGATCTGGCCGCCCAGCTCGCGAGCCACTCCTCGAGCTCGATGGAGGCGCCGAGGAGCTCGCGGCCCTCCCTCCACGGGTGGGCGTCTTCAGCCTCCCAGACGCGGCCGTACGCCTTCACGGTCGGGTCGACGCAGAGAAAGTCCCAGTGCCGGCTCATGTGGGCCGAGAGCTCGATCCACGCGCCGCCGTGGCGCACCGCCTCGAGCTCGTCGTCGTAGATGCCGAGGTGCCAGTCGAGGTGGAACAAGAGATCCGCCGCCGACCGCACGACGAAGTCCGACCCGATGCGATCGCTGCCCCAGCTGTGGTCGCCGAGGAGCGTGAGCAGCTCGCGGTACGCCGGCGGGAAGACGACGTGCTTCTCGGCGTCGGGGAAGTGCGCCTGGTAGCGCGCGCGGACCTTCTGCTCGCACTCGTCGGGCGTCATCGCCGCGGCCTCCTCGTCGGGCTGCAGCGCGGGGCGCATGCGGCGCCACCACGTCTGCACGTCGAGCCGCTTCGGAGCCGTCATGGCCGGCGCATTCTCGCGCGTTTCGAGCGAGGCTGGGCGCCGATGCCGCTGCGCTCGCTGCTCCTGCTGGCCGTGCTCGCCTCCTGTGCGCGGAAGCCCGAGAGTGCGGCCGTGATCACGCACCGCCCGCGCGCGAGCCTGCCGCTGACCGACCTCGGCTGGGTGCGCATGACCGATCACTTCGTGCAGACGGTCGGTGCCGGAGCGGGGCAGGGCAAGCCGCTCGGCGATCTGCTCGTGCTCGCCGACGCGACGTTCGCGCCGCGCTCCCGCTTCCCGCTGCACCCGCACCGCGAGATGGAGATCGTGAGCGTCGTGCTGACGGGCACGCTGACGCACCACGAGCCCGATCGTGCGACGGCGCTGCCGGCGGGCTCGGTGCAGCTGATGTCGGCGCGCGAGGGCATCGTGCACGCCGAGGGCAACGAGACCGACGCGCCGGTGCGAATGCTGCAGCTGTGGATCACTCCGAGCGCGACGGGCGGCGCGGCGGTGCACCGCGCCTTCGGTCCGTTCGAGCTGGGGCCGAAGCTCACGCGCGCGACGCCCGGAGACTTGAGGCAAGACGCCTCGGTCTTCATCGCGAAGCTGGCGGCGGGCGAGCAGGTGACGCTCGAGGCGAAGCCGGGCCGAAGGCTCTACGTGCTCTGTGCGGGCGCGGCCCGGGCGGGCGCGGTGGCGCTCGCCGACGGCGATGGCCTGACGGTCGAGAGCGGCTCGGTGGCGGTGGGCACGACGACCGGCGCGACGCTCGTCGTGATCGAGCTCAGAGCGAAGTGAACACGAGCGAGGTGTTCGTGCCGCCGAAGCCGAACGAGTTGCTCATGGCGGCCCGCATGCGCTTCTCGCGCGCCTGGTTCGGCACGTAGTCGAGGTCGCAGGCCGGGTCGGGCGTCTGGAGGTTCATCGTCGGAGGCACGACTCCCTGGCGCAGCGCGAGCACCGCGAACGCGGCCTCGACGCTGCCGGCGGCGCCGAGCAGGTGCCCGGTCATCGACTTCGTCGAGCTCACCGCGACGCGCACGGCGTCGGCGCCGAACGCACACTTGATCGCCTGCGTCTCGTGAACGTCGTTCAGCGTCGTCGAGGTGCCGTGCGCGTTGACGTAGCCAATCTCTTCGGGGCCGAGGCCGGCGTCGCGCAGCGCCTGACGCATGCACGCGGCCGCGCGGTCGCCTCCCTCGGCGGGGTGTGTGAGGTGGTTGGCGTCGCAGTTCGAGCCGTAGCCCGCGACCTCGGCGAGGATCGGGGCGCCGCGCCGTCGGGCGAGCTCGAGCTCTTCGAGGATGAGCACACCTGCGCCCTCGCCGAGCACGAAGCCGTCGCGATCGCGATCGAAGGGCCGGCTCGCGTGCTCGGGGTCGTCGTTGCGCGTCGACAGCGCGCGCATGGCGTCGAAGCCACCGATGCCCAGCGGAGTCACCGCGGCCTCCGAGGCGCCCGCGATCACGGCGTCGGTGCGGCCGCTGCGAATCGACCACAGCGCCTCGCCGATGGCGTGCGAGCCGCTCGAGCAGGCCGCGACCGGCGCCCAGCACGGCCCCGCCGCGCCGGTGCGAATGCTCACCGTGCCCGCGGCGGTGTTGCTGAGCAGCTTCAAGACGAAGAGCGGCGAGAGCCGGCTGAAGCCGTCGTGCAGCGCCTTCTCGTGCTGCTCTTCGGCCGCGGCGAGGCCTCCGATGCCCGAGCCGAGGATGACGCCGACGCGCTCGGGGGCATAGCCGCCGGCGCCGATGGGTAGGCCGCTCGAGCGCATCGCCATCTCGGCGGCGGCTATCGCGTACTGCACGAAGAGGCTGGTGCGCCGGGCCTCCTTGTGGTCCATCCACTGCTCGGCGTCGAAGTGGTGCACCTCGGCCGCGATGTGCGTCGCGAGGCCGCCGGCGTCGAAGCGCGTGATGGGGCCGATTCCCGACCGGCCCGAGAGGAGCGCGCTCCACGTGGCGTCGACGCCGATGCCGACCGGCGTCACCAACCCGAGGCCCGTGATGGCGACGCGGCGATCGAAGCTGGGCGCCACGCGCGGCTGAATAGCGGCGCCACTCGAGCGCCGCCCGACATTCGTCGCTCAGCCGAACAGCCACTTCCGGAACAGCCACGTCGCGCGCGGCATCAGCACCCACGTCATGAGCACGATCATCACGACGCTCGTGAGGAGCGAGCGGGCGGGGCCGGGCACTCCGTCGAGCCACGGCAGCAGCGCGGACGAGAGGCCCATCGACAGCGGGTAGACGACGAGCAGCGTGACGGCGGCCATCTTGTAGCGCGGCGGAGGCGCCTGGCCGGGCTTGCTCGGCACCGTGAACCAGGCCTCGAGGCCGGTGAGCGCGGTCTCTCGGTAGTCGTCGAGCACGAAGGGCTTCACCTTCTCGAGCCACGCCTGCCGCTCGGTCGACTCCGTCCACCCGCGCAGCGTCGAGTAGCTCGTGAAGCGGAAGACGATGACGTACTCGGGGTGCTCGTGATCGGCGGGGCGCGTGACGTGCCGCGCGACGTAGCCGGGGTAGCGCGCTGCGACGGCGCCGATGCCCTCGAGCCACCGCTCGAACTCGGCCTCGCAGCCGGGCTTCACGCGTCGCGAGGTCACGACGGTCACGGTCTGATCGTCGCTCATCGAACCCTCAGCGGCCGCACTCGAGCTTGACGACGTACGGGTCGGTGAGCCGCGCCGAGACGTAGAGATCGTTCGAGGCGTCGATGCCGAGGTACGCGTTGATGCCGGCGGTCGAGATCATGCTGCGCATCGGCAGCTGCACCTTGTCGGCGGGTCGCGACGCCTTCGGGTCGTAGCCCTTCGGCAGATCAGTCTGCTCGTCCTCGTCGCCGGCGATCGGCGTGACGGCGCCGCCCTCGGGGCTCACGCGGAACACGCGCTGCCGGAAGACGACGATGAGCGACTGGCCGTCGTTGACGATGCCGCCGATCGAGCGCGACGTGCTCGCGTCGTAGCCGAACACGTCGGCGCGGCCCTTCAGCACGCTCGTCTTCTTGCCGTCGAGGCCGTACGCGGTGATGAACATCTCGCTGCCGTCGCCGCCCCAGGCGTAGACCTTGTCGTTCATGAAGGTCGTCGAGATCGAGGTGGAGCTGTTCTCGGTCACCTTCGTCGCGAGGGTCGAGACGGTGTGCGCGTCGTCGTTCGCGACCTTGCGGATGGTGTTGTTGTCCTCTTCCCAGAAGTAGAGGTTGTCTTTTCCGTCGATGGCGAGCCGGGTCGGGGTGCCGAGCTTCGCTTTGTCGCCGGGCCCGTCGAGGCTGCCGAAGTTGGGGCGCCGCGACGGCGAGATGCCGTCGGTGATGTCTTTCGGAGCGCCCGCCCAGCGCACGACCGTGCAGCCGTCGCCGAGCGGGTCGATCACCTTCAAGATGGCGTTCGCGGTCTGGTCGCTGACGAACAGCGAGCCGTCGGAGGCGACGACGAGATGCGCGAGGTTCGCGAACTTCGCCTTCGCGCACGGCCCCGAGACGAGCACGAGCGCGCCCTCGGTGCCGGCGATCTTGTGCAGCTTCTGGTCCGACAGGTTCGCACGCCAGATCTCCTGGCCCATGTGCGTGATCAGCTGGCCCTTGCTGAACGCGATGGTGCGGTACGGAAACGGAGTGCCCTCGAGGAGCTTCGTGCCATCGGCGGGCCGGTCGGAGCCGGACGACGTCGACGGGTTGCCGGCGAACAGGGCACCCTTGGTGCAGGTGAGGCCGGCGTCCTTTGCGAGGGCAGAGCAGGGAATCAGCGAGACGAGCAGGAGAAGGGCGCGCATGGGCGCGGCAGCGTACTAGACACGCGGTGCGTGACCATCGCCGACCTGATCGCCGCGCTGCAGCTGAAGCCGCACCCCGAGGGTGGCCACTACCGCGAGACGTTTCGCGACCCCGGCTCGACGGCGATCTACTACCTGCTCGGAGCGGGGGAGCGCTCGCACTGGCACCGCGTGAAGAACGCCGCCGAGGGGTGGCACTTCTACTCGGGGGCGCCGCTGGAGCTGCAGGTGTCGGTCGACGGCCGGCGTGTCGAGGCGGTGACGCTCGGGCCCGATCGGCCGCAGTTCATCGTGCCCGCCGGCGCGTGGCAGGCGGCCCGCACGACGGGCGAGTACACGCTGTGCGGGTGCACGGTGGCGCCGCCGTTCGAGTTCGCGCAGTTCGAGCTCGCTGCGGTGGGGTGGCGGCCGGGCTGAGCCCGGGTGTACTGTTCGGTCACGATGCGTTGGCTGTGGGTCAGCGGGTTGGTTGCGAGCTCGGCCTTCGCCGGCGGTCACGCGCAGTTCGGCGGCTCGGTCGGTCTCGGCCCTGCGTGGGGCCACGCGGGCAACTTCCCGCCGGGCCGCGCGATCCCCCTGGTGCCGACGACGAACTACACCGGCGCGGGGGGCGGCTACCGGTATGCCCCGGTCGCACCCGTCGCGTACCCGATCTACTGGTACCCGCAGGCGCCGCAGCCGCCGCCGCAGCCTCCGCAGGTGATCATCGAGCGCGAGGTGATCATCGAGCGGCAGGTGCCGGCGCCCGCGCCGGTGGCTCCGCCTCCGCCGCAGGTGATCGTGATCGAGCAGCCGGCTCCGGCGGTCGTGCAGGCGCCCCCTCCGGCTCCTCTTCCGCCGCCCGAGCCGCCGAAGCCGCTCGCTCCGCGAACGCCCGGCCCCGACGTGTACAGCTGGACGGACGCCGACGGCGTCGTGCACTACTCGACGCGCGCGCCCGAGGCCTCCGTGAAGGCGAAGAAGCTCGCGACGCTCGCGAAGTGACGCCGCAATTCCGCGCGACGGTCGGCGGGTAGCTTTGCTACGGATGCGGCGTCGTGAAGATCACCACCTGGAACGTGAACGGGCTGCGCGCCCGCGAAGGGCAGGTCACCGAGTGGGTCGTGCGCGAGCGGCCCGACGTGCTGTGCCTGCAGGAGATCAAGGCGTCGCTCGCGCAGGTGCCCGAAGGCGTGAGCCGGCTCGACGGGTACCACTGCTTCTGGCACGGCGGCGGCGGCGGCTACTCGGGCGTCGCGCTGCACGTGCGCAAGGACTTCGCGCCGAAGCGGCCGGTGTTCTCGCACCCCGCGTTCGATCACGAGTCGCGCATCGTGACGTGCGCGCTCGGGTCGCTCGACGTCGCGTCGATCTACGTGCCCAACGGCGGGAAAGACCTCGCCGCCAAGATGCGCTTCCTGCAGGCGATGGCGGCGTTCGTCGAGGAGTCGCACGCGCGCGGCCGCCGCCTCGTGCTGTGCGGCGATCTGAACGTGGCGCTCGAGAAGCGCGACGTGCACCCGAAGCTGCAGAACCCGAACCAGATCGGCCAGACGCTCGACGAGCGGCACCTCATCGAGCGCATGCTGAAGGCGGGGCTGCACGACCTGCTGCGCGAGCAGAACGCCGCGAACGACGAGCTGTTCACGTGGTGGGCGCCCTGGCGGCAGCACCGCGAGCGCAACATCGGCTGGCGCCTCGACTACGTGCTCGCGAGTGACGCGATCGCCGGGCAGGCGAAGAGCTGCCGCGTCGAGCGCCTGTTCGGCACCAGCGATCACGGGCCTGTGACCGCCGTGTTCGAGGGCCCGCTGTTCGACCCTGCGACGATCGTCGAGGGGCCCGAGCAGGAGCTGCCCAAGAAGGAAGAGGGGCCTCCTGAGGGTGGGGCGCCGCAGCTGAGCCTCTTCTAGTCAGAGTGGGACGACCAGCTCGGATTCGCAGGGCTTAGGTTACGCCACGCCATCCGAGCCGGTCGTTCAGCCTGACGAGGCCGCCCGGCCGCGGCCACCGCAAAAGGCGGGGTCAGCGGTTCGGCCCGCGTGCGAGCTACCGCCACACCGCCGTTCCGCTCCCTCCGCCGTCGGCCCAGAACGACTGCAGCTGCTGCTTCGTCATCAGCCGTGGCCCCGAGTGCGAGACCGGATCCGCCACCACGTAGCGCCCGTCGCTCGCCTTGCCCACCACGAGGATCGAGTGCAGCCCCTTGAACTGCGCGTAGTGCGCGAAGACCTTCTGGTACGCAGCGCCCGGGTCGCCCGTCACCGTCACCATGTGGCCCGCGGCCAGCTCGGCGTCGAGGTGGGTCATGCTCGACAGGTGCCGCGCCTGCAGCCCCGCGGCCCTCGCTCCGCGCTCGCGCTCGCGATCGTTCGTCGGGTCGTGATCGTCGGTGTTCCCCGTCATCAGCTTCCGCGCGCGGTCGATGCTCTGCTCCGGCGTGAGGCCGCTCGGCTCGAGCCCGAACGCCTTGATCGCCATCGCGAGGCTCGTCGGCCCGCAGTTCGCGCTCCTCAGCGGCCCCGTCGGGTTGTACGGGCTGCGGTACTGCGTCTTGAAGATCGACTTCGGGTCCGCGACCGCTCGCGCCTGGTCGCTGCCCGCTGCCGGCTTCGACGGCGGTCTGGACGGCGGCTTCACCGGTGGCTCGAACTCGTCCCGCGCGCCGGGCAGGTGCACCTGCTGCCCGACCTGAATCAGCCGCGGGTTCTCGATCTGCGGGTTTGCTGCGATCAGCGCCTTCAGCGAGACGCCGTGCGCCCTGGCGATCGACCAGAGGCAGTCACCACGATGGACCGTGACGTTCATGTTGATTTGTCGCGCCGCGGCCGCAAAGGGTCGTCGCCACGGCTGTTCACCCGGTTCACAGAGCTCGAATTGGAAGGTGGGTCGGGCCGAGACACGACCCCTGTTTGCTAGGCTCATCGGCGGATGACCTGCGCCAAGTGTCGAAAGGAGCTGCTGGCGGGCGGCAAGTTCTGCCCCCACTGCGGAGCCCCGGCGCCCGTCGTCGAGACCGACCCGCTGCTCAACCAGACGCTCGGCGCCTACCGCGTGGTGAAGGCCCTCGCCGCCGGCGCCATGGGCCAGGTCTACGTCGGCGAGCAGACGAACCTCGGCCGCGCCGTCTGCATCAAGACGCTCAAGCCCGAGCTGCTCGGCGATCAGACCGCCGTCGCCCGCTTCGAGCGCGAGGCCCGAGCCGTCAGCGCGCTCAAGCACCCCAACATCACCCAGGTGATCGACTTCGGGCGCTCGGGGCCGAACCTCTACCTCGTCATGGAGCTCGTCGAGGGCGGCTCGCTGCGCAGCTTCATCGAGCGTCACGCCCCCGTCGATCTCGAGCGCGCGTCGCAGCTGATGGTGCAGATCCTCTCGGCGCTGCAGGAGGCGCACCACGCCGGCATCGTCCACCGCGATCTGAAGCCCGAGAACGTGCTCATCTCGCCCCTGCGCGACGGCAGCGAGCTCGTGAAGGTCGTCGACTTCGGCATCGCGAAGCTCGTCAACGAGCAGCAGGCGAAGGGCAACAACCTCACCGGCACCGGCCTCGTCTGCGGCACGCCGGGCTACATGGCCCCCGAGCAGATCAGCGGCGAGGTGCTCGACGCCCGCTGCGACGTCTACGCGGCCGGCGTCATCTTCTTCGAGCTGCTCACGGGCAAGAAGCCGTTCAACGGCGACACCGTGAGCGAGCTCATTCGCGCCCACCTGCTGCTCGAGCCTCCGGCGCCGTCTGCCGTCGGCAAGCTGCCGCTGCCGAAAGAGGTCGACGAGCTCGTGATCGCCACGCTCGCGAAAGATCGCGAGCAGCGCATCGACAGCGCGCTCGAGCTGAAGCGCCGCATCGAGCAGCTGCGCCCCTCGAGCCGCGCGACCACCACGGGCCGGCAGCCGGCGCTGAAGCTCGTCACCTGCACGAGCTGCCAGGCGCAGAGCCCGGCCGGGCAGAAGTTCTGCGGCCAGTGCGGCGCGGTGCTCGCGGGCGCCACCGACCCCGGCGAAGAGGCGCTCAAGCAGGTGCTGCCCGGAGCGCTCGCGGCGCATGCGACCCAGCTCGCCGGGGCGCTCGGCGCCGAGCGACGGCAGGCGACGATCATCTTCGGCGACATCAGCGGGTTCACGTCGATGAGCGAGCGGCAGGCGCCCGAGAAGGTGCGCGAGATCGTGAACCGCTGCTTCGACGGCATGGTCGAGGCCGTCGCGCGGTACGACGGCAGCGTCGACAAGTTCATCGGCGACGCGATCATGGTGGTGTTCGGCGCACCCAACGCGCACGAAGACGACCCCGAGCGCGCGGTGCGGTGCGCGCTCGAGATGCAGGCGTACCTGACCGAGGTGAACAAGACGATCGCGTCGCCGCTCAAGATGCGCATCGGCATCAACTCGGGCGCCGTCGTCGCCGGCGGCGTCGGCGGGCAGCGCCGCATGGACTACACGGTGATGGGCGATACCGTGAACCTCGCGCAGCGCCTCGAGGCCGCGGCGGCCCCGGGCAAGATCCTCGTGAGCGGCGTCGTGAAGCGCCTCACCGACCGCGCCGTTCGCTACCGCGAGCTGCCCGCGATCACCGTGAAGGGCAAGGTCGAGCCCGTCGCGATCTTCGAGGTCGAGGGGCTCTGGCAGCAGGAGCAGAAGGAGCACGACCTCTTCGTCGGCCGTCGCGCCGAGCTCGCGAAGATCGACCAGCTGCTCAAGCAGCTGAAGGCGGGGAAGCCCGGCGGCATGGTGTTTCTCGGCGAGCCGGGCATGGGCAAGACGCAGCTGCTCGACGAGGCGGCGCGCCAGTGTGCGGCTGCCGGCGTGCGCACCACCGTCGCGCGCGCCCGGAAGATGTTCGCGCCCGGCGAGCTCGAGCTCTTGCGCGACGTCGTGTTCGGCGTCTGCGGCAAGGCGCCTGCGACCGACGCCGAGGCCGACGCGCTGCTCGACGAGCTGACGGGCCTCAAGGTGAACCCGCAAGACATCGCGCGCCTCAAGCACCTGTTCGGCTCGGGCACGCTGGCTCGCGGCTACGACCGCGAAGAGCTGCGGCGGCTCGCGCTGAGCGCGCTCACGAACGCGCTGTTGCAGATCGCCCGCGCCCAGCGGGGCCTCTGCGTCGTGATCGACGACGCCCACCTGGGCGACGCCTCTTCGCTCGCGTACCTCGACGAGGTGACCCGGCTCGCGCAGGGCACGCCGCTCGGCGTGATCGCGATGGCCCGAGGCGGCCAGGCCGATCGCGTGCTGCGGCGCGTGCCGCGCATCGAGCTGACGCCGATGCCCGCGGCCGACCTGCTGGCCGTCGTGCGCCAGCAGCTCGGTGGCAGCGCGGTGCCCGACGCCCTGGGCCGCGTCATCGAAGAGCGCGCCGAGGGCAACCCCTTCGTCGCGACCGAGATCGTGCGCTCACTGATTGAGACTGGCGCCCTCGAGCTGCGCGGGGGCGCGTGGCAGCTCTCGCAGACGAGCGACGCGCTCGAGGTGCCCGACAGCATCGCGCAGCTCGTCTCGGCCCGACTCGACGCGCTGCACGCGGACACGCGCGCGTTCTTGCGCTGCGCGGCGCTCCACGGCCGCATCTTCCCCGTCGAGCTGGTGGCCCAGGCGCTCGAGGATGCCCGGGTCGACGTCGCCGCGGCCGTCGCCGAGGCGCGCAACAAGGCGCTGGTCGTCGATGTCGTTCAGCCGCCCGGCTGCCTCCAGTTCCGTCAAGAGCTCGTGCACCAGCTCATCGCCAAGAGCGTGTCGGAGATCGATCGCAAGCACCTGCACGGGCGCCTCGCCGACGCGCTCGAGCTCGGCCTGCCGTCGGGCGACAGCCACCCGGCCGAGGCCATGGCGCGCCACAGCCTCGCGGCAGGCCGCACCCGCAAGGCGGCGACGTACTTCTCGCTCTCGGCCGAGCGCCTCGCGTCGAAGAGCGCGCTGCCCGCAGCGATCGAGGCGTACCAGAAGGCGATCACGCTCACGCAGGCCGACGCTCAGAAGCTCTCGGGCTCGCCGGCCGACGCGTGGAAGCAGGTGCTGCAGCTCGCGAGCAAGGCGGCGCCGCTGCAGGGCATCATCGCGACGAACGACGCGTGGGGGCTGCTCGACGACGTGCTCAAGAAGGCGCCGGCCGGCCTCGACGGGAAGGTGAGGGCGATCGCGCTGCACCAGCGGGGGCTGCTCGAGCTGCGGCTGGGCCGCGCGCCCGACGCCGCCCAGTCGATCGCCGAGGCTCAGCGGCTGTACGGGCCCGACGCCGGCGCCGAGCTCACCGCGAGCCTCGAGATCGATCTCGCGTCGGCGAAAGAGACGCTCGGAGACCAGGTCGGCGCGACGCACCTCTTGCTCGAAGCGCTGAAGCGCCTCGCCGGTAAGAAGCTCACGGACCGGGATCTGATGTGGAAGGCGCTCAACCAGCTCGGGCGCATTCACCTGAAGGTCGGCGAGGTCACGAAGGCCATCGAGTTCTTTCAGACCGCCCGCGCCCAGGCCCAGCGCGCGCTCGCCGTCGTGGGCGAGGTGCGCGCCCTGACCAACCTCGCCGCCGCCCTCGGCGCCACCGGCCACACCGCCGACGCCGAGTCGACGTTTCAGCAGGCGCTCGAGCTCGCTCGCAAAGAGTGCGACGCCATCGACATCGCCCGCATCAACTTCAACCTGGGCCGGCTCGCGGCCGCCGCCGGGCGCCTGCCCGAGGCCAAGGAGCGCCTCGAGGAGGCCGTGCGCGTCTCGAACGAGGTCGGTTGGCGCGAGGGCCTCGCCTCTGCCACCCAGGCGCTCGAGGCCCTCGCCGCTCGGCTGCCGAAGGCCGCGCCGGCGACGGAGCCAGGCACCGCCGTCTTGAAGAAGGCCTGAACGGTGTTGCCCCTCACCCCGACGTGATTTCGATCACGCGAGGAGGAACTGGGGCACGTTGATCTGGACCTCACTCGGGTCCACCGAGCCTGCGATGCCTCGCTTCTCGTTCGGCGCCATCAGATCGACCAGATAGTCGGCCGGCTGGCCCTGCGCCGAGCGGAACACCTTCACCCGCGGCTTCGCGAACGTCGCCGGCTCGCCCGAGACCTGCACCACGATCGCGAGCTCGCCCGACGTCAGCTTCACCGTCGTGCCCACCGGGTACAGCCCCATCACGCCCGCAAACAGCCGCACGATGCGCTCGTCGAACCGCGTGTTCACCTGGTTGTAGAGGAGCCGCAGCGCTTGATCGGGCAGCATCGCCTTGCGCGGCGGCCTCGGGCGCGTCAGCCGGTCGAAGACGCACGGCACCGCGATGAGGTGGCCGAACGCCGTCGTGCCCGGCTGCGGGCGCGTCACCACCTCGTACGTCGCCGCCAGCCGCTCGAGCGCATCGCTGCCCAGCGCCGCCTCGGTGAGCCGCAAGAGCGTGCGCAGCGGCACCCGCTTCAGCGCCTCGAGCTCTTCGCGCGTGTCTGCGTTGCTCCCCTGTCCCCCTTGGGGGGCGGTTGCGTCTTTGGGCGCCGGCACCTCGTCGAGCGCGAAGTCGTGCAGCGCGGCGGCCATGCACGCCTCGGCGAGGGCCGCGCGGCTCAGCGCCAGCTTCCGGCACAGCAGCATCGTGAGCGCCGTCACCGACGCGAGGTGAAAGTGCACCGCGCCCGAGAACGCGTCGAAGCGGGTGAGGGCCGTGAGCAGCGACTCCTGGCCGTCGGTCGCGTCAGACAGGCCGTGAATCGCGCGGCGCACGCGGGCCATGCGCGGGTGCTTGCCCTGCTTCATCAGCTGCAGCTGCCCTTCGATGATGAGCGCGAGGTGGGCGTAGGCGCGCAGCAGCGTGCGCTTGGCGTCGAGCGTCGGAGCGAGCGCCTCTTGCTCGGCCTTCGAGATCGCGCGCAGGCGGAAGACGTCGAACTTCTCTTGCAGCATCGCCGTCGGCACCTGGCTGCGGGCGTGCTTCTGATACGCGGCGAGCAGCTCGCGCAGCGCGACCGGGCTCGGGGTGTCGAGGTACGCGAGCTCGTGCGCGCCGACCCGCGACAACAGCGCCTTCAGCGTCTGGCCGGCCTCGTAGCTCGAGAAGTCGAGCTTGATGACCTCGCCGTTCAAGAAGAAGTTGTCGCCGACCATCTGCAGCACCAGCGTGCCCGACTCGTCGATGCCCTGGCTCACGGTCTCGACCAGGTTCGTGACCGGCGAGATCATCGCGGCGTTGTCGAGCGCGTGCATCGTCGAGAGCTTCAGCGCGATCGCGGTGCGAGAGAGCAGCGCGCGCGCGAACTTCTGAACGGCGTCGGCCTCGTCGGCGCCGAGCCTGAACAGCACGTCGCCGCTCACGTGGGCGCACCCTTCTTCTGCAAGTCGAGGCGCTTCAGCGCCTCTTGCGCGGCCTTCTTCAGGGGGCCTCCGAACAGCACCTTGCCGGCCGCGGCCTCGAGCAGCGGGCGCGCCTTCTCGTCGTTCGCGTTGGCGAGCGCGCCCGCGGCGGTGCACTTGAGCTCGACGCTCGGGTCGCTCTCGAAGATCTGCCGCAGGGTCGTGCAGGCCTCGGGGCCCCCGAGCGTGCCGAGCGCGATGATCACTCGGCGCTTCTCGGTCTCGTCGAGCTTCAAGCGCCGGAGCATCGTGCACAGCGCCGGCGCCACCGCCCGGTCGCCGCTCGCGACGAAGGTGCTGAAGAGCGCCTCGCGAATCTCGTGCGAGGGCGACATCAGCATCGGCATCAGCTCGGTGCGGTGCGCGCCGATCGTCTGCTTGTCCAGGCCCTTCACCGCAGCGACCTGCACGGGCAGCATCGCGTGCGCGAGCGCGGCCTTGCGCACGGGCCAGCCGGCGGCGCCGAGGGCGCCCGCGACACGGAGCAGCTCCTGCGCGAGGTCGGGGTCGCTCCAGCCGATGCGCACCGCGAGCTCGTTCGGGTCGGGCTTCATGCTCGCCGCGAGGTCGACGAGCAGCTTGCGGGCCTCGGGGGTCTCGGGCACGCCGAGCCAGTCGATCAGCACCTGGCCGGCCTTCGTCGGCAGGAACCGCAAGATGGTGATGGCGGCGTCGCGCAGCTTCTCGTCGTCGAGCGCAGTGACGATCGGGTCGAGCAGGGTGGCGCGCTGCAGCGCGGTGAGCAGGCGCGCGAGCGTCTGCATGCGCGCGTCGATCATCAGCGGGTCGCCCTTGCGCGCGTCGTTCACCTGGCGCATCAGGTTGTCGCGAATGCGATCGATGCGGCCCGCGCGCGTCATCGCGAGCAGCACGATCGAGAGCGCGTTGGCGAGCGCGTCTTGCTCGGCGGGCGTCGACCCGGTCGAGATGAGGAAGAGCGCGTCGAACACGCGCTCGACGACCTTGTCGTGCTGGCTGAGCAGCTCCTTCACGAGGGCCTGGAGCTCGGGGTCGGTGAGGCCGGGCGGCTTCACGCGCTCGCCGCCGGCCATTCGCTGCAGGTCGGCCTCGGTGAGCTGGGGTATGCCGCGCGCCTTGAGCTGTCGCAGATCTTCCGGCGAGACGTGCGTCATGCGCTTGAGCCGCGTCACGGCGCGCGGGTCGAACCCCTCGGCGCGAACGGGGCCGGCGTCGTCTTCGGAGCCTTTGCCCGAGAGCGCGTCCATCGTGTACTGCAGGCGCTCCTTGCCGGTGCGGCCGTCGGGGCCCTTCGCGCCGTCACCGTAGCTGTCGAGCGAGACGATCTCGATGTGGTCGTAGCTCTCTTCCCAGACGCGGGTCGAGAACGTGTGAGTGTCGCCGAGCTGCTCGTCGAGCGTCTCGCGCCACAGCAGCATGAAGCGCGCGAGCTCGGCCTCCTTCAGGCCCTGCGTGACGGCGAGCCGCTTCACGCCGTCGAGGTAGAGCGGGTGGGTGATCGAGTCCGACAGCACGTCGGCCTTGTTGATGATCGTGCCGTGCACCGCGAAGCCGAGCGGCGTGACAGTGAGCGCGACCTCGTCGTGCTCGACGCCGAACGCCGCGGTGAGCTTCTCGAACAGGCCTTGCTGGTACCCGAGCAGGGTCTTGTGGCCCTTCGGGTAGATCCGCATGCCGTCGAGCACGCGCTTGAAGTGGGTCGCGTGCTCGGTGGCGAGCTCGATCTCCCGAGCGACCTCCGGGTCGTCGTCTGCGGGGTTTTCGGCCTCGGCCACCGGTGCCACGATTATAGACGCGCCGCTCGTTGGAGATGAATGTTGCGTGACGCACGCCGCGCTATACCGGGCAGATGGCCGACGCCGACTCGCGGACAGGAACGCGGTATTCCACACCCGAGCTGTTGGGCTTCCTCGAGCAGCTCCACGCTCCCAACGACGCCGGGCTCCAGGCGGCGTTCGAGGCGCCGGGGAAGCACGGCATCCCCGCGATTCAGGTGGCTCCGAGCGAGGGTAAGCTGCTCGAGCTCTTCCTCAAGCTCGTCGGCGCGAAGAAGGTCGTCGAGGTGGGTACGCTCGCTGGCTACTCGGCCATTCGTCTCGCGCGTTCAGGTGCGAAGGTGTGGTCGCTCGAGCTCGAGGCGAAGCACGCAGATCTTGCGCGTCGCCACCTCGCCACCGCGGGCCTCGCCGATCGCGCCGAGGTGCTCGTCGGCTCGGCGCTCGAGCTGTTGCCAGGCCTCGAGCGGCACGGCCCGTTCGACGCCGTCTTCATCGACGCCGACAAAGAGCGCTACGACGCCTATGGCCGGTGGGCCGCCAGGAACACGCGCCCTGGAGGCCTGCTGCTCGGCGACAACGCCTTCTTCTTCGGCCGGCTGATGGAAGACTCGCCTGCCGCCGCGGCGATGCGCCGCTTCCACGAAGAGGCCGCGCAGGCGTACGACACCGTCTGCATTCCCACGCCCGACGGGCTGCTGCTCGGCATCAGGCGCTGAGGGCTCTTTACGGCATCGGCACCGGCACCTGGCCCGTGCCCACGTTCGTCGTGTTGCCCTCGAACACCGTCGCCTTCGTGACCGCGACGTCGCGCGAGCCGCGAGTCATCGGAGCCGACTCGACCTCGAGCAGCGTCGCGCCGTCTTGCGTGTGCACGCCGACGGCGTTGCGCGCGATGTGAACCGCGTCGAGCAGCCCCGCGCCCTCGGCGAACACCGCGGCGATGCCTGCGCTCCCCTCGATCGCTCCGCGGGTCATCGCGATGTCGCCGTCGGTCAGCGCCTCGACGCCGTTGCCGTACGCGCCGCCGGGGTCCGCCAGCGTGCCGCGCACGAGGACGTCTTCGAGCGTCACCTTCGACTGGAAGGCGAAGATCGAGACCTGCCGGTTGCCGAGGAAGGCCGAGCGTGTCGCCGACAGCGCGCCGCCGAACTGCGCGTTCGCGCCGCGCCCTCGCGTGCCGTTGCCCTGCGGCAACGTGTCGCGCACGATCACCCGCGTCGCGTCGATGCGGCTGCTGGGGAACGACGCCTGCAGCCCCGAGGTGTGGTTCTTCTCGAGCAGCGCGCTCTGCAGCGTGAGCGTGCCGCCATGCTCGACGATCGCGCCGTGACCGTAGTCACCGGCCGGGTCGGTTCGCGTGTTGCGCACGATCACCGAGGTCGCCGTCAGCGTGCTCGCGTTCGCGTACAGGCCCGCCACCGTGTTGCCGTCGATGAGGCAGCGCTCGAGCGTCAGCGTGCCGCCCTCTTGTGCCATCGCGCCGTAGGCCGCCTGGCCGCCGTCGGCCGTCGCCGTGAGCTGCGTGTCGCGAACCGTGCAGCCCGTCACCGTCGCGGTCGCTGCCGAGGCGAGCAGCCCGGCGCCGGCCGCGCGATCGATCGAGACCCCGGTCGCGGTGACCTGGGCGGCGCCCTGCGCGCGAATCGCGGGGCCCGAGAGCTCGCTGAACGTGACGTCGTCGAGCGTGGCCTGGCCGCCGAGGGCCTCGAGCCCCGGTGCGCCGATGCGCGCGATGGCGACGTGGCTCAGCGTGATGGCGGCGCCGGTCGAGACCTCGATCGCCCGGGCGGGCCCGAGCTGGGGCGCCAGGTCCCGCAGCGCGGCGCCCTTCACCGTCGCGGTCGAGCCCGCCCCGCTCACGGACATCGCCATCTGCCCGGCGCCCGCGAGCGCCGCGTTCTCGAGCTGCAGCCGGCCGCCGGCCTGAACCGCGACCTCGATGGCGATCGGCGTGCCGGCGCTGTCGCGGCCCGGCCCCGTGCGCGCGACCACCGCGTTGGTGAGAAAGACGCGGCTGCCGGTCGACGCGACGACGACGCCCGAGGCGCGATTGGCGACGATCGCGCTGTCGAAGAGATCGACCGTCGCTCCGCGCTGTGCGCTCAGGCCGATGCCGAGCTGGCCGTTCGACGCTCGGGGAATCGTGCCGCTCACCACGACGCGCCGGCCGTCGAGGTGCGTGTTCGCGCGGTCGAGGAAGATGCCGGTCTCGCGGCTCCCGGCGACGGTGACGTCGACGAGGTTGAGCTGCGCTCCGAACGAGGCCGCGACGCCCTGGCCGAACGTGCTGCTCGCGGGGTCGGGCAGCGCGTTGCGGACGACGACGTCCTCGAGCGTCACCAGGGTCGTCGAGTCGACCGCCTGCACGCCCGAGCGCAGGTTGCGATCGAGCACGACGTGCCGCGCCGTGATGCGCGCGCCGGCCTCGGCGCGAACGCCGATGAGCCCGCCGGTGAGCGTGACGTTCTCGATGCGCACGTCGAGCGGCGCCGCGAGCAGCAGCGCCGGCGCGGTGTTGGGCGCGACGATCTGCACGGTGGCAGGGCAGCGGCCGACGAGGCTCACCGGCCGGTTCGGCGCGATCGCCTCGGCGTACGTGCCCGACTCGATCGCGATGGTGGCTCCGGGGGCGGCGGCGGTGATCGCGGCGCCGATGGTGCGGAAGTGCGTGGCGTCGACCACGGCGAACGAGTCGTCGACGAAGATCGTGGCGGCCGCCGACGGGAACCCGGCGTCGGCGCAGCTGCCGATCGGCACGCAGGTCGGGCTGCCGATCGCCTCGCGGGTCGCGCCGCTGCAGCTCGAGCCGCCGTCGGCCGGAATCGGAGCGAGCACCGCGTCGCACCCCCAGCCGCTCGCGTGCCGGGTGAAGCCGGCGTCACACTCGAGCCAGCCGGTCGGCTGACACGTCGCCTGCCCGAGGCGCGGGGCCGTGCCGGCGTCGCAGGCCTCGGCGATCACCGGAGCGCAGCCCCAGCCGCTCGGGTCGGGGGCGAAGCCGTCGCCGCAGTCGCTCCAGCCGACGCTCTGGCAGGCGCCGTCGGCGCCGAGCAGCGTGCCGGCGTCGCAGAAGGTCACGGCCGGAGGGCAGACGCCGCCGTCACACGCGCCGGCGTCGGGCGTCGGCGTGGGCTGCGGCGACGAGCAGGCCGCGAGAACCGCCGCCAGGAGGACGAGAACGCGTCCCCTCTCCCCCGTAGGGGAGAGGGACAGGGTGAGGGGCGCGGAGCTCACTGAGAGACCGGCATCGTACCGCTCTTCGTGGCGAGCTCTCGCCCGGGATCGTCGACGAGCGCAGCCGGCACCTCGACCGCCGCCGCGCCGCGCTGGAGCACGACGCGGAACTGGCCGCCCGACACCTCCGACGGAGTCACCTTCACGCCCGTGCCGCAGCCGTCGGCGAGGATCTGCGCTCGGCCGTTGCCGGTGGCGCGCACGAGGTCGAGCACCACGTCGCGCGCGCCGGTGAACAGCCCGACGCCGTCGCCGACGTTCTCTTTCGCCGAGATGCCCACCGGCACCTCGACGAGCTGCGTGCCCGAGATCTCGACGCCCGTCAGCCGCACGCCCACGCTCTCGCGAACGCCGAGCCCGACGAGCCGGTTGTCCGAGATCGCACCGCCGGTGAGCTCGACGCCTCCGTCGGCGACATTCTGCACCCAGACGCCGCGCTCGAGGTTGCCCGTCACGTGGGCCTGGTCGAGCGTGACCCGGGTGCCTTCGCCGTCGGCGAGCACGCCCGCCTGCGCGTTCTTCTCGATCGTGACGCTCTCGAGGCTGACGTGCGCGCCCCGCGCCGCGACCACGCCCGAGCCGTCCGACAGGCCCTTGCCGCCCATCTCGGCGATGCGGCCGCGCACCATTCTCACCAGGCTGCCCGACGCGAGCAGCCCCACGGTGCCGCCGACCAGCTCGGTGTCTTCGAGCGTGACCTGCTCGCAGCCGCTCTTCGAGCACGACGACGTCAGCGCCGCGTGTGAGGTGTCGCCCTGCACGACCACGCCGACGAGGTTCGCCGGGCCGGGGTCGATGGCGACGCCGTTGCCGCGGCTCGAGTCGACCTTGAGCCCGCGCACCGTCGAGCGCTTGCCGCCGCGAATCGTGAGCACCGGCTTGCCGCTGCCGTCGCCCATCAGCACCGCCATCGAGCCGTTCGCGCCCGCGAGGCTGACGTCCGACGGCAGCTCGAACGCGCCCACGTACGTGCCGGTGGTGAGGATGACGCACTCGTTCGGCTTCGCGGCAGCGAGGGCTTCGGCGAGGCCGTCGCTGATCACCGTGAAGCTGTCGCAGACGAGCCCCGCCGGCGTCTTGGCCGACTGAAGACCGCACGCGGTGAGGAAGAGCAGGGCTCCGAGGGCTCGCAACGACCTCCGTTTTAGACGGTTGCGGCGCCGTCTCAAAACGGCAGGGACGCGGGGTCTGCCACGAGGTGCGCCGTCTTGAGCTGGGCCTCGGCGCTGCCCTCGCCGACGCGCGCCTGCCGCACGCGGTCGTAGCTGCCCGGCGCGAGCACCTCGAGCTCGAGCGCGGTGAGCTGGTTGCCCGAGCGCAGCCGGCCGTAGTCGAACGACGCCGCGCCGAGGTTCTCGTCGACCTTTGCGCGCAGCGCCTCGAGCCGCGCGGGCCCCGGCGCCCCGGCGGGCTCGAAGTACAGCGCGTAGGCGGGTCGCTCGCGGCCGAGCCGCGGAGCGAGCGAGAAGAACGTCGCCTCGAGCTGCAGCTCGGCGAGCGCGTCGCCGACGGCGCGGTTGACGTGCTCCTCTTCGAGCTTCTCGCCGGCGAGGTTCGAGGCGGCGCCGATCTTCCGCACGAAGCGAATGCGGGGCGTGCGGTGGTGAAAGCCGCAGACCTCGACGACGTCGCCGAGCACGTAGCGGTACAGCCCGGCGCCGGTCGTCATCACGATGAGGTAGCGGCGGCCGTCTTCGAGCGCCCAGACGGGCACCGTGTCGCGCTTGCCGCTCGCGTAGGCGCCCTCTTCGATGAACTCGAAGTACACCGACTCGATCGCGAGCGGCCCGCCGGGCTCGACGTCGCCGAGGGGAATCGACGCCCAGCCCTCGCACGCCGAGTAGATGGCGTCGCGGATCGCGACGTTCGGCAGCCGGCGCTGCAGCTCGGGCACGTAGAGCGCCGCGGTCGCCGTGATCCAGCAGTACACGAGCCTCAGCGACGGCCAGGCCTCGATCGCCTTCTCTTCGAGCGGAGCCGCCGCCGCCCGCTCGAGCCGCCGCGCCGCCTGCGCGTTCGGCTGCAGCCGCGTCTCGAAGAACGCGCGCTGGGCGGGGTCGAGCTGCAGCCAGTCGGGCAGCCGGCCCTCGCGCGCGCTCTTGGCGAGCTGGGGCGCGAGCTCGGCGAGATCTCGCAGCAGGTACACGATCGGCGCCGGGAAGATGCCCGCGATGATCGAGATGTCGCCGACCGTCGCGAGCCAGAGCGCGAGGTACGTGCGGGTCTTCAGGTCTCTCACCTCGAACAGCTCGTACGGCCACGCGTAGACGGCGCGCACCGGCTCGGGCATCTCGGTGAAGTTGAAGCCGCTCATCGTGCCGATGTCGCAGCCGTCGCCTGCCTTCGCGACGCGGCGGCTGCCGACGAAGTACAGCGCGGTCGACGTGAACGCCTCGGGGAAGCGGAAGTAGAGGTGAAAGAGCGCGACCTGCACCGTCTTCTGAAACTCGGTGCGGTACGCCTTCGTGATGGGCACGTGCTTCGGCGCGCCGGTCGAGCCGGTGGTGCGCACGTAGTAGATCGGCCGCTCGACGGTGAGCACGCCCGTCTCGCCGCTCATCTCGCTGGTGACCCACGGCGCGAGCTCTGAGGCCGTCATCAGCGGCACGCGCTGGGCGAACTGCTCGGGCGTGAGGCCGGGCTCGAGGCCGTGCGCGCGCCCGAAGCGGGTGGCCGAGTTGCGCTCGAGCAGCTCGCGCAGGCGCCGGCGCTGAGCGCGCTCGGGGTCGTGCGCGGCGACGCCGAACGACGCGGCCGCAGGCGCGCGCTGCAGCTGCGCGGCGACCTGGAGCAGGGCGGGCTTGAGGCGAGGCACGCGACGTTCTTACTTCCGGCAGCCCTTGAACTGGGCGGCGAACTTCGACCGCGAGACGCGCCTGACGTCGGTCACGCTGCAGCCGTCACCCGCGTCGCCCGCGCCGCGCGACGCGATCACCTCGCCCGAGAATGCCTGCAGCGCGCTCACGGCGGCGCCCTTGCAGACGTGCAGGGCGACGCGGACGTCGTAGTCCATGCTCGTCTCTTGCCGCGAGCCGGCCGGGCACTCGAGGCGGAAGCTCAGCACCGCGTCGGGAGGCCCGTAGATGATCGACGTGCCCCCGTCGCCGGCGAGGAGCACGAGCGCGATGAGAGGTGACATGCCGCGCGAGTTAGCATCAAACACGCGCTGCGTGGCGCTCCCCGTCCTGAGCCTGTTCATGGTCTCGCTCGGCTACGGAGTCGTCGTGCCGCTGTTGCCCGAGCTCTCGGGCGGCGCCGCGCGCGTCACGCCCGGCGTCATGTCGCTCGTCTATGCGACGTACGCAGCGGCGAAGATCGGCATTCAGGTGCCGGCAGGAGTCTGGGCCGACCGCGCCGGCGGCACGAAGGTGCTGCGCGTCGCGATGCCGCTGTTCGCGCTCTCGCTCGCGGGCTTCATGTGGAACGGCGGCCCCGCCTGGTTCGCGCTCGTGCGCAGCGTCGAGGGCGCGGCGACCGGGCTCGTCTACCCGGCGGTCTTCGCGCTCGTCGCGCAGCAGGGCGTCGAAGGGCAGGGCAAGCGCATCGGCCTGACGGTCGGCCTCGGCACGAGCGGGCTGCTGTTGGGGCCGGCGCTGGGCTGGGTGTTGTCGCCGATCTCGGTGCGGGCGCCGATTCTCGTGGCGCTCGGCGTCGCGGCGGCGCTGTCGCTGTGGCTGGTCGTCGCGCCTCCGCCGTCGCGCGCTGCGGTCTCGCCGCGAACGCTGCGGGGTGAGCTGAAGCTCATCGGCTCGCTCGCGGGCAGCGCCGTCTTCATCGGCATGGTGCTGCCGATCGCGTTCAACAAGCTCACGTTCACCGCGTTTCAGGGGCTCATCCCCCTGCACCTGCCGAACGTGCTGCACCTCGGCATGCGCGAGGTGACGGCGCTGTTCGCGCTGACGGGCGTTCTGTTCGGCCTCTTCCAGGGGCTCGGCGGCGTGCTCGCCGATCGCTTCGCTCCGCGCGCGGTGGCGATCGTGTTCTCGGTGCCGCTGCTCGTGAGCCTCGCGGCGCTGAGCCGGGCCGGCGACGGGCTGACGTTCGCGATCGTGTACGGCACGTACATCTCGTGCTCGTCGGTGATCTTCACCGCGACGCTCAAGCACGCCGCGCGGGCGTTCGGCACCGAAGACACGTACGGCGGCGTCTTCGGGGTGCTGGCGACGCTCACGGATCTGATGACGGTGGTGGGGCCGCTGCTCTTCCTCGGCGTCTACGGCGGGCTCGGCTCGAGCGTGTTCCTGCTGATGGCGGCGATCGGCGTGCCGGCCGCGCTCGCCTACGCCTTCTTCAGCCGCAGCCAGGCCCCGCGCTTGGGGTAGTCCTTGAACCGCCACACGCGCGCGTCGACGAAGTAGTGCATCGCGACGACGAACGCGATCGGCAGCTCGCCGAGCCGCGTCGTCTGAAACAGCGCGCGCGGCGCGAACACCGCGAGGCCGTAGAAGATCGAGACCGCCGCGTAGAGCGCGACGCGCCCGCCCGCGAGCCACCCGATCGGGGTGTTGCCGCGGGTGTCGCCCTGCTCGGCCCGGTTGCGGTTGTGGAACCAGACGAGCCCCAGGTACTGGATGTTGTGAAACGACGTCACGATCGCGATCGCGACGATGAGATCCGAGATCACGACCGCGGCGAGGCCGAAGCACACGGTCACCGAGGCGAGCAGCAGCGCGCGCGGCATGAGGCCGCGGCGGCCCTTCGCGAAGGCCCAGGCGTGATGCGCGACGGCCGCGGCCACGACCGCGCCGTAGACGACGAGCAGCACTGTGATGACGGGCGCAGGCAGCAGGGGGTGGTGGATCCACGAGCGGGCGGAGCCGGCGTGAATCGTCATCAGCTCGGTGTCGCGGAAGCGGATGAAGAGCGGCAGGTAGCTGACGGCGTCGAGGTAGCGCCCGTACCACCACGACTCGCGCTCCGAGACGCCGCCCATCTTGCGCTCGTAGAGCCGCTGGAAGCCGTAGTGCTGGCGGACGAGGTGGTAGTAGCCCCAGTAGATGAGCGCGTCGCGCACCCATGGGTAGACGCCGTCGGGCGAGACGACCATCGGAACCGCGAACACGAGCAGCGTGACGATCGCCGCGGCGAGGTAGAGGCGGCCGTTCTTCGCGCGGTCTTCGTCGTCGAGCACCGACATCGTCCACGTCTGGAAGTTGTGCGGCAGGTTGAACGCCAGCTGAAACGTCACGTACACCGCGACGCCCGTCATGAGGCCCTGCGCGAACGCGGCCCACATCGCGAGCGGCACCGCGAGGCTCGCGGTGAAGAACAGCGTGTCGTAGCGGGGGCTGACGATCCAGCCGGAGGGCTGCACGCGCGCGAGGATACAGAACTCCGCCGCGGGCGTGGGGTGAGCCGCGCTGTACACTGCGAGCCGCGTGACGGCCCTGGCCCTCGACGAAGTCCTCGGCGGTGCCCCGAGCGCCGCCGCGATCGGCTTCCCCGGCGGGCGAACGGTCTCGTACCGCGACCTGCGGGCCGCGGTGCTCGCGCGCGAGGTGACGCGCCCGTTCATGCCGTTGCCGCCCGAGCCCTTCGACGCGCTGGTCGCCGCGCTCGCGGCGTGGAACGGGGGCGCCGTCGCCGTGCCGAACGCGCCGGCCGGTCTTCCCCAGCACGTCGACTCGCGCGCCGCGCTGCTGCTCTTCACCTCGGGCTCGACGGGCGGGCCGAAGGGCGTGCTGCTCTCGGGCGACGGCATCCGCGCGAACGTCGAGGCGATCCTCGGGTACCTGCCGGTGCGCGAGGTGCCCGACACCGCGCTCGTGCTGCCGCTGCACTACAGCTACGCGCTCGTCGGCCAGGCGCTCACGACGCTGCGCGTGGGCGGTACGGTGTGGCTGTTCAACGGTCTCGAGTTCCCCGTGCAGAAGCTCGCCGCGATGGCGGCCGTCGGCCGGCCGGTGGGGCTCTCGTCGGTGCCGGCGTCGCTGCGGCTGCTCGCGCGCGCCGAGCTCGAGCAGAAGAGCGGAGCGCGCCTCGGCTACGTCGCGTCGGCGGGCGGCCGCCTCGACGCGCCGGTCGTCGCCCTCGTGCGGCAGGCGTTCGGCGCCGTGCGCTTCTTCAACCAGTACGGCCTGACCGAGGCGTCGCCGCGCGTGACGGCGGTCTCCGACGAGCACCCGGCCTTCGCGTTCGGCTCGGTGGGGCGAGCGCTGCCAGGCCTCACCGTGTTCGCCGTGAGCCCGAGCGGCGAGCGGCTGCCCACCGACGCGTCGGGCGAGCTCGCCGTGCGCGGGCCGTCGGTGATGCTCGGCTACCTGAACGACGCGGCCGGCACCGCGCGCGTGCTCTCGCCGGACGGCACGCTGCGCACCGGCGACTTCGGCCACGTCGACCGCGACGGCTTCGTCTTCGTCGAGGGCCGCAGCGACGGCGTCGTGAAGGTGGCGGGCGAGCGCGTCTCGCTCGAGTCGGTCGCCGACGCCTTCCGCGGGGTCCCGGGCGTGCGCGAGGTCGCGGTCGCCGCGCTGCCCGACGAGGCCCTCGGAGCCCGGCTCGTCGCGGTCGTCGAGGGCGCGGTGACGCTCTCTTCGCTTCGCGCGAAAGGCCGCGAGGTTCCGCCGCAGCAGCGGCCCTCGCGCTATGTGATCGTCGACGTGATGCCGCGCACCCAGAACGGGAAGATCGACCACGCCGGCGTGCGCGGGCTCGCCGAGGGCAGCGCGTGAGCACCGAGTCGCAGCTGCGCGAGCTCATCGAGCAGCACGTCGAGGTCGCCGGCCCCGACGAGCCGCTCGAGCTGAAGTCGCTCGAGCTCGTCATGCTCGCCGAGGCGATCGAAGACACGTTCGGGCTGCGCGTCCGCGCCGCCGACGTCGTGCCCGAGAACTTCGGCACGCTCTCGCGCCTCGTGGCGTTCGTCGATCGCAGCCGCACGGCGTGAGACACTGCGGCGCATGCGCTACCTCTGCGTGATGCTGTGCATTGCCTGTGCGTCGGCCCCGGCCACCGTCGACGGAGGCTCCGGCGGAGCCGGCGGGCAGGGCGGCGGCAGCACCTCGAGCGGCGGCGGCACGGCGACTGCCGGAGGCACCGGCGTCGGCGGTGGCAGCGGCACGGCCGGTGGCAGCGCGACGGCCGGTGGCAGCGCGACGGCCGGCGGCAGCGCGACGGCCGGCGGCAGCGGCACCGCAGGAGGCGGCGGTACGGCCGGAGGCACCGGCACGGCGTGCAGCTGGGACGGCGGCTCACCCTGCGGCGCGGGCCGCTACTGCTTCGCGCCGGGCTGCGGAGCCGGCACCTGCCGCGCGACTCCTCCTCTGGGCGGCGCCCCGTCGAACCGCGCCCCCGAGTGCGGCTGTGACCACGTGAACTACTGGAACGCGGGCGTCGCCGCGGCGTTCGGCATGTCGATCTCGGCCGCGGGCGAGTGCGCCCTGCCGCGAAGCTGCGGTGGCCTCGCAGGTCTGCCGTGTCCCGGTGGCCAGGCCTGCGCCGAGCGCGGAGAAGACAACCAGGTCTGCAACATCGCGGACAACGGCGGCGACTGCTGGGGCCTGCCTTCGACGTGCCCGCCGGGCGACGCCGGCTCGAAGACGCGGCGCTGCATCGGCATGGCGTGCGGTGAAGAGTGCGCGCTCATGCGCCAGGGCCTGACGTACTTCAAAGACGACACCTGCCCTTAGACCCGCGGCTCTCAGGTGAGCCGCGGTATGAGCGTCAGCCCGTGACGACGGCGCCGATCGCGATCTTGGCGCCGGCGGCGACGGTCACACCTGCGCGCACGTGAGCACGGTGGCCGATGACGGCGCGCTCGCCGATGCGGGCCGCCATGTCGATGAGCGCCTCACCGCCGATCTCGGCTCCGTCGCCGACGACGCACTCGGGGCCCAGCGACGCGAGGGGCTTCACGACGGCCTTCGCCCCGACCGTCGCGCCCGGAGCGACGTTCACCGCGGCCGCGAGCATCGCGTTCGCTCCGATGCGGATCATGCCGAGCCGCAGCTGCCCGCGGTCGACCCAGTGCCCCGACGTGAAGCACCGCGCGCCGATGATCGCGCCTGGGCCGACCTCGAGCAGCGCCGGGTCGAGCACGTCGACGTCCGACGACATGTTCGCGGTGAACGCGACGCGCGCGCCCATCGCCCTCAGCGCGAGGAAGCGCAGCGCGTTCGAGCTGAAGAGCACCCACCGCACGCCGGGCGGCATGAGCAGGCGCCGCAGCATGGTGCGGAAGATCCACGCCCAGAACATGCGGCCCTTCATCATCGGGTAGCGACCGGGCACGAGCCGCGGGCAGAGGAACGTCAGCGCGCCGACCTCGGCGATGAGCACGAGCAGGCCGGCGAGCACCGCGGGCACCACGGCGAGCGGCCACGGCACGAGCGTCGAGAGCCGGCCGAACGCCTCAGCGGCGACCTGCAGCGCCCCGGCGTAGGTCACCGTCGCGAGCAGGAAGAAGAGCAGGTCGTACGCGAGAAGTCCGGGCGCCAAAGGAGCGGCAGTATAGAGTCGCGGCGGAAATGACCCAGGAACAGGTGCTCTCCAGGCTCCGAGAGATCCTCCAGGCCGACTTCCGGATCCCCGCCGAGAAGGTCGTGCCCGACGCGACGTTCCGAGGCGATCTGGGCATGGACTCGCTCGACGCCGTCGATCTCATCTACCTCGTCAGCCGCGAGTTCGGGCTGAAGGCCGACGTCGAGGCGTTTCGCGATCTCGACACCGTGAAGAAGGTGGTCGCGTACCTGGCGGCCAACGAGAAGGGCTGACGTGGCTGAGCCCTCGCTGCAGGAGCTCCTCGAGCAGGTCGCCTCCCGCGATGCGCGCGCCTTCGAGGGCGGAGGCAAGGCCCGCCTCGACCGCCAGCGCCGCCTCGGCCGCCTCGGAGCCCGTGAGCGCATCGAGCAGCTCCTCGACCCCGGCTCGTTCGTCGAGCTCGAGCGCCACGTGCTGCACCGCCACGCGCACGCGAGCGAGCAGCTCGCGACGAACCTGCACCCGGGCGACGGCGTCGTCGCCGGCCTCGGCGCCATCGACGGCGCGACGGTCTGCGTCTACGCCCACGACCCGACGGTGCTGCGCGGCGCCCTCGGCCGCGAAGGCGCGCGCAAGGTCTGCCGCGTGCTCGACCTCGCGGCCGAGCGGGGCGCTCCGGTCATCACGCTGGCCGACTCCGACGGCGTGCGCGTCGAAGAGGGCACCGACGCCATCGACGCGTACGGCGAGATCCTGCGGCGCATGATCCGCATGAAGGGGCGGGTGCCGCAGCTCACCCTCATCAGCGGGCTGTGCGTCGGCGCGGCCGCGTACGCCGCGACGCTCACCGACTGCGTCGGCATGGTCGAGGGCCAGAGCTGGTTCTTCATCACGGGCCCGAAGGTGACGAAGGTCGTGACCGGCGAAGACGTGACGCTCGATCAGCTCGGCGCTCCGGCGCTGCACGCGAAGCGCACGGGCGCGTGCCACGCGGTGCTGAAGACCGAGGCCGACGGGCTCGCGTGGCTGCGCGCCGTGCTGGCGGCGGTGAAGCCGGGGGCCGCGGCGGCCGACCCCGCCGATCGCGCGACGCCCGAGCTGCAGAAGCTCGTGCCGGCCTCGCAGAAGCGCGCGTACGACATGCGCAAGGTGCTCGCGGCGATCTTCGACGCGGGCTCGGTGCTCGAGCTGTCGCCGGCGTTCGCGCAGAACCTCGTGACGGCGTTCGCGCGGCTCGGCGGGCGCGCGGTGGCGGTGGTGGCGTCGAACCCGCTGCACCTGGCGGGCTGCCTCGACATCGACGCGTCGCGGAAGGGCGCGGCCTTCGTGACGTGGGCCTCGCAGCTCGGCCTGCCGATCGTGACGCTCGTCGACGTGCCGGGCTACCTGCCGGGTCGCAAGCAGGAAGAGGGCGGCATCATCCCCCACGGGGCCACGCTGCTGACGGCCTACGGCAACGCGCAGGTGCCGCTCGTGTGCCTCATCGTGCGCAAGTCGTTCGGAGGCGCGAGCGTGCTGTCGTTCGCGGCGCAGGTGCGGCTCGCGCTGCCGACGGCGCGCGTCGGGCCGATGGGCGCCGACGCGACGATCGAGGTGGTGCTCGGGCCCGAGCCGAAAGACCCCGACGCGAAGTCGAAGGCGGCGCGGGCGGCGAAGCGCGACGCGTTTCTCGCCGCGAACGATCACGCTTGGGCTCCGGCCGAGTCGGGCTATGTCGATCGCGTGATCGCCTTCGCGGATGCGCGCCACGAGCTGTGCAAGATCATCGGGCAGGTGAGCGCGTGAGCCGCACAGGCGACAAAGAAGACACGGTCTCGGAGGTCTCGGTCTCGGCGGTCTTCCGCTCGAGCTTCCCCGATCAGAAGTTCCAGGGCGGGTTCCGCACCGGCGCCTGGCGGCTCGGCGTCGCGATGACCGCCGAGCAGCTCAAGCCGCTGTACCCCACGCTGCTGCACGCGCTCTCGATGGCGGCGCGGCTCTCGCCCGAGCGCGGCATCACGCTGCTCGCCGACGACGAGAGCGACCCGCCCACCGAGCTCACGTACTTCGACCTCTACCGCCAGGCGCGCGCCGTCGCCGGAGCCCTGCTCAAGAAGGGCCTCAAGCGCGGCGATCGCGCGCTGCTCGTCTTCCCCACCAGCGCCGAGCTCATCGTCGCCTTCTTCGGAGTCCAGCTCGCCGGCGGCGTCCCCGTGCCGTCGTACCCGCCCGCCGCCCTCGAGAAGACCGAGCTCGGCCTCGCGCGCTTGAAGCACATCGCACAGCACTGCTCGGCGAAGGTCTGCCTCGCGAGCCGGCAGCTCGTGCCGCTCTTGGGCGAGCTCGCGCTCGAGGTGAAGTCGCTGCGCCACCTCGGCACCGTCGAGAGCATGCTCGACGAGGGCGCCTCACCGCCGAAGCCGCACGCGCTCTCGTCGGACCCCGCGTTCATCCAGTACACGTCGGGCTCGACCGGCAACCCGAAGGGCGTGCTGCTCACGCACAAGAACCTCTGCTCGAACATTCACGCGGCGGGTCAGGCGTCGAAGATCAACTCGAGCGACGTGACCGTCTCGTGGCTGCCGCTGTACCACGACATGGGGCTCATCGGCGGGCTGCTGTTCTCGATCTACTGGCGCATCCCCGTCGTGCTGATGCCGCCGACCGCGTTCTTGATGCAGCCGGCGCGCTGGCTGCACGCGATGACGAAGTACAAGGGCACGCTCACCGCCGCTCCGAACTTCGCCTACGCGATGTGCGCCAAGCGCGTGCGCCCGAGAGACCGCGAGGGGCTCGATCTCAAGAGCGTGCGCCTCGCGCTCAACGGCGCCGAGCCGGTCAACGTGCGCTCGCTGCGCGACTTCGTCGAGGCGTTCGGCCCGTACGGCTTCTCGCCCGCTGCGCTGTACCCGGTCTACGGCCTCGCCGAGGCGACGGTCGCGGTCACGTTCCCCGACCTGCACGACCCGAAGAAGCAGAAGGGCAGCGAGGTCGGCGACTATGTGCGCTACCTCGTCGTCGATCGCGCCGAGCTCGCGATGGGCCGCGTCGTCGAGCGCAACGGGCAGGGCACCATGGCCGTCGTCAGCGTCGGCCGCCCGGTGCCGGGCCACGAGATGCAGGTCGTCGACGACAAGGGCCGCTGGCTGAAGGAGCGCATCGTCGGCCACGTGCTCGTCAAAGGGCCCTCGGTGATGAAGGGCTACTTCCAGGATCCCGAGGCCACCGAGAAGGTGCTGCGCAACGGCTGGCTGTGGACGGGCGACCTCGGCTTCCACGATCGCGGCGAGCTGTTCATCACCGGCCGCTCGAAGGACATGCTCATCATCCGCGGGAAGAACTTCTACGCGGAAGATCTCGAGCGCCTCGCCGAGCGAGTCGACGGCGTGCGCCCCGGCGGAGCCGTCGCGTTCGGCGTCTACGATGAAGCCCGCGCCGTCGATCTCTCGGTCATGGTCTGCGAGACCAAGCTCGACGACGCCGCGAAGAAGCAGGTGCTCGCAGGGGCCGTCAGCGAGGCCGTCGCCACGCACTCGGGCCTCATCCTCGACGAGGTCGTGCTCGTGCCGCCCGGCACCATTCCCAAGACCTCGAGCGGCAAGCGGCAGCGCGCCGGCACCCGCCAGCTGTACCTCGACGGCGAGCTGGTGCCGAAGAAGACCGGCAAGCTGAAGCTCGCGCTCGTCTTCGCGCGCTCTGGCGCGGGGCTCTTGAGCCTCTTCAAGCGCAAGCTCACCGATCGCCGCGAGCCCGACTGAGCAGGCTGGGCCCGAAGCGGGCTGGCCGTTCACAAGGAGCGAGTCGAAGTGCGTCTCCGGCGTTCGGCCTCGGTGCGATGAGGCGCACGAGGATGCGAGCCCTCGGGCGGGGAGCAGCTCTCGAGGCGGCACCGCGCCCAAGCTCGAGCTCGACGATCGCACAGCCCACGCGTCTCGGCGTCGGCCGCGGAGCAGGCCTCGAGGCGGCGCCGCGCCCAAGCTCGAGCTCAACGATCGTCCCGAGCCTGGCTGAGCCGCTCGCACAGCGCCCGCGTCTCGGCGTCGAGCGGGAAGCAGCTCTCGATGCGCACCTCGTCGAGGTCGAGCTGCCGCGGCCCCACGAACGTCGTCGCCGTGACGAGAAATGCCGCTCTCACCGGCCCCTTCGTGTACCGCACCTGCAGCGTGGCCGAGCCATCGCCGAGGTCGGGCTGGCGCCACTCTCGCGGTACGCCCGGCAGCTTCGTCAGCTGCTCGAGCCGGGCGGTCATCTCGTCGCTGCCGCGCTGCAGCGCCTCGCGGTGCAGGCGCGAGAGCATGCTGCGGGCGAGCGCCTCCCAGCCGACGACCGCGGGCTTGAGCAGCCGCTCGTCGAAGTGCAGCGAGTAGATGTCGGGCTGCGCCGGCATGGCCTCGGGCTCTGCGAGCAGCCGCCCGAACAGCGCGGTGGCGCCGCGGTTCTGGCGAACGATCGTGCCGTCGAGCGAGAGCACGACGAGCGGGTAGGGCTCGTGCTGCTCGGCCATCTGCTCGAGCGCGCGGCCGATCTCGTCGGGCAGCGCCCCCTCGTCTCGGTAGCGCGGCCCGAAGCCGGCGGCGCCCAGGAGGTCGTTCTGATCGCGCAGCGGCATCGAGAGCACCGAGGCCAGCCGCAGCGCCATCTCCTCGCTCGGCTTCGCGCGCCCCGACTCGAGGAAGCTCAGGTGCCGCGTCGACACGTCGGCCTCGAGCGCGAGCGCGAGCTGCGAGAAGCCGCGGCGGCGCCGCCAGAACTTCAGCAAAGCGGGGAAGAGCCGGCTCGACACGCCGCGCAGCGTACGCCGGCCCCGACAGGCGGCCCATTACCTCCCGAGGGAATCGCGCGCGCCGGCGCGCCGATGCACCCTCGCGCGCATGAAGACCTTCCTCACCGTCGTCGGCTCCATCGCGCTCGCCGTCGGAGCGCTCGCGCTGTCTTCCCCGCTGCAGCTGCTCGCCAGCAAGGGCGCTGCCCCGTCGCCCGCGACCGTCGTCTGGGTGCGCGAGGTCGGAGTGAACATTCTCGCGCTCGGAGTCATGTCGCTCTTGATGCGGCGCCACGCGCCGTCGCCCACGCTGCGCGCGTTCTTCGCCGGCAACGCGGTCGTGCAGCTCGGCCTCTTGCCCATCGAGCTGCTCGCCTGGCGCGACGGCACGCTCACCCAGCTCGCGGGCGTCATGCCGAACTCGGTGCTGCACGCCGTGCTCGGCGTGACGTTCGTGGTGCTGGCGCTTCGCATGCGCCCGGTTCACGATGCGCCGAGATGACGCTGCTTGCCGATGCCCGGTCTGCCGCCGAGCTCGAGCGCGGGCTCGGTGACGCCGGCGCCGCCGAGAACCCCTTCGGCTGGCAGCGCTCGCTCGAGCTCGACGAGCGTGAGGCGTTTCCCGACCCGCTGTGCGCCGAGCTCACCCGCCGGGGCTTCCTCGAGCACTTCATTCCCCTCGCCGACGGCGGGCGGCTCAGCTCGATCACCGAAGCGGCGCTCTTGATGCGCGCCGTCGCTCGCCGCGATCTCACCGCCGCGATCGCGCTCGGCCAGGCGTTTCTCGGCAGCGTGCCGGTGTGGCTGAAGGGCACGGCCGCGCAGCGCGCGCGCCAGGTCGAGGCCCTGAAGGCCGGCCGTCTCGCCGCGCTCGCGCTCACCGAAGAGGCCCACGGCAGCGATCTGCTCGCGACCGGCACCCGCGTTCGGGACGGCCGCCTCACCGGCGCGAAGTGGCTCATCAACAACGCGACGCGCGCCGAGCTCGTCACCGTGCTCGCCCGCACGAACGATCGCGATGGCCTCGGCGCGCTGTCGCTCGTTCACCTCGACAAGGCCTCTGCCAGCGGCTGGAGCTGCGGCCCCAAGCTCGCCACCCACGGCATTCGCGGCGCCGACATCTCGAGCCTCGCGTTCGACGGCGCCGGCCCGGTCGGCCTGCTCGGCAACGAGGGCACCGGAGTCGACCTCACGCTCCGGGCGCTCCAGGTCACGCGCATCGGCTGTGCGGCGTTCTCGCTGGGGGCCGCCGACACCGCGCTGCGCCTCGCGCTCGACTTCGCGCTCGACCGCAAGCTCTACGGCGCGAGCGCGTTTCAGATCCCCCACGTGCGGGCAGTGCTCACCACCGCCTTCCTCGATCTGCTGATCGCCGAGGCCGTCGCGGTCGGCGCCTGGCGCGGCCTGCACACGGACCCCGGCCAGATGAGCCTCGCCGCGGCGGTCACCAAGTACTTCGTGCCGACGCGCTGCGAGCAGCTCATCCGCGACGTCGCCGTCGTGTTCGGCGCGAGGCACTGGCTGCGCTCGGCCCCGTTTCAGAAGCTCATGCGCGACGCCTCGGTCGTCAGCCTCTTCGACGGCAGCACCGCCGTGAACCTCGAGGGCATCGTGCTGCAGCTCTCGCGCCTCAAGCCCGCGACCGGCAGCGCCGACCGCCTCGCGAAGCGCTTCGATCTCGCCGCCGGCCTCGCGCCGTTCACCGGCGAGGGGCTCGAGCTCATGGGGCCGGGCTTCGACGACGTGCTCGACGGCCGGCTCGCCGAGCTCGAGGTCCCCGATCGCTCGCAGCGCCGCACCGCCCAGGCCTTCGAGCTCGCCGAGCGCGCTTCCGCGGTCTACGCCGCCGAGAGCCTTCGCCACCTGCTGCCGGGCTGGGCCGACCACGCCGCACGACGCATCGCCTCGGGCCGGCTCGTCGACGCTCCCGAGATCACCGCGCGGTTACTCGAGCTCCACGCGTCGAAGCGTTGGCTCTCGCACTTCGCGATTCCGGTACACTGACTCGCACCGTGGGTGAGCCGCACAAGAACGCTCCGTCGCCCGACGCGACGCTCGTCGACCCCGACGCCGAAGACGCCGGCCCGACGCCGCTGAGCCCGCTCCCCGCGATTCCCGTCGGGAAGCGGCCGACGAACCCCGAGCTGCCGATCACGAACCCGGTCACCGCGCCCCTCATGTCTCCGCCGCCTCCGGCGAAGCGTCCCACGCGCTCGGCGCTGCCGGCCCAGGCCGCCGCAGCTCCGCCGCCGCCCGAGCGGAACCGCACCTCGGGCAAGCGGCCTCCGGTCAGCCACGCGCACGAGCCGGCCCCCGACCGCACCCGCAGCACGGGAAAGCGCGCGGTGCCGCACGAGCTGGCCGAGGCTCCGACCTCGCTCACGCCGATGGCGCAGGCGGCTCCGGCCGCGCCGCAGGCCAAGACGGGCCCGAGCGGCACGCTCGACACCGATCTGAACGCGATGGGCGACAACCCCGACGCGACGATCCCGGGCGACGAGCCGCCGGCCACCGACGCGCAGCGGCTCCAGGTCGACTCGCTGCCGCCGCAGCAGAGCGTCGATCGCACGCACGACTTCAAGCCGCTGTCGCCGACGAAGACGTTCGCCGGGCTCGACGAGGGTCAGTTCCGCCGCGCGGTGTGGGGGCTCGCGCTCGGTGGGCTGGCGCTCATCTCGCTCACGTTCGTCTGGGTGATGGTGAAGTTCGACGACGCGCCGCTCGACCCGGGCAAGGCGTCGAAGATCGAGCCACCGCCCGGCACGAAGCCGGCGGCGAAGCCCGAGGCGGCGCCGCTGGTCGGCGCAGCGAACCCGGTGATGATCGAGCAGACGATCGACGCGGGCGCCGGCGAGACGCGCACCGTGCTCGCGGCGGCCGGCACGATTCGCATCGTCACCGACCCCGAAGCCAACGCGATGATCGACGGCCGCGAGCTGGGCGTGACGCCGGTGCTCGCGACGCTGCCCGCCGGCAAGAACTCGGTGCACCTCGAGAACAAGAAGCTCGGCTTCAAGCGCACGGTGACGGTCGACGTGGTGTCGAACGAGCAGACGGCGGTGCGGTTCGCGTTCTCGAAGGGGTGGGTCGAGCTCGACGCTCCGCAGGGCGCGAAGGTGCTGGTCGACGGCAAGCCCGTCACGGGCACCCACATTCAGGTCTGGGAGGGCACCCACAAGGTCGACGCCCAGTTCGACGACAAGAAGAAGACGCGGGCGACGCGCACGGTCGAGGTCGAGTCGGGCATGACGACGACGGTGCACTTCGACGCGCCGTCGATCGCCGACGACGACTGAGCCAGCCCGCGAGCAGCGGAGCCGACCCAGAAGCAGAGTCGCATTTGCGCAATCGAGCCGCCGTCCTTACGTACGCCATCGTATGCACCGGAAGATCATCGGAGCGCTTCACGCGGTGATGGGGTTCATGGCGCTGGTACCGGTGATGGTCGTCACGGCCATCTTCGGCGGCATCTGGGGCGTCGTGGCGTACGCGACGAAGGGCCACGAGGCCGCGACGATTCTCGGCATCGGGCTCGCGACGATTCTGATCGTCATCGCGGTGACCGCGGCGCTCGCGGGCGCCCTCGGCATCATCGCGGGCATCGGCGTGCTGGCCGGTCGCAAGTGGGGCGACGTGCTCGCGACGGTGATCGCCGCGCTACACGTGTTCAACGTGCCCTTCGGCACCGCGCTCGCCGCCTACACGTTCTGGGGGCTGTGGTTCGCCGAGCCGGCGCCGCTGCGCGCGTTCCCGGTGCCCGACCGCGACCTTCAGACCTCGCCCTGAACGTCGGCGAGCGTCTTCTTCGGGTCGAGGTAGTCGCCGAACTTCCGCTGCAGGTACTTCGTCGCCTGCCCGCGCAGCAGCATGCCGGGGTCGGTCGCCTCGCCGCCGACGCGGCCCATGGCGACGGTGAGGTAGCCATCGATGGTGATGCCCATCGCCTTGCCCGCGAACGTCGCCTTGTCGCCGGCCCAGCTCGACTTCACTCCGTACTTACGACCCCAATAGTCGAGCAGCGCCTGCACGCGGGCTTTCGCCTCGTCCATCGAGAGCGTGTGCGGAATCTCGAGCTTGATCATCCCCATGGGTGCGTTTCCTCCTCGTCATGCCTACGTGCGGCGGGCGGTCTGGTGAAGCTCGAGAACGATATTGCCCTCCTTGAACAGGCGCACGGCTCCCGAGGTCTGGCTGACCACCATGGCGATCGACTGCGTGGTGGCCGTGATGCTTGCGGCCGCGGCGTGTCGCGCGCCGAGGCCGAGCGGAATCTTCACGGTGTCGTCGCTCGCCGAGAGGTAGCGGCCGGCGGCGAGCACGACTCCGTCTTCGCGAATGATGAAGGCGCCGTCGAGCACCGAGAAGTTCTTGATCGCCTCGCGGATGCGCGGGTCGAGCACGTTGCGCTCGTCTTCCGACAGGCCCTGAAACGGGTTGATGGTGAGCTGCCGGCTCTTCTCGAGCACGTGGTTGTGATCGCCGATGCAGATGATGGTGCCGATCGGGTGGCCCTCGAAGCCCTCCTGGCCGATCTGCAGCGCGAGCTGAATGAGGGCGTCGACGACCTGCGAGTCGAGGTTGTCGCCGAGCTTCACGCCCTCGATCGCGACGCGATCGTCGAGCGACGCGCCGATGCGCATCTGCATCATCGTGTCGGGCTGGCGGCCGATGCGCCCCGTGAGGCAGAGAATGAGGTCGCCCTCTTTGAACGCGCCCTGCTGCAGCGCGCTCACCATCGCGACCTTCACGCGCTCGGTGCGCGAGTAGTCGTAGGCGGGAATGACGAGCGCCTTCTCTTTTTTCTTCTTGAAGTCTTCAGCGATCGCGTCGCTGGTCACCGCGTAGGTGAGCTTCTTGCGACACTTTCTTCCGCGTAAATCAGACGGCTGAATCGGAACGTCGGCGATATACAGCAGGTGATCGACCTCGGCGCGATTGGCGAGTGCCAGCGCGGCCTTCAAGAACTCGCGGTCGAACTTTGCGGCGGCGTCGGACATTGCTCAAACGTTTCCATATCTTGAAAGTGGTCGCCTTGACACCAAGAGATCGGTGCCCCATGCTGTTCAGCCTTTTTTCTCCTCCCAGATAGGGGGCCGTGCCCGTGAACCAGAAGGAAATGAAGCGGTTCAAAAAGATGCTCGAAGACAGCAAGGTGGCCTTGCTGCAGAGCGCGAAGAAGACCCTCATGGAGGAGTCGAACTTCGATACGGACGACCTCCCCGACGAGATCGATCTCGCGTCGAGCGAGTACGCCCAGTCGATGGTCTTCCGCCTGCGCGACCGTGAGAAGTTCCTCCTCAAGAAGATCGAGAAGGCGCTCGCCCGCATCGAAGAGGGCACGTTCGGCATCTGCGAGCGCTGCGAAGAGCCGATCTCGCCGAAGCGCCTCGAGGCGCGCCCGGTGACGACGCTCTGCATTCGCTGCAAGGAAGAGCAGGAGAAGAAGGAAAAGTCGTACGGCTGAGTCTCACGCGCGGGCCGGAGCGTGTCGAACGAACGATGCGTTTCGGCCTCGCGCTGATGCTCTTGGGCTGTGCCGGAGCCTGCCTGTGTGCTCCGCCGATTCCTGCGCCCGACGGTGGCGCAGCCGGCGGTAGCTCCAGCGGAGGCGCCGGAGGCGGGTTCTGCGCCGGCCACTGCCGCGCGCCTCCCACGTGCCCGCCCGGCACGCGCCTCGGCAACAGCCGCCTCTGCGGCGAAGGCTGCGAGCCGGCGGGCTGCCAGTGCCTCGACTGCCTCTGCTGGGACTGCGTCGACGCGGGCACGGGCGGCGGAGGCGGCGGGTCTGGAGGCGGGAGCGTCGTCGACGGCGGCTGCCCGGGCGGCGTGACGGTCCTCTGCCCGCAGCCGGGCTGCGACTACGGCAACCGCTGCGCCGACCGAAAGCGGTGCGACGTCAACCTCTGCCTGCCCCTGTGCTGCTCGGGGCCGTTCTGCGGCGGCATCGACTGCGTGTGTGGTCGCTGCTTTGACGCGGGCACCGACGACGAGGGCAGCCCGTGCGCGACGTCGCAGACATGCTCGGGTGACGGCGTCTGCCGGCCGGACGCCGGCTTCTGCGAGCTCGCGTGTCTCGGTACGGCACACTGCGCCCCGGGGCAGGCGTGCATCGACAACGTCTGCCGGCCGTCGCCGCGGTTTGGCGTGTGCCACTACTCCGGCGGGCTCAACCACATGCAGATCGGCCGCGTCGATGGGGTCACGGGCCTGTGCGTCGCGATCCACCTCTCGGAGCCGTCGGCCGGCCAGCTCGGTATCTCGGCGCCGGGCGGCTGGGGCGTCGTCAACGCGTGGGCCGCGTTCACCGATGGCGGCTGCCCCGGCTCGGGCATCGGGGGCAGCGGGATACCGGCGACCAGCGGCACGGGCCACATCGACTTCGACGGTGGAGCGATCGTGCCCGCCGCAGTCGCGGTGCACGCGACGCTGACGTTCCCCGCCGACGCCGGAGTGCCCCGCACCGTCGCGCTCAACGCGTCGGGCGTCAGCGTCTGCCGCTAGGCCTGAATCTCGACGCGCACGAGCTGCCGGCCGATCAAGAACTGGTCGCCGTTGTCGACGAACGCCGGAGCCGTCAGCCTCAAGAACGTGCCGTTCGACGAGCCGAGATCGCGCACGAGCAGCCGGTCTTGCGCGACGTGCAGCACGGCGTGGCGGCCCGACACGAAGCCATCGGAGGGGAACACGATGTCGCCGTTCTCGCGGCCGAGGAAGTTGTCGCCGTCTTTGAGCGGAAACGCAGAGCCGCGGATGCCGCCCTCGAGCAGCGCGACCAGGCGGAACCGGTAGCCCGCATCAGGAGAGCCCCACGCGGTCGCGCCATCGGCGGCCGGAGCCAGCGCGGGAATCGGCTCGAGCACGAGCCGCTGGCGTCCGAGCCGCACCTCGCCGCCGGTCGAGAGCTCGCGCTCGGCGCGCAGGCGGGTGAAGACGCCGTTGCCTCCGCCGACGTCTTCGATCGCGAGGCGGGCGCCCGAGAAGAAGAACCGCACCTGGGTGTCGGCGACGAACGGGTCGTCGGGCAGCGACAGGTCACCGGTGCGGCCGGCGAGCAGAACGTCTCCACGGATCGGGACCAGCGCCTCGGGACCTCCGTCGGCGCGGACGACCCGAACGGCAACCTTGGGGCGTTGAGCGGCTGGCATGTGGGATGACCCTATATCAGGACCCTTTGACCCAGTGGCGCTCGTCGAACAGCCGTGGAAAAGTTGGCGCTCACCGTGCCGCCGGGCTCAGACGAGTACATCGGTAAGACCGTCGCTGGCCGCTACAAGGTCGAGTCCATGCTGGGCGAAGGCGGCATGGGCAAGGTCTACAAGGCGAACCAGATCGCGCTCGACAAGCCGATCGTGCTCAAGGTGCTGCGGCAGGCGCTGCTCAGCGACGAGCGCACGGTCGCGCGCTTCCAGCGTGAGGCGAAGGCCGCGAGCCGCCTGAACCACCCGAACTCCATCGGCGTCATCGACTTCGGCCAGACCGAAGACGGCGCGCTGTACATGGCGATGGAGTTCGTCAACGGCAAAGACCTCCACCACATTCTCTCGCGCGAGTGGCCGCTGCCCGAGGCGCGCATCGTGCGCATCGTGAGCCAGGTGCTGTCGGCGCTGAGCGACGCGCACAAGGCGAGCGTCATCCACCGCGACCTGAAGCCCGAGAACATCATGGTCGAGCAGCGCCGCGGCGACCCCGACTTCGTCAAGGTGCTCGACTTCGGCATCGCGAAGATCATGGACGGCAGCGGCGAAGACGGCCCCGCGCTCACGCGCGCCGGCTTCGTGTGCGGCACGCCCGAGTACATGAGCCCCGAGCAGGCGCGCGGCGCCCAGCTCGACCCGCGCAGCGATCTGTACGCGGTCGGCGTGATCCTCTACCAGCTGACGAGCGGGCTCTTGCCGTTCGACTCCGACAGCGCGGTCGGCTTCGCGACGAAGCACCTCACCGAGATCCCGCCTCCGCCGTCGAAGCGCCGGCCCGAGGCCCGCATCTCACCCGCGATGGAGCGCGTCATCATGAGAGCGCTCGCCAAAGACCCGAACGAGCGCCCGCAGAACGCCGAGGCGTTTCGCGCCGAGCTGCTCGCGATCGACAAAGAGCGGCGCGCGGCGGCTCCGATGCGGCGCGGCGCGAGCGGCTCGATGCCGCGCAAGGTGACGCCCATCGAGCAGCAAGAGACGCGCATCACGCAAGATCCCGGCTGGGGCAGCGAGAGCACCGTCCGCGCCGAGCCGCCGACGGGCAGGGTGCACGTGGGCCCGGTGCCGGGCTCCGACGTCGCGCTGCCGCAGGCTCCGACGACGGCGCCCAACGCGCGGCGCCCGGCTCACCCGCCCGCAGAGATCACCGACCGCGGCTCGACGACGACTCCCGGCCCCGGCGGCGCGGGCACGATCTTCAAGATCGCGGCGGGCGCGCTCATCGTGGCGGCGCTGGGCCTGGGCGGCTTCTACGTCTACCAGTCGCAGCAGAAGGGCAAGGTCGTCGAGCCGTCGATCGACCCGAAGCACGACGTGCCGGTGCCGGGCGTCGACAAGACCGCGAAGCCGTCGCGCCCGACCGGGCCGCTGTACGCGATCGAGGTGCCCGTCGAGAAGCGCGACCTCGTGCTCGCGAACCAGTACGAGGCCGACGGCGACAACGACTGGCAGCTCAACCGCATGGACGAGGCGAAAGAGAAGTACCTCGACGCGTGGGTGCTGAACCCGAGCGCCGGCCTCGCGCTGAAGCTCGGCGAGATCTACTACCAGCGCGACGAGACCGCCGAGGCCAAGCACTGGTGGACGCGGCACTTGAAAGAGTCCGCGAACTCGCGCGCCGCCATCTACATCAACAGCGTGCTGCCGAGAGAGTAGGGGGCGGCAGAGTCCCCGCCCCGCGACCGCAGCCTCGCAGTTCTCAGCGTCAGCCCGAGCTCTCGATTACAGCGCTTCGAGCTGAAGCGTCTGCTGCCCGACCCGCACCCGATCGCCGACCTTCAGCGCACGCTCGCCCTTGACGCGAACGTACGTCCCGAGGCCACCGCTCAGATCGCGGATCATCGCGCCCGTCGGCATCGGCGAGAGCTCGCAGTGCCGCGCGGCCATGCCGTCTTCGCCGGGGTACGACAGATCGCACTTGCTCTGGCCGATCGTCAGAATCGGCCCGGCCGTGATCACCGCGCGGCCCGGCCGATCGCCGAGGAGGATCTCTTCGACGTGGTAGTGCACCTGGTTCGGTGGCACCGGCGCTCCGTAGACGACCATGCGGCCCGGCACGAACGGCGGCGCCGGCTCGAGCGCGCCCGCATACCGGAACAGCCGCAGGCCCGTCGCGAAGTAGCAGTCGGGCGGAATCGTCTCTTGCCCCTGAATGCTCACGTACACGCCCGAGGTGCTGCCCTCGTCGCGAATCGTCACGCGCCCGTCTTTCACCACCACCGACGCGTGCAGCGGAGACACGAACGGATCATCGGGGAACAGCACCACGCCCTTGCTGCGCCCGACCTGCGCCCCGTTCGCCCCGACGCGGAACTTCTGCCCTCGCGCCGGCCCGGCGATCACGTTCAACGCGAACTTCGGCCCCGCGCCGGTCGCTGCGCCCTGCGGCGCCTTCTCGGCCGGCTGCACCGCAGGAGGCGGAGGCGTCGCCGCTTTCGGCGGCTCGGCCGGAGGCGGCGCCTGCTTCGGCGGCTTCGCCGGCGCCTCGGTCTTGATCGACGGCTGCGAAGGCGGCCCCTTCTGCTTCAGGCCCGGCGGCTGAGACATCGAGCCCGTCGACGGCGGCGGGTTCTCTGCGAGCGGCGAGCCCTTCGTGTCGGGCCGCCCCGACGTCGCAGCGACCGTCGCGCCCGCACCGTCACCCGTCGGAGTGCCGCACGTCACACACCGCGCCGCGCCGACCACGTTCAGGAAGTCGCACTTGTTGCAGATGACCCCGAGGTTCGAAAGCAGGAGCGCCGACATGGGCGTGCGGATAGTCGGTGAATCCGCACGGTTCTGCAAGGAGTCTGCGAGGCTTCAACGCCCGCGTCTCACATTGCCGCAGTGCGCCACGCCAGTTACGATTTGGTGGCATTGATTCGCCTGAACGACATTCTCCAGAGGGTCGCCTCGTATCACCCCGACCCCGATCTCGACGTCATCAAGAAGGCGTACGTCTACTCGGCGAAGGTCCACCAGGGTCAGGTGCGCAAGTCGGGCGAGCCGTACCTCGTGCACCCGCTCGAGGTCGCGGGTCTGCTCGCGCAGCTCAAGCTCGACGAGGCGAGCATCGTGTCGGGCCTCTTGCACGACACGATCGAAGACACGCTCGCGACGCCCGAAGAGGTGAAAGATCTCTTCGGCGAAGAGATCTTCAACATCGTCGACGGCGTCACGAAGCTCTCGAAGTTCTCGGCGTCGAGCACGCTCAGCCAGGAAGAGAAGCAGGCCGAGAACTTCCGCAAGATGATCATCGCGATGGCGCAGGACATTCGCGTCATCCTCGTGAAGCTCGCCGACCGCACGCACAACATGCGAACGCTCGAGCACATGCGCGAAGACAAGCAGGTGCGCATCGCTCAAGAGACGCTCGACATCTACGCGCCGCTCGCGAACCGCCTCGGCATCAGCTGGATCAAGACCGAGCTCGAAGACCTGAGCTTCCAGTACACGAAGCCGCAAGACTTCAAGGAGCTCACCGAGAAGGTCAGCCGCCGCAAGAAAGAGCGCGAGAAGTACATCGAAGACGTCGTGCGCCTCATCGAAGAGAAGCTGAAGGAGCGCAACATTCCCGGGCGCGTCACCGGCCGCTTCAAGCACCTCTACTCGATTCACAAGAAGATGAAGGCGCAGGGCATCGAGTTCGAGCAGGTGCCCGACGTCATCGCCTTCCGCATCATCGTGCCCGAGCTCGGCCACTGCTACGAGTCGCTCGGCCTCATTCACCAGATGTGGAAGCCGGTGCCCGGCCGCTTCAAAGACTTCATCGCGATCCCGAAGCCGAACATGTACCAGTCGCTCCACACGACGGTCATCGGCCCCATGAGCGAGCGCGTCGAGGTGCAGATCCGCACCGAAGAGATGCACAAGATCGCCGAAGAGGGCATCGCCGCCCACTGGGGCTACAAAGAGGGCCGCGCCTCGCTCTCGGCCGACGACGAGAAGTTCGCCTGGCTGCGCCAGCTCATGGAGTGGCAGCAGGATCTCAAGGACCCCAAAGAGTTCCTCGACACCGTCAAGGTCGACCTCTTCACCGACGAGGTCTTCGTCTTCACTCCGAAGGGCGACGTGAAGTCGCTGCCCCGCGGCGCCACGCCCGTCGACTTCGCCTACGCGATTCACTCGGACGTCGGCGGCAAGTGCGTCGGCGCGAAGGTGAACGGCAAGATCGTCCCCCTTCGGTACAAGCTGAAGAACGGCGACCAGGTCGAGGTGCTCACGAGCCCGCAAGCCCACCCGTCGAAAGACTGGCTCACCTTCGTCAAGACGAGCCGCGCCCAGCAGAAGATCCGCGGCTTCATCAAGCAGCAGCAGCGCGACAAGAGCCTCCAGCTCGGCCGCGAGCTCGGCGAGAAAGAGCTCAAGCGCTTCGGCCTCACCCTCAACAAGCTCATCAAGACCGGCGAGCTCAAGCCGCACGCCGAGGCCCTCGGCTACCGCACCGAGGAAGATCTGCTCGTCGGCATCGGCTACGGCAAGGTCGCCGTCTCGCAGATCGTCGATCGCCTGCTGCCTCCCGAGAAGGTCGCCGAGACCCGCGAGGCCGCGGCCCGCGAGCAGGTGAACGGCGGCGGCGGCTCGCAGCCGTCGGGCGGGCTCCTCTCTCAGGGCCTCGGCAAGGTCACCGAGGTCGCGAAGAAGCTCGTCGGCAAGAAGTCGTCGAGCGGAGTCACCATCGGCGGCGTCGACGACGTGCTCGTGCGGTTCGCCCGCTGCTGCGCTCCGGTGCCGGGCGACCCGATCGTCGGGTTCATCACGCGCGGCCGCGGCGTCACCGTGCACACCGCCGGCTGCGACAAGGCGCTCGCCACCGACCCCGAGCGCCGCGTCGACGTCAGCTGGGACGTGAAGGGCGACTTCAAGCGCCGCGTCACCCTGCGCGTGCTCACGCAAGACCGGCCCGGCCTGCTCGCCGACATGTCGAACATCTTCTCGAAGAAGGGCGTCAACATCAGCCAGGCGAACTGCCGCGCCACCGGCGACGAGCGCGCCGTGAACACCTTCGAGGTCGTCATCTCCGACCTGAAGCAGCTCACCGATCTGATGAAGACCATCGAACGCCTCCAGGGGGTGTACTCTGTCGAGCGCGTATGAAGACGGTTCTGCAGACTGAAGGCGCTCCCAAGGCGATCGGCCCGTACTCGCAGGGCATCGCCACCCCCGCAGGGAAGATGGTGTTCCTCTCGGGGCAGATCCCCCTCGACCCCAAGACCGGTCAGCTCGTCGGCGGCGACATCGCCGCACAGACCGACCGCGTGATGCAGAACCTCAAGGCCGTGCTCGAGCAGGGCGGCCTCGCGTTCTCGAACGTCGTGCGCTGCACGATCTACTTGATGGATCTGAACGACTTCCAGGTGGTGAACGAGGTGTACGGCCGCTATTTCCCCGTGGCTCCCCCCGCACGCGCGACGGTTCAGGTGGCCGGTTTGCCGAAGGGTGCCCGTGTGGAAATAGACGCCATCGCCGTGGCGGTTTGATCACCTCTTAGGGCCGAAGCAACGAAGGTCTGAATATGGTCTCGAGCGCAGTTCTGTTGTTCGCACATCTCGCCGTCGGGCAGGTCGGAGCCGACTTTCCTCCACCTCCGCTGGTGCCGGCGCCGGTTCAGCAGCCGCCGCCCGCCGCGTCGCCTGACGGCCCGCCGCCGATGCCTCCGCCCGAGCCCTCGGTCGCGCCCGCGACTCCCGCCACTCCCGCGCCGCCTTCGGCCGTGCCGCCCGGCCCGTCACCGTATGGGACTCCGAAGCCGGCCGCCGACGAGAAGCCGCCCGTCGAGTACGGGCTCATGGTCAGCGAGGGCCTGTTCGGCGCGCTGACCGCCGCCGGCGTCTCACTGCTGCCGTACTTTCTGCTGCTGCAGGGCTTCGTGAACGGCGCCGAAGGAGGGCTGTTCGGCAGCGACGAGGCCGTCGGGTGGGTCGTCACGTCGATTCTCTTCGCGGCGATACCGCTGAGCACCGCGCAGACCGAGGTGTCGATCGCGAACGGCAGCCGCTGGTACTACTCGGACACGTGGCCGGCGGCGCTGATCGGCCTCGGCGTCGAGGGCGCCGTGCTCGGCATCTCGTACCTCGCGCGATCGCGCATTCTCGCTCCGGGCGCCGGCGGCACCATCACCGAGCAGCAGCAGCGCTTGAACCCGATCGTGCTGCTCGTCGGCACCATCGGCGTCGTGCCGCTCGCGCAGATGGCCATCATCAACCTCTTCAAGAGCCCCCGGTTCGGCAAGCCCGGCTCGGGCGGCACCGCGCTCTTGAACTACCGCGAAGGCCACGGCGTGACGGTCGGCGTGCCGGCGCTGTCGCCGGTGTTCTCGACCGATCGCAGCTCGGGCGTGCTCGCCGGCGGGCAGCTGTCGATTCTGTCGGGCCGCTGGTGAATTTTGTGTAACGTGCCCGCCCTCTTGCGAGGGATGGGACGGCGAATCGTCATCGCAGCGCTGTGCACGCTCGGGGCCGCAGGCATCGGCCTCGCCGCGACAGGGCGCGATCGCCACGAGGCGATCTACCCGGCCCAGCGCATCCCCATCGAGTTCAGCCACGGCCAGCACGTGAAGCCCGAGTCCGCCGGCGGCGTCGGAGCCCCCTGCGAGGCCTGTCACGAGGCCGCCCGCAAGAGCGAGAAGGCCTCCGACAAGCTGGTGCCGCTCGCCGGCAAGCCACGCCCCGGCACCTTCCCCGAGCACGAGGCCTGCGAGGCCTGCCACGACATCGGCGCCGCCGAGAAGGGCGAGAAGGTCGACCCGCCCGCCGCCTGCGACACCTGCCACCTCGGCGTCGACAAGGCGAAGAAGGTGAAGAGCGTGCCGGTCGCGACCTGGCCGACCCCGAACCTGATCTTCAACCACAAGATCCACTTCGACAAAGAGAAGGGCATCACCTGCGAGCGGTGCCACTTCGGCGCCACCGGCAAGGGCATGGAGGAAATCGATCTCTCCACACGCTACCAGCTGCCCAAGATGAAGACGTGCTTCGAGTGCCACAACGGCTCGAGCGCGCCGAGCGACTGCCGCACCTGCCACGTCACCGAGCCCTCGGGCCGGCTGCAGATCATGTTCGCCACCGCGTCGCTGCGCCCGATGCAGGGCGACCCGCTCGGGCTCGATCACGGCCCGCGCTACGAGTTCACCCATGGCACCCGCGCCAAGGTCGATCGCCGCGCCTGCGCCGAGTGCCACACTGACTCGTACTGCGCGACCTGCCACGACTCGCTGCAGAAGCCCATCAGCGTGCACCCGAACGACTACGTCACGCTGCACCCGACCCAGGCACGAATGGACTCACTGCAGTGCGACGCCTGCCACCGCTACCAGTCGTTCTGCGCCGCGTGCCACGAGCGCGTCGGCATCGGCATGAGCTCCGACCCGACGCTGCGCGCGCGGAACCTGAAGGTGCACGGCGACTACGAAGAGTGGGTGAACACCCCTGGCCCGCGACACCACGCGGTCGCCGCCGCGCGAAACCTCAACCAGTGCATCGGCTGCCACCGCGAAGAGTCGTGCCTCACCTGCCACGCCTCGCGCACCGTCAACCCGGGGAGCCGCGGCACGAACCCACACCCCGATGGCTTCGGTGGCCGCTGCCGTGCCCTGCGCCAGGCGAACGACCGCGGCTGCTTGAAGTGCCACACCGCCGCCGATCTCGACGCGAAGCAGTCGTCGGGAGAGTGCCGGTGAAGCGCTGCGTGCTCGCGCTCGTCGCGCTCTCGGCCTGCCTCGAGCCCGGCATTTCGCTCTACGAGCGAGCCGACACGACGCCTCCGGGCGTCATCTACAGCCTGATGAAGCCGCCGATCCTCGGGCCCGACGCCGGCAGCTTCGCGCTCGAGATCGCGGCCGGCTTCACGCTCGAGCTGCCGTTCGACGAGCCGCTCGACGAAGACTCGCTGCGCGCGGGCATCGTGATCCGCGACGCCTACATGTTCAACGAGATCCCCCTGCTGATCCAGGCGCCGCAGAAGCCCGCGACCAGCCCGTACATCGTGCGGCTGAGCTCGGCCGAGATGTCGTTCAAGTCGGGCACGTACCAGCTGCAGCTGCGCACGCTGCTCATCGATCTCGCGGGCAACGCGCTCGCCGATCAGCAGTCGGGCTACTTCCGCGTGCGCTGACGCGTCATTGGCAGCGGTAGCCCGACGCGAGGCACCCGTACGCCGCCGAGTAGATGACGCAGTACGAGTAGCAGTACACGGTGTGGCCGCCGCCCGTGCCGCTCGTGCCCCCCGGGCCGGTCGTGAACGTCTGCGGCAGCTCGTCTGGCTTCGCGCAGCGCGCGAGCACCGCCCCATCGCCGCCGACCGCCACCGCGCGGTTCGGCGCCGTACCCGAGATCGCTGCCAGGCTCAGGTGCTCGAACGGCACCAGCGAGACGGTGCCCGGCCCCATGAAGCCCATGCCCCCCGGCTGGGTGAAGAAGAGCGACGACTGCGTCTGCGGCCACAGCCCCGCCGGCGCCGAGATGCCGACCCGGTTCGTTTCCCACGTGCCCGCCTCGAGGCGGTGCAGGTCTCCGTTCTGGCCTCCGGCCCAGACCGCGTTGGTCGTGACGGCGAGCGCTCCGGTGAGCGGCCCCGGCGCGGCGGCGGCGAGCACGAAGCGGCCGCCGTCTTCGCGGTAGAGCTTCGAGGCCGTCACGGCGAAGGCGCTGCCCGTCGGCTGCCCCGCGACGCCGAGGATCGGCTCATCGGCGGGCTGATGCACCGACCAGCTCTTCCCGTCCCAGTGTGCCGCGCGGCCTTCGTCGCCGGCGGCCCAGACGTCGTCGTCCGACCGGCCCCAGATCGCGCGCAGCGGAGCGCCCGTCGGGCTCCGCTCTTCGACCGACTGCCCCAAGAGCTCGCGGCGAATCGCGGCGTCGACTCCTTCGCGCACGATCCACGCGGCGTGGCCGTCGCCCGCGGACCACACGGCGCGCAGGCCGACGCCGATCGCTGCGTCGCTCGGTGGAGGCACCAGGCGCTCGTTCTCGAGCACCATCGCGCCCTCTGGCCCGACGGCCCAGGCGGTCGTCGCGCCGGCCCAGACGGCCGTCAGCGGCCGCGCGACCGTGACCTGCAGCGGCGCGAGGTGAATGACGCAGGCGTCGCTGCTCACGGAGCCGCTCAGCACCCGTGCCTGGCAGCGCCCGTACGAGCCGCACACCTGCCCCGACGGGCACGCGACGCACGCCTGCCCTCCGGTGCCGCAGTAGGTGGGGGTGGTGCTGCGCACGCAGACCCCGTCGAGGCAGCAGCCGTCGCCGCAGCTCGTAGCGTTGCAGCCGGGCTGTACCGGCACCGGGTCCTCGTGTCGCTCGGGCGGAGGGCGCGTGCCGCCGCAGGCCAACAGGAGCAACACCGTCGGAATTGTCGTTCGCATGGTCAGTACGGTCTGCTGAAGGTGCGCCGCCCGCAGCCGGAAAAACAGGGCCGCGGGCCGGAAAATGTGAGCGGCCGGCAGGAAGAATGGGCAAAGCTCCCGGCGTGGCGAAGGCTCCGAAGACTCCCAGCCAGCTCATGGAGCTGTTCCTGTCGACGGCGAAGGCGCTCGGCGTCGACACCGACCGCGAGCTCGCGCAGCTCGGCGACGTCACCGCCGACAACGTCGCGAACTGGAAAGACGGGTCAGTGCGCGAGCTGAAGCGCCAGACGTTCAACACGGTCGTCGAGCGGCTGACCGCGCGAATCGCGGCGCTCAAGGCCCAGTCGTCTGCGGCGCTGCGCGGCCTCGAGGTGGAAGAGGGCGCGAGCCCGAGCGATCTGCAGCGCGAGTTTCAGCAGCGCGTCGCGTTCGACTACGTCGGCCACCGCTTCCTCTACTACGAGCCGCAAGGCGCGCTCGCGTGGGAGCGCATCATCGGCGCCGGCTACGATCAAGATCGCTGGCTCGCCGGCATCGCGAAGAGCGCCGAGGGGTGGCTCGACACGAAGAAGACCCCGTCGGGCGACCTCAAGGGGCCGCTCGCGCGGGCGCTCGGCGCCGGCAGCCGCGGAGGCCTCAAGGGGTTCGACGTGATCTGTCTCGGCGTCGGCGACGGCAGCAAAGAGGTCGCCTTCCTGACGCAGGTGCGGCGCTGGGCCGAGGCGCAGAAGCCGACGCTGCCGTGGCTGACGGCCGCGATGATCGACGTCTCGATTCCGCTGCTCTTGCTGGCGGCAAGGGCGGGCAGGGCGGCGCTGCCGGGCGCCTCGGTGATGCCGTTCTGCGCTGACTTCGAAGAGGGGCGCCTCGAGTTCCTCGAGCGGCTGCCGTCGGCGCAGGCGGCCGAGGGCCTGTCGCGCAGGCTGGTGATGATCCTCGGCAACACGTTCGGGAACCTGCGCAACGAAGAGACGTTCGTGCGCCAGAAGCTGTTCGCGATGTGCAGGCCGGGCGATCTCGTGTGGGTCGAGATCGCGCTGAAGCTCGACCGGCTCGAGGCCGACCCGCTGTACCGGCTCACGCAAGAGGGCAGCGCCGAGACGGCGGCCGAGGCGAGCCGGCGCATGCTGCTCGAGGGCCCGTACCGGCGCTGGGAGGCCGCCCTCGGCCGCCGCTCGTCGGAGCTCGGCATGCGCATCTGGGTGCGCCAAGACGACGACAGCTGCCGGGTGCCCGGGTCGCTCAACTTCTGCCACGACCTCGTGCTCAAGGAAGAGCGCCGGGGCTGCACGATGCTCTACAGCCGCCGCTACGAGCTCGAGGGGCTCTCGCGCTGGTTCGAGGGGCTCGGCTTCAAGGTCGAGAGCCTCGAGAAGGTCGAAGACTCCCGCGGCACGCCCCGCGTCGCGAACCTGCTGCTGCGGCGCGCGTAGAAAAAAGGGGACAGGCTACTTTTTTGCGCAACGACCTCACCGAAGCGACGGGGACAGATCGTGCAGGTTGCGCAAAAAAGTAGCCTGTCCCCTTTTTTCCTCAGCGGAACAGCCGGAAGCCGAGGCCCAGGCGAATCGCCCAGGCGGGCCGCAGCTGCGTCACGCCGAGCGGCTCTTTGATCACGTCGAGCCCGCCCTGCGCCATCAACAGGCCCGAGAGCGTCGTGCCCAGCTGGACCTCGCCGCCGAACCCCATCATCGGCGTGAAGTGCCCTCCGGCGCCGCCGTTCGTCAGCGCGATCGACCACGGCAGATCGATGAGGAAGATGCCGGTCGCGATCTCGGTGAAGCGAATCGCCGTGATCAGCGCCGCCCGCGGCCGCACCGCGACGTACCCGTAGTTCGCCTTGTCGTAGTACCGCGACCCCGAGTTCGCCTCGAGCCCCACCGCCAGGTTCGGCACGAACTCGAGAATGCCCTTGCGGTACACCGACATCTTGCCGCCGACCTCGGCCAGCGCCGACGCCTGCAGGTAGTTGAGCCACACGCGCGCCTCGAGCTCCGCGCGCGCGAAGCCCTGCCGGTAGCCGCCGCCGATGTCCGGAGCTCCGAGCAGCGCGTACACCGCCATCGAGCCGCGCGGCAGAATCGCGGGAGCGAAGACTCCGCCGATGCCCTCTTCAGGCCCCGGCTCGACCACCGTCGTCGCGGCCGTCGCGGCTGCCGCGGCCGACGCCGGCTTCTCTTCGGCGGGCGGCGGTGGAGCAGGCTGCGTCTCGGGCGAATCGCCGGTCTTCGCCCCGGCGAGCGGGGCCCCGGTTGCGCCGACGCTCCCTGCGGTCGCTTCAGCGTCCGCCGCCAGCAGCAACGCGATCAAGGTGGGCGTGAGCATCACATCGGCACCCTAGGCAGCTTTTTTGACGCCCTCCAGTTTCCGCTACAGCCTTGTCGCATGGAACGTCGCAAGACCCGCCGCGAGTTCTCGTTGCTCCACGCTCGCCGCAGGTACCCGCGGCTGCACCTCGACGTCGACTGGTTCGTCGAGAGCATGGGCTGCTCGACGCTCGGGCGCGGGCTCGAGATCTCTCCGCGCGGAGCGCTCCTGCCCGTCACCTGCCTCGGCCAGTTCGCCCCCGACGTGACCCTGCACGTCGCGCTGCCCTCGCGCGCGCGCATGTTCAAGGCCCGCGGCGTCGCGATGTCGCGCCGCGAGCGCGGCTGGGCGATCGAGTTCCGCGACGTCGCCACCGATGATCTGCAGCTCCTCGCGATGACGCTGCTCGAGCAGTACGGGGTCGCCGCCATTCCCTCGCTCGAGCGCAAATATGCGAGATTTCTGGAATTCGATCCACGGCACCTCCGCGAGTCGATCTCTTTGGTGACCCTCAGGTAGGGTTCGCGACCTCTAGTATGTGGAGGTCGCATCCATGGCCGTCGTTTCCCCCCGCCCGCGTGCGTATCCGGTGAGCATCGAGTCCAGCGAAGGGGGAAAGGCGGTTCTGGTGGTCGACGGCGACGCGAGCTCGCGGTCGATTCTCGAGGTGTCGCTCAAGCGCACCGGGTTCGAGGTCACGGCGTTCACGACCGGGCGCGAGGCGCTGAACGCGCTGCACGCGATGTCGCGGCTGCCGCAGGTGGTCGTGCTCTCGAGCGAGCTGCACGGCGACGACGGCTACTCGCTGTGCGCCCAGCTCCGCTCCGACGCGCGCACGGCGAAGCTGCCCGTGCTGCTGCTCGCCCGCGGCGACGACGAAGAGAAGGGCACGCTGGCCCAGGTCGCGCAGGCCGACGAGCTCGTGGCGAAGCCGGCGTTCGCGCGCGACGTCGCGGCGCTGGTGAGCCTGTGGATGTCGCCGCGCGACGCGGCCGGAGCCCGCGCCCTCGACGCCTCGACGCAGCCCATCGCGGTGACGCTGCGCGCGCTCTTGTCGACCCAGCGCGCCGGCCAGCTGCAGCTCGGCCGGCGGGCGTTCATCGCGTACCGCGCGGGCAAGGTAACGCACGCCGAGACCGACGGGCTCTCGGGGGCCGACGCGCTCGTGCGCCTGCTCACGCTCGGGCGCGGCGCCTACCAGGTGGTCTTCACGATCCCCACGGCGCCGGCGACGCTCGACGTCTCGCTGCGCGACCTCGTGAACGTCTTCTTCCCCCGCATCGAGCGCTGGGAGGCCCTCGCCGCCCGCAGCGTGCCGCTCGACGCCCGCTTCCAGGTCGACTTCGGAGCGCTCGCGAAGGCGCTGCCCACGATCCCCGACGCCGTGAACAAGGTCGTGCGCCTGTTCGACGGCCAGCGCACCGTGCGGCAGGTGCTCTTCGACAGCCCGCTCAACGAGACCGTGACGCTCGAGGTCACGAACCGGCTGCAGCTGATGGCGATCATCCAGACGGCGCAGGCTCCGACCGACGAGATCGTGCCGAAGGCGGCGCCGCGCCTGTTCGAGCCGCGCGAGACCGAAGCCGAAGAGCGCATGAGCAACCTCTTCGGCGACGCGCGGGAGATGCAAGACGCGATCGTGACGCCGGCCGAGACTCCGCTGCCGGCGGCCGCCGACTGGTGGCAACCGCCGAAGGGCACGGGCCTCGAGGTCGACAACGCCACCGACGGGTGGGTCGAGCAGCAGCTCTCGGCGTTCAACATCAAAGGCGTGGTCGAGCGTGAAGAGCCGCGTAACGTCGAGCCCGAGGTGCGGGACTTCGCCAAGGGGAGCGCGGCCGCAGCGGTCGCGGAAGAGCCGACGCAGCTCGAGCAGGCGATCGCGCCGATCAAGCTGACCGAGCTCGCTGCGGCACCGGTGGCGCCTGCTCGGGCGCTGCCGCCTCCGGCGGTGACGAAGGCGCCGGTGGGCTCGGTCGAGGATCAGTTCTTCGAGGACACGGACCCGGCGGCCGCGATCGTCGCGCCGCCGGCAGCGATCGAAGACACGTACGTGCCGAGCCGCTACCGCGAGGAAGAGCCCGCAGCCCCGACAGGCTCGGGCTCGAAGTGGCTCATCGTGATGATCGGCCTGGCGGTGGTCGTCGGCCTCATCGGCGTCGTCACGTTCAGCCTGTCGGAGGACGAGGCGGCCTTCGTGCCGCCGCCCATCGTGCTGCCCGAGCCGCCGAAGTCTCTGGCGCCCGAAGAGCCGAAGCTCGAGGTCCCCGAAGTGAACGTCACCGACGAGCAGATCAAGGCGGCGATGACCGAGGCCACGAAGCAGTACGAAGACGATCAGTTCGGCGAGGCGATCGCGACGCTCGAGCAGATCACCGAGGTGGCTCCGTCGAGCGTCGAGGCGTGGATGCTGCTCGCCATGGCGCGGCTCGACAACGGTGAGGCCGCGCGGGCCGAAGAGGCCGCGCTGACGGTGCTCGCGCTCGACCCGAACAAGGCCGATGCGTTTCTGCTGCTCGCGACGATTCACATTCGCGCGGGCAAGCGTGACGTCGCCGCCGGCGAGATCGCGCGGTACCTGGAGCTCGAGCCCAACGGCAAGCACGCCGAAGAGGCGAAGAAGCTCCTGAAGCGGTAAGGCTTGGGCCGGCATGTCCGGTCACAATCGCTGGTCCAAGATCAAGCGCCACAAGGCCGTGGCGGGGCTCGCCAAGGGCCGCCTGTTCTCGAAGATCATCAAAGAGATCACGGTCGCGGCCCGGCTCGGCGGGGGTGACCCCGCGGGCAACGCACGGCTGCGTGTGGCGCTGGCGGCGGCCCGCGAGGCGAACATGCCCGCCGACGGGATCACGCGCGCGGTGAAGAAGGGCACCGGCGAGCTCGAGGGCGTGCACTACGACGAGGTGCTGTACGAGGGCTACGGGCCGGGCGGGGTGGCGATGCTGGTCGAGTGCCTGACCGACAACACGAACCGCACGGCGAGCGACGTGCGCTCGGCGTTCTCGAAGCACGGCGGCTCGCTCGCGGCGCAGAACGCGGTGAAGTTCGTGTTCCAGCACAAGGGCACGATCACGGTGAAGCCGGGCCCGACGGAAGACGCGGTGATGGGCGCGGCGATCGAGGCCGGCGCAGAGGACGTGCTGAACCACGGCGCCGACGGCTTCGACGTGCGCACCGAGCCCGCGCAGCTGCACCACGTCGCCGAGGCCCTCGAGAAGGCGGGGCTCACGCTCGGCGAGCAGAAGTGGATCTGGCTGCCCACCACCACCGTTCACGTCGAGGGCGAGAAGGCCAAGCAGCTGCTCCGGCTCATTGAGATTCTGGAAGAGAACGACGACGTGCAGAACGTGTCGGCGAACTTCGAGATGGACGAGAAGTTGATGGAGCAGTCGCTTTGACCTAAACATCCGTTCCGGTGAGGGTGCTCGGCATCGATCCCGGGAGTCGCTTCCTCGGCTGGGGCCTCGTCGAAGCGCGCGGCGGCACCGTGCAGCACCTCGATCACGGCGTCATCAAGGCCCACGCCGACGCCCCGCTCGCCGAGCGCCTGCACACGATCTTCGACGGCCTGAAAGACGCGATCGGCCTCTCGCGCCCCCACGCCGTCGCCGTCGAGGGCGTCTTCACGCACAAGAACGCGCGGTCGGCCCTCATCCTCGGGCACGCGCGCGGCGTCGCGCTGCTGCTCGCCGCCCAGATGCGCCTCGAGGTCTTCGAGTACCCGCCCGCCCGCGTGAAGCGCTCGCTCGGCGCAGGCGGCAACGACGGCAAAGACGCCGTCGCCCGCATGGTCGAATTGCACCTGAAGCTGAAAGAGCCCCTCGAGCGCGCCGACGCCTACGACGCCCTCGCCGTTGCGCTGTGCCACGTGCACTCCGCCCGGTTGCCCAAGACCGCCGGCCGCGGCGCCGCCCTCTCGAAGTTCGCCGACCGGCTGAGCCCCTCGATCGTCCGCGCGTGAACCGATGATCGCGGCGCTCAAGGGCATCGTCGCCGAGAAGAACTTCTCGGACGCCGTCATCGACGTGAACGGCGTCGGCTACCGCGTGAACCTCTCGCTGCTCACGCTCGCGTCGCTGCCCGAGGTGGGGCAACCCGTGCACCTGCGCATCCGCACCGTCGTGCGCGAAGACGCGTTCGATCTCTTCGGGTTCCTCACGCGCACCGAAGAAGACCTCTTCCTGCTGCTCACCTCGGTCAGCCACGTCGGCCCGAAGGTCGGCATGAACATCATGTCGGGCCTCGAGACCGACGAGCTCATCGGCGCCATCTCGAAGGGTGACGTCGCCCGGCTCACCAAGATCCACGGGGTCGGCCGCAAGACCGCCGAGCGCGTCGTGCTCGAGCTCAAAGAGAAGGTGAAGACGCTGAGCCTCGAGGCGAAGCCGGGCTCGCCGCCCCGCGTCGTCGCCGCAGGTGACCGCGTCGCCGCCGACCTCGTCTCGGCCCTCGTCAACCTCGGCTACAAGCCGCCGCAGGCCGAAGCCGCCGCCGCCGCGGCCGCCGAGCGCGCAGGTGAGGGCGCCGCCTTCGAGGCGCTGTTCAAAGAGGCCCTCAAAGCCCTGCGCGGCTGAAGAGAAAACCTCACGAGCTCTTCGAGTTCCTGAATGATGACGCGACTGTCCGACTCGCGGTCGCGGCGGGTGCGTGAGGCCGCGCGGTTGTCGCGGGCACGGCGAATGCTCTCGTCGCGTCGCGAATGCGTCTCCTCATCGCACTCGCGGCGATCGCCGTGCTCGGCTGCTCCGCGACGGACATGCTGCTCCTCACGACCTCCCTCAACTCGATCAACACCGCGATCTTGGCGGCATCGGTCGCCCAGAACGCGCAGCGCGCCCGCGACGCGCAGGCCGCCTGCGAGCGCCGCAGCGGCTGCGACTGCCCCGCCGAGCAGCAGCGTGCGCGCTGAGGCCCGCCTGCTCGTCGTGCTCGCGGCGATCAGCACGCTGGGCTGCGCCGAGCTCGACGTCGCGCTCGCCATCTCTCAGGCGACGGCCGTGCTCGACGCCAGCAGCAACCTCTCGCGCCGCAGCATCGCCGATCGCAACCGCCAGGCGGCCGAGAGCGCCGAACGTAACGCCGAGGAGGCCCGGCTGCGGCGGCTGCGCGACGACTCGCGCACGCGCCTCTACCCGCCGCGCGGCCCCCACTGCGCGGTGCTCGTCACCCGCACCAGCGCGCGCACCTGGCGGCTCACCGACTGCGACGGCGCGCTCTACTGCTGGGCGCTTCGCGACGGCTACGACTGCGAGCCGATCGAGCCCGAGCAGCAGCTCTAGTAACGACGGCCCGGAGGTCCGTGCCGGGGTCGGCCGTCGAGGCGCGCCGCCGGCAAGGCGTCGCGACCGAGTCGTACCGTGCGTTGTGGGGAGCGCAACGCAGCCAGCGGCGATGCATCGGCGGCCCAACCCGCCACGAACTTCCGGGTTGTCGTACGAGCCTCGCCGCGACGTCACGGTGACGCCCCCGGTCGACGCCTTGGCCGCCGGCCAGCGAATGACTTTGGCTCACCGCCTCTGGCGATGCTTGACTCTGGTGTCGATGGCAGCGGGCAGCACAGCCGGGCATCTCGACGAAGAGACCGCACTGGCTCTCGCGAACGGCGATCTCGCGCTCGAGCTGCGCGAGGCGGCGGTCAGCCACCTCGACGCGTGCCCCAGGTGCCGGCAGTGGGTCAGCGTGCTCGGCGGCGAGGTGACGCAGAACGCAGCCGAGCCGACGCAGATCCGCCGGCCGGGCGAGCTGCTCGAAGGCGAGCGGCTCGGCGAGTACGAGGTGACGGGCCGCATCGCCGAGGGCGGCATGGGCGCCGTCTACAAGGCGCGCCAGCAGCTGCTCGGCAAGAACGTCGCGATCAAGGTGCTCTTGCCGCACGTCGCCGCCGACCCCGGCCTCGTCGATCGCCTGCTCATCGAGGCGCGCGCGGTGAACGCGATTCGCCACCCGAACGTCATCGACGTCTTCAGCTTCGGGCAGACCGAGTCGGGCCAGCACTACTTCGTGATGGAGTTCCTCGAGGGCGAGACCCTCTCGAAGAAGCTCCACACCGCCGGGCGGCTCACGCCGATCGAGGCCGTCGAGCTGCTCGAGCAGATCTGCGCCGGCCTGTCGGCGGTGCACGGGGCCGGCGTGCTCCACCGCGACCTCAAGCCCGGCAACATCTTCCTCACGCCGCTGTCGGACGGCGCCGTGCACGTGAAGCTGCTCGACTTCGGCCTCGCGAAGCGCCAGCGGCAGTCGCGCACGTCGGCCACGCTGAACGACGCGATGGGCACCGCCGGCTACATGGCGCCCGAGCAGATCAGCGGCAAGCCTGTGATGCCGCAGAGCGATCTGTACTCGGTCGGCGTCATCGCGTTTCGAATGCTGACGGGGCAGGCGCCGTTCGACGCCCCGAGCGAGCTCGACCTGCTGCTCTTGCACATGAACCACGACGCCCCGCGCATGACGTCGATCGTGCCCGAGGTGCCTCCCGAGCTCGACGGGCTGGTCGGCCGGCTCCTGGAGCGCGAGTGGGCGAAGCGGCCCGGCTCCGCCGCCGAGGTGCGCCGGGAGCTCCAGCGCATCAGCCGCAACCTGAGCCGCGCTCAGACCGTGATCCGCCCGCTGCCGGTGCCCCTGGGCGCCACGCCCGTCGGCGCCACTGCGATCGGCGCCGTACCGCCGACCGAGCGCGTGCCCGCCATCACCACCACCGTCGAGACCGAGGCGGTCGAGCGCGCTCCCGAGCCCTCGATCGCCGCGCGCGTCGCCATCGTCGGCGTGCTGGTCGCGTGCGCCGCCGCGGCCGTGTTCTGGCTCACGCGGCCCGCGCCTCCACCGGTGACGCCGCCGCCGCCGAACGTCGCCGTCGAGCAGGAGCCGCCGGCCCCGCCGGTCGCCGACGAGCCGCCGCCGACCGAGGCGCCCGTGCCCGAGACACCGCCGCCTTCGACGGGCAACCCCAAGCGCCCCGTGAAGAAGCCGGCGGTCGTGACGGCCGAGTCGGTTCGCGCGCGGCTGCGCGAGGCCCGGGCTCGCACCGCGAAGCTCGAGGCTCAGGGCATGCGGCGCATCGTCGAGTCCGAGCTTCAGCGCCTCGACCAGGAGCTCGCCGCCGGTGAGGCTCCGGCGAAGGTCTCGACCGAGCTCCAGCAGGTGCTGAAGGACTACGCTGTGCCGTGATGCTCGCCGCCCTGCTGATCACGGCTCAGGCTGCTTCGGCCCCGGCGGCGGGCGTCTCGCTCGGCAGCGCCGTCAACGTGAGCGCCGCCGACGCCGAGGCCGTGCTCGTGCAGCTCGACGCGGCCCTGCGGCAGGCGGGCTTCGAGGCCCGGCGGGTGCCCGGAGGCTGCCGCGGCGATCGCCCCTGCGTCGCGAAGCAGGCCGAGCGCGACGGGCTGCAGGCGATCGTCACCGTCGCGGTGGCCGGCTCGAAGCGGGGGCTCGCGATCGATCTCGAGTCGGTCTCGAGCACGGGCGCCGTGGTGGCCCAGCTCACCGATCGCTTCGGCGCCCCGAACGACCCGCGGCTGCCCGAGATCTTCGGGGCTCACGCCCACAAGCTCGCCGAGGCCCTCGCGCCGAAGAGCGTCGCCCCCGACGCCCCGGTGCAGCCGCGCCTCGAGCCCACGGGGCCAGGGCCGCAGGCCGGGCTCGAGTCCGTCGAGAGCGAAGCGCACGGGCCTCCGCGCTGGCTCGTGATCGGCAGCACCGGCGTCGCCGTCGCGGCCGGCGCGGGCGCGGTGGCGTTCGCGGTGCAGGGGTTTGCGTCGAAGTCCTCGGCCGAGCGCGTGGGAGCCGACGGCCGCGCGCTGCACACCGAGGTCGAGGCGCAGCGGCTGGTCAACGACGCGAACGCGCAGCTCACGGCGTCGCTCGTGTGCGGCGTGACGGCGGGCGTCTTCGCGGTGGCGGCGGCGTCGCTCGGCATCGCGCGCTTCTAGACCTGCGACGCTCACGAAGCGTGCCGCGCTTGCGTTCAAACTCAGGGCGAGATGCGGTGTTGAGGCTCAGCTCTGGCCGGTCTTCGCGAAGAGGCGGCTGACCCGGTCTGAGAACGAGAGCTCGAGCCCGCGCAAGAGCGAGTCGAGCTCCTTCGTCGAGAGCCTGAGCTGCTCGCCGAGGAGCTCGCGGGTGCGGCGCAGCACGCGGTCCTGCGAGCCCTCGAGCCACCGCATGACCGAGGTGCGGTGCACGCCGTAGGTCTTCGCGATGTCGTCGAGGTTCGCCTGGTCGAGGTACCGCATGCGCATCACGGTGCGGTCGCGGGCGGGCAGCTCGCCCAGCGCCGTCTTGAACGCAGCGGTGAACGCGCGCTTGTCGCGGGCCTGCAGCAGCCGCGCCTCCTGGGAGTCGCCCGACGCGCTCAGCGCGAGCAGCTCGTCTTCGCCGTCTTCTTCCCGGCGCGCCTTCACCTCGCGCGCCGCGTCGATCGCGACCGAGGCGGCGACGGCCTGCAGCCACTTCACGAGCGCGCCCTTGCCCCGGTAGGCGGCGATGCGCGCGCGGGCGCCACCGACGAGCACGCGCTCGCGCACGCGCTGGCACAGCTCGTCGACGTCGCGCACCTCGAGGCCCTTCTTCTTCGACATGCCCGAGCACACGGCGCGAATGCGGCGGTCGAGCTCGGCGAGCGCGGCGGGCTCCTGCTGCTGGCAGTCCCACGCGAGGCGCAGGTCGGGCGCGTTGACCTCGGCCAGCTCGATGCCGGCGTCGGTCACGTACTTCTGGAAGCGGTCGTCGATGGAGCTCACAGCCGGTTGAAGAAGGGGGAAAGCAGCTGCTGCATCGTACGATGCTCGCCGCTCGAGAGCCTCAATCGCGTGACGCTGTCGTTGCCTTCGCAGGGCAGCCCGATGATGCCGTGTGGCGTCGCGACCACGCCGCAGCTCGAGTAGCCCGAGCGGGCGAACGGCACCGTGTACGGAATGGGTCTCTTCTCGTCGAGGCGCACGACGTAGTCGTAGTTGCGTGGCATCGCCCAGATCTCGCCGTCGGGGCCCGTCGTGGCGAACCCGATGTGGAGGCTGCCGGCGTCGAGCAGCTCGACGGTCGCTCCGGCGTCAGGGGCGACCGACAGGCGTGCCACGACGTCGACGTTCAGGCCGACGCTCCAGAGGGAGCCGTCGAGCCGCGACCACGCTCCGAACAGCGGAGGCTGAGCGGCCGCGGCGGGGAGCACGGCGCCGGCGCGCGGATCGACGATGGTGATGGGGCCACCGCCGCCCGAGGGCGCGCTCACGAGCAGGGCGTCGGGCCCAGGCTCGATTCGCGCGAGCCCCCACAGGCCCCACGGGGCGCCGTACCAGGCGACCGAGCCCGCGTCGGCGGGCACTCGGGCGACGCCGTAGCCGGCGCTCGACACCATCCACACGCTGCCTTCACGGTCGAGAGCGGCGCCGATGAACAGCGGCGCGAAGCCACCGAACCAGAGGTCGGGGCCCCACTCCTGAGCGGCGGGCGCGCCGCCATCGACCGCCTCGTCGATGCGCAGCATGCGGTGCGCGGTGTACGGAGCGGCGTAGACGAGCCCGTCCTTGCCGAGCACGCCGCTCGACCAGGTGCCCGCATCGGCCGCGAGCGCGTCGCCGAAGATCTCGCACTCCCGCGACTTCGGGAACACACGGAGCGGGTAGCGGGCCTCTTTCGGAATGCCGACCACGTTGCCGCTCGGTGCCAGCACCGCGCCGAACCACAGCTGGAAGCCGCCGTCGAAGTGGGCGCACGGCAGGGAGTCGAAGGTGATGCCGCCGTCCCACGGCGTGAAGCCGCTCGCGGCGCACGCCCAGGTGTCACAGAAGAGCGGCCCGGCGTCGACCGGCCCGGCGTCGGCGGCACCCGCGTCGGCGGAACCGGCGTCGGGGGCACCCGCGTCGGGCGTGCCTGCGTCTGGCGTGCCTGCGTCTGGCGTGCCTGCGTCTGGCGTGCCTGCGTCGTTCGGCCCCGCGTCTCCGGCTCCAGAGTCGGGCAGGGCACCGCGGCAGGTGCCGGCGACGCAGCGGCCGGTCAGGCAGTCGGCGTCGACCGAGCAGGGGAAGCTCGCGTCCGGCAGGCGCGCGAGCGAGCACGCGCAGACAAGCAACGAGGCCGCGGCTGCCCGCATCGGTGCTTCAGCCCTGCTGCTTGCGGAGGAACTGCTCGACGCCCTTCGCGACCGAGACGAGGTTCGGCTTGATGGAGCCCACGAGGAACTTCTCGATCAGCGGGCTCACGGTGCCCGACAGGAGCCTCGGCACGCCCTTGACCTTGCCGGCGTCGACCTTGAGCTCGCCGACGATCTTGTAGCGGGTCGAGGTGGGCGAGAGCTCCTCGTAGTAGTTCCACCCCTCGGCGTCGACGGCGTCTTTGAAGGCGGGCACGATGGTGCGCCAGTGGGTGTTGAACTTCGACTCGTCCCACGTGGCGTGATCGTCCCACTCGAGCAGATCGTCCGAGAGGAACTTGCGCACCGCCGAGGGGATCTCGCCGCCGCCCTTCCACCGGTTGACGAGCTTCGTGACGGGCCCCTCGTCGGTGCGCGATGTGACGGTGATACCGCGCACGTTCGGCAGGTACGGCACGAGGTCGGGGAGCTTGTCGCGGTAGACGAGGAAGATGTCCTTGCGGGCGAACGGCAGGTCGATCGAGACGTCGAGACGCATCGGGGGTCAGCTCCTCGAGAGGGTGCCGTGATCCGGCGGGATGAATGAGAACGTGGGTGAGAGGCCGGGCGCCATCATCGACGCCGTGAGCTCGCTCGACGGGCAGAAGGCGACGTAGGTCGGGTCTTCGCGCGCGGGGCCGGCGACGAGCTTCTCGACGATCATCGACGAGTACTGGTCGAGCGAGCCCTCGCGCGTGTTGCCGTTCAAGATCACCTCGTAGCCCATGCGCTCGCAGTACGCGCGCACGCCCGGGATGCGCGACAAGAGGGGCGTGTAGCTCTCGGTCGCGACGCCGTTCTCGCTGACGACGAACGGGCCTGCGGGCGTCACCACCGCGAGCGACATGTTCCCGAGCGTGTGGCCCGGCGTCGAGAGCAGCGCCACGCCCGGGCCGAGCAGCACCGAGCCGGGCACGAAGACGACACGCTCGGGCGCGATGCCGTCGCAGCCCTTGGGCACGTACCAGGCGGCGTTCATCGGGTGCAGGTCGCGGGTCGTCTCCCACTCGGCCTTCGTGACCAGCAGCTTCGCGTTCGGGAAGAACGCGGGCTCGCCGCCGCCGAGCCAGCGTCGAAGGTCTTGCACGTGCAGGTGATCGTACGCGACGTAGTCGACGTCGGAGGGCGTGAGCCCCAGCTGCTCGAGGTGCTGCGGCACGGTGCCGTGCGAGGGCAGCATCAGCTTCTCGAGCGGCTTCTGCGCCGCGCCCATCGTCTTCTGCAGGTTCGCGTAGAACGTCGCGGCCCGGTCGCGCTCGACGTCGCTCGGGTTGAAGAGCAGGGTCTTCGTCGCCCCGTCTTCGTCGAACTGAATCACCTGCATGCGGTTCGTCATCACGACGAACGGCGCCGGCGACAGCGCACCGCCCGAGAACGCATAGAGCGAGGGGTAGGGGAAGGCCTGGAGCTTGCGCGTCTGAACGGCGCGCACCGGCCCCGAGCCGAGCAGCGCCTCGCGTGCGCGCTCGGCGGCCGAGCGCAGGGCCTTCAGGCGGGCGCCGGGCGTCGAGACGCGCCACGCCTCGTCGAGGCCGCCCGGCAGGGGCTTCACTCTTCGCGCTCCCGGCGCTCTTCGCGCTCTTCGCGCTCGTCGTTGCGCTCCTCGCGCTCTTCACGTTGCTCGCGATCTTCGGCGGGGCCGACCTTGCGCTCGTCTTCTTCGGCGCCCTCGTCGCGCGTAACGGAGGGCGTCGCCGCGACGAGCGAGAAGCCGGGCATGAGCGCCCAGCCGAAGCCGCCGTTGCCCTGGGCGCCGGGCAGATCGTCGACGTTCGCGCCCGACTGCACCCACGGCTGAATCGCGAACGCGATCTCGGGGCGAATGCGCACCCAGCCGATGTTGATCGAGAAGCCGACGTTCGCCGCGATGGCGACCTGCAGCGTGTTGTTGATGGTCGACGTGACGCGGTTCGAGATCACGGGCGAGTCGATGAAGCGGGTCGCGATGAAGTCGCCGCCGAACCCGCAGTAGAAGCCCGAGGCGTGCGAGATCATCGCGCGCAGCCCGAACATGAACGTGAACATGCTGTAGGCGTGCGGGTCGGACTCGGTCGTGACGCCGGTGCTCGAGGTCGAGTACACGGCCTGGCGCACGTGCGCGTAGCCGACGGCGACCTGCGGCATGAGCGCGAAGTGGGCGCGGCGAGATTTGTTGAACGTGATCTTGAGGCCGGGCTGAATGCCGGCCGACGAGAAGTGCGCGTTGATGCCGAGGTGATCGTTCAAGCCGAACTGCGCGTTGCCCTCGACGGCGGGAATCGTCCACGTGCGTGCGCCGCGGACGTCGTTCGAGGCGCCCGGCGTCGGAGTGGCCTGCTGCGCGTAGCCGATGCCGGCGGCGACGCCGACCTCGGCGGCTCCGCGGCCGACCGGGCCCGCCATCTGGCCGAGCATCATGCTGCGCGGCGTGAGGCACGCTGAGGCAGACAGCAGCACGACGGGCAGGAGGCGCATCGCCGCGACACCTTAGACAAGCGCGTGCGTGGTACAAGCCTCGCGCGATGAAAGAGCGGGACGGTGAGCTCAGCCCCACAGCCGCGTCGGACGAGGAGCGGCTCGAGACGAGCCTGCGCCCGCGCACGTTCGGCGAGTACGTCGGCCAGACGTCGGTCGTCGAGAAGCTGAAGGTCTACGTGAAGGCGGCGAAGGCGCGCGGCGACGCGCTCGATCACTGTCTGTTCAGTGGGCCTCCCGGCCTGGGCAAGACGTCGCTCGCTCACATCATCGCGGCCGAGCTTCAGGTCGACCTGCACGTGACCTCCGGCCCCGCACTCGAGAAGAAGGGCGACCTCGCGGGGCTCCTCACGAACCTGAAGGCGCGCGACGTGCTGTTCATCGACGAGATCCACCGGCTCGCCGCGGCGATCGAAGAGTACCTGTACCCCGCGATGGAGGACTTCCGCCTCGACGTCACCATCGACACCGGCCCCGCGGCGCGCGCGATGAAGATCGATCTGCCGCCGTTCACGCTCATCGGCGCGACCACGCGCACGGGCCTGCTCACCTCGCCGCTGCGCGACCGGTTTCAGATCCAGGAGCGGCTCGAGTACTACGAGGCGAGCCACCTCGAGCTCATCGTGACGCGCTCGGCGAGGATCCTCGGGGTGCCGCTCGAGGAAGAGGGCGCGAAAGAGATCGCCAAGCGCGCGCGCGGCACGCCCCGCATCGCGAACCGCCTGCTGCGGCGCATCCGCGACTTCGCCGAGGTCGAAGGCAAGGGCAAGATCACCCGCGCGCTCGCCGACGACGCGCTCAAGCGGCTCGGCGTCGACCCCAAGGGCCTCGACCAGATGGATCGCCGCATTCTGCTGACCGTGATCGAGAAATTCAGCGGCGGCCCGGTCGGCGTCGAGACCATCGCCGCCGCCGTCGGCGAGGAGCGCGACACGTTGGAAGACGTCTACGAGCCCTTCTTGATCCAGGAGGGGTTACTTCAGCGCACACCGCGCGGCCGGGCTGCGACTGCCCGCGCTTACGAGTACTTCGGCAAGGCAGCTCCGCGCGGCTCCGACCCTCAGCAATCTCTGCTTTAAGTGTCGTGAACCCCAGGGTTTTGAGTGGAGCAGGCCTGCTCCACGTCCGAAAATCGCGAGGTTTTTCAGGACGAAGTGCCACTTTCGTGGCATATCGGTTGCTGACGCACCGCACTATGGCGGAGAGGGGCATGACTCAGTCGCTGAATCAACGCACAGTGAAGGCCCCGGTGGCGTGCGTGGGTGTGGGTCTGCATACCGGCTCGAAGGTGACGCTGCGGCTGATGCCTGCGCGGGCCGAGACCGGCATCGTCTTCGTCCGCACGGATCTGCCGGGTCAGCCTGAGATGAAGGCACGGGCGCAGGCGGTGGTCGATACGGAGCTCGCGACGACCCTGGGCTCGACCGCGATGCGGGTGCACACGGTCGAGCACGTGCTGGCGGCGCTGGCGGGGTTGGGCATCGACAACGTGCGTGTCGAGCTCGACGGGCCCGAGGTGCCGATCATGGACGGCAGCGCGGCTCCGTTCATCGCGATGATCAAGGAAGCCGGCGTTCGGGAGCAGGACACGCCGAAGCGCTTCATCGTCATCAAGCGGGCGGTGACGGTGACCGACGGCGACAAGCACGCGACGCTGGCTCCGGGCCGCGGCTTCCGCATCGACTGCACGATCGACTTCAAGCACCCGCTCATCTCCGATCAGGCGGTGAGCATTGGCTTCACCGACCGCACGTTCGTGCGCGAGGTCTCGGGCGCGCGCACCTTCGGGTTCCTGCGCGACGTCGAGAAGCTGAAGGCGATGGGGCTCGCGCGCGGCGGCTCGCTCGACAACGCGATCGTGGTCGACGACTTCTCGATCTTGAACCCCGAGGGCCTGCGCTTCCCCGACGAGTTCGTGCGCCACAAGGTGCTCGACGCGATCGGCGACATCGCGCTGCTCGGGCTGCCGGTGATCGGCCACCTCACCGCGTACAAGAGCGGGCACCGGCTGAACCACGCGCTGGTGACGAAGGTGCTCTCTGAGACGTCGAACTACGCGGTCGTGCGGGCCCGCGCCCGCGACGTCGCGCACTACGATCTGCGCCTCGACGAGCTCGAAGACGCGCTGACGCCGTCGGCGGCCTGAGCATCGACGTTGCTTGCGGAGGGGGCAGTCGGGGCCTATACGGCCGTGATGCTCTCCAACACGTTTCGAACCATCGTCGGGCTCGCGGTCACTCTGCTGGTCGCTTGCGCGTGCGACAAGGGCGCGAAGACCGGCAGCAGCACGGGCGCCCAGGTCGTCGTCGCTGACGACCCGAAGACGGTCGTCGCGAAGTACAACGGCAAGTCGATCACGCTCGGCGATCTCGAGAGCGCGCCGGGCGGCGAGAAGCTCTTCGAGATGGAAGAGCAGCGGTACCAGACGCGCCGCCAGGTGATCGACCAGCTCATCTTCAAAGAGCTCGTCGGCGCGAAGGCGAAAGAGAAGGGCCTGAGCGAAGAGGCGTGGATGCAGGCGGAGATCGACCAGAAGGTGAAGCCGCCCTCCGACCAGGAGATCAACGACCTCTACGAGAAGAACAAGGATCAGATGCCGCCGGGCACCACGCTCGAGATGGTGAAGCCGCGCATCATCGACTACCTGACGCGTGACCAGAAGGGCACGCTGGTGCGGGCGCTGTTCGACGATCTGAAGAAGCAGGCGGGCGTCGAGATCATGCTGTCGGCGCCGAAGAAGCCGAAGAAAGAGGTCGAGGCGAAGGGCCCGGCGCGCGGCCCCGAGGGCGCGAAGGTGACGATCGTCGAGTTCTCGGACTTTCAGTGCCCGTTCTGCTCGAAGGCGCACGACACCGTCGAAGAGGTGATGAACGCGTACCCGGGCAAGGTCCGGCTGGTGTTCCGCCACTTCCCGCTCGACTTCCACGCGCAGGCGCCAAAGGCGGCCGAGGCCGCCCTGTGCGCGAACGAGCAGAGCAAGTTCTGGGAGTACCACGACGTGCTGTTCAAGAACCAGTCGAAGCTCCAGGTCGACGACCTGAAGGTGCACGCGCAGCAGCTCGGCCTCGACGCCTCGAAGTTCAACGAGTGCCTCGACTCGGGCCGCATGGCGGCGACGGTGAAGACCGACACCGAAGCGGGTCACAAGGTGGGCGTGAGCGGCACGCCGGCGTTCTTCATCAACGGCCAGATGCTCTCGGGCGCGCAGCCGCTCGACGAGTTCAAGCGCATCATCGACGCCGAGCTGGCGACGAACTGAAGGTCGCACGTGACGGGCGAGAGCCGCCGGCCCACGCGCGAGCGAATCGCCGTCGCGCTCGATCTTCCTCTGCAGGATGGTGAGCGCCTGCAGCAGCAGGTGACGTCGTCGGCGGGCGTGGTGAAGGTGGGGCTCTCGCTGTTCGTCGAGCACGGGCCCGCCGCGGTCGAGGTGTTCCGCCGCGCGAAGGCCGACGTGTTCCTCGACCTCAAGCTGCACGACATCCCGAACACGGTCGAGCTGGCGGCGACGCGGGCGGCGACGCTGGGCGTGAAGTACCTCACGGTGCACGCGGCGGGCGGGCGAAAGATGCTCGAGGCGGCGGTGCGCGGAGCTGAGACCGGAGCGAAGGCGGCGAAGGTGGCGCCGCCGGTCATTCTGGCGGTGACGGTGCTGACGTCGATGGACGCGGCGGAGCTGCGCGGCATCGGCGTGAGCGACGCGGCGGCGGCGCAGGTCGAGCGGCTCGCGAAGCTCGCGAAAGAGGCGGGGGCGGGCGGGCTCGTCTGCAGCGTGCAAGAGGTCGCGGGCCTCAGGGCGCTGTTGGGCAGCACGATGGTGCTGTGCACGCCGGGCATCAGGCCAGCGGGGGCCGCGGCCGGAGATCAGGCGCGCGTCGACACGCCGGCGGCGGCCATCAAGGCCGGTGCCGATCTGCTGGTGGTGGGAAGGCCCATCTACGAGGCCAAAGACCCGTCGGCCGCGGCGAAGGCGATTCACGACGAAGTGCAGCGAGCGCTCGAGACCTGAAGCGCTCGCGCACGCGCACGCGCACGCGCACGCGCACGCGGACGCGCACGTGGACGCGCACGTGGACGCGCACGTGGACGCGGACGTGGACGTAGCCGTGATCGTTGACGTGATCGTGATCGTGGACGGCAGTTGAGGGCGCGGAACAAGCCGTCCACGATCACGATCACGTCAACGATCACGGCTACGTCCACGTCCACGTGCGCGAGCGCGTCCACGTCTGAGCGCGTCTACGTGCGCGAGCGCGTCCACGTCTGAGCGCGTCTACGTCTGAGCGCGTCTACGTGCGCAAGCGCGTCCACGTCTGAGCGCGTCTACGTGCGCGAGCGCGTCCACGTGCGCACGCGCGTCCACGTACGCAAGCGCGTCCACGTGTGTTGGTTGGCGCTACTTGATCGCTTCGAGGCCTGCCGCGAAGGTCTTTCGACCCAGGCCGACGCGGAAGTGATCGGGCTCGCCTCCGAAGAGGCGGCCTGGCGCAAAGCAGACCCCGCGCATGTGCAGGAGCTCCTCGCACCAGCGCTCGCCGCCCTTGCGGTGCGCGAACAGCACCGAGCCTCCGGTCGGCCGCACGAAGTTGATGCCGTGCGGCTTCGCGAACGCGTCGAACAACGTCAGGTTCGCGCGCACGATCTCTCGCGACCGCGCCGCCAGGTTCTCGTGGTGCTTCAGCGCCACCGTCGCGAGCAGCTCGCCCGGCGCCGAGTTGCAGATGGTCAGGTAGTCCTTGAAGGCAGCGAGCTTCGCGAGGAGCCCGGGATCCTGCGTCGCGATCCACCCGACGCGCAGGCCCGCGAGGCCGTACGTCTTCGCCGTCGTCCCCAGCGACACCGCCTTCTCGTACACATCGCTCGCCGCCGCGTTCTTCACGACCTGGTCGTGCTCGAGACCCCGGTACACCTCGTCCGAGAACAGCCACAGCCCACGCGCCCGCGCGAACCTCACGATCGCGTCGAACCGTTCGCCCAGCAGCACCGCCCCCGTCGGGTTGTGCGGCGAGTTGATGACGATCGCCCTCGTCTTCTCGTCGCACAGCTTCGCCAGCTCGTCGGGGTCCAGCTGCCAGCCCTCGGCCTCCCGCGCCACCCACGGCTTCACCTCGGCCCCCACCGACCGCGCCACCTCGTGCAGCGACTGGTAGCAGGGCATGTGCACCACCACGCCGTCGCCCGGCTCCAGCACGACGTTCATGAACGCGAAGATGGGCTCCTGCGCGCCGCTGAACACCAGCGTCTGGTCGGCCTTCAGGTGCATGTACAGCCCGGCGATCGCCGCCCGCAGCTCGGGGTTCCCCAGCGTCTCGGTGTAGCCAAGGCGCTGATCGAGCAAGAGCTCCGCGGCGCCCGGCTGCAGCGCCAGGAGCTCCTCGGTCGTCATGCTCTCGCAGTCGGACGCGCACATCAGGTGCTTCACCGCGAACTCGTGCCGCGCGAAGAACCGCTCGAGGCCGAAGTCGTTCAGCCTCACAGGCCCGGCCCCTTCAACTCGCGGTGCGGCCGCTGAATCAGCTCGGTCGCCACCAGGAGCCTCGGCTCGACCGCCGCCGCCGAGCCCTCGAGCGCCGCCTCGACGTCGGCCTGCGCGCCCGCCAGCGTGAACCACCCCTTGCCGCCGATGCCCTTCGCGAGCTGCAGGTGCGTCAGCTTCACGTCGGCGCGCTTGAGCGCCGTGTCGGCCGCCAGCATCGTCGACGCCAGCGTCTGCGTCTCGACGATGCCCAGCGCATCGTGCGCCCCGAGCGCCTCGAACGTGCCGTCGAGCCCCATCAGCAGGCTCTTGTGCACCTGCGTCAGCAGCAGCTTGTCGAGCACCATCGCCGCGCCCGTCTCGAGGGCGGCCTCGAACGACTCCTGCACCTCGGCGACCCCGCCGCGGAACAACAGCACGTACTTGCCGGGGCTCATGGGCTCCGAGACGTAGAGCTTCACCTGCGCCTTCTTGATGAGCGCATCGGCGACGACGAGCCCCTTGGCGATCGACTCGAGCTCGATGAGGCCGAGGGCGGGCTCCTCGAGCGGCAGGGGCTCGGCGACGGCTGTGGGTGCGGCTGCAGCCTCGGCGCGCCGTTTCTTCGGCGCCGGGCTCATCGCGTTTCCTCGACCGCCGTGGTGCTCAGATCCTGCAGGTACCAGCCGGTGCCGCCCGACGCCAGCTCGCCCCACCAGCGGCCGCCGAGCCACTCGGGGCACCCCTCGGTCGCCTCGAGCCACGCCCAGCGGTGCGTGTCGTCGCGCGCAAACTGCACCGCGCCCATCATCACGCAGTTCGGCGACCCGTCTTTGAACCGCACCTCGACGGCCACCTCGCTGCCCGGGTACTTCTTCGGGCCGCCCGCGTTCACGACCGTGCCTCCGGCGACCCGCTTCACGTAGTCGTCGCGTGACTCGGCGACACGCTTGGGGCACGCGCAGAGCAGCAAGACGACCGCGAGGCTGGCCGCTCTCACACTCACACGATGCGGAAGGAGTCTTTCAGCGTGCACCGGCGCTCGCGCGTGAACGAGAGCGCCGTCGTCAGGCCCTCGCCCGTCGGCGACGCGATCGTGAACGACGTGTAGCCCTCGCCGCGCAGGCCGAGGCCCGCGAACGACGGCCCGTTCTTCACGAAGATCGACGTGTTGATGCGGCTCGCCATCTCGTGCAGGTGATCGATGTTCGTCGAGTGCATCGTCGCCGTGTGGCCGAAGCCGTGCTCGGCCTGGAGCGCCGCCTCGAGGCAGTCTTCGAAGCTCTTCAGCCGGCAGAAGCCGATGACCGGCATGAGCAGCTCGGCCTGCACGAACGGGTGCGTCGGGTCGACCTCGGCGAAGAGCAGCCGCGTGCCGCTCGGCGCTCGCACGCCCGCGGCCTCGGCGATCTTCGTCGCGTCCTTGCCGACCCAGTCGCGGTGCGGGTGGCCGTCGTCGACCACCAGCTTCTCGAGCCGGTTGATCGCGGGGCCCGTCACCTCGAACGCGCCGGCCTTCACCATCGCGGCCTTCAGCTGATCGGCGATCGCCGCCTCGGCGAAGACCTCTTTCTCGACGATGCAGACGATGTTGTTGTCGAGCGAGGCGCCGTCGACGATGTCGCGGCCGGCCTGCTCGATGTGCGCCGTGGCGTCGACGACCGCGGGCGGGTTGCCCGGGCCGGCTGCGATCGCGCGCTTGCCCGAGTTCATCGCCGCCTTCACGACCGCGGGGCCGCCGGTGACCACCACCAGGCGAATCGCCTTGTGCTTCATCAGCCCCTGCGCCGACTCGATCGTCGGAGACCCGATCGTCGCCACCAGGTTCGCAGGCCCGCCCGCCGACGTGATCGCCTCGTTCACGAGCGCCACGAAGTGCGCGCAGACGCCCTTGGCGCTCGGGTGCACGTTGAACACGACGGCGTTGCCGCCGGCCACCATGCCGATGCTGTTGTTGATGATCGTCTCGGTCGGGTTCGTCGACGGGGTGATCGCGCCGATGACTCCGAACGGGGCACGCTCGAGCAGCATGAGCCCGTGGTCGCCCGAGTACGCCTGCGGCCGCAAGATCTCGAGGCCCGGCGTCTTGTTCGCGACGAGCAGGTTCTTCTGGATCTTGTCCTTCACGTTGCCGAGGCCGGTCTCGTCGACCGCCATCTGCGACAGCTGCTCGACGTTGCGGCGCGTGACGTCGCGCATCGCCTCGATCACCTTCGCGCGCACCTCGAGCGACGTGTCGGCCCAGACCCGCTGCGCCGCCTGCGCCGCCGCGGTCGCCGAGTCGAGATCGTCGAAGATGCCCGGCCGCCGCGAGCTGATGATCGCCGGAGCGACCGCCGCCCGAACGGCCGACGATGACGCGCTCGGGAGCGACGACAGCTCGCTCGAGAGCTTTCGCACCACCTGCTCGACGATCGCGTTGATCTGGGTGTCGTTCATTTCGCGTGGGTCTGCTCGGGGTAGACGCGCGCGTGCTCGGGGTCGTCATAGACCACCAGCACCAGGGGCTCGCCGCGGGCCTTGAGCTCTTCGGCACGCTGCGTGGCCCGGGCTCGCGACTGCTCCTTCGGGGCCTTCACCTTGAGCGGCAGCTTCTTCATGACTTCACGTACTTCGTCTGGCCCTGCACCTCGAGCGTGTCGACGATCGCCATGATCGTCGCGTCGACGGGCCGGTCTTTCGTCACTTCGGTCTGCCGGGCCGACGAGCCCGACGCGTAGAGCACCCACTCGCCCACGCCCGCGCCCACGGCGTCGACCGCGACCACGAGGGTCGAGGTCGGCTTGCCGTCGAGATCCAGCCCGCGCACCACGAGCAGCTTGCTGCCCTCGAGCGTCGGCTCTTTTCGCGTGGCCACGACGGTGCCCACGACCTTGCCCAGCAGCATGGCTTAGGTGTTGCCGGACTCGGCCTTGGCCTGGTCGGCGCGGCCGAGCGGGAGCACGAGGTCGATGTTGGAGTGCGGGCGCGGAATCACGTGCGTCGAGACGAGCTCGCCGACGCGCTCGGCGCCACGGGCTCCGGCCTCGATGGCCGCCTTCACCGCCGCGACGTCGCCACGGACGATCATGGTGACGTAGCCGCCGCCGATCTTCTCGTAGCCGACGAGCTCGACTCGCGCCGCTTTCACCGCGGCGTCCGACGCCTCGACCATGCCCACGAAGCCCTTGGTCTCAATCATTCCCAATGCGTCTGCCATTTACGTTCTCCTCACTTGTCTTTGAAGGGGGCCGGCTCTTTGCCGGTGATCGACTTGATGGCCGAAACCGCGGCCTCGGCGGCCGAGTCGATCTCGCTCTCGGTGCCGGCCATGTAGAGACGCCCGAACGCGCCGAACACCAGCACGTCGATGAGCTTCACGTTCGCGGCCTTCTCGGCCTCGTTCGCGGCGAGCGCGGCATAGGCGGCCGGCTCGGTCTCGAGAATGAACAGCGACTGACCGGGCTCGATCATCGAGCCGAAGCGGATCTTGTCGAGGATCATCGCGTGCATCGGCTCGATCGCCCGAATGACCGTGTTCGACACGATGCGCGGCTTAATGCGGTCTTCTTCTTTCGCGCCCAGGTGCCCCAAGATCGCGTCGCCCGCGCTGCGCACCTCGCCCTTGTCCTGGCTGTGGACCTCGAGCATGCCGTAGGCGCGCTCGACGACGAGGGTGGCGGGGTCGACCTTCGTCTTCTTCAGAGCGACGTCGATGATGCCGTGAATCGCCATGCCTGGCGCGACCTCGACGAAGAGCGACGCGACGTAGGGGACGGGGAAATAGCCGCGGCAGGTCGTGCAGATGTGAGCGGCGAACTGCGGCTGAAGGGAGTCGAGAAAGACGTACGTCCGAAGCGAGGTGGCCATCGGTGCGACGAGTGCTTAGCAGCCTCGCCGAGGATGACAAGCCTCGTGTTAGAGCCGTGCCCCGCCTGTGCCGATCGCGCTCCTCGCACAACTGCTCTGCGCCGAAAAGCCACCGCCGCACCCGACCCCCGGGTACCTGCCCAGAACCGGCTCGGCCGCGCTGTTCGTTCAGAGCGGCTCGGTTTCTTTAGCAACCAGGCTCGGTTGGGAGCTCGACCTCGTCGATCAGCCGCGCAACACGCTCGTGCTCGGCTTTCAGCTCGGCGCGGCCTATTCCCTGAGCCTCAACTTCTGGCAATACGTGGCGCTGCTCGGCTTGGGTTATCGCATGCAACGGCAGGTGGGCTTTCACTGGGGCTTCGACGTCGGCGCGGGGCCGGCGATCTTCGGCGATCAGCGCGAGCGCCGCGCGCTGCCGTACATCGAGGGCCGCGTGCACGCCGGCTGGCGCTTCGAGCCCGTCACGATCGCGCTGTGCGGCGGCTACGCGCAGTGGATCGCGCGCGACACGTTCTCGACGATCTACCTGAACCTCGGCGGCTGGTTCGTCGGCGCGCTCATCGGGTGGAAGTGAGCGATGGGCTTCGTCGACCTTCACCTGCATCTGCTGCCCCAGGTCGACGACGGCGCGCGCTCGATGGAAGACGCCCTCGCGATGGCGAGGGTGCTGGTCTCGCTCGGCTACACCGAGGCCGCTCCGAGCCCGCACAACCGCGTCGAGTACGCGCCGCGCGACGTCTGCGTGCAGCGGCTCTCGGAGGTGCAGGCGGCGCTCGACGGCGCGGGCATCGGCCTCAAGCTCCACGTCAACTCGGAGAACCAGTTCGTCGACGAGAAGCTGCTCGAGGCCGGGCGGCCGCTCGCGGGCGGGCCGTACATGCTCATCGAGGCGCCGTACACGACGCCGCTGCCGGTGCTGCCCGACGTCATCTTCCGGCTGAAGCTCAAGGGCGTGACGCCGGTGATCGCGCACCCCGAGCGCTGCGTCGAGTTCGAGCGCAAGGGGCGGGCGGCCGACGCGGTGCGGGGCGGGGCGCTCCTGCAGCTCGACATCGCGGCGCTCGTCGGCCGCTATGGCCCCAACGCGAAGAAGCTCGCGCGGTCGTTTCTCGACGAGGGGCTGTACGCGATCGCGGCGAGCGACATGCACTCGCCGGTCGGGGCCGACAAGTGGCTCTCGGAGTCGATCGCCGCGCTCGACAAGGCCGTCGGCCGAAAAGGACTTGAGAGGTTGCTCGCCGAAACGCCCGCGACGTTGCTAAGAGGCGCGGCTCTACCGTGAAGCGCATCGTACAGCTCGTCTTGAGCCTGGGGATCACGGCCGTCTGCTTCTGGTGGACGTTCAGGCACACGAATTGGGACGAGATGCTCACCTCGCTGCGAACGGCGCGCTGGGTGATGGTCGTGCCGTACGTCGGCGTGCTGTTCGGCATTCACCTCGCGCGCACGCTGCGCTGGGGCGCGCTGCTGTCGGGCATCGAGAAGGTGAAGTTCGGCCCGCTGAACGAAGCGTCGGCGGTCGGCTTCATGATGCTGCTCGTGCTGCCGTTTCGCCTCGGCGAGTTCGCGCGGCCGTTTCTCATCGCCGAGCGCTCTTCGATTCGCCGCAGCGCCGCGATGACGAGCGTGGTGCTCGAGCGCATCGTCGACGGCATCGTGATCGCGGTGCTCCTGCGCGTGTTGCTCCTGTTCGTGCCCGAGCACGCCGGCAGCCTCGGCGTCGTGACCGCCGGTGCGAACCTCATGTTCGCGGTGTTCGGCTCGGGCTTCGTGTTCCTCTTGATCGCGCGCTGGCAGCACGAGCGCACGGTGCGGGCGCTGCGCGCCGTGTTCGGGCTCGTGTCGCCCCGCGTCGCCGAGAAAGTGGTCTACATCGTCGACGGCTTCGTCGGTGCGCTCCGACAGCTGCCCGACGCGAAGAACTTCGCGGTGTTCATTCTCGCGACGGCCGCCTACTGGGTGCTCAACGGGTGGGGCATGTCGCTGTTCGCGAGCGCGTTCGACTCGGTCGACCTGACCGTGTTCCAGGGGTTCGTGATCCTCGCGGTGCTGGTGTGTGGCCTCATGATCCCGGCGGCGCCCGGCAGCGCCGGCACGTTTCACGCGGCGATCACGCTCGGGCTCGGCCTGTTCCTGCCCGCCTCGGTCGTGAACGGCCCGGGCATCGCGTACGCGAACGCGCTGTGGGTGGTGCAGATGGCCCAGCAGATCGGCTTCGGTCTGCTCATCATGGTGCTGTCGAAGCGCAGCTTCGGCGACATCGCGGGCAAGCTCGGTGACGGATCTCCGGCCGACAAGCCAAACAGCGGTGATGGCTCGGGCGACAAGCTCAAGGTGCAGACGTGAGTGGTATGCGGCTCGCGATCGACTGGGTGTCGCTCGCGATCCTGCTGACGGCGTACATCTTCTCGCGCATCCCGGGGGTCAGCCCGCGGCTCGGCAACGGGGCGATGGCCGGAGGCTGTGCGGCGGTCGCGTTTCGCTACTTCCAGCGTGGGACGGCCGTGCAGCTGAACCTCGTCATGATGTGCGTCGCGATCGCCCTCGCGCTCTACTACCTGTCGCGCGCGGTTCGCGGCGCGGCTCCGAAGCGACGCACTCAAGACGAAGACTAGAGGGGGTCGAATGATGCGCAGCGTGGTGGTCGTGGCCGCGATCGCGGCGGCAGCGTGCTCGGGCGGTGGCGGCGGCAGTGGCACCGGCGGAGGCACCGGCGGCAGCGGCGGAGGTACGGGTGGCAGCGGCGGAGGCACCGGCGGCCCCGTCACCATCGCCGGCAAGGTCGTCGACATCTACGGGAACGTGGCTGCAGGCGCGACCGTCGTCGTGATCGGAAAATCTCCCACGACGACCGACGCGATGGGCGCGTTCTCGATCGCGAACGTGACGCCACCGTACGACGTGGCCACCGTCACGACGGCTGGCGGCATCTCGTTCGTGACCGTCTTCTCGCGACTGACGCGCACGAACCCGACGCTGCTCTCGATCTCGCAGCCCATGGTCCCGAACACCTCATCGGTCTCGGGCAACCTGAGCGGGCCCGGGGTGACGCTCCCCGCGCCGGCGCTGCGCCGCGCCGCCGTGTGGTTCGAGTCGCCCGACGTCGGTTCGAGCACCACGACCACGACCAACCCGTACACGGTGCAGCTCGGGTGGAGCGGGCCCGCGACGACCACGGGCACCGTGCACGCGATGTACTACCAGGAGACCGCCGCCGGGGCGCCGTCGGACTACGTCGCGTACGGCAAGCTCGAGAACGTGCTGATCGCGAACGGCACCACCGCCACGATGAAAGACGTCGCGATGACGGCGATGGCCGAGCAGCAGCTGACCGGCACGGTGACGGCGCCAGCGGGCTTCACCATCGGCAGCAAGGCCATGGCGTTGCTGCTCGGCAAGGCCACCGTCGGGCTGGGCGCCGATCTCAGCGCCGCCGCCGCCTTCGGCTTCAGCACGCCCTCGGTCGCCGGGGCGACCTTCGAGGTCAGCGCCACCGTCACCGGCATGGGGACGACGATGGGGCGCCGCTCGACCCTCAGGAAGCGCGGGCTGATGGGCAACGCGACCAACGTGAGCTTGAGCCCACCGACGCCGCCGGGCCTGAGCCTGCCGGTGCAGAGCGCGACCGGCATCAACCTCGGCACGCAGTCGTTCAGCTGGTCGCCGATGGAGCCTGCCGGCGTCTACGTGCTCGGCATCGCGTTGGGCTCGACGATCTCGTTCAACATTCTCACCACCGCGACGAGCGCCACACTGCCGCCGACGACCGAGGTGGGCGTCGGCACCGTGGCCGCGAACACGACCTGCCAGTGGAACGTCTCGGGCTACCGCACCGCCGCGATGACCCTCGACGCCGTCGTGGCCGACCCGAACCCGTACAACGCGATCCTGGGCGTCAGCGGCGACACCGCCGCGGGTGACTCCGAGCGGCGCTCGTTCACGACGCAGTGACGGCTGCGGCGTTAAGCTGCACGGCGTGAACGACGTTCGACAGGTGCTCGCCGACGCCCAGGCGGCCGAGGCGCGCGGCGAGAAGACCGAAGCGATCGCCCTGCTGCGGCGCGCGGCCGAGCTCTACCGCGACGCCCAGAACCACAACCGCGCGCTCAAGATGCTGCGCCACATTCGCCGCCTCGAGGGCATCGAAGAGCTCGAGGTGCTCGAGGGGGGCTCCGACCCCGAGCCGCCGGGGCGCCGCCGCCGTGCCATCGAAGAGCGCGGCCCCTCACTCGCAGACCCCTCGCTCGAGGCCTGGTGCTCGTTCTGCTGCCGCCCGAAGGCCGAGGCTGGCGCCCTCGTCGGCGGGCCGACGGGCTCGTTCATCTGCGCCTCGTGCGTCGGCACGTCGCAGGGCTTCCTCGGCGGAGTCGCCGAGGTCGTCTCCCGCTCGGTCGAGCTCCTGCCGCAGCAGCAGACCGCCGCCGAGCGCCTCTCGCGCGGCAAGCTCGGGCTGCTCTTCGGCCCGGCCGGCTCGGGCAAGACCACCGTGCTCGCGGCGCTGCGCGGAGCGACCTGCCTCGAGCTCGACGCTCCGCTCACGTCTGTGCCCGATGCGCCGCGCGTGGTCATCGCGGTGCGTGCGGTGCCGCCGCCGGCGCCGCTCGTCTTGAAGGGCCAGCCGGTGTGGGACACCGCGACGCTGGTGGCCGCGTGCGGTGCGCTGGTGCCCGAGGGCGTGCTCGCGCGCGTCGACGCCGTCGCCGTGCTGCCGCCGTTCGACGCCGAGGCCCTGAAGGCGCTCGCCGCGAAGCTCGGCGTCGGCGAAGGCGCCGAAGCGCTCGTGCAGCTGGCGCTGAGGTCGGCTGCGCCCGCGCGCGAGCTCTGCGCGCTGGTGGCGAGGCTGTGATGGCCGCCGTCACCGTTCATCACCTCGGCCTCGTCGAGTACCCCGACGGCCTCGAGCTGCAGAAGCAGTTCCAGGAGGCCCGCAAGGCCAGCGCGGTCGGTGACTCCCTGATGCTCTTGCAGCACCCGGCCGTGCTCACGCTCGGCCGCGGAGCGAAGCCGCACAACGTGCTCGCGAGCCCCGAGACGCTGCAGCGGCTCGGCGTCGAGCTGCACGAGACCGACCGCGGCGGCGACGTCACGTACCACGGGCCCGGGCAGATCGTCGGCTACCCGCTGCTGTTCCTCCCGCCTGGCCAGCAAGACGTTCGCAAGTACGTGCGCAAGATCGAGGAGGTCATGATCCGCACGTGCGCGCACTTCGGGCTCACCGCCGGCCGCGAAGAGAAGTGGCCCGGAGTCTGGGTCGACCGGCGCAAGGTCGCCGCGCTCGGCGTGCACCTCTCTCGCTGGTACACGCGGCACGGGTTCGCGCTGAACGTCGACCCCGACCTGAGCCACTTCGAGCTCATCGTGCCGTGCGGCATTCGCGAGGCGGGCGTCACGTCGCTGAGCCGCGAGCTCGGCCGCAAGCTGACCGTCGGCGAGGTCGAGCCCGTCGTCGCCCGGAAGTTCGCCGAGGTCTTCGAGCTCGACGCGGTCGAGGCGGCGCCCCCCGTGCCGACCGTCAGCGTCGCCGTGCGGCAGGGCGGCAAGACGCTCGTGCTGCAGCGGCCGGAAGAGAAGGGGGGCTTCTGGCAGATCGTGACCGGGCGTATCGAGCCCGGCGAGTCTGCGGCCGAGGCGGCCCTGCGCGAGGCGCGCGAAGAGACCGGCCTGCGCATCGAGCGCGTGAGGCCGCTCGATTATGAACACTCATTCACATACGGCGGAGCGAAGCTGTACCGCGAGCATGCGTTCGCGGCCGAGGGCGAAGGCGAAGTGAAGCTCACCGAGCACCGCGCCTACGAGTGGCTCGACGACGCCGCTGCGGTGGCGCGCATGCCCTACGCGGGGCTCGCGCGGGCCGTGCGCATGGCCGCCGGCCAACGAGCCCCCATTGCCTGAGGCCTGCGGGTCGCGCGAGAATGCGGCTCGCAATCAGGCCGAGGGTGAGTTCAACGTGCGTCGTCTTGCTCCGCTCACACTGGCCGTGGCCGCCTGTACGGGCGTGATCGCGACGCCGCCTCCGGTCGAGCCGCCGCCTGTTCCCGAGCCGCCCGCGCCGAAGTGCGAGCACGCGCTCGTGCCGGGCCGGCCGCCGCTGCACCGCCTCACGCGCCTCGAGTACGACCGCACGGTCGAGGCCGTGCTGGGCGACCGCTCGGCGCCCGCGGCCGCGAGCTTCCCCACCGACCCCAGCCACGCCGGCTTCGACAACGTGAGCGACGTTCAGACCGTCAGCGTGCTGCACGCCGAGCGCTATGAAGAGGCCGCGTGGAAGCTGGCGCAGGCGCTCTGGGAGCGCGAGTTCGACCCCGGCCTGAGCCGGCGCTGGGAGGCCGAGACGCGCAGCGACGACGGCGGCTACGAGCTCGTACAGCAGTCGTGCTGCGGCTCGAACCTCTACAACAACGTCGTCGCGAACGGCGGCCGCGGCTACTGGACGGCGTATCGCATCTTCGTGCAGACCTCGCTCGATCGAGAGGCCGACTACACGTTCCGCATGTCGGGCTGGGCTGACTTCCCCGACGGCGGCACCACGACCGAAGACGGCGGTGCGCGCCCGGTCAGCTGGCAGGTGCAGCTCGACTCGCGCTTCCCCTTCCTCACGGCGCCGGTCGCGGGCACGCGCGCGGCGCAGCAGCTGTACACGGCGACGGTGCACGTCGACTCGCCGGGCATTCACCAGCTCGACGTCTGGCTCGATGATCCGACGCGGCTGTCGGACCCGCCGACGCCGCCGGTGGGCTGGCTCGACTGGTTCAGCATCGAGCGCGCGTCGACGGCGATCGCCACGCCGAAGGTTCGCCAGTGCGATCTGGCGGCGGGCGGGGCGCCATGCGTCACGCAGACGCTCGCGGCCCTGATGCGGCAGGCGTGGCGGAGGCCGGTGGCGCAGCCCGAGGTCGACGCGGTGACGGCGGTGTACGCGGCGGCGCGGGCTGACGGCGACCCGCTGGCCGAGGCGTTCGAGGGCGCGATCGTGGCGGTGCTGCTCTCGCCGCACTTCCTCTACCGCGTCGAGCTCGACGCCGATCTTCGCTCGACGGCGGCGCACCCGGTGTCGGCGCACGAGCTCGCGGCGCGGCTCTCGTACTTTCTCACCAGCGCTCCTCCCGACGCCCTGCTCGCTGCGGCCGCCGACGACGGCACGCTCGTAGACCCGGCGGTGCTGCAGTCTCACGCCGACCGCCTGTGGGCGGCGCCGGTGATGGTGCAGAACGTGGGCAGCCAGCTGATGTCGACGCGGGCGCTCGACACGGTGAGCCCCTCGCCCAGCCTGTTCCCCGCCTTCGACGCGCCGCTGCGCACCGCGATGGGTCAGGAGGCCGAGCTGCTCTTCACCTCGGTCTTCACGGAAGAGCGGCCGGTCTCGGCGCTCGTCGACGCCGACTGGTCGTTCGTGAACGATCGGCTCGCGCAGCACTACGGGCTGCCGCTGCCGGGCAGCGCGACGCCGCTGCGCGTGACGCTCTCGGGCACCGAGCGCGGCGGAGCGCTGGGCCTGGGCTCGATGCTCGCCCTCAACTCGACGCCCGCGCGGCCGTCACAGGTGCTGCGCGGCAAGTGGGTGCTCGCGAACCTGCTCTGCGACGAGCCCGACGCGCCTCCGGCGATGATCCCTCCGCTCGGCTCGACGCCGGGGCGCACGTCGCGCGAGCTGCTCGAGGAGCACGCGAAGAACCCGTTCTGCGCGGGCTGCCACAAGCGCATGGACCCGATCGGCTTCGCGCTGGATCACTACGACGCCGACGGCGCCTTCAGGGCGGCCGACCGTCAGGGGCAGGCGATCGACTCGCGGGGGCAGCTGCCCGACGGCACGGCGTTCGACGGGCTGCCGGGCCTGCGCACCGCGCTCGCGCAAGACGCGCGCCTCGAGCAGTGCATGGCGCTGCACCTGCTCACGTACGCGCTCGCCCGCGAGCCGAAGGGCGACGACCGGTGTCAGGCCGAGAGCCTCGCGGCGAGGGCGCACGGGCAGTCGTTTCACGTGCTGATGCGTGAGCTCGTGGTCTCGGAGCCCTTCCGCTTGCGGCAGGCCGAAGGCGAGGTGCAGCCATGAAGCTCTCACGTCGAAACGTGCTGCGCGGCTTCGGCACGGTCGTGGCGCTTCCGTTTCTCGAGAGCCTCGAGGCGCGCGGCCAGAGCGCGGCGCCGAAGCGGCGCTTCGTCGGCTACATGACGCCGAACGGCGTGAACATGTCGCTGTGGAGCGACGACACCTCGCCGCAGCTCACCCAGCTCGGCCAGTCGCGCACGCTCGCGCCGTTCGTACCCGCGTTCGGCCCGTACTTCACGATGGTGAACGGGCTCTCGTGCAAGCACAACCCGCCGATGGGGCCGGGGGGCCACCACCGCGGCGTCACCGGCTTTCTGACGGCGGCGACGGCGATCGAGGGCCAGCTGAAGGTGTGCGTCGACCCGCCGGCGACCGGGTGGGAAGGGTGCGCTCCGGCGGGAGTCTCGCTCGACCAGGTGCTGGCGCAGCAGCTGCCGCGCGCGACGCGCTACCGCAGCCTCGAGCTCGGGCCCGCGAACAACTCGATCAACGGAGGCAACTGCGGCGGCTTCCCGTGCCCGTACCTCGACAACATCTCGTGGGTGAACGGGTCGACGCCGGCGGCACGCGAGACGTCTCCGGCGCGGGCGTTCGATCGGCTGTTCGCGGGCCTCGACGCGACGCAGACGGCGGCGGCGCGGGCGAAGCGGCTCAAGCAGCGCACGCGGGTGCTCGACGCGGTGAAGGCTGACGCCGACGCGCTGAAGCCGAAGCTCGGGCGCGACGACCGCGCGCGCATCGACCAGTACTTCACGGCGATCGCGCAGCTCGAAGACGACCTGCGCAACGCGCCGCCGCCGCAGATGTGCACGGTGGGCGCGCGCCCGGTGGACGTGGGGCTCAACGTCGATGATCCGACCGACTACATCCGCACGTTCCACCGCGTGCTGCTCCTGGCGCTGCAGTGCGACGTGTCGCGGGTGGTGACGTTCATGGTGGGCGGTGGCGGCAACGCGGGCTCGTACAAGTACCCGACGGCGCTCCAGGGCCACGGGCCGAGGCCCGACGGCTCGTGGAGCTTCACCGGCGGCCAGGCCTCGGGCATCGAGCTCGTGAAGCACCACGAGCTGTCGCACTGGCGCAACGACGAGGGCTTCAACGGCGTGCCGCCCGACCCGGCCGAGTTCCACGCGATGAAGTACCTGGCGACGGGGCTCATCGACAAGTACTACCTCACCGAGCTGTCGACGCTGCTCACCGAGATGCGCAACACGGTCGACGGGCCGAACGGCGAGACGCTGCTCGACAACACGCTGCTCTACTACTCGAGCGAGCTGTCGGACTCCGACACGCACTCGACGGACAATCTGCCGATCCTGCTGATCGGGAAGGCGGGTGGAGCGCTCGCCGGGGGCAGGGTGGTGAACGCGGCGAACGGGCGAGTGGCCGACCTCCACATCGCGATCGCGAGGGCGTTCGGGGTGACGCTGAATCGCTTCGGCAACGACGGCGTTCAGCCGCTCGCCGGCGTCTTCACGTGATGGCCGGGTCGGATCGCCGATGACTGCGAACGAACGCGAAGCCTGAGGGCGACCGTTCGCAGCAGGCGCGGGCCCGACTCAGAGCTTGATGGTCTGGCCCTCAGCCGCGGCGATCGCCTCTTTGCGGTGCTTGCGCACCTTGCCGAGCAGCTCGTCGAGCGCCGCGTCGTTGCGCGTCGGGTCATGGTGGAAGAGGCACAGCCTGCCGACCCCGGCTCCCTCGGCCACCTTGATCGAGTTCTCCCACGTGGAGTGGCCCCAGCCGATCTTCGGCGGCCCGGCGACGCCGTTGTATTCGTCTTCCGAGTACATCGCGTCGAAGATGAGCAGGTCGGCGCCCTTCGCGAACTCGATCAGCTTCGAGTCTCGGTCGCTGCCGTGCTCGGCGTCGGTCGCGTAGACGACGGAGCGCCCGCGGTAGTGAACGCGGTACGCGAGGTTCCCGCCCGGGTGCTTGACCTCGAGCGCCGTCACGATCGCGTCGCCCAAGAGAATGCTGTCGCCCTCTGCCACCGCGCGGTAGTCGACGTCGGCCCGGAACACCATCTCGGCCGTCACGGGGAAGAACGGCTGCTGCATCTGCGCGACGATCACGTCTTTCACCGTTCGCCCCCCGCGCGAAGGGCCGTAGAACACCACCTTCGACTTCGGGTGGAACATCGGGGTGAAGAACGGCAGGCCCTGCAGGTGGTCGTAGTGGTAGTGCGAGACGAAGATCGAGGCCGTCAGCGCCGGGCCGTAGGCATCGCCGAGCGAGCGAACTCCGGTGCCGAGATCGAAGATGAGCAGCTCGTCGCCGCAGCGGATCTCGACGCACGGCGTGTTGCCCCCGTAGCGGGCGGTCGCCGGCCCGGGAGAGGGAATCGACCCGCGCACCCCCCAGAACCGCACGACGGGCCCTGCCGGCGCTTTTCCGGGAGCCTTTGAAGGAGCCGACCGTGGCCTCGAGGCCGTCGAGTCAGCCGACTTTGGCTTTGGCTTCCGGGTTTTCCTCGGAGAGGAGCTCAATCAGGTGTCCGGATCGATCGCGCTTCGTCTTGAGGTAGCCCACGTTAAGCGGATTGTGTGCGGTGCGCGATGGAATTCGACGGCGGACGGGAATTCCCTCGTCGACCAGGCCCGCAATCTTGAGCGGGTTGTTGGTGATGAGGTCGACGCTGCGCACATCGAGCGACCGCAAGATCTCGGCTGCGATGTCATAACGCCTGGCGTCATCGGGGAAGCCGAGCTTCAGGTTCGCCTCGACCGTGTCGAGCCCGTGCTCCTGCTGCAGTTGGTAGGCGCGAATCTTGTTCCCCAGGCCGATGCCGCGCCCCTCTTGCCGCAGGTACACGAGCACGCCGCGGCCGGACTGCGCGATGAAGTCGAGGGCGCGATCGAGCTGCGCGCGGCAGTCGCACCGCAGGCTCCCGAACACCTCGCTGGTGAGGCACTCGCTGTGAATTCGAACCGGCACGCCCTCGTGGCCGCCGACGTCGCCGCGCACCATCGCGAGGTGCTCGTGACCGTTGCGCTTGTCGCGGAACACGACGATGCGGAACTCGCCTCGCTCCGTCGGAAGCTTCGCCTCGCTGAACCGCTCGAGGTGGTGCGTCGGCTTCCGTGACGGCAGGACCTTGGTGCTCATCGTGCCTACAAGACGTTCAATGACGGCTTTCGTTTCGCACGTCAAGTCAGGGCGCCCAACTGACCGGAATGAGCGTCACTTTTTCGCCCGGCTGCGCCTCGGTGACCCCCACCGGCAGGGCGATGAGGTGCGTCGCCCCGGCGGCCGAGGTCAGCGCGCCCGACGTCTGAGAGGTCAGCGGCGTCGCGACCAGCGCGCCGTTCTCGCGCTTCACGCTCGCGCGCACGAAGAGCTTCAAGTCGGCCGGCTTCTTCACGCTCGCGCCGAGCACGCCCGGCACCTCGGGCACCGACGGGTCGAGGCCCTGCAGCTTGCGCAATGCGGGTCGCACGAAGAGCTCGAACGTCACGAGCGACGAGACCGGGTTGCCCGGCAGCCCGAACACCAGCGTCGAGCCGCGCGTGCCGAACGCGAGCGGCTTGCCCGGCCGCATCGCGACGCGCCAGAAGTCGATCTGCACCCCGAGCAGCCCCAGCACCTCGCGGACGTAGTCCTTCTCGCCGACCGACATGCCTGCGATGCAGATGAGCACGTCGAAGTCGGGTGAGAGGCCGGTCTCGATCTTCTGGCGTACGGCCTCGAGGCGATCGGGCGCGATGCCGAGCTTGCGCGGAACACCGCCGCAGCGCCGCACCATCGCCGCGATGGCGGGCGAGTTGGTGTCGTAGACGCGCCCGCCGTGCGGAGTGCCGATCTCGACCAGCTCGTCTCCGCTCGACACGATGCCGACGCGCGGCCGCTTGTGCACGCGCACCGTCGAGAGCCCCTGGGCCCACAAGAGCCCCAGCTCGCCGATGCCGAGCGGAGTGCCCTTCTCGAGCAGCACGTCGCCCTCGCGCGAGTCCTCGCCTCGCGAGCGAACGTTCGCGCCCAGCTTCACGGGCTCGAGCACCTCGACCGCGCTGTCGCTGATCGCGCGCGTCTTCTCTTGCATCACGACCGAGTCGGCGCCCTTCGGCAGCGCAGCGCCCGTCATGATCCGCGCGCACTCGCCCGACTGCAGCTCGCGCCGCGGCACCTCGCCCGCGAAGATGCGCTCGATGATGGTCAGCGTCGCCGGCGTCGATCGCAGATCGGCCGCGCGCAGAGCGTACCCATCCATCGCAGAGTTGTCGGCCGGCGGCAGTGTCCGCAGCGCCGTCGCCTCTTCGGTCGTGGCGCGACCCAGGGCCTCGTCGAGGGGCACCGCCTCATCGTCAAGTGGTGAGATCTTCTGGAGGATCTGGCTTTGGGCCTGCTCGACGGGGGTCAGAGACACAGCCCGTTGTTATCTAAAAAAGGTCAAGGAATGTCCAAGGTTTATGTTGACAATCAGATCATGTCGTTAGTAAGCGCACCTAAAGCTCCCGTAAAGGAGGGCGCGCACATTGCCTGGTTCTAAGAAGCCGGTGAGCAAGAAGACCGGTTCCACGAAGACGGGTTCGAAGAAGACGGGTTCGAAGGCTGGGTCGCCAAAGGCGGGTTCATCCAAGGCGGGCTCATCCAAGACCGGTCTGATGAAGGCGGGTTCGAAGGCAGCGGCTTCGACGAAAGCCGGCCCAGACAAGGCTGGCCCGAGCAAGCCTGGCCCTGGCAAGACCGAATCCTCGAAGCCGATCTCGAAGAACGCAGCGGCAGCGGTGAGCGCGAAGCCGGGGTCGAAGGTCGAGGCGAAGAAGGGGGAGGGCAAGAAGGGGAAAGACGCGATCCCCGCTCCGCAGTTCTCGGCTCCGTCGTCGCGGCGCGAGGGCGCGTTCCTGGGGCCGTTGCCGGACAAGCAGCTGCCGCGGGCGACGAAGCTGCCGCAGCTCGCTGAGGCCCTCACGAAGCGCGAGATGGAGCAGCTGCTCACCGTCGGCCAGGGGCGCGGCGTGATGGGCGAGGGCTCGCTCAAGGGCCGGCTCATCGTGCACGCGAACTTCCCGTACCTCGAGGTGATCGGGCGCGACAAGCGCGAGCTGTACTTCATGCTGCAGGGCCCCGATCAAGAGGTGTTCCCGGCGTACGTCGATCACAAGGTGAGCGTGAGCGGCTACATTCGGCGAACGAACAACTACGGCGGCATCGTCGACGTGCGGAAGTACTCGGCGAAGAAGCCCGAGGCCGAGGTCGAGGTGGTGCCCGTGGTGGCGGCCGACAAGCTGCGCTTCCTCTCGCCGGGCGAGGTCGAGCAGGTCTCGAGCGCGGGCATGGGCGCGGGCATGAAGGGCTACGCGTCGCTGCGCGGCACGCTCGAGATGACGGGCGACGACTTCTTCCTGGTGGTGTCGAACGGCGGCACACGCCAGCAGGTCAGCTTCACGCTCGAGGGCAAGGGCGCGAAGGGGCTGCGCAAGAACGTGGGCCACGTGCTGCACGTCACGGGCGTCGTCGAGAAGACGTCGGGCTGGGGCGGGCGCGTGATCTGTGAGACGTGCGAGCCGAGGCCGAACGAGTTCCGTTCGGTGTCGCGCGAGAACATGGAGATCACCGAGGTCGAAGGCTCGGGGCAGGGCGGTCAGACCGAGGTGAAGCTCAACACCGGCCTGTCGGTGCGGCTGCCCGAGCGGGCCGGCTACACGTGGGCGATCGAGCCGACCACCGCGAAGCGCGTGGGTCTGCGCGAAGCCAACTTCGAGCTCAAGAGCGGCGGAGGCGCGACGCGAGAGTTCTTCTTCACGCCGCGCAACCCGGGCGATCACGAGGTCGAGTTCTTCCTCGCGAAGGCCTTCAACCCGGCTCAGGTCTCGAAGACGTACAAGCTCGCGCTGCACGTGAAGGGGCTCGATCTGCCGGCCCCGGCGCCCGGGCCGTACTGAGTGGCGAAGTTCACCGAAGCATCATTGCTCGAGCTCCTGTCGGGCGCGGATCACGCGCTCGGCATTAAAGAGCTCATGCGTTTGAATGGCCTCCACCCCGGTCAGCAGATGGCGCTCAAGCGCGTCTTGCGGGATCTGGTGAAGTCAGGCCAGTTATCGAAGGAAGGAAAAAGGTACAGTTTGTCGAAGTCAGCAGTGGGAGTTGGAGTTGGAGTTGGAGTTGAAGTGGCAGTCGAGGAGCGGGTCGAGCGGCGCGGAGGAAGACAGCGCGCTCCCCAGCAGGGAAAGCAGGCTCAACCTCAGAAGCACTCGAAGCGCATCGAAGGGACGCTGAGGGTTCACCCGAACGGGTTCGGCTTCGTGCACCCGTCGTCGGGCGAGGGAGAGAACATCTTCGTGACGCCGCAAGACGCGGCGCGCGCGCTCGACAACGATCGCGTGATCGTCGAGCTCGTCGAGGGGCGCGACGGTCGCCAGACGGGCCGCATCGTCGACGTGCGCGATCGCACGCGCCAGATGGTGATCGGCGAGTACCGTGAGAACAAGCACGGCGCCTTCGTGCAGACCGACATCGGGCCGGTCGCGGTGCCGAAGACGCAGCTCGCGCGCGACGGCGACGCCGTGAAGGTCCGGCTCGGGGTCGGCAAGCGGGTGCTGAGCGTCGATGACCGGCTCACCGGCGAGGTCGCCGGCTCGCTCGGCAAGATGGGCGACATGAGCGTCGAGGTGCTCGGCATCGCGTACGCCCAGGGCTTCCACGAGGAGTTCCCGCCCGACGTGATGGACGAGGCCGACGGCGTCGAGACGACCGTCTCGGAGGCCGAGGCGGGCGAGAAGGGTCGCCGCGACCTGCGCGCGCTCGCGCTCGTGACGATCGACGGCGAAGACGCCCGCGACTTCGACGACGCCGTCTGGGTGTCGGATCACCCGAAGGGCTACCGGCTGGTCGTCGCGATCGCAGACGTATCGCACTACGTCGAAGACGGCAGCGCGCTCGACCGCGAGGCGTTTCGCCGCGCCACGAGCGTGTACCTGCCCGGCCGGGTGCTGCCGATGCTGCCCGAGCGCCTCTCGAACGGCATCTGCTCGCTGCGGCCCGACGAAGATCGCCTGTGCATGGTCGCCGACATGGTGATCGAGCGCGGGGGCGCCGCGGTGTCGAGTGAGCTGTACCCCGCCGTGATGCGCAGCGCCGCGCGGTGCACGTACGAAGAGGTGCACGCGGTGCTCGCCGGGCGCGACGTGCCGCACCGGGTGAAGTTCAAGCCGATGTTCGAGAAGCTGCTCGAGCTGTCGAGGGTGCTGACGAAGATGCGCCTCGACCGCGGAGCCATCGACTTCGACATCATGGAGACCCGCGTCGAGCTCAACGACGACGGCACTCCGAAGCGCATGGCGCGGCGCGAGCGGCTCGAGAGCCACCGCATCGTCGAGGAGTGCATGCTCGCCGCGAACGAGGCGGTCGCGCGGTTCTTCCGCGAGCGCAGCGTGCCGACGGTGAACCGGTACCACGCGCCTCCGGACGAAGAGAAGCTCGCGGCGTTCGCGGCGCTGGCGGGAGCGCACGGCCTCACGGTGAAGTCGGGGCCGATGACCTCGAAGGAGCTGAACGCGCTCTTGCGCCAGCTCGAGGGGCACCCCGAGCAGCGGGCCCTCAACCAGCTGCTGTTGCGGTCGATGATGCAGGCCGTCTACTCGTCGCAGCACGAGGGGCACTACGGCCTGGGCGCGGAAGACTATCTGCACTTCACGTCACCGATTCGCCGCTACCCCGACCTGATCGTGCATCGGCTCTTGCGCGAGGCGTGGGCGAAGCGGCGGGTCGACGGTGAGGCGCTCGAGCGCCAGGCGGTGCAGTCGAGCGAGCGCGAGCGGGCGGCGATGAAGGTCGAGCGCGAGGTCGTCTCGTTCTACTCGTGCCTCATGCTGAAAGGTCGCGTGGGCGAAGAGCTGCCTGCGACGGTCTCGGGCCTCGCCGACGGAGGCTTCTACGCCGAGCTCGAGGGCCTGTTCATCGAGGGCATGGTGCGGCCGTCGGGTTGGAAGTTCGACCAGCGGCTGTACCGGGGCGTGCTCGGCGGGGGCAAGGTCGTGAAGGTCGGCCTGCCGCTCGTGGCGCGAGTCGCCTCGGTGAACCTGCAGGCGCGCAAGATCGACCTCGACATCGTCTCGCTGGAAGGCGCGGCCGTGAAGGCGAAGGCGCCCGAGGCGCGCCGCGGCCGAAATGAGCACCGCGAGAAGCCGAGACAGCAACAGCAGCAGCGGCGTACGCGGTCGGGCAAAGGCCCGCGCAGGCACCGCTAATCAAACTCAAGCGCAAGCTCAAGCTCGAGCTTCGTGGACGCGCTCGTGGACGCGGACGTGGACGTAGCCGTGATCGTCGACGTGATCGTGGACGTGGTCGGCTTTTCGCGGCGCCCGTGACGGCCGTCCACGATCACGATCACGATCACGATCACGATCACGATCACGATCACGTCCACGGCTACGACCACGTCCACGTGCGCGAGCGCGTCCACGTGCGCGAGCGCGTCCACGTGCGCGAGCGCGTCCACGTGCGCGAGCGCGTCCACGTGGAGCGCCTCTACGTGCGCACGCGTTGGCTCAGGCTTCTGCGCGCACGTACACGAAGTCGACCGGTTTGGCGTCGACGCCCTTGGCCGGCGCCGCCACCCAGTTCGCCATCTGCCCGGGCTCGACGATCGGCTTCGACTGCAGGCTCTTCACGTAGGCCTTGTCGGCGGCGGTCGGCAGCCAGTCGCTCTTCTTCGCCTCCCACTGCTCCTTCGTGAGGGGCGCGCCCTCGGGCGTGAAGAAGCCGTTCGCGAAGATGCCCTGCGCCCGGTGGAAGCGCCGCGACGGCAGCACGAAGCGGAAAGACAGCCCCGCCGCCTCGAGCGTCTTGTTCCACCGATCGACGCCGCGCTGGCAGTCTTCGACGTAGCCGTCGCGCAGCACCTCGTTCATCGCGTTGCGCATGGCGACCTCCTGCTTCTCGAGCACCATCGCGTTGCCGGTCTTCGGCACCTCCATCGGGTACACGCCCTCGATGGCCTTGTGGTCGGTGTAGCGCTTGTCTTCGTTCGCGCGCCCTTTGAGGCCCGACGCGAAGAACGACGCTGCGTTCGTCGAGATCTCCGAGCCGAACAGGTCGAGCGACAGCGTGTACCAGAGGTTCAGGTACTTCTGCAGCGTGGGCAGGTCGACGCCGCCCAGCTTGCGCGCGTCGCCGTTCGGGTCCTGCTTGGTCAGCTCGGCCGAGCGCTGCACCACGCGCCCGACGCCCGTCTCGCCCACGAACATGTGGTGCGCCTCTTCCGTGAGCATGAAGCGCGTCGAGCGCGCCAGCGGGTCGAACCCCGACTCGGCCAGCGCCAGCAGCTGATACTTGCCGTCGCGGTCGGTGAACATCGTGAACATGAAGAACGAGAGCCAGTCGTCGATCGGCTCGTTGAACGCTCCGAGGATGCGCGGCTTGTCGGGGTTGCCGCTGCGGCGCTCGAGCAGCCCTTCGGCCTCTTCACGGCCGTCGCGCCCGAAGAAGCGGTGCAGCAGGTAGACCATCGCCCACAGGTGCCGGCCCTCTTCGACGTTCACCTGAAAGAGGTTGCGCAGATCGTACAGCGACGGGCAGCTGTGCCCGAGCATGCGCTGCTGCTCGACCGACGCCGGCTCGGTGTCGCCCTGCGTGACGATGAGGCGCCGCAGCGTGTTGCGGTGCTCGCCGGGCACGTCTTGCCAGACCGGCTCACCCATCACGTCGCCGAAGCCGATCTTCCGGTCGGCCACCTGGTCGGCGAGGAAGATGCCCCAGCGGTAGTCGGGCATCTTCACGTAGTCGTAGTGGGCCCAGCCGTCGACGTTCGAGCTGATGGCCGTGCGCAGGTAGATGTCGCGCTTCTGAAACCCCTCGGGGCCCATCGACAGCCACCACTCGAGGAAGTTCGGCTGCCACTGCTCCAGCGCGCGCTGGAGCTTCTTGTCTTCGCTCAGGTTGACGTTGTTGGGGATCTTCTCGTTGGAGATGGCGCTCATGATTACGTCCTCCGCATGTCGAAGACGGGCCGAACGCCGGCCTGTCCGTAGAGAGTCAGCGCGCCCTTTTCGCCGACGGCGTTCGGGCGCTGGAAGATCCAGTTCTGCCAGGCCGTGAGCCGCCCGAAGATCTTCGTCTCGAGCGTCTCGGGGCCCGCGAAGCGCAGGTTGGCCTCCATGCCCGTGAGCGCGTCGGGGCTCAGGCTCGCGCGCTCTTCGATCGCGACGCGGATCTCGTCGTCCCAGTCGAGCTCGTCGGGCGTGAACGTCACGAGCCCCGCCGCCAGCGCCGCCGCCGCGTCGAACGGCCCCGGGTGCGACAGAATCTCTTTCACCCGCCCCGGCGTGCCGAGCATGCGCGTCTCGAGGCGCGACAGCCCGTTCGGCATCGGCAAGAGGCCCGCATTCAGCGGCCCCAGCTCGATCGCCGTCGGCTGGCCCGAGTCGTCGAGCATGTAGCTGCGGTCGGCCGCCAGCGCGAGCTCGGCCAGCGAGCCCGCGAAGCACGAGCCCGGCTCGACGATCGCGTACATCGTCTTCGCCGTGACGTCGACGCGCTTGAGCACCCGCTTCACCAGGTGCAGCACCTCGCGCCCGAGCCAGTGCCCCTTCTGCGCCGCGAGGAAGGCGTCCCACGCGAGCACCTTCTTCGGGTCGCCCTTCGTCTTGATGAGCACGGTGCCGACGTCGAGGTGGTTGATGCGCAGCCGCAACAGGGCGTCGTCGAGCTCGCGGAAGGCGCGCAGCGACCACGACTCGTTGACGATGCCGTTCGCGTCGGCCGGCGGCGCCGCCTCGGGCCCGCGCACGATGAGCTCGGCCAACCGGTTCGCCGGCTGCAGCTTCAGCGACACGTACTGGTACTCGGCCCCCTGCGCAGTGACCTTCGGCTCGAGCGCGGCGAGCTTCAGGCCCTTGCCGTCTCGCGGGCGATCGCTGGTCGCCGCCAGCGCCTTCGCGCGCTCGGCCACCACCTGCGTGAACTTGCTCCGCGGCACGACCTGGTCGACCAGCCGCCAGTCGACCGCGCGCTTGCCCTTGATGCCCTCGGCCGTCGTGCAGAAGAAGTCGGCCTGGTCTTTGCGGACCTTGCGCTTGTCGACCACCCGCGTGAGGCCCCCGGTCCCGGGCAGCACGCCGAGCAGCGGCACCTCGGGCAGCGACACCGCCGAGTTGCCGTCATCGATCAGCAGGATCTCGTCGCACGCCAGCGCGAGCTCGTAGCCGCCGCCCGCCGCCGTACCGTTCAGCGCGCACAGCGACTTGAGCCCGCTGTTCGCGCTCATGTCCTCGAGGCCGAGCCGCGTCTCGTTGGTGTACTTGCAGAAGTTCACCTTGAACGGGTGGCTCGACGAGCCGAGCATGAAGATGTTGGCGCCCGCGCAAAAGATGCGGTCCTTGAGCGAGGTCACGACCAGGCAGCGCACCTCGGGGTGCGCGAACCGCAGCCGCTGAATCGCGTCGTTCAGCTCGATGTCGACGCCCAGGTCGTAGCTGTTCTGCTTGAGCACGTAATCGTGCGCACGCAGGCCGCCTTCTTCCTGAACGTCCATCGACAGCGTCGCGATCTCGCCGTCGAACGTCAGCTTCCAGTGCTTGTACTTCGAGGGGTCGGTCTCGAACGAGGGCAACTCTTCCTGAACGTTGTCTTTACCCATGCTGATGATCTGCCACGCAGTATGGTGCTGGTCAACGGGCCAGACCGGCACTATATTGCGTGTCGTGAACCTGCTCGCCGAGGTCGGGCGCCGCGTGCGCGAGCGCCGCAAGGAGCGCGAGATGACGCTGAAGGCGCTCGCGAAGAGCTCCGGCCTGTCGGAGCGCTTCGTGTCGGACCTCGAGGCGGGGCGGGCGAACATCTCGGTGCTGAACCTGGCGGGAGTCGCCCAGGCGCTCGAGCTGCCGATCGCGTCGTTCTTCGCGCAGGCGCCGCGGGCGGGCGTCATCGCGCTGCTCGGTCTGCGCGGCGCCGGCAAGAGCACGGTCGGCAAGGCGCTCGCCCAGAAGCTGGCGGTGCCGTTCTTCGAGCTCGATCGGCTCGTCGAGCAGGAGGCCGGCATGCGCCTCGACGAGCTCTTCATGATCCACGGCGAGGCCTACTTCCGTCGGCTCGAGCTGCAGGTCTTGCAGCGCTTCCTCGCCGAGCACGACGAGGCCGTGCTCGCGACCGGCGGCGGCATCGTGACGTCGCCCGACGCGTTCGCGCTGCTGCTTCAGCGAACGCGCACCGTCTGGCTCAAGGCCCGCCCGAAAGAGCACTGGGCCCGCGTGGTGGAGCAGGGCGACCTGCGCCCGATGGAGAACCGCCCCCGCGCGCGCGCCGAGCTGAACCGGCGCCTGCGCGAGCGCGAGCCGCTGTACGCGCGGGCGCAGCAGGTGGTGAGCACCAGCGGCCGCACGGTTGCCGACGTCGTTCAGGAGCTCTTGAGCTAGAAACGCGGCATGGCCACCGCCCCCGAGACGGAGCTGCTCGACCGCAAGACCGCGACCGCAGCGCCCGGCCGGTGGCGGCTCGTCGTCATCTCCGAGGCGGGCTCGTCGTCGCACGCGCTGCCCGAGACCGGCAGCGTCGTCATCGGCCGTGAAGAGGGCGTCGACATCAAGCTGCTCGACAGCTCGGCGTCGCGCCAGCACGCGCGGCTGCACCTGGGCGCGTCGCCCACGCTCGAAGACCTGGGCTCGAGCAACGGCACGATCGTGCGCGGCAAGCAGTACAAGAAGCAGAGCGTCGAGCTCGGCGCCGGCGACTCGATCGAGCTCGGCAAGACCATCGCGGTGCTGCAGCCCGACGTTCAGACCGAGGGCCGCCCGTGGACCTTGCTGTCTCACGTTCACTTCCTCGAGGCCGTGAACGGCGCGCGGGCGCCGTTCGGGGTGCTGCGGCTCGCGGTGCAGGCTCCGGCGGGCGTCGCTCAAGCGGTGCTCTCGAAGGAGCTCGGCGATCGCGACGTGGTCGCGTCCTTCGGGCCCGGCATGTTCGAGGTGCTCGCCGCGGGCAAAGACGCCGCCGAGACGAAGGGCCTGGGCGAGAAGCTCTCGGCGAAGCTCGTCGCCGCCGGAGCGCGCGTGCGCCTCGGCCAGGCGTCGGCACCGGTCGACGGCAAGACGGCCGACGATCTGATCGTGGCGTGCTCGCGCCCTGCCGCGGCGGCCTCGCCCGGCTTCGTGCTGCGCGACGACGCGATGGCCGCGCTGTACCGGCTGGTCGACCGCATCGCGCCCAGCGGCTTGAGCGTGCTCGTGCTGGGCGAGACCGGCGCGGGCAAAGAGGTGCTCGCGGGCGAGATCCACAAGCGCAGCAAGCGCAACGGCAAGCCGTTCTTGCGGCTGAACTGCGCCGCGCTGCACGAGCAGCTGCTCGAGAGCGAGCTGTTCGGGCACGTGAAGGGCGCGTTCACCGGCGCCGATCGCAACCGCGAGGGCCTGCTCGAGTCGGCGAACGGCGGCACCGTCTTCCTCGACGAGATCGGCGAGATCTCGGGGGCGGTGCAGGCGAAGCTCCTGCGCGTGCTCGAAGAGCGCCAGGTGATGCCGGTCGGCGCCAACGAGAAGCGGCCCATCGACGTGCGCTTCGTGTTCGCGACGAACCGCGACCTCGAGGCCGAGGTCGCGCGCGGCGCCTTCCGGTCGGACCTGTTCTTTCGCGTGAACGGCATCTCGCTGGTGATTCCCCCGCTGCGCGATCGCCTCGCCGAGATCGAGCCGCTCGCGCGCGCCTTCATCGCCGAGGCGTGCGCGAAAGACGGCCGGCCGGTGCCCGAGCTGTCGGTCGAGGGCGTCGCGACGCTGAAGGGCTACCCCTGGCCTGGCAACGTGCGCGAGCTGAAGAGCGTCATCGATCGCGCGGTGCTGTTCGCGGGCGAGGGCGTCATGAGCGGCGAGGCGATCGCCCAGGCGATCGGCGTGAAGGGCGGGGCGGCCGCGGCGGCTCCCTCGAACCTGCGCGAAGAGCGCGAGGCGGCCGAGAAGCGGGCCGTGCTCGAGGCGCTCGAGAAGTGCGGCGGCAATCAGACGAAGGCGGCCGAGCTGCTCGGCGTCTCGCGGCGCACGCTGGTCACCCGCCTGCAGCAGTACGGCATGACGCGCGCGCGGAAGAAGTAGGCGGGGGCGCTGCGCGAGGGCTACCATCGCGCGGCACATGAACGTCAAGGGGGTCGCCTTTCTCGCGCGGCGGGCGCTCGTCACCGACGAGAAGGGCGCGGCAGCCTGGGAGCGGTATCTCTCGGAGCTCGGCGCGAAGGAGCCGCTCTTCACGCAGCCGATTCTGCCGATCACCGCGCTGCCGGTTCAGCCCTTCTTGCGCGCGCTCGATCTGCTCGTCGCGACCGTCTACGGCGGCGACCCCAAGACCTGGTGGCACTTCGGCACCACCGCGGGCAAGCAGGCGCTCACGACCGGTCAGCTCAAAGGTCTGTTCAAGCCTGGCGAGGCGCGCAAGCTGCTCGCGTTCGCTCCGAAGATCTGGGGCGGCTACTTCGACTTCGGCGCGCTCTCGACCTTCGACTCGGGCCCCGACACCGTCGATCTGCGCATCACCGGCGCGCCGAAGCACCCCTACTTCGAGGGCGCCGTCGTCGGCTTCGCCTCGGGCGCGATCGAGCTGCTCGGGGCCCGCCAGGCGATGCCCGATCGCCTCAAGGGCTTCGTCGGCGGCGACGCCGAGGTGCTGTACCGGTTCAAGCAGCTCTGAGGCGCGGGGAATCTCGCGGGGCCCGCGGCGTTCTTTGGACCGCCTCTTCCACCGTCAGCGAGAGCTAAGCTCCCGAACGCTTGAGCACCGAGTTTCAAGGCACCGCGCGCTATCGCGTGAACCGCCGGCTCGGCTCCGGTGGCATGGGCGTCGTCTACGAGGCCGAAGATCTCGACCGCGGCGGCCAGCGCATCGCGCTCAAGCTCCTCAAGCAGCAAGACCCCGCGTCGCTGATGCGGCTCAAGCGCGAGTTCCGGTCGCTGGTCGACGTCACGCACCAGAACCTCGTGCAGCTCTACGAGCTCGTCGTCGACCACGACACGTGGTTCTTCACGCTCGAGCACGTCGAGGGCGTCGACTTCCTCGCGTACGTGCGGCCGGGCGCGCCGCCGGGCGTTCAGCGCGACATTCCGACGGCGCCGGTCGATCAGACGATTCGCAGCGCCCTCGGCCCGGCGCAAGGCAGCCTCGAGCTCGAGCGGCTGCGCGGTGCGTTCGCCCAGCTCGTCGCTGGCGTCGCGGCGCTGCACTCCGCCGGCCGCCTGCACCGCGACCTCAAGCCGTCGAACGTGCTCGTCACGCCGAAGGGCCACGTGAAGATCCTCGACTTCGGCCTGGTCGCCGAGCTCGTCGGCCAAGACAGCATTCACGACACCAAGGGCCACGAGCTCGTCGGCACCGCCGCGTACATGGCGCCCGAGCAGGCGGTCGGCGCGCAGGTCGGGCCCGCCACCGATTGGTACGCCGTCGGGGTGATGCTGTTCCAGGCGCTCACGGGCTCGCTGCCGTTCGACGGCGCGTCGATGCAGGTGCTCATCGACAAGCAGCGCCAGCCTGCGCCTCTGGTGAGAGACCGGGCACCCGACGCTCCCGACGATCTCGCGCGGCTCGCCGACGCCCTGTTGGCCCGGGCGCCAGAGCAGCGCCCCGACGCGACGGCATTGCTCACCGCGGTGGGCGCCGCGCCGAAGGCGTTGGCCCCCGCCGGTGAGACGGGCTTCGTGGGCCGCGTCGATCACCTCGAGACCCTGCGCAAGGAGCTCGCCCGCGCGCGGGCCGGCGCGGCGCGCGTCGTTCAGATCACCGGCAGCTCGGGCATCGGCAAGTCGGCGCTGGCGCGGCGCTTCCTCGAGGAGGCCTCCGACGCCGGCGCGCTGGTGCTCGCCGGCCGCTGCTACGAGCGCGAGAGCGTGCCGTACAAAGCGCTCGACAGCGCGATCGACGTGCTCGCGCGGCGCATGCTCAACATGGAGGGGCCCCGCGTCGACGCGATTCTCCCCCGGGACGCGAGCGTGCTCGCCCGCATGTTTCCGGTGCTGAAGCGTGTGCCGGCGTTCGCGAACGCTCCGCAGCGCGAGGTGCGGGAGGCCATCGAGCAGCGCCGCCGTGCCGTGGGGGCGCTGCGTGAGCTGCTCGCGCGCATGACCGACCGCAGCCCCGTGGTCGTGTTCATCGACGACGTGCAGTGGGGCGACGACGACAGCGCGCTGGTGCTCGCCGAGCTCTTGACGCCGCCCGAAGCGCCGAACGTGCTGTGGATCCTCGCGGCCCGCGAGCTCGGCCCCGGGGCGCGCGGCCTGCCCGGCAGCCCCACGTTCATCGAGCTCGAGCCCCTCTCGGCCGGTGATGCGCGCGCGCTCGCGCAGTCGGCGCTCGGCAGCGACCGGGCCGACGCCGTCGAGCGCCTCGCGAAGGAGTCCGGAGGCAACCCGTTTCTGCTGCAACAGCTCGCGGCGCACCCCGGAGGCTCGGAGCAGGGGCTCGACGGCGTCGTGCGCGCGCGGGTCAGCGGCCTCGACGCGCCGGCTCGGGCGCTGCTCGAGGTCGTCGCGGTCGCCGGGCACCCGATCGACGAGCGCGTCGCGGTGAAGGCGGCGCAGCTCGCGGCTCACGAGTGGGGCTGCGCGCTCGCGCTCAAGGCGGCGCACCTGCTCAAGACGTCGCCCGGCGAGGCGGCCGAGCGCCTCGAGGCGTGGCATGACCGCATTCGCGAGAACATCGTCGCGACGCTTTCCGCGCAGCGGCAGGCCGAGGTGCACGCGCGCCTCGCCGACGCGCTGCAGGAGCTGCAGCCCGACGCGCTCGACGCCGTCGCCGCCCACCTGCACGCGGCGGGGCAGGCGGCCCGCGCCGCGACCGCCCTCATCGCCGCCGCCGATCGCGCAGCCGACAAGCTCGCGTTCGATCGCGCCGCAGAGCTGTACGCGAAGGCCCTCGCGCAGCTTCCGGCGGGCGACGTGCGACGCCGCGGCGTCTCGACCCGCTGTGGCGACGCGCAGGCGGCGTCGGGCCGCGGCGCGGCGGCGGCGAAGGCCTACCAGCGGGCGCTCAACGAGCCGGGCGAGGCGGCGCTGAGCGCCGGCGAAGAGCTCGAGCTCAACCGCCGCGCCGGCGAGCAGCTCTTGCGCAGCGGGCACGTCGACGAGGGCATCGCCGCGATCGACGAGGTCTGCCGGGCGGCTGGCATGACGCTCGCGAAGAGCCCGTGGCGCGCGGCCGGGGCCTGGCTGTTTCGGCGGGCGCACCTCGCCTTGCGCGGCCTCGACTTCAAGGAGCGCCCCGCGAGCGAGGTGCCGGCTTCGCGCCTGCAGCAGATCGACGTGTGCTCGTCGGTGTCGATCGGGCTCTCGATGGTCGACACCATTCGCGGAGCGAGCTTTCAGACCCGGCAGCTGCTGCTCGCGCTCGAGGCCGGCGAGCCCTACCGGGTCGCGCGCGCGCTGGCCCTCGAGGCGGCGTTCGTCGCGACGGGCGGCGTCACCCGCGAGGCGCGGGTGAACCAGCTGCTCGCGGAGGCGCGCAAGCTGGCCGAGCGCGTCGGTGACGGCCGGCTGCACGGCACGATCGACCTGTGCGCCGCGGTCGCCCAGTTCCTCGCGGGCCACTGGCGCGAGTCGCTGGCTTCGTCGGCCCAGGCAGAGCAGTGGTTCAAGGAGCTCGGCAATTCGACGACCTGGGAGGCCGCGAACGCGCGGCTCTTCTCGGTCTGGAGCCTGTTCTACATGGGCGAGATCGCGGAGCTGATGAAGCGGGTGCCCGCGCTGAAGCGCGAGGCCGAGAGCCGCAGAGACCTCTACGCGGCGACCTCGCTCGAGATCGGGCTGTCGAACGTGGCGACCGTCGCTGCAGGCGAGCCCGAGAAGGCGCGCGAGCAGGTGCGCGCCGCGATGGCGCGCTGGGGTCACACGAGCTTCCACTTCCAGCACTACTGGGCGGTGCTGAGCGAGGGGATGATCGACCTCTACGAGGGCAAGCCGCGCGACGCGTACGACCGCATCAGCGAGGCGTGGCCGGCGATGAGGCGCGCGTACCTTCTGCGCACCCAGAACGTTCGCATCGAGGCCGGCTTCCTGCGCGCGCGGGCGGCGGTCGCGTGCGGCGAGCTCGACGCGGCGCTGTCGGGCGCCGAGCAGCTCGAGGCCGAGAACGTGCCGTGGGGCAACGCGTTCGGGTCGACGGTGCGGGGCCTGGTGGCGCACGCGCGCAACGAGCTCGAGAGCGCCGTGAAGCTGCTGCAGCAGGCGATCCTCGTGTTCGAGGCGTGCGACATGCGCCTGTTCGCGGCCGCCGCGCGGCTTCGGCTCGGAGAGGCAGCGGGCGGCTCGCTCGCTGCCGCGTCGATTCGCGCGGGCGAGGCGTGGATGCTCGCCCAGGGCGTCAAGGCGCCGGCGGCGGTCGCCCAGATGCTCGTGCCCCGACCTAAGGGCAGCTGAGCCCGGCAGCGACGCACGTGCCCATCGCGCAGGGTCTGAACGCGGGCGCGTGACAGCCCTGCGGCGAGCACTCGCAGGAGCCGACCCGGCCGTTCGTGCAGCAGGGTTCGTAGCCCGGCTGCATGACCCCACCTCCGGCCGTGCCGCCGCCCCCGGCAGCCCCTCCCCCCGCGGTGCCGCCTCCAGCTGTGCCACCGCCCGCAGTTCCGCCTCCTCCTGCAGAGCCGCCGTCCTGCGTGGTGCTTCCGCCTGCGGTGCCGCTGCCGCCTGCGTTGCCGCTGCCGCCTGCCGTGCCGCTGCCACCTGCCGTGCCGCTGCCGCCTGCGCCGGCGTTGCCGCTCCCGCCGCCGGTCGCGCCATTTCCGCCGCCCGTGCCGCCCTGGCACGCGCCCTCCTCGACGCAGGTGTTGCGGGCACACGCGGTGAGGCGCTGCATGCACATCGACGCGTCGACGCACTCGCAGGTGTCGATGAGGCCCGCGCGGCAGCACACGATCCACGGTCGATCGAGGCCGGCCTCGTAGAGCGGGTCGAAGCACCGCACCGCGAGGAACGCCATCAGGCTCAAGCGAAGCAGCTTCACGTGTGCTTTCGACACCCCGACCCGGCCGGGAGGGACGTCTCGCGGTATACCCCACGTCCCACGAACTGCGGCGCGCGTGTCGAAACTCACGAGGCCAGAGATTGAAGCGCTCTACGCACGGTACGCGCCGGTCGTGCACCGGCGCGCCCTCTCAGTGGTGGGCCGCGACGCGGATGCGTGGGACGTGGTTCAAGAGGTGTTCGAGCGCATGTTGAGGAACGCGAGCGAGTTTCGCGCCCAGGCGAGGCCGATGACCTGGGTCTACCGGATCACCACGAACGTGGCGCTCAACCTGCTCCGGTCGCGCGGGATCCGCGAGCCCGAGGCCGGCGCTGCCGCGGCTGCCGAGCCGCTCGTCGAGACTGCGGCCGCCCTCGAGGCCCGACAGATGCTGCTGAAGCTGAGCGACACGCTCGACGATCGCGAGCTCTCGGTGGTCGCCATGACCGTGCTCGACGGCATGACCCAGGAAGAGATCGCCGACGCCCTCGGCCTGTCGCGAAAGACCATCAACCGCGAGCTCGAGGGCATTCGCGCCAAGGTCGTGGCGCTCGGGTTCAAGCCGTTCGAGGTGCCGGCATGACGACCCACGTCTCGCAGCTCGTGCTCGACGAGCTCGCCGCCGACCTGCCCGTGCCGCCTGAGGCGAAGGCGCACGTCGAGAGCTGCAGCGAGTGCGGTGCCCGGCTCGCCGCGATCGCTGCGGCTCGGGCCGACGCCGAGAAGTCGTTCGGCTACTCGCGCGTGAAGGCCCGCCTCACCGCCGAGCGCCCGTCGCGCTGGCGCGAGCTCATGCCCTTCATCGTGCCGGTCGTGGCCGGCCTCCTCTTCTTCGTCATCGTGACGATCGACTGGCGGCCGAGCCCCGAGACCGAGCGGCTGAAGGGCGCGGCCTTCGTCGAGCTGGTCCAGAACGGCAACGTCGTGACCGAGGTGGCTCCAGGCTCGCGGCTGTCGCTGAAGGTCGGCACCGCCGGCAAACGGTACGCGCTGGTGCTCACCGTCGACCCCGATCGCCACATCGAAGAGCTGTGGTCGGGCGAGCTGCCGCCCGGCGCCATCGTGACGCTGCCGAAGGAGGTCGAGGTGACACCGGGCTCCGTGGCGGTGCACGCGTTCCTCGGCGACGCTCCGCCGGATCCGAAGGTGGTGGTGCCTGCGCTCGAGGTCGCGCTGCGCGACTACGGCGGCTGGCCCCTCGAGGCGCCCACTCCGAAGATCGAGGGCCTCGTCGTCGCGACGCAGCGCTTGTACGTGAGATGAGCCACCGAGCCCCGCGACGCCCCCTCACCCTGTCCCTCTCCCCTACGAGGGGAGAGGGGACGCGCCTTCTGACGTTGGTGGTTGTCCTCGCGAGCTCGGTCGTTCACGCTGCTCCTCAGCGCTGGGCGCTCGCGCTCGGCGAGAACCGCGGCCTGGAAGGCGATCTGCCCCTGAAGTACGCCGAGGCCGACGCCCGTCACGTGCTGCAGGTGCTCCAAGAGCTCGGCGAGCTCGACCCCTCTCGCGCGACCCTCGTCGCCGGCGCAGACGCCCAGAAGGCCCGCGCCGCCCTCACCGCGCTCGAGCAGCGGCTCGCCGCCGAGGCCACCACCGAAGACGTGCTCATCGTCTACCTCTCGGCCCACGCGGACGAAGGCGCGCTGCACCTCGACGGCACGCGCCTGCCCCTCGCCGAGCTGATGACGTTTCTCGAGCGCGCTCCGGTCGCGGTCGCCGTGCTCGTCGTCGACTCGTGTCGCAGCGGAGCGCTCACGCGGCTCAAAGGGCTGAAGGCCGTCGAGGGCCGCCGCGTCGAGGCGATCTCCGGTGCGCTCGAGGGCCGCGTCATCATCACGTCGTCCGGCGCCGACGAGTACTCGCAGGAGTCCGACCTCGTGCAGGGCAGCTTCTTCACCCACCACCTGCTCGGCGGCCTTCGCGGCCCCGCCGACGCCTCGGGCGACGGCCAGGTCACGCTCGACGAGGCCTACGCGTGGGCCTACTCGCGCACCGTCGAGAGCACGTTCGCCACGAGCGGAGGCGTTCAGCAGCCCCAGGTGCGCGTCGACCTTCGCGGTGCCGGCGCGCTGACGCTGACGACGCCCGTGAAGAGCACCTCGCGCCTGTTGCTCGACGCGCCCGAGGCCGGCGAGTGGCTGATCGCGTCGCTCGAACCGAACGGGCCGGTGTCGCTGGTGCGAAAGCCGCCGGGCCCCACCTCGATCGCGCTGAGGCCTGGCGCCTACGCCGTGCGGCTGCGCACCGACGACGGCTACCGCGAGCGCAAGGTCGAGCTCGCCTCTGCCTCGGTCGCGACGGTGCGCGGCGACGAGATGGCGAGCGCCGAGCTCGTGAGGGTCGCGAGCAAAGGGTCGGCTGCCGAGGCGCGGCTCACCGCGGCCGTCGGCGGAGCCCTGATGTCGGGCCTGCTCGCGGGGCTTCCGTTCGCGGCCGGCGCCGAGGTGCGGCTGCAGACGCCGAAGCTGTTGCCCGGAGCGCTCGGCGTCGTGCTCGGCTTCCGGGTCTCACAGGGCGCCGCGTTCTCGCAGTTCGAGCTCGAGGGTCGGGCAGGGTGGCTGTGGCGTTGGTCGCTGTCGCGCGTGACGCTCGGGCTCGGCCCCGAGCTCGGCTTCGTCGTCGTCATTCAAGACAACCTGCCTGACGCGAGCCGCCGCATCGGCGTCGAGCCCTACGTCGGGGCCGCCGCCGAGGGCCGCATTCGCATCGCGGGCTCGCTCGCGCTCACGCTCGGCGTGGGCTCGGGAGTGCTGGCGGTGAAGAAGATCATCTCGGGCACGCAGCCCGTCTTCCGCGCTGCGGGCTTCGTGGGCCTTGCGTTCGACGTGCTCTGATCAGGTGGGCGTCACGGCGCGAAGGCCGACCATCACGTCGCGGCGCTCGCCGGCCTTCACGAAGTCTTGAATCACGCGCGCGAGCGCGGCGCCGAGCTGGCCGATGAGCGGCAGGTGCTCGCCGCCTTCGCAGGTGGCCTGGCCCTCTTTGTCTTCGGCGTCGGGCTTGAAGCGCTCGTCCCAGCGGACGATGCCGAAGGTGCCGTCGCCCGAGATGGCGGCGTGCACGAGCGCTTTGCCCTTCGCCCGGGCGAACTCCGACAGCACCCTGCGCGAGGCGAGGTTGTCGAAGCAGTCGACGATGAGATCTGCCGAGCCGCAGAGCTGCTCGACGTTCTCGGCGGTGAGGCGCACGCCGAAGGCCTCGCACTTCGTGCCATGGAAGTTCAGCAGCTGGGCCTTGAGGGCCTCGGCCTTGTTCTTGCCGACGGACATCTTCACGAAGGCCTGGGCGAGCAGGTTCTTCGACTCGACGCGATCGAAGTCGATGAAAACGAGCGTGGGCTCGAGATTGCGGCACAAGACCGCAGCCGTCGAGCCCAGCGCTCCGACTCCACAGAAGACGAGGCGCGCCATTCAGAGCGCGCCGAACGGGACCTTCGGCCGCAGGTAGATGCGCATGCCGTTCTGCATGCGGTCGACCACGAAGTTCTCGAACGCGTTGTCGGCGAGGTGCGGCACGTGCAGGCCCGCGACACCGCCCGAGCGCACGACCTCGACCGCGATGCGGCGAACGTCGGCGTCCGAGATCTGCGTGTCGAGCTCCAGCGGGTAGTCAGCCGAGAGACCGTTGAAGGTGATGTTCAGGTGAGCCATGCGTTGCACCTCCTCTTCTGATGACCGCGGGACGGGCCGCACGGGCCCGCCTGACGTCAGCTCAGCCCGTCGGCGTTCTTGAGGTCCTTCATGCGCAGGCCGTTCTTCTTGAGCAGGCGGTAGAGCGACTGCATCGAGAGGCCGGTGCGCGCCTCGGCGTCTTTCATGTCGAAGTTCGAGCGCTTCATGATCTCGGCGAAGTAGCCGCGCTCGAAGTCGGCGACGACCCGATCTTTCGCCTCGTGGTACAGCATGCCCGCGACGAGCTCGAGCAGCGAGGCGCCGCCGTCTTTCTTCGAGGTCTCGGGCTTCACGAGGAAGTCGAGCCACGACGTGTTGCCCGTCTGCTGCATCAGGGCGCCGCGCTCGAGCACGTTGCGCAGCTCGCGCACGTTGCCGGGCCACTCGTACCCCTCGAGCAGGCTCAAGGTCTGCGCCGAGAGCTCGACGTTCGAGCCGAGCTTCTTCACGAGCACCTGGGCGAGCACCGGCAGGTCGGCCTTGCGCGTGCGCAGCGGAGGCAGCCGCACCTTCGCGACGGCGAGGCGGAAGAAGAGATCTTTGCGGAAGCGGTTCTGCTCGATCTCTTCCATCAGGTTGCGCGCGCTCGAGGCGATGATGCGGCAGTTGATCGGCTTCGACTTGCCCGAGCTGACGGGCATCTCGCGGGTCTCGATGACGCGGAGCAGGCGCGGCTGCACCTGCAGGGGGACCTCGGCGATCTCGTCGAAGAACAGGGTGCCGCCGTCGGCGGTGGCGAAGGCGCCGTCGGCGCCGAAGAGCTCTTTGTCGGCGGTGGCGGCGTCGAGCAGCGAGCAGTCGACGACGCGGAAGGGGCCGAAGCGGCGGCCCGAGTGGTTGTGCACGGCGCGGGCGGCGAGCTCTTTGCCGGTGCCGGTCTCGCCCTCGATGAGGAGGTTCATGTCCTCCTTCGCGGTGCGCTTGAGCTCGCTGAACACGGCGCGCATGGCGTCGGAGGCGCCGACGAGATCGCCGAAGGCCTCGCCGCCGGCGACCTCGATCTCGGTGCCGCGCGTCTGCTGCTTCACGGCGATCTTGGTCTTGCCGAGCTGGATCTTGTCGCCGGGCTCGACGAACGCCTGGACGATGCGGCGGCCGTCGATCCACGTGCCGTTGCGCGAGCCGAGGTCGCGGAGCAACAGGCCGTTCGGTGAGCGCTCGACCTCGATGTGGCGGCGGCTGACGGTGCCGTCGGTGAGCACGAGATCGTTCGTGGTGTCGCCGCCGACGCGAATGAGGCCGTCGAGCGTCGAGACCTTCTTTCCCTTGTCGGGGCCGCCGACGACCTCGAGGCTCCACTCGCGGACCTGCACGCGCTTGGCGTGCTCCACGGGCATGTTCACCGACTGAGTCGTCTCGGGGGCGGCAGCGGCTCGGCTCATGGGCCCAAGGTTCTACCCATTCGACGCCCGTCAGGGCAGCAGAACTTCGACGATCTCGCCCGACGGCCTCCGGACCTTCGCGGGCACCTGGGGCGAGAACCGCAGCCGGGCCCAGACCTGGGGCGCCGCGGGCTGGCCGTCGAGGGTCGTGATGAGGTCTCCCTCCGAGAGCGCGCCCTGGCCGGGCCCGATCACGACGAGCCCCGGGAGCATCTTCGAGATCTTGGCGGCGGCCATGTCGTCGAGCTTCGGGTTCAAGAAGCGGGAGCGGGCCTGCACGAAGAGGTCGACCGAGACCGAGTCCATGCGGGCCATCTCGAGCTCGGCGGGAGGGCGGGCTCCGTCTTGCCAGCGCAGCGACGCGGCAGGGGTGAACGCGAACGCGACGGGCGGCAGGTCTTGAGCGGTGCGAGACGCGGCGTAGCCGACCACCTTCTTCACGGCGGCGCGCATCAGCCGGTCCATCAGGGCGGTGAGCTGGGGGGCGGGGTCGAAGTCGGCGTCGGGCGGTGCCTCGGCGAAGGGGTCGACCTTGATCGAGGCGGAGCCCTCGACGAGCTCTTCGGGGCCGGCGGGAAACACGACCTCGATGTGGCCGATGAACTCAGTCTCTTCGTTGGCCGAGGCGCCGGCGCGGCGGCCGCGTGCGTCTTGCGCCTCTTGAGTGGAGCTCGAGACGCGCTTCTCGGCCCAGGGGCGAATGATGACGGCCTGGTCGGGGCGGGCGCCGGTGCTCGTGAGCAGGGGTAGGGCGGTGGTGGCGACCCAGGCGCTGTCGTCGTCGGGGCGCATGACCTTGAACTCGCCGGGGCCCCAGAACGAGAGCCGGGAGCCGCCGACCTCGACCGCCGAGGCGACGAGGCGCTGAGAGAGCTCGAAGCTGCGGTAGGCGGGCTCTTCCCAGCGGAAGCCGAACGGGTAGACGAAGGCGCCGACGAGCTCGAGGGGCTGCTTGGGCTCGTGGGTGGTCAACGAAACGGAGCTGCACGCCGCGAGCGGCAACAACGCAAGCCAACGCAAAGATCGCCCTCCGAAGGCCGACCATACCGAAGGCGAACGCGACTTCAGAAAAAGCGAGTGCCGGTCCGCTCACGCCCCTCTTCACTCGCGCACGCCCCCGCGGGGACTTCACGGATCTTGTGACGGGAGGACGGGCTAGCGGACCGGCACTCCTAGAAAAGGTACCGTGCTACCGATCCGGAACCAAGTCCAAACGCGTCACGAAAACGCCCAATAAAAACAACGGCCTCCAGGCTCGAGTCCTGGAGGCCGTCTCCCGACATAACGGGTAGTACCGCAGTCTTGTGGTGGTGGGTGCTGGGCTTACATGCCCATGCCGCCCATACCGCCCATGCCGCCGCCGCCGGGGGGCATCTTGGGCTCATCTTCCTTCGGCTTCTCGGCGACCATCGCTTCGGTGGTGAGCATGAGCGAGGCGACGGAAGCGGCGTTCTGGAGCGCGCAGCGGCTGACCTTCGCCGGGTCGATGACGCCGGCCTTGATCAGATCTTCGTACTCGCCGGTCGCGGCGTTGAAGCCGTACGCGCCTTCGCCCTCTTTCACCTTGTTGACGACGACGGAGCCCTCGAGGCCGCCGTTGAACACGATCTGGCGCAGCGGCTCTTCCAGCGCGCGGCGGATGATGTCGACGCCCCAGCGCTCCTCATCGCTCCAGCTCTTGTTGCCCTTCTCGAGCGGCTTGAGCGCGCGCAGGTACGCGACGCCGCCGCCGGGGACGATGCCCTCTTCGGCCGCCGCGCGGGTGGCGTTGAGCGCGTCTTCCACGCGGGCCTTCTTCTCTTTCATCTCGGTCTCGGTGGCCGCCCCGACGTTGATGACGGCGACGCCGCCGACGAGCTTCGCGAGGCGCTCCTGGAGCTTCTCGCGGTCGTAGTCGGAGGTCGTCTCTTCGACCTGCGCGCGGATCATCTTCACGCGGCCCTCGATGTCCTTCTGCGAGCCGGCGCCGTCGATGACGGTCGTGTTGTCCTTGTCGACCTTGACGCGCTTGGCGCGGCCCAGGTCAGCGAGGGTCAGGGTCTCGAGCTTGATGCCGAGATCCTCGGCGATCATCTTGCCGCCGGTCAGCGTCGCGATGTCTTCGAGCATGGCCTTGCGGCGATCGCCGAAGCCCGGAGCCTTCACCGCGCAGACGTTCAGCACGCCGCGGATCTTGTTCACCACGAGCGTCGCGAGCGCCTCGCCCTCGACCTCTTCGGCGATGACGAGCAGCGGCTTGCCGCCGCGCGCCACCTGCTCGAGCAGCGGGAGCAGATCCTTCATCGACGAGATCTTCTTCTCGTAGATGAGGATGTAGGGGTCCTGAAGCTCGACCTCCATGCGGTCGGGGTTCGTCACGAAGTACGGCGACAGGTAGCCGCGGTCGAACTGCATGCCTTCGACGACGTCGAGCGTGGTCTCGAGGCCCTTCGCCTCCTCGACGGTGATGACGCCCTCTTTGCCGACCTTGTCCATCGCCTGCGCGATGATCGTGCCGATGGTGGTGTCGCCGTTCGCCGAGATGGTGCCGACCTGGGCGATCTCTTTGTTGTCCTTCGTGGGCTTCGACAGCTTCTTCAGCTCGGCCACGACGACCTCGACGGCCTTGTCGATGCCGCGCTTGATCTCCATCGGGTTGTGGCCGGCCGCGACGAGCTTGCTGCCCTCGCGGAAGATGGCCTGCGCGAGCACGGTCGCGGTCGTCGTGCCGTCGCCGGCGACGTCGGAGGTCTTCGACGCGACCTCTTTCACCATCTGCGCGCCCATGTTCTCGAACTTGTTCTCGAGCTCGATCTCCTTCGCGACGGTGACGCCGTCCTTGGTGATCGTGGGCGAGCCGAACGACTTCTCGATGACGACGTTGCGGCCCTTCGGGCCCAGCGTCACCTTGACGGTGTCGGCGAGGATGTTCACGCCGCGCAGAATCGCGTCGCGGGCGCGTGCTTCAAAAATGATCTCTTTGGACATGTTCGGTCTCTTTCAAAGTCGGGGGTGAGTTCACTTCTCGATGATGCCGAGCACGTCTTCCTCGCGGAGCAGCAGGTGCTCCTCGCCGTCGATCTTGATCTCGGTGCCGGCGTACTTGCTGAAGAGAATGGTGTCGTTCGCCTTGATGTCGAGCGGGCGAACCTTGCCGTCCTCGAGCACCTTGCCATTGCCGACCGCCACCACCTTGCCCTCGAGCGGCTTCTCTTTCGCCGTGTCGGGGATGATGATGCCGCCCTTGGTCTTGTTCTCTTCGGCGAGGCGCTTCACGATCAGCCGATCCTGCAGGGGACGAATCTTCATGACGTTTTCCTTTGGTGTGCGACGAATTGGCACTCACCCCATGCGAGTGCCAGAAGATGAGTGTCGGCGATATAACCGCCGTCCCCTCTGCGTCAAGGTGCGACTTGGCACTCGACCCGCCGGAGTGCCAGCGCTACCGGACGGTGACCTGGCACTCGCGCCCCTCGAGTGCCAGCGCAACCCCTTGGAACCATAGGGCTAAATTTGGCTGCTGGGTGTGCCGATTGCTACATTTGAGGGCGTCATGAGCAATCTGGTCGTCGGAAGTTCGCTGAAGGAGTTTTTCAGGATGGTGGTGGGCGAGGCGGTGAAGAGCCAGCGGGTCTCGGTCGCAGAGGTCACTGAGTTCTACCTGGTGAACCTGCTCGCGGAGTTCGCGCAGGCCGAGAAGCTGTTCGAGGCCGAGCCGCTGGCGGTGCTGTACCACAAGGCGCTGCAGGCCGAGCGCGAGGAGCGGGTGCGAACGCTGCGCCGGCTGGGAGATCTCTCGCTCTACACGGCGGGGTTCTTCAGAGACTCGCTGCGCGATCGCGTGGTGGGCCCCGACTACTACATGCAGATGGGCGCGAACGCGTACGCGGCCGTGGCGCAGCTGTCGGCGAGCTCGAGCTTCGCCTCGGTGTACTGGGAGCTGCACAGCAAGTTCACGGCGCTGACCGACGTGCTCGAAGAGATCGCGGCGCGGGGCCAGTGCGCGACGCCGTCGGGCCAGGTGCGGGTGCTCGAGAGCTTCGAGCGCGAGGGCTCGGAGCACCTCGAGCGGGTGCTGCTCGACGCCGGCATCATGCCGAAGGGTCTGTTGCCGAACTGAACCACGACGATGCTGCTCGACCGCATTCAGGCGCACCTGGAAGCGATCTACGGCGTGCGCTGCGAGCTGAGGGCGTCGGATCACCTCGTCGACGCCGCCGGAGCGCGCGCGCTGGGAGGCCACGGCGATCGCGAGCAGCTGTTCGTGCACGAGGCCGACGACGCGCTCGAGCTCGCGCTCTTCGTGCGCTCCGACGCGCCCGACTTCGCCGGCTTCTGCGAGGCCACCGAGGGGGTGTCGCACTTCATGTACCTCGTGCGCGCCGCGCAGCTCGAGCGGCACGTCTCGCTGCTCGAGCTCGAGGCGCAGGGCGAGATCGACAAGTTCGCCTCGTGCGCGCTGCTCGGGTGGCGACACGGCGACGTGCGGTCGCTCTACGAGCGGCTGTTCGATCGCGTGCACTACCGCGCCGACCTCTCGGGCGAGGAGCGCTGGCGCTATGAAGAAGCGAACCGCATCGCGAAGGGCTACTGCCGCCGCCTCGTCGAGCTCGTGATCGAGCGGCGCCTGGAGCAGCTGCTCGCGGAGCTGCGCGAGACGTACCGCATGGGCTCCGAGGCGAAGCTGCAGCGGTTGAGCGGCTGATGCCCCGCGAGCTCTCGGCCGGGGGAGTTCTGGCGCGCAAGGCGAACGATGGCTGGGAGATCGCCATCATCACGCCCCGGGGCAAGCCGAAGGTGCGCGCGCTGCCGAAGGGCCACATCGACCCGGGCGAGCAGCCCGAAGCGACCGCGCTGCGCGAGACGCGGGAAGAGACCGGGCTCATCGGCCGGAGCAAGGGCAAGCTCGGCGACGTGAAGTACGTCTACCGGTGGGAGGGCAGGTCGATCTTCAAGATCGTGACGTTCTACCTGCTCGAGTGGGAGTCGGGAGAGATCGACCAGCTGATGCCCGAGATGCGCGTCGAGGTCGACAAGGCGAGCTGGCTGCCGCTCTCGCGGGCGGTGGCGGAGCTCTCCTACCCGGGGGAGCGGAAGATGGCGCAGAAGGCGCTCGAAGCGCTCGACCCGTCGGTTAAGCTCATGTCCGGTTGAGCAACGGTCGCTACGAGGTCGTCGGGCGCCTCCCGCCGGGTCAAGGCGGCAAGACGTCGCTGGCGGTGATGGGCGGGGGGCAGGCGTTCAAGCGCGTCGCCGTGCTGCGGCCGGTGGGCGAGGCGGCGCTGATCCCCGTCGCGAACCTGCACCCGCAGCTGCCGGCGCCGCTCGGCGTCGACGAGGTCGAGGGCAGCTCGTACGCGGTCTACGACTTCTTCCCCGGCGCGACGCTGCGCGAGATCGCCGACGTGTACCGCCAGCAGGATCAGCTGCCTCCGCTGGGGCTCGCGGTGCGCATCGTGATGGACGCCGCTCGCATCATTCACCTCGCGCACGAGCACGTCGACGCGCTCGGCGGCCACAGCGGCTTCGTGCACGGCGGCATCGCCGACAGCTCGCTCTTGCTCGGGTTCGACGGTGAGGTGCGCGTCATCGACTTCGGCCTGCGCAAGATGAACCGCTTCGCGTCGCCCGAGGCGGTCGCGGGCGGGCCGTTCACCGCGAAGAGCGACGTCTTCTCGCTGGCGGCGGCGCTGCATGCGGCCCTCACCGGCTTCGACAAGAGCTACGCCGCGACGCTCGCCCGGGCGCCCTCGGCGCGCGAGTTTCCCCCGCCGTCGGCGGTGCACCCCGACGCGTCGCGAGAGCTCGACGCGCTGCTCATGAGGTCGCTCTTGCCCGACCCCGAGCGCCGCCTCGCGTCGGCCGCCGAGCTGGCAGACGATCTCGAGCGCATCGTTGGCTCGCAGCTGCCGCAGCCGCAGGCGTGCGCGACGCGTCTGCGCCAGCTCTTCGAGGAGCGCCTCGACGGCTTCCGCAACATGGTGCCGAAGCTGTCGGCCGAGGCGGCCCAACCGGCAGCGGGAGCAGCGGCGAAGCAACGCTCGTCGAAGCCGTCGCTGCCGGCGCTGCAGCCGACGCCGCCGCCGCGCAAGAGCGGGCCCCGGTCGCCGATTCCGATGGGCACGCAGCCCGAGGCGAACCCGATCGGGCGGCGGCCGACTCCGCCCGAGGTGAAGGCGGCGTTCGGAGACCCGGACGGGCTGGAGGACGAGCGGACGATTCTCGCGGAGCCGGGCCTCGTGCTGGCGAAGAGCGAGCCGATGAAGACGAAGGTCGAGTCGACGCGCGCCGAACGGCCGCCGGTGCGGAGCTCGGGGCCGAAGAAGCCGCCGGCTCCGCTGCCCGACGTGCCGTGGGAAGAGGGGCCGCTGAGGGCCGAGCCCACGACGGGGCAGACGGATCTGCGCGCGTCGGCTGCGCCCGCCGCGGTGTCGTACGAAGACGCGAGCGAAGACGCGGTGCCGATCGAAGACGTGCCGACGGGCCTGACGCGGCGGGCCACGGGTGCCCACGCGGCCCTCGGGGGCTCGACGCGCGCAGAGAAGGCGAGGGCGAGGGGCCAGGAGCTCGTCGACACCGGCGAGATCGAGGGCGAAGAGGCCGATGATCTGCGAGACCAGCCGACGGTGGTGAAGGTGACGGGCGCGCACGCGAAGCTCGTCGTCGAGCCGCCGGCTCCGGAAGACGTCGCCGCGGCGTTCGGCGACCCCGACGAGCTGGCCGAAGAGCCCGGCACCGCCATCATCACGTCGAACGACGGGCCGAAAGCGAAGGCGAAGGCCGAGGGAGCGCCCGAGCCGCCGATGCTGACGCCCGTCGTCGACATCGGCGACGCGCCGACGACCGGAGTGCTCGAGCAGGCGAAGAAGAAGCCCGAGAAGGTCGAGTCGGCCGAGCCGAAGAAGAAGAGCAGCGCGGCGCGCAAGCTCATCGCGTTCATGCTGCTGCTGATGGCGGGCGGGTTCGGCTTCGCGATGCTCAAGTACCCTGCACAGACGAAGGCGAAGCTCGCGCCGCTGAAGGCGAAGCTCGCGCCGCTGAAGGCGAAGCTCGACGCCCAGCTCGTGAAGCTGGGGATCAAGAAGGAGGCGCCGGGGCCGCCGCCCGAAGAGCCGGGGCAGCCGGTCGCGGACGCTGCTGATGGAGGAGAGGCCGCGCCGCTGCTGCCCCCGGTGGAGGTCGCGGATGCGGGCGCGCCGCCGCCGCCGCTGCTCGCGCCGCTCGACGAGGACGTCGATGGCGGCGAGTACGAGTACGAGGACGACGACGGCGGGGTGGTGAGCGGCGACGGGGGCCATCACTCGGATGGGGGCGCTGCGAGCAAGGTGAAGAAGAAGAAGAAGAAGAAGCGCCGGGAGTGGTGGAAGACGCAGTAGTGGCTCGCGGGGCGGGTTCGGGTTCGGGTTCGGCTTCCGGGTTCGGCTTCCGGGTCGCGTGTTCCGGTCGCGTGTTCGGGTCGCGTGGTCGGGTCGCGTGGTCGGGTTCGGGTTCGGGTTCGGGTTCGGGTTCGGGTTCGGGTTCGGGTTCGGGTTCGGGTTCGGGTTCGGGTTCGGGTTCGGGTTCGGGTTCGGGTTCGGGTTCGGGTTCGGGTTCGGGTTCGGGTTCGGGTTCGGGGTCGGGGTCGGGGTCGGGGTCGGGGTCGGGTTCGCGTGTTCGGGGCGCGTGTTCGGGGCGCGTGTTCGGGGCGCGTGTTCGGGGCGCGTGTTCGGGGCGCGTGTTCGGGGCGCGTGCGCGATGGGGCGCCCCGGCTCCGCGGCGCGGTCGCAACGGGCGTCCGCTTTCGCAGCGACTTGAACGGCGTGACGCTCGCTTACGGCGAGCGCCTCGGCCGTCAGGCCTTCACGGCGCGGTCGGTGACCTCGAGCGCCTTATCGACGATCGTGAGGCCTTCGAGCAGCTGCTCCTCGGTGATGCAGAGGGGCGGGTTGACGAAGAAGTTATTCCACCGAACGAACGTGTAGATGCCGCCGTCGAGCAGCGCCTTGCGCAGATCGTTCATCGGCTGGCTGTGGCCGTTGAACGGAGCGAGGGGCTCGCGGGTCTTGCGGTCTTTGACGAGCTCGACGATCGAGAACAGGCCGATCGAGCGCACGTCGCCGATGCTGGGGTGCTTCTCTTTGAGCTTGTTCAGCTCGCGCGAGAGCACCTTGCCGAGCTTCGCGGCGTTGTCGACGAGCTTGTCCTGCTCGTAGACGTCGAGGCACGCGAGCGCGGCAGCGAGGCCCATCGGGTGCGAGTTGTAGGTGAGGCCGCCGTAGAAGACGTTGTCTTCGAAGTGGCGGGCGATCTTGTCTTTGATGAGCACGGCGCCGAGCGGCAGGTACGCGCTCGTGAGGCCCTTCGCGACCGTCATCATGTCGGGCACGACGCCCCAGTTCTCGCACGCGAACATCTTGCCGGTGCGGCCGAAGCCCGCCATGACCTCGTCGAGGATCATGAAGATGCCGTTCTTGTCGCAGATCTCGCGCACGCCCTTCAGGTAGCCCTCGGGCGGAACCAAGATGCCGTTCGTGCCGGTGACGGTCTCCATGATGATGGCGGCGATGTTCTGCCCGCCCTCGTACATGACGACGTCTTCGAGATAGCGCAGGTGCCGCTCGACGCAGCCCGTGCACGACGGGCCGCCGCCGCAGAACGTGCAGCGGTACGCGTACGGGTCGGGAATGCGAATGACGCCCGGGATGCCCGGCTCGGCCGCCCAGCGCCGGGGGTCACCGGTGAGCGTGGCCGCCCCGGCGGTGCCGCCGTGGTAGCTGCGGAAGCGCGCGATGACCTTCGAGCGCTTCGTCACCATCTTCGCGATCTTGATGGCGTTCTCGTTCGCGTCGGCGCCGCCGTTCGTGAAGAAGACCTTCTTGAGGTCGCCCGGCGCCATCTCGGCGAGGCGCTTGCCGAGCAGCGCGCGCGGCTCGGTCGCCATGTACGGGTTCGCGTAGCAGAGCTTGTCGGCCTGATCCTTGATGGCCTGGATGACGCGCTTGTCCTGATGGCCGATGTTGGTGCACATCAGCTGGCTGTTGAAGTCGAAGTAGCGCTTACCGCTGGCGTCCCAGAAGAAGATGCCCTGAGCCTTCGCCATGGGGATCGGGTTGACGGCCGCCTGGGCCGACCACTCGAACAGCGTGTACTGCTTCGACAGCTTGACGATCTCTTCGGCGCTCAGTTCGGCCATGGTCAGCCGATCTTGGCTTCGCCGAACTTGCCGGAGAGCGCCTCGCGGACGTCGCGATCGAACTTCACCTTGCCCGTCGCGATCTCACGCAGCGACAGCACGGGCGGCTTGTTCTTGCTGACCTCGAGAATGGGACGCGCGCCGGCCATCAGCTGACGTGCACGCTTGGCGGCGAGCAGCACCAGCGCGAAGCGGTTGTCGACCATGGGGAGGCAATCTTCGACGGTTACACGAGCCATAGAGGGGCGCTCTTACGAGTCCAGGTCGACTCCGTCAAGTGCCCGGCCCGACATGGCGACGGCCCGCTTCGAGAGGGCTTTGTAGAGCGGCCGCAGCTCGTCGGGCAGGGCGGCCAGGTGGCGCTTCACGACCTCGGCGTCGCCTCTCACGATCGGGCCGGTGAGCGAGGCCTGGAGCCCGCGCTTCTGGGCCCCACGAAGCGCAGACTCGGTCAGGGCGAGCAGGGCGGGCTCGGCGATCGAGCGGGGCAACCCCGTGGCCTGCACCGCCGCGTCGAGCAGCGCCATCACGAGGCCGGCGCTCATGACCGCACCGGCGTGGTAGCCGGCGCGCTTCTTCTCGTCGACCTCGAGCACGAGCATCTTCAGCGCCTGGGCGACCTCCATCAGCACGCGGAGCAGGTCGGGGTCGGAGGCCGCGATCGCGGCGAACCGGCCCGAGAGGGCGTCTCGCGAGTCGCTGATCGCGACCAGCGGGTGAAACGAGCCGGTGAGGAGCTTCGTCTTGCCGAAGACGTCGAGGCCGAGGGCTCCGGCGCAGTGAATGAGGGCGGTCGCACGGCCGAGATCGGGCAGCACGTCAGCTGCGACGGCCGCGACGGCTGCGTCGGGCACGGCGAAGAAGCAAAGCTGCGCAGCGCCGCGGTCGGCCGCGGTCGCGAGCTTGAGGCCCAGCTCCTTCGCGCGGGCCGGCTTCGTCGTGACGACGGTGGGCTTCCAGCCGGCTGCCTGGAGGCCGAGGGCGAGCGCGCCGCCGGTGCGGCCGAGGCCGACGATCACCACGCGCGGCGGCACGAACTTCGGAGGCCGGCGCACCGAGGTGGTGAGGCCGGGCGAGCGTTTCGAGGGCGGCTTCGTCACGGGAGACGCTCCAGCGCTGCCAGAGATTCCCAGGTGGGGAAGAGACGATGCGTCCGAGATGGGGTCATCGCAAGAAGCTACGAAGATCTCCGCAGCTCGGACACGACCTTCTCCGGTGACCGGGCCCATGCCGTGGCCCTCGGCCCCGGCCGTTGAACGCTCCCGGTCCGCTCCCCGCGCCCTGTCCCCGTCCCTGTCCCCGTCCCCATCCCCGTCCCCATCCCCGTCCCCGAGCTTCACCCGCGAGCGAAGGTGAGTTGATCGCCCTGCACGCCGATGCGCACGCGATCGCCGGCCTTCAGCTCGCCCTTCAGAATCCGCTCGGCGAGCGGGCCCTCGACGAGGCGCTGCACGGTCTGCCTCATCGGCCGCGCGCCGAGAGCGGGGTCGAAGCCGCCGCGCTCGAGGAGCAGGCGAATCACGTCTTCGCCGGCCTGGTACTCGATGCCCTTCTCGCTCGCGAGCCGCTTGCTGCTCTCGTCGATGAGCAGCGTCGCGATGCGCGCGACCTCGACCTGCTCGAGCGGGCGGAACACGCAGCGCTCGTCGATGCGGTTCCACAGCTCGGGCGGCAGCGCCTTGCGCGCGGCCGACGCGGCGTCGCCGTCTTTGGCGGGCTGGGCGGCGGCTCCGAAGCCGACCGTCTTCGCCTTCTCGGTGAACGCCTCGGCGCCCAGGTTCGTCGTCAGCACCACGACCGTGTTCGAGAAGTCGATGTGCCGGCCCTTGCCGTCAGTGAGGCGCCCCTCTTCGAGCACCTGCAGCAGCAGCATCAGCACCTCGCGGTTCGCCTTGTCGATCTCGTCGAGCACGACGACCGACGACGGGCGCCTGCGCACCGGCTCGGTGAGCTGCCCGCCGTCGCCGTAGCCGACGTAGCCGGCGGGCGCACCGATGAGGCGCGAGACGCCGTGCGCCTCCGACAGCTCGCTCATGTCGACCCGCACCATCGCGTCACGGCTGCCGAACAGCACGTCGGCCAGCGCCCGCGCCAGCTCGGTCTTGCCGACGCCGGTGGGCCCGAGGAACAGGAAGCTGCCCATCGGCCGGCGGCTCGAGAAGCCGGCGTAGTTGCGCCGGATCACCTTCGACACCCGCTCGATGACGTCGCCGTGGCCGATCACGCGCGCGCCGAGATCCTGCTCGAGGCGCAGCAGGCGCGCCGAGTCGTTCATGAGCAGCCGCTCTTCGGGAATGCCGGCGAGCTTCGACACGATGCGCGCGACGTCTTGCGGCTCGACCACGTCTTTGCCCTCGCGACGGCAGCGAGAGCCCGCGAGGTCGGCGATCGAGATCGCCTTGTCGGGCAGGAACCGGTCGCTCACGTACTTCGCCGCGAGCGACGCCGCCGCGTTCAGCGCCTCGGGCGTGTACGTGAGCCCGTGGTGCTCCTCGTAGCGCTCGATGACCCCGTTCAAGATGTAGATGGTGTCGGGCACCGACGGCTCGTTCACGACGACCGGCGTGAAGCGGCGCTCGAGCGCCGGGTCGGTCTGAATGTGCTTGCGGAACTCGTCGTGCGTCGTCGCGCCGATGCACGGGAAGTCGCCGCGCGACATCGCCGCCTTGAGCTCGTTCGCGGCGTCTTGCGGGCCGTCGCCCGTCGAGCCGGCTCCGACCAGCGTGTGCAGCTCGTCGATGAAGACGACCACGCGGCCTTCGGCCTTCTTCACCTCGTCTTTGATGCCGTTGAGCTTCTCGCTGAACGAGCCCCGCAGCTGCGTGCCTGCGACCAGCGTGCCCATGTCGAGCTCGAGGATGATGCGCTCGCCGAGCGTGCCTTTCAGCTGCGCGAGCTGCTGCGCGACGCCCTCGACCACCGCCGTCTTGCCGACGCCCGGCTCGCCCACCAGGCACGGGTTGTTCGTGCGGCGCTTGCCGAGAATGTCGATGACCTCGTCGATCTCTTTCGCGCGGCCCACCACCGGGTCGAGCTCGCCGGCCTTCGCCATCGCCGTCAGGTTGCGCGACAGCGACGTCAAGAGCGGAAACGCGCGCGGGTCGAGCTGCGCGCCCTGCGAGAGGTACGCGGCCGGAGCCGCCGGCTCGGCCACCGGCGGCGGAGCCGAGGCCACCTTCGCGATCGCCTCGAGCTCCTGAACCTCGCGGTCGGTGATCTCGTCGACGAGATCGCGCGCGGTCATCGGCTTCAGCGTCGCCGCAGGCGGCTTCGCGGCGGGCAGGGTGGCCGTTCGAATCTGAGCCATCGGGTGCGGCATCGGCGCGGGCGGCGCTCCGATGGGGCGGCCGCCCGGGCTGCGCGGCACGCCGGGCGGCAGCTCGCGCGACAGCAACAGCCGGCGCGGCATGCGACCCGACGTGAAGTACGAGAGCGCAGTGTTTCGTAGCCCGGTCAGATCGATGCCGGTCTTGAACAGCAGATCCTGCGCGGCGCAGCGCAGCCGGGTGGCCGCGATGAGCGTGTGCATGCAGTCGGCCTCGGTCGAGCCGCACCCGTGGGCGATCTCGTGCGCGCGCTCGCGCAGCTCGCGAACGAGGCCGTCCTGCTCCCTCGGCGCCGTCGTGAGCAGCTCGAGCAGCCGGTCTTCGTCGACGCCGCGCTCCTTCAAGAGCAGCGCGGCGCGATTCTCGACCGTGAACATCGCGAGCAGCACGTGCGCCGTCGTGAGCGGCTGGTTGACGGTGGCTGCGATGTCCTGGGCTTCGGTGAGGGTCTGCGCGAGATCGGTGCTTTCGACCATGAGCCTCCGAAGTGAAGTCCTACATCGGCTTGATCGACCGGGCAAAAAAACGGCTACAGGCCGCTACAGGTCACGAGTCAGAGCAGACCCTTGAAATGGCAGGGCTGCTTGAGCGTTATTGCCCGCGCCCCGTGCTCCAGGCACTCCTCGATCCCGTCGCATTCGTGCCGAAGGCGGTCGAGGGCCGCCGCTGGGCGCTGCCCCTGCTCCTGCTCTGCGCCGCGGTGAGCTTCTCGGGCCTCGCGTTCGCGTCGCGGCTCGACGCCTCGGCCGCCGTGCTCAAGAAGATGGAGGCCTCGGGCGAGCTGCAGAAGGCGAGCGAGCGCGAGCTCAACGAAGAGGTGCAGCAGGCGCAGCGCATCGCGCTCGTCGCCGGCGCCGCGAAGGGCGTCTTCGTGATGCCGCTCGTGCTGCTGCTGGTCGCGGTGGCGCTGAAGATCGCCGCGTGGCTCGCCGGGAAGAAGCTGGTCTTCGCCGAGGCGTTCACCGTGGCGGCGATCGCGTTTCTGCCGATCGCGGTGTTTCACGTGCTCTACGGCGTCGTCGCGCTCAAGCAGCCCGTCGTGACCGCCTCGATGGCGCAAGATCTGCTGCCGTCGTCTCTGGCGGGGCTCGTGCCTCCCGAGGCCGTGAAGCTCGGGCGGGCGCTGCGGCAGGTCGACTTCTTCAACGTGTGGTCGGCGGTGCTGCTCGGCTTGGGCTTCGCGAAGGGCACGAAGCTGCACCCTTCGCGCGGGCTCGCGCTGGGCCTCGTTCTCTACCTGATGCTGTCGGCCGTGCTCGTGGGGCTGCCAGGCCTCGCGCCACCCGGAGGAGGCCCGAAGTCGTGATCGCGTACGTCGTCTGCGCCGTGCTCGCGGCGCCCATCACGCTCGACGAGGTGAAGGCCGCCTCGCGGCAGAACCTCGATGCGCTGCGCGCCGAGATCGAGGTGCGCCGCCAGCAGTACGGCGTCACCGCCTCGAGGGCGGCGATCTTCCCCCAGGTCGCGATCACGAGCCAGGTCGGCGGCGCCACCGCGACCCATCGCCGATCGCTGCTCCCGGTCGCACAGCCCGTCCCGGGAAGCCCCGGAGAGCTCACGTATTACACGGAGCAGCCCGCGTACGTCGCCGGCAACCTCCTGCTGACGATCTCGATCAACCAGCTCATCTACGACGGCGGCCGCTGGTGGAACGCGATCGCCCAGGCGGGCGCCTCGGAGCGCGCCGCCGAAGGCCAGCTCGAGGAGCAGCGGCTCATCAGCCAGCTCGAGGCCGTGAGCCGCTTCTACCAGCTGCTCACCGCGCAGTTCTCTCTCTCGGTGCTCGAGAACGGCGTGAAGCGCAGCGAAGATCAGCTCGGCCGCGCCGACAGCCTCTACGAGGCCGCGCGGGCCGGGAAGTTCGACGCCCTGAACGCGGCGGTGAACCTCGGCAACGACCGCGTCGCGGTGCTCCGGCAGCGGCAGGCGGTGGTCGCGGCCCAGGTCGAGCTCTTGAAGTGGATCGGGCAGCCGACCCGCGAGGTCGAAGCGATCGACCCCGCCGACATCGATGCTCCCGACAGGCCGGCTCCGACGTTCGAGGCGGCCAAGGCGACGGCGCGACGGCACCGGCCGCTGCTCGTCGCGCTGAGCGCGCAGGTCGAGGCGTATGGCAAGGCCGTGGACGTGGCGTGGGCGCCGTTTCTGCCGACGGTGAGCGTGGGCGCCACGTACCAGCGCCAGGGCAACAGCTTCGAGCCGTTCTTCACGAACATTCAGCAGAACAACGCGCTGAGCGGGGGCCTCAACCTGAGCTGGAACGTGTTCAACGGCTTCGCTCACGACGCGCAGCTGAACGTCGCGCGCGCGAACCTCTCGCAGGCGCGCATCACGCTCGAGCGCGCCGAGGTCGACCTCGACGGCGACATTCGCCGGTACCTGAAGGCGCTCGAGACGCAGCTGCAGATCTCCCAGATCGCGGCCGACAACCAGAAGCTCAGCGCGGCCGGCTTGAAGCTCGCCGAAGAGCGGTTCACCGCTGGAGCCGGCTCGACGCTCGAGGTCCGCGACGCCCAGGTGAAGCTCACCAACGCGCAGCTCAGCCGGCTGCAGGCGCACGTCGACGTCGAGATCGCTCGAGCCATTCTGAACCGCGTGGTGGGTGCCGAAGTGGAGGAGGTCCGATGACGTGGTGGAAGGGGCTCATCGCCGCTGTGCTCGTGCTGGGCTCCGGCGCCATCGCCGTCGCAGGGCTTCGCGAGAAGCCTCCGCCGTCGGTCGAGGTGCAGGTGGGCGCCGCCAAGAAGGCGCCGATCACGCGCACCGTGACGGGCGCGGGCAAGGTGCAGGCGGCGACGACCGTGAAGATCTCGTCGTCGCTCTCGGGCGATCTGCTCGAGCTCAACGTGAAGGCCGGCGAGCAGGTCACGCGCGGCCAGGTGCTCGGCCGCATCGACCGCCGCCGGTTCGAGGCCGCGGTGAAGCAGGCGCAAGCCGCGGTCAGCGCCGCGAAGGCCGACTCGAGGGCCGCGCAGGTGAACGCCGACCGGCTCGCGGCCGAGGTCGTGCGCGTGAGCGGGCTCGTCGACAAGGGGCTCGCGTCGAAGGCCGAGGTCGAGAAGGTCGTCGCCGATCGCGACACCGCGCTGGCGCAGGTCGCGGCGCTCAACGATCGCGCCTCGCAGGCGACGGCGCGCCTCGAAGAGTCCGGCTCGGATCTCTCGAAGACGACGCTCTACGCGCCGATCGACGGCACCGTGATCGAGCTCAGCCGCGAGGTCGGCGAGCGCGTGCGCGGCTCGGACTTCAGCGAAGACGTCGTGATGACGATCGCCGCGCTCGCCACGATGGAGGTCAAGATCGAGGTCGGCGAGCACGAGGTGGTGCACCTGAAGGTCGGCCAGAAGTCCGAGGTGAAGGTCGACGCGCTCGAGGGCCAGGCGTTCGGGGGCACGGTCGTCGAGATCGCGCAGAAGGCGCTGATTCGAAACCCGGGCAGCGAGGCCGAGACGACGAGCTTCCCGGTGACGGTGGCGCTGACGGCGCGGCCCCCGGGCGTGCTGCCGGGCATGTCGAGCGAGGTGAAGATCATCGCCGAGAACCGCGAGAGCGCGCTCGTCGTGCCGGTGCAGGCGGTGACCGTGCGGCCCGAGAAGATGCTGAAGGACGTGCCGGCCACCATCGAGGGCAAGAAGCTCGAGGTGCCGAAGAGCACCGAGTCGTTCGCGAAGGTGGTGTTCGTCGTCGACGCCGAGAACAAGGCGCACGTGCGCCGCGTGCGCACGGGCATCTCGTCGGACACCGACGTCGAGGTGCTCGAAGGGCTCGTCGAGGGCGACCGCGTGGTCGAAGGTCCGTACCGCACGCTCGCGAAGGAGCTCAAAGACGGCGATCACATCGAAGAGGTGAAGCCGGGCGAGAAGAAGGGTGGCTTCGGCAAGGGGAAGGGATGAAGGGGACAGGCTGGTTTTCCGGCGCACCGCGATCGAGAGCCCTCGCAGGGGTCAGCCGGAAAAGCTGCCTGTCCCCGCGCACGGTACGATCGCAATGCTGATTCAGCTCACCGACATTCATCGCACCTACCAGGTGGGGCAAGAGACGGTGCACGCGCTGCAGGGCGTGTCGATCGGCATCGAGAAGGGCGAGTGGGTGGCGATCATCGGCCAGTCGGGCTCGGGCAAGTCGACGCTGATGAACGTGATCGGCTGCCTCGACACGCCGACGTCGGGCCGGTACCTGCTGAACGGCAAAGACGTCTCGCACATGGTCGACGACGAGCTCGCCGACATTCGCAACCGGGAGATCGGGTTCATCTTCCAGAACTTCCAGCTGCTGCCGCGTGAGACGGCGCTCGCGAACGTCGAGCTGCCGCTGGTGTACCGCGGCGTGCGGGCGAAAGAGCGGCGCGGCAAGGCGATCGAGGCGCTGAAGGCGGTGAAGCTCGAAGACCGCATGAGCCACCGGCCGAACGAGCTCTCGGGCGGGCAGCGGCAGCGCGTGGCGATCGCGAGGGCGCTGGCGGGCGAGCCGTCGCTGCTGCTGGCGGACGAGCCGACGGGCAACCTCGACTCGGCGACGGGCGAAGAGATCGTGCGGCTGTTCGAGCAGCTGCACGGGCAGGGGCACACGCTGGTGCTGGTCACGCACGAGCCGAAGCTCGCGGCGCGGTGCCCGCGGGCGGTGCGGCTGAGCGACGGTCACGTGGTGGCCGACGGGCCGGGCCGCGAGGTGGCGCTCGCATGAGCTTTCGGGTCGATCTCGTCGAGGGCGCGCGCATCGCGCTGAAGAGCCTCTCGGCGCACCGGCTGCGCACGGTGCTGACGACGGTGGGCGTCGGCATCGGCGTGGCGACGCTGCTCGCGATCCTCGGCATCATTCAGGGGCTCAACACGTCGTTCGAGAAGCAGCTCGAGTCGATCGGGCCGGCGTCGCTCTACATCAGCAAGCGCCCGTGGATTCAGATCGGCAACTGGTGGGAGTACCGCAACCGCAAGAACATCACGATGGAGCAGGTCGAGGCGGTGCGCGCCCAGAGCACGTACGCCGAGGCGGTCGCCGCGTGGATGAGCAACGAAGAGGACGTCTCGTTCAACGGCGTCGATCTGTCGGCGATCGACATCATGGGCACGACGCCCGAGTACGCGCAGGTCGCGGGGCACGACGTCACCGAGGGCCGCTACCTCACCAGCGCCGACGACGACAACCTGTCGGCGGTGGCGGTGATCGGGGCCGACGTGGCGGGCACGCTGTTTCCGCACTCGAGCCCGCTGGGGGCGCGCATTCGCGTGAACGGGCGGCCGTTCACGGTCGTGGGGGTGCTCGCGCCGAAGGGCAAGGTGCTCGACGAGAACCAGGATCTGACCGTGCTGATGCCGCTGAAGACGTTTCGGGCGCTGCACAACGGCTACAAGAGCCACGTCATCGGGGTGAAGGTCAAAGACCCTTCGCTGCTCGACGCCGCCGAAGACGAGCTCGTGGGCATCTTGCGGCGGGCGCGGTCGACACCGCCGAGCAAGCCCGACGACTTCGCGATCAACCGGGCCGAGCAGCTGGCGGGCGTCTACAACCAGCTGACGGGAGCGCTGTACGGGGTCGCGGTCGCGATCGGGTTCATCACGCTGCTCGTCGGCGGCATCGGCATCATGAACATCATGCTGGTCTCGGTGCGCGAGCGAACGCGCGAGATCGGGGTGCGGCGTGCGCTGGGGGCGCGCAAGCGCACCATCGTGCTGCAGTTCATTCTCGAGGCGGTGGTGGTGTCGGCGGTGGGCGGTCTGCTCGGCACGATCGTGGGGCTCGCGGGGGCGAAGGTGGTGAGCTGGGTGACTCCGCTGGCGGCGACGGTGAAGGTGTCGACGGTGCTGTTCGGGGTGGGCTTTGCGGCGGCGGTGGGGCTCATCTTCGGCATCTGGCCGGCGGCGCGGGCGGCGAACCTCGACCCGGTCGAGGCGCTGAGGCACGAATGATCCGCGTGTTCGCCGACAACCTGCGGCTGAGCTTCGGCACGTTCGTCGCGAACCCGCTGCGCTCGATGCTGACGCTGCTCGGCATCGTGATCGGGGTCGCGACGGTGGTGACGATGATGGCGCTGCTCGAGGGGCTGCGCATCAAGGTGAACCGCGACCTGTCGCAGCTGGGCGCGAACGTGTTCCGGGTCGACAAGTGGCCGCAGGGTTTCCACTTCGGCGGCAACCGCACGAACTGGGACAAGATCGCGCGCAGGCCCGCGCTGACGCTCGACGATCGGCGGGCGCTGCTCGAGCACTGCCCGTCGGTGTCGACGGTCGCGGCGTCGGGCTGGAACCCGGGGCTGAAAGTCTCGACCGCCGCGATGGAGACGCAGCCCAACGTGTTCATTCAGGGCACGACGCCCGACTACCCGGACACGGCGGGCATGCAGATCGCCGACGGCCGGTTCTTCAACGAGGCCGAAGATCTCGACGGGCGGCAGGTCGCGGTGCTCGGCCCCGACGTGTCGGATCGGCTGTTCCCCCGGCTCGAGCCGCTCGGCCAGGAGATCCGCATTCGGGGGAGGCCGTACACGGTCGTCGGCGTGCTCGAGCGGCGGGGCAAGCTGCTCGGCCTGTTCAACATGGACAACGTCGTGGTGCTGCCGATGAACACGTTTCTCGGCGCGTTCGGCAAGCGGCGCACGGTGTCGCTGAACGTGCAGGCGAAGACGCCCGAGCTCGTCGAGCGCGCGCAGGAAGAGGTCGAGCGGGTGCTGCGCCAGCGGCGGCAGGTCGACCCGAACGCCGAGAACGACTTCGAGATCTCGACGAACGAGTCGATGGCGAAGACGTTGAACGATCTGTCGAAGGTCATCACGGCGGCGACGTTCGGCGTGTGCCTGTTGTCGCTGCTCGTCGGAGGCATCGGCATCTTGAACATCATGCTGGTGGCGGTGACCGAGCGAACGCGCGAGATCGGCATTCGCAAGGCGCTGGGGGCGAGGCGGCGCCGCATTCTGCTGCAGTTCTCGACCGAGGCGGTGACGCTGTCGCTGACGGGCGGGGTGCTCGGCATCGCGGTCGGCTTCGGCGTCGCGTTTCTCGGGCGGTGGACGCTCGGGCTGTACACGGCGGTGCCGCTGTGGGCGGTGGCCCTCTCGCTCGCGATGTCGTCGGGCGTGGGGCTGGTGTTCGGCATCTACCCGGCGGCGCGCGCGGCGCGGCTCGACCCGGTCGAAGCGATGCGATCTGAATGATCGATTCGCCTCCGGCGACACACCCAACAGTCATGAAGTGGATCACAGTGCTGATGCTGGCGGCGTCGTCGTGCGCCGCGCCGCTGGTGCAGGTGTCTGCCGCCGAGCCGAAGGGCCAGTGCGGCACGAGCGTCGTGGTGGTCGGAGCGGTCGCGACGCCGGGGAAGTTCATGGTCTCGGAGACGAGAACGCTGCTGCAGGCGATCGATCGCGCCGGCGGGTTCACGCCGGAGGCGCAGCGCGACGCGGTGGTGATCGAGCGTTGCGCGGGCGAGCAGTGGGAGGACATTCAGGTGGTCGCGAGCCGGGTCGCGACGGGCAGCGAAGGCGACCTCGCGCTGAAGAGCGGCGACATCGTGCACGTGCCGGCGCTATAGCGCCCGCATGGACTCGCACTACGACCAGGTGATGAAGAAGCGGGAGGCTGCGGGGCAGGGCGTGCGCCGCTACTTCGCGTACTCGACGATTCTCGATCGCACGGCGTTTCTCGAGTGGCGCTCGCAGCACGGCTACGACTTCTTCGAGCTGCCCGAGGGCAAGCTCGCCGAGGCGGTCGACCTCGAGCTCGTGTTCGACTTCCCGTCGCGGTTCTGGGGCGGCCGGGTCGCTGGGCTGAAAGACTCGCCCGGCGCGAGCGTTCACGGTCGGCTGTTCGAGGTGCCCGAGAAGGACTGGGCGATCATCCAGCACAAAGAGGGCGCCGTCACCGGCATGTGCGTCGAGAAGACGGTGAAGGTGAAGGTTGGCGGTGAAGTGATCGAGGCGACCGCGTTCGCCACCAACCCGGTGCGGGCGAGCGGAGAGGGGGCTGTCAGCGCGCCCTTCGTGCAGGCGTTGACGCGGGGGGCGCAGTCGGCGGGGCTCCCGGCCGAGTGGGTCGCGAAGATCGCGGTTGCCGCGAAATGAAGGGGTAGGGGCACGGGGCAGGGCAAGGGGCAGGGCAGGGGACGATCCGGGTCGCGTTCCCCGTTCCCCGTCCCGTCCCCAGCCCCGTGCCCCTTCCCGGCCCCGTACCCCAGCCGTTCACCGCTTGACGCGTTGCCAGAGCGCCCCGAGCCTCCGCAGATCCTGCCGTCCCCTGGCCGCCGCCCTCCACGTCAACGTCTCGACCGCATCGAACAGGCGAGCAGCAACATCGCCACCAGCGGCAGGAGCCCCTTCCTCCGAAGCCCCGCTCAGCGGCGCCGCGAGCCAGTGATTCGCGCACGGAGCCGCGAACGTCGAAACCCCGGGCCTCGCCACCTCGAGCGGCGCGAGCTCGGTGCCGACCGGCTCGGGCATCATCTCGAGCTTGCGCGCGGTGCGCTCGATGATGGTGAGCGCCTGATCCACCTGCGCATCCGACTGGGTCGCCTGCGGCGTCAGCACGAGCCGGGCGCGGCGGGGCAGCGCGACGATCTGACAGAGCACTCCGTTCTCGACGAGCGCCCGCCCGAAGCGAATCGCGCGCACCTCGTCGCCGACCCACAGCGGCACCCGGGGCGTCACCGTCGGCCCCGTGTCGAACCCCCGCGCCCGCAGCCCATCGAGCAGCCGCAGCGTCACGTCGAACAGCCGCGCGCGCCGCTGCGGCTCGGTCTGAATCAGCTCGAGCGCCTTCAGCGCCGCGGCCGCGTTCGCAGGCGACAGCGTCGACGCCTCGAGCGTGTCGACGAGCTCGCGCGGGCCCGCGATCAGCGCTCCGCGCGACGCCAGCGCCCCCGACAGCGACGCCGCGATCAGCAGCCCCGGCTCCTGCCCCAAGAGGTGCTCGGCAGCTCCGGCGCCCGTCGGCCCCAGCACCCCGAGCGATCGCGTCTCGTCGACGAGCAGCGTCGCCCCCGAGCGGGTCGCGAGCTCGAGCAGCCGCGGCAGCGGCGACAGATCGCCCTCGCCCGGGTGAATGCCCGCCGCCACCACCAGCGCCGGAGCCGGCGCCTCGGCCATCGCCGCCTCGAGCGCGAGCAGATCGCCGCGCGCGTGTGCCGTCGCCCGAGGCAGAAGGCGATCGAGGCCGACGTGGTGCCGCGCGTCGCTCAACACCGCCGCCGTCGCCGTGCCGAGCGGGCTGAGCAGCGCCGCCGGGTCGCCCGAGACGCGCACGCGCTCGCGGCCGAGAAACGACGCGAGGCGCTCTTCGAGCTCGCGCGTGAGCAGCTGCGTCGCGTGCCCCTGCGTGCCGTAGCGGCGAATCGCGGCGGCGGCCGCCTCTTTCACGCGCGAGTCGGTCGCGAGGCCCAGGGCGTCGTCCGTGCCGAAGTTCACCGCGCGCCGCCCCGAGAGCTCGACTTCGCCCTGGCCGGGCATCGCGTCGACGGCCGGCACCTCGCTGCGCGGAGCGATGAGGCGCTCCGGCTGGCCGCTCTTCAGCTTGTCGATCAGCTCCTTCACGTCTCGGCGGCCTTCTATCAGGTACGGTGTGCCGCACGTGATCCTCGGGTACCTCCTCGGCGGCGCCTTCGTCTTCGCCTGGGCCACCGTCTGCTTCGACGCCGTCCACTGGGGGCTCGCGAAGAACGGCTGGTGCAAGAAGGGCCACCCGCAGCGCGTCTTCCTGCAGCTCGGCGTCGAGGTCGTCGCCGCCGCCTTGATGATCGTCGTCTTCCCCGTGCTGCCCGTGTTCCTCGCGCTCGCCGGCCTCGTCGGCCGCTTCCTCTGGGAGCTCGCCCGCCCGATGCAGCTGCCGAAGGGCAAGATCCCCGCTCCGCGCCGCGGCCTCTTCACCGACGCCGCCTACCACGCGATGCACGAGCAGTTCCCCGATCGGTACTTCGGGTCGATCACCCCGCTGTTCGATCGCCTCTTCGGCACCGGCACCGCCGTGAAGGGCCGCATGGTCGTCATCACCGGCGCCTCGGGCGCCTTCGGCGGCCCGTTCGCCGAGCTCCTGCTCGACGCCGGAGCCGCCGACGTCATCCCCCTCAAGTTCGGCGTCAACTACACCTACTTCGACTACTCGGCGTGCGACGCCGCGCTCAAGCAGGCCGACATTCTCGTGCTCGCCCACGGCGCGAAGGGCGAGCTCGCGATGCAGGCGAACTGCGAGTCCTTCCTCGCGCTCATCGAACGCTTCCGCGAGCTCACCAAAGACCGCAAGGTGCCGCCCGAGATCTGGGCCGTCGGCTCCGAGATCGAGGCCCACCCCGCCTGGGGCAACCCCGAGCTTCAGGTCTACCTCGAGAGCAAGCGCGCCTACGCCCGCCACGCGCGCCAGCTGTTCTGGGACCCTCACTTCATCTACCGCCACATCGTGCCGTCGGCGTTCAAGTCGCAGATGGGGCCCGGCCTCATCTCGGGCCGCGCCGCCGCGCGCTGGGCGTGGCTCTTCATCGCGCGCGGCTTTCGCTACGTGCCGGTCAGCTACACGGGCATCGCGCTCATCAACTGGTTCAAGTTCCAGTTCCGCATCAACGCGGCGCCGCCGAAGAAGCTTTCCCGCTGACGCGCGGCCCCAACTCTGGTTTCTTCGCCGGCCATGATCTCGATCCTCGTCTCGTCGTTTCTCGCGGTGGGTGCGCAGGACTTCATCGAGGGCGCCGAGGTCGGCACCGCCGAGGCCTACGTGGCGCTCGAGAGCAAGGGCAAGTACCACGCCGAGAAGGTCGACAAGGCCAAGGGCAACACCGTGCTCAAGGGCAACTGGAAGCTCAAAGAAGCACCGCCCGACTCGAAGACCGGGCACGTCGACATCAAGGTCGCGACCTGCGCCGGCCCCGCCTGCAAGGACCTCAAGAAGGACTACGCGCTCGACGTCGAGCTGCAGGCCGAGCGCGCCATGACCGTGAAGTCGACGCCGCCCGACTCGATGTTCCCGAGCGGCAGCTACTACTGCCGCTACCAGGGCTGCGAGAAGCGCACCGGCGTCGAGATCCTCTCGAAAGACGCGAAGCCGCGCTCGATGAACTACGTGCTCGACTTCCTCATCGATCAGAACCGCAAGCGCGACGTCACCGTCGTCTGGTGGGGCAAGAAGCTCAGCGGCGACGCCGGCAAGACCCGCATCGAGTACTGCGCCCGCGAAGAGCGCGGCAAGAAGGGCGCCGAGCTCGTCGCGCAAGATCTCGCGACCCTCGCCTGGCTCGGCAAGATCGACGCCCCCGTCGAGAGCGCCGACAAAGAGTGCCTCTGGGACGTGCGCGTCTACGTCGCCGACGACGCGCTCGTGCCCGAGAAGAAGCGGTGACGGCCGAAGAGCCGCTCGCGCGAGCGCGGCGCCGGCTCGAAGAAGGCGCCTCCGACGCCGAGGTCCGGCTCGAGCTCCTCGACCAGGGGCTCGATGCGGCTCGCATCGACGAGGTGATGCGCACCGCCTCGCCTCGGCGCAGCGTCAGCTGGCCGTGGCTGCTCGGAGGCCTCGGCGTCTGTGCCGTAGCAGCGGGCGCGTTCGTGCTCTTCGCGCGGTCGAGCTTCGAAGGGGGAACCGGCAGCGTGATCAGCCGCGGCCCGCTCGTGATCGCGCTGATCGGCGCGGCGTTCGTCGCCCGCGGCCTGGTGCCGCGCGGTTGATTTTGCCGACCCCCCCTGGTACGAGCGCGGCCCCCTACACAACCGGGCCGCACCACTGGCGCTCCTGCCACGTGCGAGAGAAGGAGACAGCAATGAAGGGCCTCATCGGCAAGAAGGTCGGCATGACCCAGGTGTTCGACGGCGACGGCAACATGGTTCCCGTCACGATCATCGACACCAACTCGTGCGTCGTCGTCGGCAAGCGCACCGCAGAGAAAGACAAGTACACCGCGGTCACGCTCGGCTTCGGCGAAGCCAAAGAGAAGAAGCTCAACAAGCCCGAAGCCGGCCACGTGAAGAAGTCGGGCAGCGCTCCGCGCAAGTACGTGAAGGAGTTCCGCGTCAGCGGCGACGACCTCGCGAAGTACAACGTCGGCGACGCCGTGAAGCCCGACATGTTCACCAAGGGCCAGCTCGTCGACGTCAGCGGCATCACGAAGGGCCGCGGCACCCAGGGCGTCGTGAAGCGGTGGAAGTTCCGCGGCTTCGGCCAGACGCACGGCACCCACGAGTACCGCAAGCACCCTGGCGCCGTCGGCCAGCGCAAGACTCCCGGTCGCGTGTACCCGAACAAGAAGATGCCGGGTCACTACGGCGTCGAGGCCGTCACCACCCAGAACCTCACCGTCGTCGACGTGCTGGCCGACAAGGGCCTGCTGCTCGTCAAGGGCGGCATCGCCGGCCACAACGACGGCGTCGTCATCGTGAAGCCCTCGGTCAAGCTCGCGATGCGCGAGGACCACAAGAAGAAGAAGTAGTCGCGAAAAGGCCCGCTCACGTGCGCTGCGCCGCGCTTGCTTCGCTCGTCTTCCTCGCCGCGTGCGGTGGCACGCGGCAGCAGACCATCGGTCTGGGCGAGCCCTGCAGCCCGCTCGCGACGCCCGACAACGGCCTCGCCATCTGCGCCGACGGCCTGTGCGTGTCGCTCGACAACGTGTCGGGCTTCTGCGCCCGCGAGTGCTTCGAAGACTCCGACTGCGGCGACGGCTTCATCTGTCAGGGCGCCGGCCGCTTCGGTCGCATCTGCAAGAAGCTCGGCGGCTGCAAGGTCGACACCGACTGCCCGTCGGGCCACACGTGCAACACCGATGCGGGCCGCTGCTACATCAAGGTGAGCCGCGGCCTCTGCTCCCCCTGCCAGGACTCGCTGCAGTGCCCTCAAGGCGGCATCTGCTTCGAGGCGGCCTCTTCGCGCGAGACGTTCTGCACCGTGCCGTGCGGAGCGAACGACGCCTGCCCCAGCGGCTTCGCGTGCGCCAGTCTGCCGGTCGCCGTCGGGTCGACGATGACGTCGCGGCAGTGCGCTCCCGTGAAGATGTCGTGCAACGCCGGCAAGCCGCTGTGCGCGACCTGTCGCGGCGACGTCGAGTGCGGCGGCCCCTTCGACGTCTGCGTGCGCAACGTCGTCAGCGGCGAGCAGTTCTGCGGCCGCGACTGCAACCCCAAGAAGAACGTCTGCCCGGGCGGCATGACGTGCGACCCCGAGACGCTGATCTCGGCCGAGAACCCCGAGTGCCCGAGCGGCTTCTCGTGCACGAACATCGGCCAGAGCGACGACCCGAACGTGAAGGGCCCGTTTCAGTGCGTGCCGAACTCGAACACCTGCACGGGCTACTGCAACGCGACGAACGAGGTCGAAGAGAGCCGCCAGTGCGGCCTCGGGCGGCGGTGCGTGTCGAACAAGTGCGTCGCCGCGAGCGACGGCCGCATGTGCACGCCGTGCTCGACGACCGACGACTGCCGCCGCGGCTCGCACCCCGAGAACCGCTGCATCGTGAACAACTGCGAGTCGTGCCCCTACAAGGGCGAGGCGTTCTGCACGACGCCGTGCGCCGACGACGCCGCGTGCGTGCGCAGCTTCGGCCTCGGCTTCCTCTGCCGCGACGTGAAGGACACCGACGGCTCGCTCAAGAAGATGTGCATGCCCCAGCGCGGCTCGTGCGCGACCGGCCTCGGCCGCCTCGGCGACGACTGCAGCGCCGCGGGCGCCCAAGACTGCTTGAACGGCGTCTGCCTCGTCGCCGGTACCACCTCGCTGTGCAGCCTCGCCTGCACCAAAGACGTCGACTGTGGCGACGCCCGCTACCAGTGCTGCAACGTGACCGCCGACGGCGCCTACGACTGCTCGCCCTCGCAGCGCGGAGCCGGTGGGCCGTCGAACGGGCAGGGCGTCTGCGCTCCGCTCGGCGGGCTGTTCGGTGACGACTGCACCCCCGGCCGGCCACCCTGCCAGACCGGCACCTGCCTCGACCTCGGCACCTCGCAGCTGTGCACCGTGACGTGCCCGAACGGCGCGGCGTGCCCCATGGGCTTCTCGTGCCGCAAGGCCGCCATGCCCGGCATGAGCGGCCAGCTCGACGTCTGCTTCCCCAACGGAGGCGGCAACGCCGGCGCCGACTGCACGTTCGGCCCCGCCGCCTGCGCGAGCGGCTACTGCATTCGCAAAGACTCGGGCCCCGTCTGCACGGTCGCGTGCACCGTCGACAGCGACTGCCCCGAAGACTGGCTCTGCGAGATGCTGGCGACCGTCGACAACATGTCGGTCACGGCGTGCTTGCCGCCGTCGCTGCAGTAGGGCGATTCGCCGGTGACTTCTGCCGCCTGGGCTCCAGCCGATTCTGCGGGCCCGGTCGGGCTCGACGCGACCTTCTAGGAAACGGTTTCCTTTCGCGCCTTTGGGTGTGCTAGCTACGCGCGCCTTCAGCATGCGCCGTCTGCTGCCCATCGTCTGTGCCGTCCTCTGCTTCGCGTGCGAGGATCGCACGCGTACGCGCAACATCCTCGAGCCGTACACCGTCGTGCCCGGCACGCCCGGCGTCGACACCAAGGCGCCCGGGGTGCTGTTCGACGACGGGGGCTCGACCGACAACTTCGCGGTGAACGTGCCGCGGCAGTGCGACCTCTTCCGCCAGCTCTCGGTGCGCAAGGTCGACATTCTCTGGGTCATCGACAGCTCGGGCTCGATGGCGCCCAAGCAAGAGCGCCTCGCCCAGCAGTTCAACGCCTTCATCAACCAGCTCGTCATCGCGAACCCGCCGATCGACTTCCACATCGCGGTGATCTCGACCGACACCGATGATCCGCTGACGCGCGGCGAGCTCCGCACGTGGACGCTCAACGGCTTCACCGGCAACTACATCGCCTGCCAGCCGCTGCCCACCGGCGGCGTCGCGTGCAACACCCAGGCGACCGGCGGCGACGCCGGCACCGCGAGCGCCGTCGCCGCGTTCGATCAGCTCGGGCGCGTCGGCACCTCGGGCTCCGCCCAGGAGCGCGGCCTCTACGCCGCCTACCTCGCCCTCACGAACCCCGTGAACCTCTCGGGCGCCACCGAGAAGTTCGTTCGCCACGACGCCGCGCTCTACGTGGTGTTCGTCACCGACGAAGACGACAGCTCGTGCAGCCCGCTCACGCGCCAGCCCATCTGCACCGCCGACCCGGGCTGCCGCTGCGCGAACGACAACACGCTCACCGCTGCCGGCAACTGGGGCAGCACCGCCTACTTCTCGCGCTTCTTCGAGACCTACAAGGGCTTCGGCAACGGCGACCTGGTCGCGGTCGCCGCGATCGCCGCGACCGAAGGCACCGCGCCGGTGCCCGCTCAGTTCCTCGACACCGTGCCGCACGTCGGCTGCTGCCGATCGATCAGCCAGCCGTGCCTCGACGGCGGCACGAACGCGGGCCTGCCCGACAGCGGCATCGAGGTCGCCTACTACGCGCAGCGGTACGTCAACGTCGCGAACTCGACGGGCGGCGTCGCGGTCGACATCTGCCAGAACGACTTCTCGGGCGCGCTCTCGGCGCTCGGCTACGCCGCCAGCGGCCTGCGCAAAGAGTTTCGCCTCACCCGCGGCCCCGACACGCGGCCCGGCATGGGCGGCCTCGCGCAGGGCTTCGAGGCCTACGTCTCTTCGCCGAACGCCCCCACCTGCATGGTGGACGGGAACTGCCCGATGGGCGAGAAGTGCCGCTCTCAACGCTGCGCGAGGAGCGTCGACGTGAACGTGGCGGTCACTTCGAACGAGGCCCAGTACCTCAAGTGTGACGGCGTCACGCCGCGCAACGTGGTGCGCTTCGACGGCGCCTCCGTGCCCGAGTCTTTGGCGACGGTCGAGATCTGCTACGACGTCAAACCCGATTTCCAGTCGACGTGCCCATGAAGGAACGAACGATGAAACGTGTGGCTCTGCTCTGCATCATCACGCTGACCTGCGCGCTCCCCGCGGCCGCCGCCGAGGAAGAGCAGGGCGCCCTGGTCGAGAAGGTCGCGGTCAAGAACCGCCTGTTCAACACCCGCGGCCGGTTCGAGCTCGGCTTGAACCTCGGCTTCTCGGTGCTCAACCAGCTGACCGAGCACTACACGGGCAACTTCAACCTCTCGTTCAACTTCGTCGAGACCTTCGCGGTCGAGCTGCTCGCCGGCGGCTCGTACACCCGCCACACCAGCCTCGCGAACCAGGTCGCCGACAACTTCAACAAGAGCAACGTGATGGAGAGCGACGACCTCTCGAACCTCTGGGAGATGGTCGCCAACGCCACCCTCGGTCTGCGCTGGCAGTTTCTCTACGGCAAGATCGGCGGCCTGCTGCAGGACGTGCTCCTCGGCAACCCGATTCATTTCCAGTTCTACGTGAGCCTCGGCGGCGGCGCCGGCTTCTTCAAGCGCGAGTCGGTCGTCATCTGCAACCAGACGAGCACCGGCAAGGTCGGTGGCGAGTGCTTGTCGTACCTCACCGAGACCAAGCCGAGCCCGCTCGTCACCCTCGCGCTCGGCTGGCGCTTCTTCCTCCCCACCATCGGCAACAACCACTCGCTGCGCGTCGAGATCCGCGACTTCGCCTACCTCGACAGCTACGTCGAGAACTTCAAGCGCGCGCTCGCGCTCGGCGCCGACCCCACGGGCGGCGGTGTGCCGGTGAGCAACCCCGGCATCTCGAACCTGGTCCAGGTGCACGTCGGCTACTCGTACATGTTCTGAGAATCCACCCATGAGAACCGCACTCCTCACGCTGCTGTCGCTCCTCGCGCTCCCGGCCATCGCGTCGGCCGCCGACGCTCCGAAGAAAGACCCCGCGCCGGCTCCGGCTCCGGCGGCGGGCAACGCCGACGACGAAGAAGACGAGCCGACCGGCGCCAAGCCCACCCCCGACAAGAAGGAGCCCGAGAAGCCGGCTCCGCTCGGGGCGGTCGAGTCGGGCGCGAAGGGGGCCGAGCAGCAGCAGAAGCTGGTCTCGGGCGCTCCGCTCTACAACCCGAACGTCGCCGTGCACATCGTCGAGCAGAAGGAATACGAGGACAAGTGGCGCCGCGAGGTGCTCGTGTTCCCCGCGGTCGCGCAGGTGAACGGCAAGTTCTCGAACCACCTCGGCGCCGCGCTCGGCTTCACGTGGCACCTGCAAGAGAACTTCGGTCTCACCGCGATGGGCCTGTTCAACTACGTGAACGTGCAGTCGGGCTTCAACAACGAGCTCATCAACAAGACCCGGCAAGAGGCGCAGGCCGCGACCTCGCAGCTGCTGGTCGGCGGCGCGTTCGCCGGCGTCGAGGTGACGCCGTTCTACGGCAAGTTCGTCTTCTACGACTCGTACCTGGTGCACTTCGCCGTCGTGCTCACCGCCGGCGCGGGCGCGGGCAACACGCGCGTGCAGCTCAAGCCCGACAACGACGCGGGCCCGGCCACGTACGGCGACACGGGCTGGCGCTTTCTCGCCGAGATCGGCGGCGGCTTCCGCGTTCAGTTCCTCAAGTGGATCACGCTGCGCCTCGAGCTGCGCGACCTCGTCTACGCCGCGACGGTCTCGGCGATCGCCGGCTGCAACGGCACCGACCTCGAGGCGATGGACGCCGCCGACCGTGGCGGCCGCCCGGTCACCGACGCCAACGTCAGCGGCTCTTGCAACGTGAGCCGCTTCGACGGCTTCGAGACGTGGAACGACGACGACCCGAGCAACGACTACAAGCGCAGCCGCGACCTCGCGCTCGCGAAGAACCTCGTCAAAGACAAATCGTCAGACGTGCTCAACAACCTCGGCTTCTACCTCGGCGTCTCGTTCGTCTTCTGACCATGAAAAGAGCACTCGTCAGCCTCTGCACCCTGCTCGCGGTCTTCACGGCTGCGACCGCGAACGCGCAGGATCTCGGCCTCTACAACCGCGCGCTGTCGGCGTTCAACGCCGGCAACTTCGAAGACGCAGCGCAGCTGTTCTACGAGGTCAACAACGCGACCACCGACGGCGACCTGCGAATGAAGAGCGAGTACTACCTCGCCTCTTCCTTCCAGAAGAAGGGCATGCCGGTGTCGGCGTTCATCTACTACGACACCATTCTTCGGGCCGGTAAGACGCACCCGTTTCACCTGAAGGCCGTCGAGGGCCTCGTGAACGTGCAAGACGCGCTCGACGACCAGTACCTGATCCCGTCCGAGCTCAACAAGTACTACGACCCCGAGGCGTGGGCGACGCTGCCCTCCGAGGTGCTCGCGCGAGTGAACTTCCTCATCGCGACGATCGACAACCGCCGCGGCAAGCTCGACGAGGGTCGCGACTTCGCGCAGGCCGTGCCGCCCGAGGCGACCGTCTACCTGAAGGCGCAGTACCTGCTCGGCATCATCTACGCCGACCCGCGCTACCCCGGCGACGACAAGCGCTACGAAGAGGCGATCAAGTCGTTCGAGACCGTCATCAACTCGAAGCTGCCCAACCAGAAGGACGAGAAGCTCACGAAGCACCTCTCGCTGCTCGGCCTCGGCCGCGTCTATTACGGCATCGGGCGCTACGACAAGTCGGCCGAGGCGTACGACCAGATCCCCCGCTTCTCGAAGTACTGGGATCAGGCGCTGTTCGAGAACGGCTTCGCGCGCTTCCAGAACGACGACCTCGGCGGCGGCCTGGGCTCGCTGCAGGCGCTGCACGCTCCACAGTTCGCGGCCGCGTTTCAGCCCGAGTCGTGGATTCTGAAGGCCACCATCTATTACTTCAGCTGCCTCTACGAAGAGTCGAAGTCGGCGCTCGCGGCGTTCGACGAGATCTACCTGCCGATGGCCGAGAAGCTGAAGCCCATCGTCGAGGTCGGCGCCGAGAACCGCGACCAGGTCGAGTACTTCAAGCTCGTCGAGGCCGGCGACCCCGAGAAGATCCCGCCCGCGGTGCAGAACTTCGTTCGCTCGAACGAGCGCATGCTCGGCGTCTTCTCGATGCTGAAGCAGATCGACGTCGAGAAGAAGATGCTCGAAGAGAACTCGGCCTGGCGCGCGGCCCGCCTCTCGGGCGAGGTCACCACGTACCTCGACTCGAACCGCGGCGTTCTGCAGCAGGTCGCAGGTCAGCTCGCCAAGGTCGGCCTCATCAACGCGTACAAGTCGATCAAGGGCTTCGCCGACAACGCCGAGATCATCCGGTTCGAGACGTCGAAGGCCGAGAAGGAGCTCGCCGAGGCCGGCGTCGATCAGAGGGCCGTGCTGCGCAAGCAGGCCATCTACCGCCCGCAGATGCCCGCCGAGAACTGGAACTACTGGAAGTTCCAGGGCGAGTTCTGGCGCGACGAGATCGGCTACTACCAGTACACGCTGAAGAAGGGCTGCCCGGGCGGCGCCGAGTGAATGAACGGGAGCAGAAAATGGGGACAGGCTACTTTTCCGGCCGCGGCCTGAGGCGTTCGCCGCCGCGGCCTTTCGGAAAAGTAGCCTGTCCCCATTTTCTGCTCCCATTTCTTCTCGCAGCGCTGCTGCTGCTCGCCCCCGAGGCGTTCGCCGCCGGCAAGAAGAAGAAGTCGAAACGGCCTCCGCCGACTCCCGCGCAGATCGCACACCCGTTCGCCGACGTGCCGCTCGCGCTCCTGCAGGTCGCCTACACGCGGGCCGGGCAGGGCGTCGTCCAGAATAAGGAAGGCGCTGTCGTGTTGGTTCGTGCTGGAGACAAGCTCGGCCTCGAAGGTTTCGACGTGCTCAAGGTGGCGCGCGGTTGCATCAACCTGAAGAGCCCTGAGACCGAGCTGACGCTGTGCGCCGATGTGCCCGAAGTTCCGCGGACCTGAGCTTTATTTGCACGGTGGCGTTGGTGTAGGGTCCGCCCGCTTTTCCCCCCGAGGAGACTTCAAGATGAAGGTCGTACGCATCGCCGCTCTGGCGCTCGCTTTTGCTTTCGCACTGCCAACCGCGGGCGCCGCCGCTGCCGACGCGAAGAAGAAGGGCGCCGACAAGCCCGCCGCCGCTGACGCCAAGAAGAAGGACGAGAAGAAGGCGGCGAGCCGCGAAGAGGTCCGCAAGGGCCCCGCGAAGTTCAAAGACCTGCCCCGTCTCGAAGACGTCGAGCGCGAGAAGATCGCCGACCAGAAGCGCGACGAGTCGATCGAGAGCTTGAAGAAGATCATCCCCAAGATCGAAGACGGCTCGCCGCAGAAGGCCGAGCTGCTCTTCCAGCTCAGCGAGCTCTACTGGGAGAAGTCGAAGTACCTCTACCGCAAAGAGATGCTGAAGTTTCAGGAGGACGAGAAGAAGGTCGACGAGGCGCGCAACAAGGGCGAGAAGGTCGCCGACGCCAAGGAAGACCACCGCGAGTCCGAGCTCTACCGCTCCGAGACGATGCGCCTCTACGAGACGGTCTTGCGCGAGTACCCGAGCTACGACCGCAAAGACGAGGTGCTCTTCGCGCTCGGCTACAACCTCTACGAGATCGGCAAGCGCGATCAGGCCGTCAAGCGGTACGAGGAGCTGATCAAGGGCTACCCGAACTCGAAGTTCATCGGCGACGGCTACGTGCAGCTCGGTAACCACTACTTCGACGTCGCCAACAACCTCGGCAAAGCGAAAGAGATGTACGAGAAGGCGTTTCAGCAGAAGGAGCCGAAGATCAAGTCGTACGCGCTCTACAAGCTGGCCTGGTGCGACTTCAACGCGGGCGAGCACGAGAAGGCGCTCAAGAAGCTGCAAGACGTCATCGAGTACGTCGAGAAGCAGGAGAAGAAGAAAGAGATGACCGACCTCAAGACCGAGGCCCTGAACGACTCGGTCACGATGTTCGTGCAGCTCAACCGCGCCGACGACGCCATCGCGTACTTCAAGGCGAAGGCCGGCAAGAAGATGCAGCTCAAGCTGATCACGCGCATGGGCTACGCGCTGTACGACGCCGGCCACCACGAGAACTCGATCAAGACCTTTCGGTTGCTGCTGTCTGACAACCCGGTCGCCGAGGCCGCGCCCGACTTCACGCAGCAGATCATCAAGGGCTACGAAGGTCTTCGCCAGCGCGACAACGTGAAGGCCGAGACGAAGAAGATGGCCGAGCTCTACCGGCCCGGCAGCGCCTGGTGGAAGGCGAACGAGTCGAAGAAGGAAGTGCTGCGCAACGGCTTCAACGTCGCCGAAGAGGGCATGCGCACGGTGGTCACCGAGTACCACCAGGAAGCGCAGAAGACGAAGCAGGCCGTCACGTACCGCCTCGCCGGAGACATCTACAAGCAGTACGTCGACGCGTTCGCCACCGGCGACGATGAGGCGTTCATCTCGGACTACGCGTTCAACATGAAGTTCTACTACGCGGAAATCTTGTGGGCGCTCGAGGAGTGGGAGAAGGCCGCCCAGCAGTACGACGGCGTCGTCGCGTTCAAGATCCCCGGCCGCGACACCGCGAAAGAGATCAGCCAGGAGAAGTACCGCCAGTCGGCCGCCTACGCCGCGATTCTCGCGTATAACAACCTCGTCAAGATCGAGCGCGGCCAGATGGTGAAGTCGGTCGTCGACGACAAGGCGAAGATCGAAGAGAACAAGAAGAAGGCGACCGTTCAGAAGGCCGAGAAGGTCGTGAAGCGCTCGGTCAAAGAGCTGCAGGAGCAGCCGCTCACGAAGTTCGAGGGCCTGCTCGCGAACGCCTGCGACAGCTACAACAAGCTCTTCCCGAACAACCAGGACGAGATCGAGGTCCGCTACCAGGCGGCCGTCATCTATTACGACCGCAACCACTTCATCGACGCCGCCCAGCGCTTCACCGAGATCATCGGCAAGTGGCCCGAAGACAAGCGCTCGGCCGACGCCGCCGACCTCACGATGTCGGTGCTCGAAGAGAAGGAAGAGTGGCTCGAGCTGAACAAGAGCTCGCGCGCCTTCCAGGCGAACAAGAAGCTGATGGGCGCGAAGGCCAACGCCGAGTTCGCGAAGCGCACCACCGCGATCGTCGAGGGCAGCCAGTACAAGTACGTCGACCTCATCGTCTACAAGAAGGAGAAGAAGGTGAAGGAGGCCGCCGAGCTCTTCCTCGCCTTCGTGCACGAGTTCCCGAAGTCCGAGAACGCCGACCGCGCCCTCACGTACTCGATGCTGATCTTCCAGGAGGCCAACGAGCTCGACCGCGGCATCACCACCGCCGAGCGCGTGCTGAAGGAGTACCCCGGCACGAACTTCGAGCTGAAGGCCCGCTACTCGCTCGCGAAGTTCTACGAGAAGATCGCCGACTTCTCGAAGTCGGCCGCGATGTACGAAGACTTCATCGCCGCCTACGACAACTGGGCCGGCCCGAAGGCCGTCGGCTTCGACAACATCAAGGACCTCCTCAAGAAGGAGAAGGAGGCCAAGGACAAAGAGGCCAAGGCCGCCGCCGCGCAGAAGGGCAAGAAGCCCGAGACCAAGGAAGCGAAGGACACGCGCTGGTCCGTCGGCGTCATCGCCCAGGCCCCCGCGAAGGAGAAGCTGAAGCTCGAGGCGTTCAACAAGGAGCGCGCCGAGCTCATCAAGGAGGCCGAGAAGGAGGACTGGATCTCGGCGGCCCAGTTCAACGCCGGCCTGTGGTGGGAAGGTCTCGGCAAGTCGGACCTCGCGATCTCGGCGTACAACCGCTACATCGCGCGCTTCAAAGACAAGAAGGACGTGCCCGACATCGCGCTCAACATCGGGCTCATCTACGAGAAGGACAAGAAGTACGGCGACGCGCTCAAGACCTTCGACGCCTTCCTCGCGACGTACGCGAAGGACGCGCGGGTCAAAGAGATCACCCGCTTCGATCTCAAGTACCGCGAGTACCTGATTCAGAAGACGCTGAAGAGCACCGCCGACATGGACAAGCTGGCGAAGGAGATCGTCGCCGCGTACCCGAAGCTCTCGGCCGAGGACAAGAACAACGACCGCGCGAAGCTCGCGTTCGCGCACACGCGGTTCTACCTCTACGAGCCCACGTGGAACGCGTACCTCGCCATCAACTTCAAGAACTTGAAGACGCTCAAGAACGACCTGAAGGCGAAGACGAAGGCCATTCAGGACATCGAGAAGGGCTACACCGACATCCTCGCGATCGGTAACGGCGAGTACGGCATCGCGGCGCTGACCCGCATCGGCCTCGCGTACGGCGACATGTCGCAGAACTTCCTCGACTCGCCGACGCCCAAGGGCTTCGACGAAGACCAGACCGACATGTACCGCACGGCCCTCGAAGAGAAGGCCTTCCCCCTCGAAGAGAAGGCGCTCGAGGCGCTCGATAAGGCGCTCGCGAAGTCCTACGAGCTGTCGATCTACAACGAGTGGACGCTGCTCGCGCAGGACAAGGTCAACAAGTACAAGCCCGGCCTCTATGGCAAGGTGCGCGAGGTCGCGTACCGCGGCGCCGAGTTCTTCTGGGAAGAGCCCATCGACAAGACCGGTGGAACGGCCTCGATTCCGGCGCCGTCGAACGAGGGCACGCCGGCTCCCGCGAAGGCTCCTGAGAAGTCCAACACCACTGCAGCCGCCTCGCCTGCCGCAGGGGAGAAGTGATCCATGAAGACCCGCTTCGCATTCGTCGCGCTGTCCCTCGCCGGTGCTGCCTGCACCACGACGCAGCAGGAAGTGAAGAAGGACCCGGTCGAGACCAACAAGCCGCCGCCTCCTCCGAAAGAGAAGTCGCCCGCCGAGGTCTTCAAAGACGGAGTCGCCGCGTTCGACGCCGGCAAGCTCGACGAGGCCAAGGCCGCGTTCGAGAAGGTCGCCGCGAAGGAGCCCAAGCTCGTCGCCGTCGTCTACAACCTCGGCGTCGTCGCCGAGCGCCAGGGCCGCCTGTCTGACGCGCAGAAGCACTACGAAGACGCGCGCAAGCTCGACGCGAACCACCGGCCGTCGCTCCTGAACCTCGGCAAGGTCTACCGCCTGCAAGACCGCTTCACCGACGCGATCAAGCTGTACGAAGAGGCGCTGAAGGCTCCGGGCGCCGAGTTCGACGTCGCGCTGCTCAACAACGTCTCGGTCGCCTACCGCCTGTCGAAGCAGTACGACAAGGCCGAGGCCGCCGTGCGCAAGGTGCTGAGCCGCACGAAGGACAACCCCGACGCGTACAAGAACCTCGCGCTCATCTACTTCGATCAGGGCAACTACCGCCTGGCCGAGTTCGTGTCGGCGAACGCGAAGAAGCTCGACGAGAAGGACCCGGGCGTCGCGAACAACCTCGGCCTCATCTACCTGAAGCTCGACGACCGCCGCTCGGCGCTCGGCCAGTTCCAGAAGAGCGTGCAGCTGAACGACAAGTTCGCGCCCGGTCACGTCAACCTCGGAGCGATGGCGCTGCAGTACCGCGACTACGGCAACGCCGAGAAGTCGTTCTCGAAGGCCGTCTCGCTCGACCCGACGTCGTACGAGGCCTTCCTCGCGTACGCGTACGCGCTCGACGGTCAGAAGGGCAAGGACCCGAAGAAGGGCCTGGCCGCCGGCGAAGCGTTCGAGCGCGTGCTCGCGCTGAAGTCGGATCACGCCGAGGCGATCTGCGGCGCCGGCTGGGCGTACGCGGCCGACAAGACCGGCTGGGACAAGGCCGTCAACTTCCTCGAGAAGTGCAAGTCGCAGACGATCACGACTCCGCAGGACACGCAGCTCATCGACGTGAAGCTCAAGGCGATCGCGACGATGCAGAAGGCGGGTCAGCAGCAGGCGGCTCCGGCGGCCGAGAAGCCGAAGGACAAGCCGAAGTCGAGCGCGGGCGGCGACAAGCTGCTCGACAAGGCGATGGAAGACAGCGCGAAGGAGGGCGGCGATGCGCCTCCTCCCGAGGCTGCTCCGGCTCCTGCCGCGGGCGAGAAGAAGCCTGAAGAGGCCAAGCCGGTCGAAGCGAAGCCGGCAGAGCCCGCGAAGAAGTAGCCAGCGCGCGCCGCCGACATGATCGCCGTCGTCGGGGGCAGCGGTGTCTACGCACGTCACCTGATCCCCAGGCTCGTGGCGGCTGGCCACCGCGTGCGCGCGCTCGTTCGCCGGCCCGAGCGGGCGAGGGTGGCGCTCGCCTGTGGAGCCGAGGTGCGGCGCGCCGATCTCTTCGACTGCGCCTCGCTGGCGATTTTCGCGCCGGCCTCACGCGCTGAGCAGCGGGCTCAGCGGCTCGCTTGCGCGGGCGCGGCCCTCTCGATCAGCTTCTCGAGCTCCTTCTCGGGCTGCATCGAGTCGCCCATGTACGTGAACCACGCGACCTGACCGCCGTCGCCGTCGCGCTTCGGCAGCACCATCACGATCGTCTTGAGCGCGTAGGGCCCCACCGTCGTGTGCCCGTCGAGGCTGATCTCCATCGGCATGTTCTTGCGCGCGACCAGGTAGAACTTCTGCTTCGCGCGCACCATCGACGGGCCCTCGCCGGCGCCCTCCATCGCGCCGAAGAAGACGAGGTTGAAGGGCACCACGTCGCCCGGCTGGAACTCGTACCAGATGACGTCTTTGTCGACCGCGGCCTTGAGGTCGTCGGCCTTCGCGGTCGAGACGCGCAGGTACGGGCCGGGGGTCACGCAGCCGCTGGCCGCGAGGAGCACTGCGAGCACAGCCACGCGAAGAGGGTTCATGTGCGAGTGAGTGGAACCCCAGCGCCGATCTTTTGTCTGTGGGCTCATGTTCGAGATCTGGTGGAAGGACCGACTCATCGACGTCGTGCCTCTTGTCGCCGACGTCCCCGAAGGGCTCACGGTGCGCTCGCGATCGAGCGGCCCCGTCGAGCGCGTCGACTCTGCGCCGCCCGACTGGCGCTTCCCGAAGGTGCTCGCGTTCTGCCTGCTCGCGTTCGTCGCGTGCGTGATGGTGATGACGCTGACGCCGGTGGGCGAGGGCGGCCTCGACGACGGCTGGGTGAAGCCGTCGATGATCACGAAGCTCGTCGTGCCGCCGACGCCGCCGAAGAGCCTGCCGAAGAAGTTCACCGACGCCGTCGTGAAGCAGCTCTTCCAGGGTGCGACGCGGCCCAACCAGCGCGTCAGCGTCGGGAGCATGCTGTCGCTCCTCGACAGCGCGGGCCCCATCGGCGGTGGCAGCGGCCGCCAGATCGACGCGCTGCTCAACAACCTCACCGGCAACGGCGGCCCCGGCGCCGACGGTCGCGGCATCGGAGGTTCCCGCGGCGATGGCCCCGGCACCGGCGGCCCCGGCTTCGGCGACTTCGGCGGCCCGGCGAGCAAGCGCCCCGGCCCCGGCGGCCCCACGCTCGGCGGCAAGCGCGAGAGCGGCCCAAGCTCGGGCCCGGTGCGCATCTCGGACGGGCTGTCGCGCGATCTCGTCGCCAAGGTCATTCGCGCCCACGCGAACGAGATCAAGTACTGCTACGAGCGCGAGCTGCAGCACATGCCCGGCCTGAGCGGAAAGGTGAGTGTTTCCTTCACGATCGGCCCGGCGGGCGAGGTGCTCGAGGCGGGCGTCGCCGAGAGCACGCTCGGCAACGAGGAGGTCGAGGCCTGCATGCTGTCCCGCGTCAAACGGTGGAAGTTTCCCGAGCCGCAGGGCGGGGGCACGGTCGACGTGAACCACCCGTGGATCTTCCGTGGCGCAGGTGACAACGACCCCTGAAATCCCTTAGTGTCCGCCGACTTTTGGAACCCCCGGGGTGACGCTGGTGTCAAACGCCTCGGTCAAATAAGGAGCTCGGCATGCCTCGTCTTCTCGTACTCGCTCTCGGTCTCGCGTTCGCGCTACCTGCCTTCGCTCAAGGCAAGGTCATTCAGGAAGAAGATCGCACGGTCTTCCGCAAGAAGACGGTCATCGACTTCACCGACGTCGCGGTCGAAGGCGAGCTCACCAAGCCCGAAGGCAGCTACGCCATCAGCAAGAAGAAGACGTCGTTCAAGAGCCTGATCAAGGTTCGCAGCAACTTCGAGCCCGAGCTGCAGAAGTCGGTCGACAATCTCTGAGCCCAGAAACAAGAGGTCCTGAAACATGTCGAAGAAGAGCGCGATTACCTTCCGCATCACCGGCCCCGACGGCACCACCAGTGAGTCGTCGTCCGATCTCGAGAGCGTGATCCTGGGCTCCGGCTCGGGCGCCACGGTGAAGATCACGGACCCGAAGGTCTCCAACCTCCACGCGATGCTGAAGGTCGAGAAGACCGGCACGGTGTCGGTGATGGACCTCGGCTCCGAGCACGGCACCTCGCTGAAAGACCAGCGCATCAAAGACGCCGTGACGCTCGCGTCGGGCGACGAGATCGCGATCGGCGGCTCGAAGATCAAGGTGCTGTTCGGCGACGAGCAGCCCGCGAACGGCGCGAGCAACGGCGCTGCGAACGGCGCTTCGACTGCCGAGGCTCCGGCGGCGGCTCCGGCTCCGGCGGCTGCTCCGCCTGCGCCTGCTCCTGCGCAGACGGCTCCCGCGGCTGCGGCGCCCGCTGCGACCAAGCCTCCGCCTGCTCCTCCGCGCGGCCTCGCCGGCACCGGCAAGAACGCGGCGCTGCTCTTCAACGAGCCGCTCTCGGCCGAGGCGACTCCGGCGGAAGACTCGAAGGTGCTCCAGGTCGCGCTGCTCTGGGGCGACACCCTCATCGGCGTGCAGCACTTCGCCGAAGGCGTGCCCGTCACGATCGGCGACGGCCCCGGCACCAAGTTCGCCGTCTTCTCGTCGGGCGTCGGCACGAGCTTCAACCTCGCGCAGGCGAGGGGCTCGACCGCCCTCGTCAACGTGCCCGCCGAGGCCGGCCTCGTCGTCACCACGCGCGGCGACTCGCACAAGAGCAAGGAGCAGCTCAAGAGCGAGGGCAAGCTCCGCGCGGCCGAAGGCGCGATGCGCGCCGACGCCATCGAGCTCGGCCTGCACGATCGCGCTCAGGTCTCGCTCGATCAGGTCGCGTTCATCATCCGCTACGTGCGCCCGACCGCCGCCATCAGCGTCAACACGCTGGGCGAGGCCGACTTCACGTTCTTCAAGATCGCCTCCATCTGCTTGATGGCGTTCATCGCCCTCGTGCTCGCGATGGTGCTCACGCCGCTCGGCATCGGCGGCGAGGGTGACGACATCTTCCAGAACCCGTCCAAGTACGTGAAGATGATCGTGCGCCCCGAGAAGGAGAAGGCGCTCAAGAAGCTCGACCTCTCTGGCCTCAAAGAGGGCAAGAAGCCGAAGGACGACGAGGGCAAGTTCGGCAAGAAGGACGAGAAGAAGGACAAGGCCGACCCCTCGAAGAAGGGCGCTCCGATCGTCGACGCCAACAAGCGCGAAGAAGATCGCAAGAAGGTCATGAAGGCGGGTCTGCTCGGCGCCCTCGGCGACGGCGCGGCCTCGAACGTCTTCGGCCCCGGCGGCCTCGGCACCGGCATCAACAACGCCCTCGGCGGCCTCACGGGCGGCGCGGGCGTCGGTGACGCTCACGGCGTCGGCGGCATGGGCTCGCGCGGCACCGGCCCCGGCGGCGGCGGCACCGGCCTCGGCCTCGGCGGCCTCGGCACCAAGGGCTCGGGTCGCGGCCTCGGCGGCAACGGCTCGATCGACCTCGGCGGCCGCGGCAAAGACTCGACCCGCGTCGTCCCCGGTAAGACCACCGTCGTCGGCGGTCTGTCGAAAGACGTCATCATGAAGGTCATCAAGCGCCACCAGAACGAGATCAAGTTCTGCTACGAGCAGGAGCTCCAGAAGACGCCCGACCTCGCCGGTAAGGTGGCCGTGCTCTTCACCATCGACCCGGCTGGCGCCGTGGCCGAGGCGAACGTCTCCGAGACCTCGCTGAACAACGGCAACGCCGAGAACTGCATGCTCTCGCGCATTCGCCGGTGGAAGTTCCCCGAGCCCCAGGGCGGCGGCGTCGTCACCGTCACCTTCCCCTGGATCTTCAAGCCCGCTGGTACCGAGGGCGACGAAGAGTAGGCCTGAGCGACTTTTGATGCCTTTTGGGGCTGGGGTGCTTTTTTGAGCCCCCAGCCCCTTTTTTCTGAGCTATGACCCCCGCGCCTTCGAGGGTCCCTTTGAGGAGGGGTTTCGTGCGGAAGCTGGTCATCGTGTTTCTCGCTCTCTTGCCTGCGCTCGCGAGCGCGGCGACTCCCCCCGAGGGAATGCCGCTCAAGGTCCGCCGTGGCTTCTTCACCGAGACCGACATCGGCGCGTTCAACACGTTCGGCGGCGACGACGTCTACTCGAACCTGCAGGTCTACCTGCAGCTCGGCATCGGCTACGACATCACCGAGAACATCGAGCTCGGGCTGCACGTCGGCATCGGCGCCAACGCCGCCAACTGCCACGCCGGCAAAGACGCGCGCACGATGACGATCTGCAACAAGTCGGACAACTTCACCGTCACGTTCGTCGACCTCTCGTTCGCGTACCTGTTCCGCGTCGCCGAGCGGCTCTACGTCGCGCCGAAGATCGTCGGCGGCATGACCTTTCTCGACCCGGCGCCTGCGGCGAACGACGCCGGCAACGACATCACGCTCGCTCCGAACGCTGGCCTCGCCATCGGCGTCGAGTACGCGACCAACGTCGATCACTTCACCGTCGGCCTCGACGTCGTGCTGATCCGGTGGATCTTCCTCGCCAACATCTCGTCGCATCAGTACTACCTGCGCGTGAAGTACACGTTCTGACGCGCGTGGAAGCGGCGGCTCAGGTCTGCGCGAACATCGGCCCGCGCGAGCGGCGCAAGCGCAACCTCGTCGGAGTCGCCGGCGCCCTCATCACCGTCCTCACCGTCGGCGCCCTCGTCGAGACCCACGCCTCGGTGCTCATGCGCCTCGTCGTCATCGCGCCCGCGTTTCTCGCCGCGATGGGCTTTCTGCAGGCGCGCGCCCACACCTGCGTCGCGTTCGCGCGCCAGGGCATTCGCGTGCTCGAAGACTCGCCCGAGCGCGTGACCGACGACGGCATGTCGACCCGCATCGCCGCCCAGGCCCGCAAGGTCTACGCGCAGGCGTTCGCGGCCGTCGCCGCGCTCACGCTCCTGGTGATGGCGATCCCCTGATGGACCCGTACGGCCTTTCGCGCGTCGTCGGCGAGAGCGGGGTGCTGCCCCAGCGCGCGAAGAAGCTCGACCCCTCGCTGCCGCTGCGCGACGGCGAGGTGCTCATCGACGTCGAGAGCCTCAACATCGACGCCGCCTCGTTCAAGCAGCTCAAAGAGGCCGCCCAAGGCGACGCCGCGAAGATCTCGGCCGCCGTGCAAGAGATCGTGCGCGAGCGCGGCAAGATGCAGAACCCGGTGACCGGCTCGGGCGGCATGCTCATCGGCCGCGTGCGCGAGGTCGCGAAGGGCCACCCCGGCGGCGTGAGGCCCGGCGACCGCATCGCGACGCTCGTCTCGCTCACCCTCACGCCGCTGCGGCTCGACGAGGTCCGCGCCGTGAAGGCCGACATCGATCGCCTCGACGTGAAGGGCCACGCGATTCTGTTCGCCAGCGGCATCTTCGCGAAGCTGCCCGCCGATCTTCCCGACACGCTCGCGCTCGCCGCCCTCGACGTCGCCGGCGCCCCCGCGCTCACCGCCCGCTACGTGAAGCCCGGCATGACCGTGATGCTCATCGGCGCGGGGAAGAGCGGGGCGCTCTGCCTCGCCCAGGCGCGCAAGAACGGCGCCGCGAAGCTCGTCGCGCTCGACATCTCGCAGAAGGCGCTCGACGCCCTGAAGGGCATCGGCCTGTGCGACGAGGCGATCGCCGCCGACGCCACCAAGGGCGTCGAGGTCATGCAGAAGGTGCCTCCCGCCGATCTCGTCATCAACTGCGCGTCGGTCGCGAACACCGAGATGGCCAGCATCCTCTCGGTGAAGCAGGGCGGCACCGTCATCTTCTTCTCGATGGCGACGAGCTTCACCACCGCCGCGCTCGGCGCCGAGGGCGTCGGTAAAGACGTCACCATGGTGATCGGCAACGGCTACGCGCCCGGCCACGCCGACCTCACGCTCGAGCTCTTGCGCTCGGAGCCGAAGTTGAGGGCGCTCTTCGAGCAGCGCTACGTTTAGCCGCCCATGGCGGCCCTTGCTCTGCTCGTGGTCCTTGGGGCGGTGGCCGACGCTCCGTTTCAGGCACGCCTGCTGACCCGCGACGAGATCGCCGTCACGCCGATCGGCGAGCTCTCGGTGCCGCAGCTCGAGCTCGAGCGCGTCCGCGTCGAAGACCAGCACCCCCTCGCGCCCGACTACGCGATGCTCGGCGTGGGCATCGCGGGGTCCGTCGCGGGTCTCGCGACCGGGCTCTGGTCGATCGAGCTGTTCGCGCAGGCGAATGGGGGGCTGGCGGCGATCGGCGCGACGCTCGTCGCCATACTCGGAATCTGCCTCGGCGCCACGAGCGCGGGCCTCGGCATCAGTGGGGGCCTGCTCGCCTACGGGATGGCCGCTCGCCGAGACCGCTTCGCCGAGCGGCACGACGCCATCGTGAAGCGGCTTGAGGCCATCCGCACGGGCGGCGCCGCGGCTCCGCTCCCCGAGTCGTCTGCCGCCGCCGCCGAGCTCATCGCGATCTCCGACGCGCGCCCCGGCTACGCCGCCCCCGTGCTGCTGCTGGCCGCCGGCGCCGGCTCCCTGGCTGGAGGCATCGGCCTCTGGAGCGGCATCAAGGACCCGGCCCGCGCGAACCTCACCGACGTCGCCCTCGCCGTCGCCTTCACCTGTCTCGGCGTCGCGTTCGGCGGCTTCGGCGCCTACTTCACCGTCGCGAACACCCAGGAGCGCGCCGCCATCGACGACCGCATCGCCGAGCTCAAGGCGCTGCCGCCACCGCCGCTGCCGGTCGACGACTATTGGCATTTTTAGTGTAGAGACAGGGCATGCCCGGGCCGTTCATCTCAGACGAGCAGGTCGCTCACGCGCGCGCGCTCGCTCGCGACATCACCGAGCCCACCTTCCAGCTCATCGACAAACACACCACGGTCTCGGTCGAGCGCACGGTGCTGCGCTGGTTCGGGGTCGATGGCGTCGGCGCGATGGGCGCTCCGCTCGTGAACCTGATGGTCGACCGGCTGCACGCGGCCGGCGTGCTGAACAAGGGCGCCGCGTACTGGTACGGGCGCGCGCTGAAGATGGGCGCCAGGAGCCCGCTCGACGCCGTCGAGAAGCTGACCGCGGTGCCGCTCGAGAAGCTCGCTCCGCTGTCGGCGGCCGAAGAGGGGCAGCTCAAAGACGAGGTCCGCGCCGAGGCCCGGGCCGCCATCGCCGAGCTCAAAGGGCGCGTCGAGCAACGAAATGCCCTGAAGGAAGAATTTCCGATGGGGCCGGCCCCTCACAAGTACGTGATCGTGGCCACCGGCAACATCTTCGACGACGTCGACCAGGCGAGGGCGGCCGCGCAGGCCGGCGCCGACGTCATCGCGGTGATCCGCTCGACGGCCCAGTCGCTGCTCGACTACGTGCCGCACGGCGCCACCACCGAGGGCTACGGCGGCACCTACGCCACCCAAGAGAACTTCCGCATCATGCGCGAGGCCCTCGACGACGAGTCGAAGAAGCTCAAGCGCTACGTGCAGCTCACGAACTACTCGAGCGGCCTGTGCATGGCCGAGATCGCGTTCGCGGCCGCCTGGGAGCGGCTCGACATGCTGCTCAACGACGCGATGTACGGAATCCTGTTCCGCGACATCAACATGCGGCGCACGTTCATCGATCAGTACTTCTCGCGCCGCATCTGCGCCCTCGCCGGCATCATCATCAACACCGGCGAAGACAACTACATCACCACCGCCGACGCCTACGACGCCGCCCACACCGTCATCGCCTCGCAGTTCATCAACGAGCGCTTCGCGCACCGCGCGGGCTTGAAAGACTGGCAGCTCGGCATCGGGCACAGCTACGAGATCGACCCACATCGGCCCGACACGCTGCTGCTCGAGCTCAGCCAGGCGATGCTGATTCGCCGCTGCTTCCCCGACGCGCCGCTGAAGTACATGCCGCCGACGAAGCACAAAGAGACCGACATCTTCTTCAGCCACGCCTACGACGTGATGGCCGACCTGGTCGCGGTGTGGACGCGGCAGGGCATTCAGCTGCTCGGCATGATGACCGAGGCGATGCACACGCCGCTGCTCGCCGACCGCTACGTCGCGCTCAAGGCCGCCTCGTACATTCACCGCGCCGCGAAGGGCATCGATCAAGAGTTCACCGTTCGCGAAGACGGCCTCATCGCCAACCGCGCCCGCTTCGTGTGGGATCGCGCCGTGAAGCTCCTCGAGGAGTGCAAGGCCGACGGCATGGTGGCGGCGATCGGCCGCGGCCGCTTCGGCGACGTGAAGCGGTCAGAGACCGGCGGTAAGGGCCTCGACGGCGTGATCGAGAAGTCGAAGGACTACTTCAACCCGTTTCTGGAAGAGCTGGAGGCCTCGAAATGACCGGTCTGATTCTGGTGCTCGCGCTGGGCGCGGCAGACACCCTCGTGAAGACGCAGGTGCACGACCTGAGCGTGAAGCTCCCGCAGTCGAAAGACTGGAAGGCCCAGGAGAACGACGAGAACAACGGCAAGTCGCGCTCGGTCAGCTCGACCGACGGCGAAGCGCAGATCGACTTGAGCGTCTTCACGGTCGACCCGCGGCGCGAGGCCCAGCTCTGCGTCGACCAGCTCATCAAGGCGCTCGGGCCCGACGGCTACGAGGCCACGACGGTCGGCGGCTCGCCCGCGTTCAAGAAGGTGACGGTCGACTACGTCGGCGAGGGCGAAGAGGCGAAGAAGAACGAGGCGAACAAGGTGAACACGGTCAGCTACGTCGGGTGCAACGGGCAGACGAAGTGGGTCATGTCGATGACGTCGAAGGCCTCGAAGGCGGCGCGCTTCGGAGTGCTGCTCAAGCGCGTGGTCGAGTCGATCGCGTACGGAGGCAAGTGAGTGGCAGACGGGCCTCCCATCAGGCCGTACGGCGACCGGCGCGACGACGGCGTGATTCAGCTGTCGTTCACGTTGCCCGTGCCGCTCTCCGAGAAGGCCAAAGAAGCCGCGCGGCTCTTCTGCCAGAAGCTCGGCCTCACCGACGTGAAGGTCGCGGCCGCCGAGCGCGCGGCCGACAACTACACGTTCTTCATCGCGTACGCGAAGACGCAGGTCGCGCTCGACTGGGCGGCGATCGACACGCCCGAGCTCGTCATCAAGAAGCTCGGCTTCGACGACCTCAATGCCCTGATCGAGCGCGAGGTCGGCCGCCGCGTCGTCGTCTTCGGCGCCTGCACCGGCACCGACACGCACACCGTCGGCATCGACGCCATTCTCAACATGAAGGGCTTCTCCGGCGACTACGGGCTCGAGCGGTACCCGTGGTTCGAGGCGTTCAACCTGGGGTCCCAGGTGCCCAACGCCGAGCTCATTCGCCGGGCCCAAGAGAAGAACGCCGACGCCGTGCTCGTGAGCCAGGTCGTCACGCAGCGCGACGTTCACAAAGACAACTCGCGGCAGTTCATCGAGGAGGCGAAGAAGGCCGGCCTCGACAAGAAGATGACGCTGCTGCTCGGCGGGCCGCGCGTCGATCACAAGCTCGCGCTCGAGCTCGGCTTCGACGCGGGCTTCGGCCCCGGCACGAAGCCGTCCGACGTGGCGAACTTCATCGTTCACCAGGTGCTGCAGCGCATGGGCAAGGAGCAGCGCGGCCTGCACTTCGAGGGAGAGCCCACATGAAGGTGACCTTGCGGCTGCGCATGTCGAGCCACGACGCGCACTACGGCGGAAACCTCGTCGACGGCGCCCGCATGCTCGCGCTGTTCGGCGATGTCGCGACCGAGCTGCTCATTCGGCAAGACGGCGACGAGGGCCTGTTCCGCGCGTACGACTCGGTCGAGTTCCTCGCTCCGGTGTACGCCGGCGATTACATCGAGGCCGAGGGCGAGATCGTGAACGTCGGCAACACCTCGCGGAAGATGAAGTTCGAGGCGCGCAAGGTCATTCGCCCGCTGCCGTCGGTGAGCGCTTCGGCGGCCGAGGTGCTCGAGACCCCGATCGTCGTCTGTCGCGCGAGCGGCACCTGCGTGACCCCGAAAGAGAAGCAGCGCAAATGACGACGCCGATGGTCATCACCGCCGCGATGGTCGGCGCCGAGACGACGCGCGAGCAGACGCCGTACCTGCCGATCAGTGCCGAAGAGATCGGCGAAGACGCCGCGAAGTGCCGCGAGGCCGGCGCCGCGATGGTGCACATTCACGTGCGCAAGCCCGACGGCTCGCCCTCGCAAGACGCCGAGCTGTTCCGCGCCGCGATTCGCGCGATCCGCAAGCGGTGCGACATTCTCGTGCAGGTCTCGACCGGCGGCGCCGTCGGCATGGGCGTCGACGAGCGCTGCGGCGGCCTCACGCTCACCGGCGCCGACCGCCCCGACATGGCGACGCTCACCACCGGCACCGTGAACTTCGGCGCCGACGTGTTCTGGAACCCGCGACCCCTGGTGCGCGACATCGCGACGCGCATCAAGAACCTCGGCCTCAAGCCCGAGATCGAGTGCTTCGACGCCGGCATGATCGACGAGGCCCGCGCGCTCGAGAAAGAGGGCTTCATCGGCCTGCCCGCGCACTTCGACTTCGTGCTCGGCGTCGGCGGGGCCCTCGGCGCGACCGTCGAGGCGCTCGACTTCATGCGCTCGTACGTGCCGAAGGGCTCGACGTGGACCTGCGCGGCCATGGGCCGGCACCAGCTGACGTTCGTCGAGCACTCGGCCGAGCGCGGCGGCAACGCGCGCGTCGGCCTCGAAGACAACATCTACCTGTCGAAGGGCGTGCTCGCGAAGGGCAACTGGGAGCTCGTGCAAGAGGCCGCGAAGCGCGCGAAGGCGAAGGGGCGCGAGCTCGCCACGCCGCAGCAGGCGCGCGAGCTGCTCCGCCTGACGTGACCGACGTCGGCGGGGGCTCGAGCCCGTTCGACCTTCCGTTTCTGGTGCTTCAGGGGCTCGCGGCGCTCGGGTTTCTCGTCGCGCTGCTCGTGGTGAGGCCGGGGCTGCCGGCGATTCGGGCCGGGCAGGGGCTGCACGCGCTCGTGTGTGCGGGCCTGCCGCTCGTGTGGCTGCTCGTGTGGCCGGTGAGCGGCGGCATCGAGGGGGCGGGGCGGTTTCTCGTCGGGGCGCCGACGTCGCTCTTCAGCGGGCTGCTCGGGCTCATGTGGGTCGCGGTCGCGGCGAAGCACGCGGGGCAGGGTGCGTGGAGCGTCGCGTGGCCGTCGGCCGCCGTCGTCGGTGGGAACGTGGCGGTGTGGCTGGTGTTCCTGGCGACGTGATCCAATTGGATGTGGCGGCGCATTCCTTCACGAACCCGCATTCGAAGGAGCCCCACACATGGTGAGCCTCGAGCAGTACGCCGATCTCTGTGCGCTGATGGCGGACACCGCCGGTGACGCCGCGAAGGAGAACGCGATCGCCGCAGCGCACGGCGTCAGCGCCGCCGACTGGCAGGAGTCGAAGGCCCACTACACGGCCAAGATGAGCGACCCGAAGGACCTGGGGAAGACGGCGCTCGCGTTCATGCCGCTGTACCAGGCGGCGCAGGCCCGAGCCCGCGGCGGCAAGGAGCCCTGCACGCTCGAGTTCTACACGAAGGTGCACGCCGAGATGGCCTTCAGCAAGGACGCGCTCGGCAACAAGAAGAACCACCACCTGGTGCTCGCCGAGAACGGCACGCACCACCAGGCGTGGCTCGAGTGCGAGGGCTACTGGACTCCGCTGGTCGGGGCGCCGACGATTCTCGGCCAGCCCAACCCGAGGTACGACCCCCAGCTGTCGGCGAAGTTCGCGGTGCTGATGCAGAACGAGTCCGACCGCATTCACGGCATCAAGCGCTGAGGCCGCGCCGGCGCAGGCAGACGAGCAGCAGGCACGCCCACGGCGCCCCGCCGACCGACGTGCAGCCCACGGCGAGGTGCCGGGGCTCTGGAGCCGCGAGCGTCGCCGGCGACTCTTCGGGCCCGAGCGTGAGCAGCTGCCCCTTCATCGAGAGGTGCTGCGCGGCGATCCACTCGGGGCTGCGGGCGACGTCCGAGATGCGGGCCTCGTCGAGGGCGCCGGCCAGCATGCGATCTCCGCCGAGCTGCACCGCCTGCGGCTGCGCCTGGATGAAAGTGTTCACCGACGCCTCGTCGAGCACGAGCTTGCCGTCGGCGTAGACGCGGTTGCGGCCGGGGGCGGGCGCCCACGTGCCGGCGATGTGGATCCACCGGCCGACGCTCATCGGCACCGAGGCGATCGCGTGATCCTGCTTCGTGCCGTCGGCGGTGCCCATCATGACGCCGTCGGGCACGTTCGGCTCGAGGCTCAAGATCCACCCGCCCATGTCGCCGTACCACTTGTTGATGAAGCGGGCGAAGACGTCCTGCTGGGCGCGGGGGCGATCGAGGCGCACCCACGTCTCGAGCGTGATCGCGCTCGAGAACTCGAGCGTGGCGGGCAGCGCGGCCGACAGCTGATCGTCGACGCCGTCGAACGCGATCGCTCCCCCGGCGACGCCGGGCTGAACCGCCGAGGCCTGGAGCCCACCCTCGGCCGTCGTGTGGTGCGCGTAGGGGCTCTGTCGTTCGCCGGCAGCCGGTCGAGGTGCCAGACGGCGCGGAAGTGATTCGACCAGACCTCGGTCGGGCGCGCCGCGTCGGCCGGGTTGCCGAGGTACACCCAGAACGCCGAGGCGAGGTCGGGCAGGCGCACCCAGAAGGCGGTCGCGCTCTCGCGCTCGAACGCCAGCGCGGTGCCGTCGGAGGCGAAGAAGCGGGCTCCGGTCGGCGCAGCGGGCAGCTCGACTCGTACGGGGAAGTCGACGAGACCCGCCGCGCCGGCCACGGCTGCGACGTCGATGCGGCGCCGCAGCGGCGAGGCGTCGTCGTGCCAGGTTCCCGCCGCGGCGGGCACCACGAAGAGAAGCGCGAGCGCCGCGAAGGCACGCATCGCCGTGAAGCATAGCCGGCCGGCTCGCGGGGCCTCAGCGCGCGAAGAGGCTGGCGAGCCACCCGAACACGGCGAGCGCGAGCACGATGCCGGCGATGAGCCCGACCGACCGGTTCGACTTGGCCTTCTCGTGCGCGAGGTCGCCGAACGGTATCGAGTCGGCGAGCGTCGTCCACGTGCCGTCGACGAAGACCAGGTCGGTCGGCTTCAGCATGCCGCTCTTCAGCTGCGTCTCGATCTCGTCGTGCGCCATCTCGAAGTCGTTCGCCGAGATGTCGTAGACGGCGCCGGCCTGGTCCGAGGCGGCCATGAACGCGCCCGCCGCGCCGCGGCCATGGTACGTGCGATCGACGACGCCTGGGCCGACCTGCGTCAGCCGGCGCAGCTTGTACCGGCTCATACCGGTGAGACCTCTCGCCGCCGGAAGGGCCGCTCGACCTTCTTGTTCGCCGTGCGCAGCAGCGTGCGCGCCAGCAGCTTGCGCGTGTCGCGCGGGTCGATGACGTCGTCGACCATCGCCATCGCGGCCGTGCGGTAGATCGACACCTGCGCGCGCAGGCCCTTCGCGAGCTCCTCCTTCATCGCCTTCGCGGCCTCGGGCGACTCGGCGCCCTGCAAGAGCTTCCGCGCGCCGATCGACACGAGCCCCTCGGGCCCCATGAGGCCGATCTCGGCGTTCGGCCAGGCGACCAGCAGGTCGGGCTCGTACGCCCGGCCGTTCATCACGTAGTAGCCGGCGCCGTAGCCCTTGCGCACCACCACCGTCATCTTCGGCACCGTCGCGCTCGCGACCGCGTAGAGCATCTTCGCGCCGTGCCGAATGATGCCGGCCTGCTCGACCTTCGTGCCCACCATGAAGCCCGGCGTGTCCTGCAGGAACACGAGGGGGATGTTGAACGCGTCGCAGAGGTTCACGAAGCGCGCGGCCTTGTCGGCCGTGTTCACGTCGAGCACGCCGCCGTAGAACATCGAGTTGTTCGCGACGAACCCGACGGGGTAGCCGGCGATGCGGCCGAACCCGGTGATGATGTTGCGCGCCCACTTCGGCTTCATGGGGAAGAACTTGCGCTCGTCGACCAGCGACAAGATGACCTTGTGCATGTCGAACGCCTGGCGCGGGTTCTCGGGCACGATCTTGAGCAGCTCGTCGTCTTTGCGGTCGGCGGGCTCGTACTGCGCCGCGCGCGGAGGCCGCTCCTCGCAGTGCGCGGGGAAGAACGACAGGTACTCGCGAATCGCCTCGAGGCACGTCTTGTCGTCGGCGTACTCGGCGTCGGCGACGCCCGAGATGTCGTTGTGAATCTTCGAGCCGCCGAGCTCGTCTTCGGTCACCTTTTCGCCGACGGTCGACTCGACGAGGTACGGGCCGCCGATCGCGATCGACGACGTGCCCTTCACCATCGGCACGAAGTCGGCGAGGCCCGGGATGTACGCGGTGCCCGCGGCGCCGGGGCCGACCATCGCGGCCACCTGCGGCACCACGCCCGACAGCACCACCTGCTCGCGGAACAGGTAGCCCGTGTCGGCGAACTGCGCCAGCCGCCGCGGGTCGACTGCGCCGCCCGCCTCGATGCGCGCGCCCGCCGAGTCGACGAGCCACACCATGGGGATGCGGTTCTTCAGCGCGAGATCGCGCATGCGCGTGACCTTGCGCTCGCCGATCTCCGAGATCGAGCCGCCGAACACCGTGAAGTCGTAGATCGCCGCGGCGACCGGGCGGCCGTGCACCTGGCCGACTCCGGTGATGACGCCGTCGGCGGGCGAGGGCTTGTCCTTGTCTTCCTCGTCGGGCAGCGCGCCGCCCGCGTTGGCCAGGCCGCCGAGCTCGTCGAAGGTGCCGGGGTCGAACAGCACCTCGACGCGCGCGCGGGCATCGAGCTTCCCGCGCTCGCGCTGCCGCTTCACCCGCTCGGGGCCGCCCATCTCGTGCGCGCGCGACTTGCGCTTCTCGAGCTCCTCCACCGCCTCGGTCATCTTCATGGCGCGCGCTCTAGCACGTCGGGTTAGATTGCCCAATCAATGCGCTGGCTCGCCGTCATCGCTCTCGCTGCGTGCACGACTCCCAGCGAAGAGTGGCCGCTCGAGAAGGCAGGCCGCGTCACCGGCAGCGTGACGCTGACGCCCGGGCTCGGCGGCGACGTCTGGGCCTTTCTCTACGCGCCGGGCGAAGGGCCGCCGGGGCCGCCCGCGTTTCCCAAGCTCGTCACCGCGATCAGCGCGCTGCGCCTCGGCGGTGGAGATCAGCGCTTCGTGTTCGGCTCGGTGGCTCCGAACCCGTATCGACTGTGGGGCTTTCTCGACGTCGACTCGAGCTTCGACCCGAACATCGACGTGCTCGCGCAGCCGGGCGCAGGCGACCGCACCGGCGACGGCGTCGAGCTGAACCTGCAGCCGGGGCAGAGCCTCGACCAGGGCATTCGCATCGCCACGGCGGTGCCGAACGAGCCGCCGGCCTTTCACCTCGAGGGCGTGCAGGGCGACGTTACGCTCGATGGGTCGATCGACAAGCCCGTGGTGCTGACGATGGTGAGCGACCCGGTCGGGCACCTCGACCCGCAGCGCACGGCGTTTCACGTGGGGCTCGTCGATGGCGACGGCGACGGCAGGCCCGACGATCTCGACGGCGACGGCGCTCCGGATCTGTCGCTGCAGCTGTTCCTGCGGTGGCTGCCCAAGCCCGGCGAAGACGGCGGAGGAGGCACCGTGATCGTGCCGCTGCTCTTCGACCCGTCGCCGTTCTTGAGCGCGCTCGGCGGGCAGCTCGGCACGTTCGTCGCCGTCACGCGGCTGTCGGGCACCGTCGTGCCGCTCGCCCAGCGCCTCGTCATCGAGCCCGGCAAGCTGCCGTCGATCACGCCCGTGGGCTCGGCGCCGCGCGGTGACTACGAGCTCATCGCGCTGGCCGCCGGCGGTCAGTTCTGGCGGCTGCCGAACGATCTGAGAGGTGAGCAGGTGTCGCAGGGCACCCGGTTCCATTTCGATCGCATGGGGCCCTGACCGCCGCCAGAAGCGGTTAGACTCGGCCGCGCGACATGGCCGTGAGCTCAGACTCCGACGCGGTGATCGCGAATCCGCTGAGGGCGAGCGGCCTCATCGACAGCGCGGGGCTCGACAGGGCGCGCAAGTACCAGGCGCAGAAGGGCGGCCTGTTGTCCGAGGCGCTCCTGCGCCTGAACCTCATCAAAGAGAACGACTTCTTGAAGACGTTCGCCGAGCTGTACGCGACGCGCTTCGTGAAGGCCGAGAAGCTCAAGGGCCTCAAGCTCGACGGCCCGGTGCTCGAGCTCGTGAGCGTGCGCCTCTGCGAGCGCATGCGCATGTGCCCCATTCGCTGGGACGCCGGCATCAAGGAGCTGCACGTCGTGGCCGCCGTGCCGCTCTCGTCGAACCTCGAGCCCGAGGTGAAGAAGCTCACCGGGGCCAAGACGATCACGGTCTACGTCGCGACCGCCGGCGCCGTCGACGCGATGCTGCGCCGCTGGCACTACGCCGAAGACGACGCGTGGGAGAACGTCACCGCGAACGGGGCGGGCAGGGTGCGGCCTCCTTCGCCCCCGCCGGGCGACGACACGACCGAGCCCCGCGGCGTGCAGGCGGGCGACCGCACCGAGTCTGCGAAGACGCAGGTCGTCGCGCTCGAAGACACCGCGATCTCGGCGGTGTCGAAGACGCCAGACGGGGGCTCGCCCGGGGTCGCCTCGCCCAGCGACCACCAGCGCATCGCCGCCCTCGAGAAAGAGAACGCCCGCTACCGGGTCGCCCAGGAGTTCCACCGCCTCGTCACCCAGGAGCGCACCCGCGAGGCGATGGTCGAGCGCATCTTGAACGTGATGTTCGAGCTGCTGCCCGGCGCCGAGAGCTCGGCGATCTGGATCGCGGCGACCGGTGAGCTGCAGTCGCGCACCCGCCAGCCGGGCGCCAGGCAGAGCGAGGTGCCGCGCTCGGCGATCGATCAGGCGGTGATGTCGCCGAACGGCGTGCTCGTGCACAACGCGCTCGTCGACGAGCGGTTCGATCGCAGCAAGAGCATGATGCTGCGCGGCGTGCAGAGCGTCATGGCCGTGCCCCTGCGCGCCCGCAGCCGCACGTTCGGCGTGCTGTACGTCGACTCGGTCTCGCACGTCGCCGCCTTCACCGAAGACGACCTCGCGCTGCTCGACTCGATCGGCGCCCAGGCGTCGCTCTTGCTCGACAACGCCGAGCTCATCGCCAAGGTCCAGCAGGAGGCCGAGAACCGCGTGAACCTCTCGCGCTTCCTCTCGGCCGCCGCCGTCGAAGAGGTGCTCGCCGGCCACGGCAGCGTGAAGCTCGACGGCACGTCGGCCGAGGTGACGGTGCTGTTCGCCGACATTCGCGGCTTCACCACGCTCTCGAGCGAGCTCAAGGCCGAAGAGGTCGTGCAGTTCTTGAACCGCTTCTTCGAAGAGATGGTCGAGGCGGTGCTGAACCACCACGGCACCATCGACAAGTTCATCGGCGACTGCATCATGGCCCTGTGGGGCGCTCCGCAGCCGAACCCGGGCGAAGACGCGCGCAACGCGATGGCGGCGGCGCTCTCGATGATCCAGCGCGCGAAGCGGGTCGAGGTGATGGGCCGGCCGATCGAGATGGGCGTCGGCATCAACACCGGCCAGGTCGTGCTCGGCTGCATCGGCAGCAAGCGGCGCCTCGAGTACACGGCCATCGGCTCACCGGTGAACCTCGCGGCCCGGCTGTGCGGCATCGCGAAGCCGAACGAGGTGCTCGTGACCGCCGACACGCTGATGCGCGTCGGGCCCGGCGTGTACGCCGACGCGAACGAGCCGGTGCTGGTGAAGGGCATCGACACGCCGATCGTGCCGTACACGCTGAGGGCGCTCGGGCAGAGGCCGGCGCCGATTCAGCTGAGCCAGCTCGCGCCTGCGCGGAAGAAGTAGAGGGCCGGGTCGGCTCATCGTGTCCGGACGAGCGGGCAGGCGCGTGATAAGCGCACGCCCATGCGTCAGCTCGTCCGCGAGGCCGTCGAACAGACCCTTCACGCCCTGAAGGCCGCCGGGGCCCTCAAGCTCGAGAGCGTGCCCTCGTTCTCGGTCGACCCGCCCAAGCAGGAGTCCCACGGCGACTTCTCGGTGAACGTCGCCATGATGCTGTCGAAGCCCGAGGGCAAGAAGCCGCGCGACATCGCCGAGCTGATCGTGAAGGCGCTGAAGAGCGACGCCATCGCCAAGGTCGAGATCGCCGGGCCGGGCTTCTTGAACTTCACGCTGAAGGACTCGGTCATTCAGCAGACCGCCCGCGACGTGCTGAGGGCCGGCGACGCCTACGGCCGGGCCGCCGCGAAGACCGGCTCGCGCGTCATGGTCGAGTACGTCTCGGCGAACCCGACGGGCCCCATTCACATCGGCCACGCGCGCGGCACCTTCGTCGGCGACGCCATCGCGCGCCTGCTCGACGCCGCCGGCCACGACGTCACGCGCGAGTTCTACATCAACGACTTCGGCAAGCAGGTCGAGACGCTCGGCCGCACCGTCTACAAGCGCTACCAGCAGACGTTCGGCGAGAAGGTGCAGCTCGCCGAGGGCGAGTACCCCGCCGACTACGTCATCGAGATCGGCAAGAAGCTCGCGGCCCGCGATGGCCGCAAGTGGCTCTCGGCGCCCGAGGCCGAGTGGCTGCCCGTCTGCACCCAGTTCGCCATCGAGAAGAACCTCGACATGATCCGCGCCACGCTCGCTCGCGCCGGCGTGAACCACGACGTCTTCACCTCCGAGGCCGCGCTGCACCACTCGGGCACCGTGAAGGCGATCGTCGACGTCTACCAGAAGCTCGGCGCGACCTACGAGGCCGACGAGGCGAAGAACCGCAAGAACACCGAGCGCAACGCCGAGAGCAAGGCGGCGCAGTACGCCGACAAGCAGCTGGGCGGCACCTTCCTCGAGACCGGCAAGCACGGCGACGACGAAGACCGCGTCATCCTGCGGCGCGACGGCACGCCCGTCTACCTGACGGCCGATCTCGCGTACCACAAGAGCAAGTTCGACCGCGGCTTCCAGCGCTGCATCGACGTGTTCGGCGCCGACCACGGCGGCCACGTGCCGCGCATCAAGGCCGGCATGAAGCTGCTCGGCATCGACGACACGAAGATGCAGTTCGTGCTCGTGCAGATCATGCGCATCGTGCGCGGCGGCGAAGAGGTGAAGGTCAGCAAGCGCAAGGGCACGCTGTTCGAGCTCGACGATCTCATCGAGGAGGTCGGCGCCGACGTCTGCCGCTTCACCTTCCTCATGCGCACCGCGAACTCGCAGTTCGACTTCGATCTCGATCTCGTCACGAAGCAGTCGAGCGACAACCCGGTCTTCTACTTCCAGTACGGGCACGCCCGGTGCGCGCAGATCCTCAAGAAGGCCGTCGAGGCCGGCAAGCCGTTCACCGGCGAGGTCACCGACGCGCAGCTCGCGACGCTCACGCTGCCCGAAGAGCGCATGCTGCTCAAGCGCATGTCGCTGCTGCCCGACGTCGTCGCCGGCGCCGCCGACGCCCTCGAGCCGCACCGCGTTCTCTACTACTGCCAGGAACTCATCGCGGGCTTCCACCAGTACTACACGAAGTACAAGCACACCGAGCGCGTCATCACCGACGACGCTGCGAAGACCCAGGGCCGCCTCGCCATGGTCGCCGCGCTCAAGCAGACGCTCAAGGCGGCGTTCGGCATCCTCGGCGTCACGGCGCCCGAGTACATGGAAGCGCCGCCCGAGGAAGCCGAGTCGCCGCTCCCCTCGTGAGGGGCGCCGGGCCTACTCGAGCAGCTTCTTCAGCCCATCGAGCACCGTCGCCCAGTTGCTGGCCGAGTGGTCTGCCTGATCCTGAGTGCCGGCGTTCGACTGGGTGATCTTGACCTCGACGCTCCCCGCACGCTCGGCGAGCTCGATGTGAATGAGCTGGCGGTGCTCGGGCCGGTCTTCGGTTCCGCTGAAGGCGCTCCAGTAGTCGTACGAGAGCGAGCGCGGCGGGTCGAACGACTTCACGGTGCCGCGGTCTTCGTACGCCTTTCCCTCCCACTCGCCGCGGAAGAAGATCGGCGAACCCGGGCGCCAGTCGGTGACCAGGTTCGTACCGAAGAACCACTTCTTCACTTCGACGGGCTCGGTGAGCGCCGCCCAGACCCTGGCGAGCGGAGCGCGAATCGTGACGGACGTCTTCGAGGTGGTTGGCATGCCCCTCGTGTAGCGCCGTCACGGCCGGGGCCGCGCGCCCCGATCGCGCAAACTCAGGCCCGAACGGCTCGCGGCGCGCGACCGAACCGGGCGCGAAACTGTCGCGCGAACTTCGACGGCGAGCCGTAGCCGCACTGGGCCGCGACCTCGGCGACCGTGGTGCCGCGACGGGTGAGCAGCGCGGCGGCGACCGTCATGCGCTCTTCCACGCGGATGAGGCGCAGCGACGTGCCGTCGCTCGCGAGGCGGCGCCGCAGCGTCGCGGGGCTCATGGCGAAGCGGCGGGCCACGTCGCTCACGCTCCACGCGAGGGCGGGGTCGCTGCGCACGAGCTGCCGCGTCGCGAGCACCGGGTCGGCGCGCGGGTCCGACGGGCGGGCGGCTCCGGCGTGCTGCAGCGACAGCGAGAGGACCAGGTCTTCCACGCGGTGACGCAGCACGGGCGGCTTCACCGCAGCGTCGAGCAGCGTCGCCGCGAGGTGGGCGAACGCGCGCAGCACGTCGGCGTCGGCGCGCAGCACGTGCAGGCGATCGGTCTCGAACGCGCCGAGCTGGGCCGACCGGCACGCCGCCGGGTCGACCCGCGCGAACGCCGCCGCGGCGTCGCCGTCGAGCTCGACGATGAACACGCGCGTGCGCGCGGCGACGTGAGCCGAGTACTCGACCCGCGCCGGCACGACGAAGACGTCGCCGGGGCCCAGCACCGCGCGCTCGCCTCGCCACGTGAGCGTCTTCGTCCCGTCGAGCACGACCGTGATGAACGCGCGCGGGTGCCGCACCGAGGCGAAGTGCTGGGCTCTGCGCGCGACGAACGCCGAGCCGCTGGCCACCCGGCGCACTGAGATCGGCTGCAGCTCGGGAAACCCGGCCGCGAGCTCTCGCAAGGCAGCGAGCGCCGTCATGACCGTCAGACGCCGGCGACCTTCGCCGCGGCGCTCAGCTCCCAGACGAACTCGACCTCCTGGGTGCTGCCGGCCGCGCACTGCAGCTCGATGCGCGCGATGCCGTCTTTCGTGAGCGGCGAGGGCGCAGGCTTGCACTCCTTCGTCAGCACCGAGACCTCGACCTCTTTCACCTCGGAGACCGGCACCCGCTCTTCGAGCACGACGCGGCCCGACACCTCGCCCGCATTCGACACGAACAGCTTCACCGTGTTGCGCGTCGTGCGGCGCCCCGTGAGGCGCGCCTCGTCGGTCTTCTGCTCGAGCTTGCGCACCACCCGCATGCCGTCTTCGCTGCCGAACGACAGCGCCACGGTCTCACCGGCCGCCGCGAACTTCAGCTGCCCGCGCCCGATGAAGCCGCTCTGCCGCAGCAGGTCGACCGGCCCCGCGAGCAGCACGTGCTTGCCCGCGTTCGGGAAGCGCGCCAAGAGCGAGACGCCCTCGGTCAGCTCGGCCGGGCACACGCGCTCGACCTCGGCCTTCGCCTCGAACTGCGACAGCGGCACCCGGTGCGGCAGACCGTCCGACGGCACCGACGCCTTCGCCGGCGCCGACAGCAGCACCGCCTCGCCGCCGTCGTCGAGGCCCGGCATCTCGTCGGCCGGCTTCACCCCGTCTTCGCCCGCCTTCTGAATCACCTCTTCGCGCACCTGCACGCTGACGACCTTCTTCTCGATCGCCTGCTTCGGCCGCAGCCGCAGCACGTCTTCGCTCAGCGAGGGAGGCGCCGTGCCCAGCGTCGGTCGCGCCGTCGAGAACTGCAGCTCGACGTCCGTCCACGCCTCTTCGGTGTTCTGCCAGACCACCGCCTCGGCCTCGAGCCGCACGGCGCCGTCGGCCCCGAGGGTCGCCCGGTACGCGGGCCTCCACAGCGCGCAGGGCACGAGGTACGTCGCGCGCAGCGGCGCGGTGCCCCCTGAGGCCTCGAGCGTCAGCTCGATCGCGCAGCCGAACGTCGCGTCGGGCTGCTCGGCCGACGCCATCGCCGACGTGGCCTCGTTCAGCCTGCGCTGGTTGAGCGCGCGCTTGTTGCCGTTCTCGAGCAGCGCCTCTTCGATGGTCTTCTGGGTGCCGGTGAGCGTCTGAAGCTGGCTGCTCCAGCTGGCGGCGTCGACGCGCCCGAAGCCGGTGGCCTCGTCGATCTCGCGCAGCAGATCGGCGCGCGCCTTCGTCACGAGGTCGCGGTTCGAGATGAGCTGCACCTGCTCGTCGCTCAGCGCCTGCTGCTCTTTGCCCAGGGCGTGGTGCTGCTTGCGCAGCTCCGAGGCGTCGGCGGGCAGGCCTCCCTTCGGCTTCTCCTTCCACGCGCGCACGATCTTGGCCTCGAGCACCTTCGCGCCCGGCACTTCGACGCGCAGCGAGCGGTCGACGGCGGCGGGCGAGATGCCCTCGATGCGCAGCTTGCCCACGCCGCTCGGCAGCGCGGCCTCGCCGCGACGCTCGACCTGTGCGCGATCTTCGAGCAGCACGACCTTGGCGACGGGGAAGCTCATACGCGCCGGTTGCCTCCGACGAGCATCTTGTCCGAGGGGATGCGCACGACCCACTGCGCGGTCAGCGTCGTCTTCTGGCCCGCAGGCACCGTCACGCGCCACGCCCGCGCGCCGCGCACCTTCGCGCCGTCGCGCAATGCTTCGTCTTTCTCCCAGGCGGGCTCGACCTTCGCCTCTTCGATCTTCACGTCGTCGTCGAGGCTCACCGGCACCCGCTCGCGCACCTCGATGCGCGCGGGAAACGCGAGCCGGTTGTTCACCTCGATCTCGACGTCGTGCGGCAGCACCGTCGACCCGCCGAGCAGGCCCCCCGTGCCCTCTTTGAAGCTCGTCTTGCGGGCGACCTTGATCGCCTCTTCGACGCCGAGCCCGAGCCGCGCGTCCGAGCTGCCGGGCGCCACGTGCGGCAGCTCGGCGGTGAGCAGGAACTCGTCGCCCAGCGTCACGTCGACCGGGCCCTTCAGCAGCGCGTGCTTCGACCGGTTGTGCAGCTTGAGCGTGCGGTACACCTGCGGCTCGACCGACGGCACGCACGCGTACTCGGCGGTGAGCCCGACGTCGGCCTCGCCGATCGGCACGATCGACCAGTCGCGCTTCGAGGGCACGTCGACGCGCGCCTCGCAGTCGTAGCGGTAGTCGAAGGCGCCGCCCGACGGCGCCTGCGTGCGCGGAGGCAACGCCAGCTGCTCGACGTTCTGCGCCCGCCGCGCGACCGCCGCGACGACCGACGTCACCACGTGCACCTCGACGTGCATCGCCGTGAGCAACGCGACCGCCGGGTCTGCGCCCGCCGTCAGCCGCCCGCGGCCCGCCGCGGGTGCCGGCATGAACAGGCCGCCGTAGTCGAGCAGGTCGGTGCCGAGCTCGACCTGCGGCGGGGCCGGAGCCAACGCTGCCGGCGCATCAACCGCCTGCTCCTCGAGCAGCCCCAGGTCGCCGAGCTCTGGGGCGGCTTCGTCGGCCTTGTAGCCGCCGCCTCCTCCGAACGACGAAAGGAAGCCGCCGCCCTTCGGCCCTGCCGCCAGCATCTCTTGCGGCGCCACGCCGCGGCGCAAGCGCTGCTGCGGCGCGGCCATGGCCACCGCCGTCTGCATGGGCGGCGGGGCACCGGGCGGCGTCATCGGGGCCGCAGCCATCGGCGCCGGAGGCGCCATGTTCTTCTCGAGCATCGCCGACTGGCGCGCGTCGCTCGCCGGCTTCGGGGCAGGCGCTCGCACCGCCGGCGCTGCCTGCGGAGGGTGGGGCGGAGGAGGCGGCGGCAGCGGCCTCGGCCGCTTCGCCCACTCGGCGTCGAAGCCTGCGAACAGCTCGTCGAGGCCCGGAGGAGGGTCTCGCCAGCCCGAGCGCGAGGGCGGCGGCTGCGCGCGCCCGATGCGCAGGCTCTTGAGCTCGGGCAGCGCGGTTCGCCGGTCGAGGGCCGCGGTCGAGAGCGACAGCTTCACGCCCGACCAGTCTTCACCCGTCTCCTGAGCGACGGCGGCCCGCATCGACAGCGCCCCGGCGGCCATGCCCTTCTCGAGCCTCAGCGCGTACGAAGGCACCCAGCGCGCGCCGGGCACGAAGTACTCGACGGCGAGCTCGACCTCGGCCGTCGCCTCGGTGAGCGTGACGACGGCGACGCGCGAGAGGCGAGCGCGCTCGGTGCGCACCTTCGCCGACGCCTCGGTGAGGCGACGCTTGCGCAGCTCGAGCTCGTTGCGAGCGTCGTCGAGCTGCTGCGCGAGCGCGCGGCGAGCCTCGAAGCGGCGGGCGAGCTCCTGGCTCACGAACTCTGCCGCCTTGAGCAGCGCCTCGACGGGCGCGGTGCGCGGCGGAGCGCCGTCTTTCGTCGCAGGGAAGCGCGGCTCGAGCTTCTTGAGCTCGGCGATCTCACGCTCGACTCGCGCGTGATCGGCCTGAAGGCGCGCGAGCTGCTCGGTCGCGGCCTCGACGGCCTTCTGCTCGGTCGGCACGTCGGCCTCGGCGGCGAGCTCGACGTCGTAGCTCGCGCGCACGTCGAGCACCCGAGCGGCCGCCGCGCCGGCCGACACGACGCGGGCGCGCAGCGAGCCCGGCGAGAGCGACAGCGGCAGCCCGCTGACGCGCACCTGGGTGGCGCCCGCGGCCGCCTTCGCCTTGCGCGTGCACACCGCCCCGCGCTGGTAGACCGTCACGGCGTCGAGCGTGGACGCGAGGTTCATCGGGTCAGCTCAGCGGCACGCCGGGTAGCACTTCTTCACCTGCACCTCGAGCGCGGCGCAGCGCCCCGACATGCACTGGCCGTCTTCGTCGCACTCGCCCATGTCGGGGATGTGCGGGGCCCGGCAGCTCTGGGTGGGGCCGGTCGCGTCGCAGTAGCCGGCAGAGCAGGGGATCTGCACGGTGCGCGTCGCGTCGATCGTGAACGCGCAGCGCTCGCCGATGTTCGCCGGCCCGCCGCACGTGCCCATGCCGACGCTCGCGGGCCGGCAGTAGAGCCCCACGCCCGCGCAGGTCTGCGACGACGCCTCGCAGGCGTCGCCGTTCATCGAGGGCAGCTTGGTGCACGTGCCGCCGTTCTTCTGCGTGCAGCTCAGGCCCGGGCCGCACTGGTCGCCGACGTACACCGCGTAGATCGTGGGGATGCAGTTGTCGCCCTCACCAGCCGGCTTGCGGCACACGCCGGGCCCGGGTGAGGCCATCGGGAAGCCGCCCCAGTCGATGTCGGAGCACGCGAGGCCAGGCTGGCAGCTCCAGTGGAAGCGGCAGGGCTCGAACTCTTTCTTCGGTTGAATGCAGGTGCCCGTGAGCCCCATCACGTACGGCACGACGTCGCACGCGAGCCCCGGGTCGCACGTCGAGAGGCGGTCGGCGTCGAACCAGCACATCTCGTTCAGCTTCGAGCGTGGCCGGCAGGTCACGTTGCAGTTGAGCTCGGGCTGGCACTCGACGCTGCTCGCGCACGCCTCGTTCACGCCCTTGAGCGCCACGCAGACGTCGTCGTTGGTCGACATCGTGCCCTTGTCGTCGCAGCGCAGCCCCGGCGCACAGCCGAACGAGCAGGGCTGGGTCTCGCCCTGGTACGAGGTGCACGTGCCGTCGCAGACGCCGTTCGGCTTCACGCAGAGCACTCCGGGCACGCAGTCGACGGCCTCGTCGCACAGTGCGCCGCTCTTCACCTTGCCCTTGAGCAGGCCCGTGTGCCACGTGCAGTCGGAGAACGGGTGCACCGCGAGCGACGGGTAGTCGGGCGGAAACGACGGGGGGCACGCGCTGTTCTTCATGCGCTCCTCGCAGGTCTTCACCTGCGCCACGTCGATCTCGACGCGGTTGCCCTCGAACGACGCCTTCAGCGTCTCGTACTCGGCGAGGCAGCGGCTCTGCTGCAGGGTGACGCAGTCTTGCGTGGCGTCGCGGTTGAAGGCCACGTAGCACCGCGCGTAGAGCTCGCACTTCGCGGCGGCGATGGCGTCGCACGTGCCGACCACGGTCACCATCGGGCCTGCGTCGACGCCCGAGTCCATCGTCATCATCGGCTGTGGCCCCGAGCAACCGGCCGCGACGCACAGCGTGATGAGCACTCCCCCTCGGTTTGGCATGTCAGCCTCCGCGCTTCTTCACCGCGCCCGAGCTGTCGAGGTACCACGGGTCGGACAGGCGCTTCTCGACCTTCTCGCGGAAACCCTGCACCGTGAACTTGCTGTCGTGGAGCGCCGCGATCGCCGCCGTCTGCACGCGCTTCGCCGTCTCGTCGTGCGTGAGCAGCTCGAGCATCTTCTCGCGCGCGGGCTCGTACGCCAGCGGCCCGAGCACCTTGAGCGCGGCGATCTTCACCTCGTCCGACATGTCTTCGAGCAGCAGCATCGCCTCGGGAGGAATGCGGGGGTCGCCCTTGCCCTCGACGAAGTGCAGGAGCACCTCTTTCTTCTCGGGGTCGCGCGTGTACTCGGTGCCGAGGCGGTGCAGCTCTTCGCAGACGATGCCGATCACCTCGTCGGCGTCGAGCATCGTCTCGAGAATGCGCACCGCCCACGAGCTCGCCTGGTCGCTCTTCCGCAAGAACTCGCGCACCTTCGCGATCGACTCGATCTCGAGCGCGACGGCCTCGGCGAGGTCTTTCACGTCGGCGGCGTTCGCGCTCACCGCGCTCGCGAGCGTGTCGGCGAGCTGCGCCCGATCGACCGAGCCCTTCGCGAGGCCGTGCGAGCGAATCGCGCGGCTGGCGTCGCGCAGCTGGTTGCCGGTGACGCTCGCCTTCTTCTTGTCGTTGTAGTCCTTGAGCGCGCCCGTGAGGTCGCCCATGCCCGTGATGTACGTGAAGACGTCGTCCTTCTCGTTCGCGTCGGTCGTCTGCGGGTCGACCGTGATCGTGAACCGCGCCATCAGCACGCCGACGGCTTCAGGCAGCCGCATCTCACCGAGCTGGTGAATCGCCTTCTGCCGCTTGTCGCGGCCCGAGTCGCCGTACTTCTGAACGATGTTGGGCTTGAGCTTGAGCGCCTTCTCGGCGCTGGAGCCCCCACCGAAGAAGTCGAAGAGTCCCATGTGGCGGCGCTGTCTATCAGAGCTTCAAGGCGGCGCGCACGTCATGCGAGTAGCCCGCGTCGAGCGCCTCGGCGGCCTTCTTCATGCCCTGATCGAGCGAGTCGGGCACGCGCACCTGCACGACGAGGTACAGGTCGCCGGGCGCGCCACCCGTCAGCGACGGAGCGCCCTTGCCCTTGAGCCGCACCTTGAGCCCCGACTGCGTGCCGGGCTTCAACGTGATGACGCCCGAGCCGAAGAACGTGGGCACTCCGACGTCGGCGCCGAGCAGCGCCTCGCGCACGGTGACCGGCAGATCCATGTACAGGTCGTCGCCTTCGCGGCGAACGAGCGGGTGGGGGAGCACCTCGATCTCGAGGAAGAGATCGCCGGCCGGGCCGCCGTGCTCGCCGCTCTCTCCCTGACCCTGAAGGCGAATCTTCGAGCCCGTGTCGACCCCCGCGGGGATCTTCACGGTGAGCCTCTTGCCGGTGCTCAGGCTGAAGCTGCGCTCGCCGCCCTTCACCGCCTCGTCGAGCGTGACCTGCAGCCGCGCCGTCACGTCTGCGCCGGGCATCGGGCCGCGCCGCCGCCCGCGACCTTGCCGCCCGAGCATCTCACCGAGAATCGACTCGAAGTCGAAGCCCTGCGCGCCGCCTGCCCCCGCGTCGCCGAAGTCGAAGTGGAAGCCTTCGGCCCCGCCGTTGCCGCTGCGGGCGCGCGGGCTCTTGTACTGACGGTAGGCGTCGGCCTTCTTCTCGTCCCAGCCGAGCTTCGCCGCGTCTTCGCCGAACTCGTCGTAGAGCTTTCGCTTCTTCGGGTCTCCGATGACGTCGAAGGCCTCGCCCACCTGCTTGAACTTCTCTTCCGCCGACTTGTTCCCGGGGTTCACGTCGGGGTGGTACTTCTTGGCGAGCTTCCGGTACGCCTTCTTGATCTCCTCGTCGGAGGCCTTACGCGTGACCCCGAGCCGCTGGTAGTAGTCCTCCGCCATGATCTGCCGGCAAGCTAATCAGACGCGGGCCTCTTGCCAGTGGGTACTCGTCATTTCTCTGTGCTTGCCGGCCTTTGCCTTCGCCGAGCCCCGGGTCCTCGACCGCAGCGTGGCGACCGTGAACGGGCAGGTGATGACCTGGTCCGAGCTCGATTTCGAGGCGCGCGTGCTGTTGATCTATGCAGGCGGCACCGAGGCCCGCTCGGCCCCGCTCGACCTGCCCGTGCTCCGCGACTCACTCGAAGAGCTCATCACCCACCGGCTGCTGGCCGGCGAAGCCGAGGCGCTCGGCGCGTACCCGCTCGACGAGGGTGAGCTCGAGGCCGCCGTGAAGCGCTTCAAGATGCGGTTCGAGACCCAGGCCGCATGGCAGGCCTTCCTCGATCGGCACGAGACCGACGAGACCGGCGTCACGCTGACGCTCGCGCGATTCCTGCGCGCCCAGCACGTGCTCGACGGGAAGCTGCGGCTCAAGGCCCAGGTGAGCGAGGGCGAGGCGAAGCGCTGGGTCGAAGAGCACCCCGAGTTCGCCGCGCTGCCGCTGCCGGCCGTGCGGCAGAAGCTGTTCGCCGATCGCTTCCGCGCGCTCGCGAAGGTCGAGGTGCGGCAGGCGCGCAAGAACGCCCGCGTGCGCCTGCTGGGGCCCTTCGCCGGTGGAGCCGACGGGGGGCTCTCTTGAGCACCGGCGAGTTCCGCATCCGGCGCATGTCGCACGAAGACCTGCCGGCCGTGATGGAGATCGAGCGCGTCGCGTTCTCGAACCCGTGGTCGACCGAGATGGTGAAGAAGGAGCTCACCCAAGAGTGGAGCACCGTGCTCCTCGCCGAGGAGTACTCCGGCGGCATCTGGCGGCTGCGCGGCTTCTCGATCTTCTGGCTCGTGCAAGACGAGCAGCACGTCTTGAACGTGGCGACCGACCCCGGGCAGCGCCGGCGCGGCATCGGGCGCCGCGTGATGGAGGCCACCCTCGAGGTCGGCCGCCAACACCGCTGCCGCATCTCGACCCTCGAGGTGCGCCGCGGCAACACCGCCGCCGTCGAGATGTACCGCGGGCTCGGCTTCCGCGCGGTCGGCATGCGGCCGAACTACTACGCCGACGATCGCGAAGACGCGGTCGTCATGGTCTACGACTTCGCGAACGTCGTGGTCGCGCAGCCGATGTAGGGGCGGCCGACCGATTTCGTGCGATGGCGGGGCGCATCGCCTTGACATGCTCTCGAGAAAGACTGTAAGCGGGGCGCCCTTTTATGCCGACCATCAGTCAGCTGATCCGCAAGGGCCGTGAGGCCATCCGATTCAAGGGCAAGAGCCCTGCGCTCAAAGAGTGCCCGCAGAAGCGCGGCGTCTGCACGCGCGTCTACACCACGACTCCGAAGAAGCCGAACTCGGCGCTCCGCAAGGTGGCGCGCGTTCGCCTCACGAACGGCATCGAGGTGACGAGCTACATCCCGGGCGTCGGTCACAACCTCCAGGAGCACTCGGTCGTGATGATCCGCGGCGGCCGCGTGAAGGACCTTCCCGGAGTTCGCTACCACATCATCCGCGGCACGCTCGACAGCGTCGGCGTGCAGGGCCGCAAGCAGGGGCGCTCGAAGTACGGCGCCAAGCGGCCGAGCTGAGGAAATAGAAAATGCCCCGTCGCCACGTACCCAATAAGCGCAAGATCCTCCCCGACCCGAAGTTCCAGGATCGGCTCGTCACGAAGTTCGTCAACGACCTGATGCGGAAGGGCAAGAAGTCGACCGCCGAGCAGATCTGCTACGGCGCCTTCTCGCTCGTCGAAGAGCGCGCGAAGGAAGAGCCGCTCAAGACCTTCAAGAAGGCCCTCGACAACGTGAAGCCCGTGCTCGAGGTGAAGAGCCGGCGCGTCGGCGGCGCGACCTACCAGGTCCCCGTCGAGGTCCGTCAAGACCGCCGCGTCGCCCTCGGCATGCGGTGGATCATCGACTACTCCAAGGCCCGCGGCGAGAAGACGATGCAAGAGAAGCTCGCCGGCGAGATCATGGACGCCGCGAACAACCGCGGCAACGCCGTGAAGAAGAAGGAAGACACCCACAAGATGGCCGAGGCCAACAAGGCCTTCGCGCACTACCGCTGGTAACTCGCGCGAGAGCGTGAGCCCGAACGGCCGCTCCCTCACGGGCGCGGCCGTTTTCGTTTCTGGAGCGTCAGGCCGCCGGCGCCGCCGGCACCTCGACGTGCGCGCCCAGCTCGACCTTCAGCGTCTTCACGAAGTCGAGCACCTGCCTGGCGTCGTGCCCGTTCGGGTCGACCCGCACCGAGCGGCGCAGCTGCTGGAAGGCGAAGTCCACCATCGGAGTCCGCTCCTGGGCCTCGGGCAACCGTTCGATCTTCGTGAGCAGCTCGGGGTCGATGCCGCGCGAGACCGTCGCGCCCGGGAACTTCGCGGTCACCTCGCGGGCGAACCGCGAATAGCCGGCCTCGTCCTTCAGCTGGGCCGAGATCGAGGTGAGGGAAGAGAGGCTGAGCATCAAGAGCGCTGTCGGGAGCATGGTTCTTCAACGCGCACCCGGGCCCGGCGATCTGCCGCTGACTTTTCGCGAAACTGGGGCTAGGTGTGCGCCCATGTCCCGCGACGTTCCGCTCGAGCGCTACCGCAACATCGGCATCATGGCGCACATCGATGCGGGCAAGACCACCACCACCGAGCGCGTGCTGTTCTACACGGGCGCCATTCACAAGATGGGTGAGGTGCACGAGGGCACCACCACCACCGACTGGATGGTGCAGGAGCGCGAGCGCGGCATCACGATCACCAGCGCCGCCATCACCGCGTTCTGGAACCGCAACGACAACCGCTACCGCGTGAACCTCATCGACACGCCGGGCCACGTCGACTTCACCATCGAGGTCGAGCGCTGCCTGCGCGTGCTCGACGGCGCCGTCGCGGTCTTCGACGGCGGCAACGGCGTCGAGCCCCAGTCCGAGACCGTCTGGCGCCAGGCCGACAAGTTCCACGTGCCGCGCATCTGCTTCATCAACAAGATGGATCGCGTCGGCGCCGACTTCGACATGTCGGTGAACAGCATTCGCGAGAAGCTCGGCGCGAACCCCATCGTCATGCAGCTGCCGCTCGGCGCCGAAGAGAAGCACCACGGCGTCATCGACCTCGTCCGCATGAAGGCGCTCGTGTTTCAAGACCAGGCGCAGGGCAGCAAGTACGACGTCGTCGACATTCCCGCCGAGCACGTCGAGAAGGCCGCCGCCGCCCGCGCGCGGCTGCTCGAGCAGGCCGCCGAGCTCGACGACGCCTTGATGAACAAGTACCTCGAGAACGAGGGCAAAGACATCACCGAGGCCGAGCTGCGCAAGGCCGTGCGCGCGGGCTGCATCGCGCTCAAGGTCTTCCCCGTGTTCTGCGGCAGCGCCTACCGCCACAAGGGCGTGCAGCCGCTGCTCGACGCCGTCATCGACTTCCTGCCGTCGCCGCTCGACGTGCCCGCGGTGAAGGGCAAAGACCTGAAGGGCAACGACGTCGAGCGCCCGTCGAGAGACGACGCTCCGTTCTCGGCGCTCGCGTTCAAGATCATGTCCGACCAGTTCGTCGACACGCTGACGTTCATTCGCGTGTACTCGGGCCGGCTCGAGGCGGGCTCGACCGTCTACAACGTGTTCAAGGGCCGCAGGCAGCGCGTCGGGCGCCTCGTGCAGATGCGCGCGAACAAGACCGACGAGCTCACCGAGTGCCTCGCCGGCGACATCTGCGCGCTCGTCGGCTTCAAAGACGTCGTCACCGGCACCACGCTCTCTGACGCCGACGCCCCCGTCATCCTCGAGTCGATGGAGTTCCCCGAGCCCGTCATCGATCTCGCCCTCGAGCCCAAGAGCCAGGCCGATCTCGAGAAGCTGCAGGTCGCGCTCTCGAAGCTCGCCGTCGAAGACCCCAGCTTCCGCGTGAAGGTCGACCCCGAGACCGGCCAGACGATCATCTCGGGCATGGGCGAGCTCGCGCTCGACATCAAGGTCGATCGGCTGCGCCGCGAGTTCAAGGTCGACGCCCGCGTCGGCAAGCCCCAGGTCAGCTACCGCGAGACCGTCAATGGCACCGCCTCGCAGTCGCACACGCACGATCAGCCGATCGCCGGCAAGGCGGCCTACGGCCAGGTGACGATCAAGGTGAGCTCGAACGGGCAGGGCAAGGGCAACGTCTTCGTCGATCACGTGAAGACGCTGCCGAAAGAGGCGCTCGAGATGATCGACCGCGGCGTGCACGAGGCGCTGACCAGCGGCGTCGTCGCCGGCTACCCGCTCGTCGACGTGAAGGCCGAGCTCACCGCGGCCCCGTGGTCCGATCAGTCGACCCCGATCGCCTACAAGATCGCCGCGATGATGGCCTTCAAAGAGGCGATCAAGAACGCGCAGCCCGTGCTGCTCGAGCCCGTCATGAAGACCGAGGTCGTCACCCCCGAAGAGTTCATGGGCGACGTCATCGGCGACCTCAACGGCCGCCGCGGCAAGATCACGGCGATGACGCCCAAAGACAAGGTGCAGATCATCGACTGCGAGATGCCGCTCTCGACGATGTTCGGCTACGCGACCGACCTGCGCTCGAAGACGCAGGGCCGCGCGAACTACACCATGCAGTTCGGCTACTACGGGCCGGCGCCCGAAGAGACGATCAAGCGCCTGCGCGGGTACTGATGGCGAGCGCCGACGAGGTCGACGCCGCCGAGGCCGAGCTGCGGCGCGCGATGCTCGCCGGCGACGTCGGCGCGCTCGACCGTCTGCTCGACGACGCGCTCATCTTCACGGCGCTCGACGGCAGCGTCGTCACGAAGGCCGACGATCTCGCGCTCCATCGCTCGAGGCAGATCGTGATCGAGAAGCTCGAGCCCTCGGAGCGGCGCGTCGCGATTCACGGCGACTGCGCGGTCGTCAGCGTCAAGATGGCGGCCTCGGCCGTCATCGCCGGTCAGCGCCAGCTGAGCACGCTGCGCTACACGCGCTTCTGGCGCCGCGAGGGTGGCTCGTGGCGCGTCGTCGGCGGGCACATGTGCCAGCTCTAACGAAGCAGCATGAGGCAGAGGCTGAGCAGCGCCAGGGCGGTCAGGGTCTTCATGGCGTCGCCCCGCCAATGCTTCGCCCGTGCCGCGGCTCAACCCTGCGGGCCCTCGCGTGTGATCCTGAGAACCGGCGTGGTCAGTGGACAATGCGCTTGGAGCGAGCGTGTCCTGCTGCTAAGCAGCCGCCGTTTAGACAACCCTCTCTAGGAAAGTCATGAGCAAGGAAAAGTTCGACCGGAGCAAGCCGCACGTCAACATCGGTACCATCGGGCACGTCGACCACGGCAAGACGACGCTGACCGCGGCCATCACCAAGGTGCTCGCCAAGACCGGCGGCGCGACCTTCCTCGCGTACGACCAGATCGACAAGGCTCCTGAAGAGCGCGCCCGCGGCATCACGATCGCGACCGC